>CALOEA010000037.1:0-127432 GCA_942492185.1 uncultured Alphaproteobacteria bacterium
GGTTAGTCGCGGTTTGCGATGCTTCTTCTCGTCGTCGGCCTCGCCGCTTGCGGTGGCGGCAGCGACGATGCGCTGCCCTACGAGGAGCGTTCGGCGGAAGAGCTGTACGACGCCGGCCTCAACTCGATGCAGGCCGGCGACTACCGGCTGGCGTCGCAGTACTTCGACGAGGTCGAGCGGCAGCATCCCTATTCGGCTGCGGCGCCCAAGGCGCAGCTGCTGGCGGCCTATGCCTACTATCTCGACAATGCCTACAGCGACGCCATCAACTCGCTCGACCGCTTCATCGACCTGCATCCCGGCTCCGAGGACATCGCCTACGCCTACTACCTGAAGTCGCTCTGCTACTACGAGCAGATTTCCGATGTCGGCCGCGACCAGAAGATGACGGAACTCGCCCTGGCCTCGCTGGACGACGTGGTCCGCCGCTTTCCGGAGACCAGCTACGCCCGCGATGCCCGGCTGAAGCGGGATCTCGCGCTCGACCATCTGGCCGGCAAGGAGATGGAGGTCGGCCGCTACTACCAGGGTCATGGCGACTACCTGGCGGCGATCAACCGCTTCCGCGTGGTGGTGAAGGACTATCAGACCACCTCGCACGTGCCCGAGGCGCTGCACCGCCTGGTCGAGTGCTACCTGGCGGTCGGCATCGCCGGCGAGGCGCAGGCCACGGCCGCGGTGCTCGGCTATAACTTCCCCGGGAGCGACTGGTACGCAGACAGTTACTATCTGTTGACCGGCGTCGACCTGCGACCAGCCAAGGTCTCCGATTCTTGGATCGGATCGATCTGGCCCTTCTGAGGGTATCATCCACGCCATGCTGTCGAGCCTGGCGATTCGAGACGTTGTGCTGATCGAGCGCATGGCCCTGGACTTCCGTCCGGGGCTCTCGGTGCTGACTGGCGAGACCGGCGCCGGCAAGTCGATCCTGCTCGATGCCCTGGGCCTGGCGCTGGGCGCGCGCGCCGATGCCCGGCTGGTCCGCCAGGGCGCCGAGCAGGCAAGCGTCGCCGCCGATTTCCTGCTGCCCGACGACCATCCCGTGCGCGCGCTCCTGGCCGACCAGGGCCTGGAGGGCCTCGCCCCGGAGGAGCCCGGGGAGGCCCTGGTGCTGCGCCGGGTGCTGGCAGCCGATGGCCGCAGCCGTGCCTTCGTCAACGACCAGCCGGTCTCGGTCGGACTGTTGCGTCAGGTCGGCGATCTGCTGGTCGAGGTGCAGGGCCAGTTCGAGAACCGCGGCCTGATGGATGCCGCCTCGCATCGCCAGCTGCTCGATGCCTATGCCGCCGTGGGGGCCGAGGCCGCCGCTCTGGCGGGCCTCTGGCGCGACTGGCGGGCCGCCCGCGAGGCGGTGGCCGAGGCCGAGCGGCGGCTGGCGGAGGCGCGGCGCGACGAGGAGTGGCTGCGCCACGCGGTGGGCGAGATCGAGCTGCTGGCGCCGGCGCAGGAAGAGGAGGAGGCGCTCTCCGAGGAGCGTCAGCTGCTGATGCACCGCGGCAAGATCCTCGAGGCCCTGTCCGAGGCACGCCAGGCGCTCGCCGGCCGCGGTGGCGCGGAGGCCGGCCTGGCGGCGGCCTTGAAGGCGCTGGATCGCCAGGCGGAGCGCGCTGGCGGGCGCCTCGATCCTCTGGTGGAGGCGCTCGACCGGGCGCTGGCGGAGACCACCGAGGTGACGCGCCAGATCGATACGCTCTCCAACGACACCGACCTCGACCCCGGCCGGCTGGAGCGGGTCGAGGAGCGCTTCTTCGCGCTGAAGGACCTGGCGCGCAAGCATGGGGTCGAGGTCGGCGCCCTGCCGGCGCTGCACCTGGCGCTGGCCGAGCGCCTGGCCTCGCTGGAGGGCGGCGTCGAGGATCTGCAGCGGCTGCGCGAGGCCTCCGCGGCGGCGGAGCGCGCCTACCGCGCCGCCGCGCGGACGCTGGGAGACAAGCGGCGGGCGGCGGCCGGCCGGCTCGACGCCGCGGTGAACCGCGAACTGGCGCCGCTGAAGCTGGAGAAGGCGCGGTTCCTGACCAGCCTGGAGGCGCTGCCCGAGGAGGCCTGGGGCGTCGACGGCGGCGAACGCATCCAGTTCCTGGTCGCCACCAATCCCGGCACCGCTCCCGGCCCGCTGGGCAAGATCGCCTCGGGTGGCGAGCTGGCGCGCTTCCTGCTGGCGCTGAAGGTGGTGCTGGCGGCGCTGGGCACGCAGGGCACCCTGGTGTTCGACGAGGTCGATGCCGGCATCGGCGGCGCCACGGCGGCGGCGGTGGGCGAGCGGCTCGCCCGCCTGGCCGAGAGCCGCCAGGTCCTGGTCGTGACCCACTCGCCGCAGGTCGCGGCCCGCGGCGGCCACCACTGGCGCGTCGCCAAGCTGAGCGACGGTGCCGGCACCGCGACCGAGGTGGCGGCGCTGCGGGCCGAGGAGCGGCAGGAGGAGATCGCCCGCATGCTGGCTGGCGCCGAAATCACCGACGAGGCGCGGCAGGCCGCCGCCAAGCTGCTGGAGAGTGCGTGATGGCGTCGTCGAAGCAGCCGCCGGTGGCGGTGGAGGACCTTTCGGAGGCGGCGGCCAAGGCCGAGCTGGAACGTCTGGCCGCGGAGATCGCCGGCCACGACCGGCGCTACTACCAGGACGACCAGCCGACGGTCACCGATGCCGAGTACGACGCGCTGCGCCAACGCAATCTCGCCATCGAGGCGCGCTTTCCCGCCCTGGTGCGCGACGACAGCCCCTCCAGGTCGCTCGGCGCCAAGCCGGCGGAGAAGTTCGGCAAGGTGCGGCACCCGGTGCCGATGCTCTCGCTCGACAACGCCTTCGCCGAGGAGGACGTTGCCGAGTTCTTCCAGAAGGTGCGCCGCTTCCTCGGCAGCGACGCTGCGGACGCCGAGCGCGTGGTGGCCGAGCCGAAGATCGACGGGCTCTCCATCGCGCTGCGCTTCGAGCGGGGACGCTTCGTCCAGGGCGCGACGCGCGGCGACGGCTTCGAGGGCGAGAACGTCACCGCCAACCTGCAGACGCTGGACGAGCTGCCGCGCCGCCTGACCGGCTCGCAGCCGGAGACCCTGGAGCTGCGCGGCGAGGTCTATATGGCGAAGCAGGACTTCCTGGCGCTGAACCAGCGCCAGCAGGAGGCCGGCGGCAAGCTCTTCGCCAATCCGCGCAATGCCGCCGCCGGGTCGCTGCGCCAGCTCGACGCCGCCATCACCGCCAGCCGGCCGCTGAA
This sequence comes from uncultured Alphaproteobacteria bacterium, assembly GCA_942492185.1. Lineage (GTDB taxonomy): Bacteria > Pseudomonadota > Alphaproteobacteria > Kiloniellales > JACOMY01 > CALOEA01. The sequence continues at coordinate 3,210 of CALOEA010000037.1, forward strand.
GCTCTTCGTCTACACCTGGGGCGAAGTCTCCGAGCGGCCGTGGGAGACGCAGTGGGAGTTCCTTCAGTCGGTGAAGGACTGGGGCCTGCCGATCAACCCGCTGGTCCGGCGCTGTGCCGGGCCGGGGGAGACGCTGGCCTTCTACCGCGACATCGGCGAGCGGCGGGCCGGCCTCGATTACGACATCGACGGCGTCGTCTACAAGATCGACTCGATCCGGCTGCAGGAGCGCCTGGGCTATGTCAGCCGCGCGCCGCGCTGGGCGATCGCGCACAAGTTCCCGGCCGAGCGGGCGATCACCACCCTGGAGAAGATCTCCATCCAGGTCGGCCGCACCGGCGCGCTGACCCCGGTGGCCAACCTGGCGCCGGTTGGCGTTGGCGGCGTCATCGTGCAGCGCGCCACGCTGCACAATGCCGACGAGATCGAGCGGCTCGATGCCCGCGAGGGCGACCAGGTGGTGATCCAGCGCGCCGGCGACGTGATCCCGCAGGTGGTCGAGGTGCTGCTGGACAAGCGGCCGGCCGACAGCCAGCCCTACGCGTTTCCCAGGAGCTGCCCCTGCCCGCTGAAGACCCCGGTGGTGCGGGAGGAGGGCGGTGTCATCGCCCGCTGCTCCGGCGAGCTCGCCTGCCCCTTCCAGCAGGTCGAGAAGATCCGCCACTTCGCCAGCCGCCTGGCCTTCGACATCGAGGGCCTCGGCGAGGAGCGGGTGCAGTTCTTCTTCGACGAGGACCTGGTGAAGACGCCGGCCGACCTCTTCACCCTCGAGGCGCGCGACAAGGAGAGCCTGACCCCCTTGCGCAAGCGCAAGGGCTGGAAGGAGAAGTCGGCGCAGAACCTGTTCGACGCCATCCGGGAGCGGCGCTCCATCGCCCTGCACCGCTTCATCTACGCGCTGGCCATCCGCCAGGTCGGCGAGGCGACCGCGAAGCTGATCGCCCAGCACTACGGCAGCGCGAAGGCCTGGCACGATGCCATGCTGCAGGCGGCCGCGGAGCGTGACGCGGCACCCGAGGCGAAGAAGCCGGAGCAGGTCGGCGAGGCCTACGCCGAGCTCTGCAACATCGAGCAGATCGGCACGTCGGTGGCCGACGACCTCTGCCGCTTCTTCCAGGAAGAGCACAACCTGGCGGTGGTCGAGCGACTGCTCGAAGAGCTCTCGGTGGCCGACGCCGAGCAGCGCGCCGCCGATTCCCCCGTGGCGGGGAAGACGGTGGTCTTTACCGGCACGCTGGAGCGGATGACCCGCCAGGAGGCCAAGGCGCGTGCCGAATCGCTCGGCGCCAAGGTCGCCGGCTCGGTCTCCAAGAAGACTGACTATCTGGTGGTCGGAGCCGACGCCGGCTCCAAGGCGGCCAAGGCCCGGGACCTCGGCGTCGAGACGCTGAGCGAGGAAGAGTGGCTGGCGCTGATCGGCGGCTGAGCGCGGCGCCTCAGTAGACCGTTTCCGGTTGCTCGGCCGGGACGACCTCGGCCAGGGGCACGGCGATGCGGGCGGTGTCGCTGCGCACGACGATGAGCTGCAACGTCTCCCTGTCGCTCAGGTTCGCCTCCTGGTGCGGCACGTAGGGCGCGAAGTAGATCCAGTCGCCTGGGTCGGCGACGGCCACGAACTCCAGCCGCTCGCCCCAGCGGATCTCGGCCTTGCCCTGCACGATGCACAATGCCAGCTCGTGGTGCCCATGGTGGTGCGCGCCGCTGCGGGAACCGGGCGGCAGCACGACCGAGCCGACCCAGGTCTGCTGCCCGCCGCTGCCGGCGAAGTCGCAGACCGTCGCGCGGCCGGAGCCCTCCGGCCCGGTCATCGCCTGCGCCAGGGCCGTGGCGCGGACCACGCGCACGCCATCGGTCCTCCAGTTCATCGCTTCGCTCATGACCCTCTCCGTCAGACTGCAGCCCTCAGGATAGCGCGTCGCCGCCGGCCGGGAAGGGCCTTCCGGCGGGTGGCATCCAAATCCGGCGGCCCCGCCTGGACGGCCGGGAAGCCTGCTGAGGCCTGCAGAGAAGCCGCTCTAGCGCCAGCCCTTGCGGCGCTTCAGCTCGTCCCAGGCGGCATTGATCCGCGCCAGCTTCTGCTCGGCGATTGTGACGAACTCCTGCGGCATGCCCTCGGCCACCAGGCGGTCGGGGTGGTGCTCCAGCACCAGCTTGCGGTGCCGTGCCTTGGCGGTGGTCTCGTCGGCCGCCGCGTCGATCCCCAGGATGGCGAAGGGGTCGTCGCCGGAAAGCGCGCCGTCGCCGAGATTGGCCGCCTTGATCCGCTCCCAGCAGCTCTGCGACAGGCCGAAGGCGCGGCTGACGCCCTCCAGGTAGGCCAGTTCCGGCGCCTCGATGCGGCCGTCGGCGCGGGCGATGTGGAAAAGCCCGTCCATCAGTTCCTCGAGCACCGCCGGGTGGCCCTCGAAGAGCTTGCCGATCTGCCGGGCGTAGGGCTCGTAGCCCTGGGCGTCGCGCCGCGCCAGGTCGAAGATGCGCCCGACGTTCTTCACCTCGTCGGGCGGCACGTGGAAGACCTGACGGAAGGCGCGGATCTCCTCGGGCGTGACGCGGCCGTCGGCCTTCGCCATCTTGGCGCCGAGCACGATGACGCCGACGGTGAAGGCGACCTGGCGGGTGCCGTCCGGCCGCTGCGGCTCGCCGTCGCCCTCCTGCCGCAGCAAGGCGGTCTCGTCGGTCATGGTGTCGACCGCATGGCCGGCCAGCCCGCCGATCAGCGCGCCCAGCGGGCCGCCGAGCGCGAAGCCGGCGGCGCCGCCGAGAATCTTGCCCCAGATGCTCATGCCCCTGTCATGCCACGCTGCGGTGCGCCAGGAAAGGTCCGGCAGGGCCCCTGCGGCGAGTTGACAAGCCCGGGGCGCGGCGCCACGAAAGGGCCTTGGGCCTTTTCCCGGGAGCGCAGAGATGACTGGCCGTTGGCAGTTCTGGATCGATCGTGGCGGCACCTTCACCGACATCGTGGCCCGGCGGCCCGACGGCACGCTGACCACCCACAAGCTGCTGTCGGAGAACCCGGAGATCTATCCCGACGCGGCGATCCAGGGCATCCGCGACCTGATGGGCGTGGCGGCGGACCAGCCTTTGCCGGCCAGCGCCATCGACCACGTGAAGATGGGCACGACGGTGGCGACCAACGCGCTGCTGGAGCGCAAGGGCGACCGCACGCTGCTGGCCATCACCCGCGGTCTGGGCGACCAGCTGCGCATCGGCTACCAGGCCCGCCCGCGCATCTTCGACCGCAACATCAGGCTGCCGGAACAGGTCTATGCGGAGGCCCTGGAGATCGAGGAGCGGGTGCTGGCCGACGGCACGCTGGAGCGGCCGCTCGACGAGGCGGCGACCGAGCGCGACCTGCGCGCCGCCTTCCAGCGCGGCTTTCGCTCCGTGGCCATCGTGCTGATGCACGCCTATCGCTTTCCCGAGCACGAGAAGGCGGTGGCCGCGATCGCGCGGCGCATCGGCTTCACCCAGGTCTCCACCAGCCACGAGACCTCGCCGCTGATGAAGATCGTCAGCCGCGGCGACACCACCACGGTCGATGCCTACCTCTCGCCGATCCTGCGGCGCTATGTCGAGCAGGTGGCCGGCGAGCTGGGCGGCGCGCGCCTCATGTTCATGCAGTCGAACGGCGGACTGGCCGACGCGCGCTTCTTCCAGGGCAAGGACTCCATCCTCTCCGGGCCGGCCGGCGGCATCGTCGGCGCGGTGCGCACCGCCGAGATGGCCGGCTTCGACCGCATCATCGGCTTCGACATGGGCGGCACCTCGACCGACGTGTCGCACTACGCCGGCGAGTACGAGCGCGCCTTCGAGACCCAGGTGGCCGGCGTGCGGATGCGCGCGCCGATGCTGCGCATCAACACCGTGGCCGCCGGCGGCGGCTCGATCCTGCACTTCGACGGCGCCCGCTTCCGCGTCGGCCCGGACAGCGCCGGCGCCAACCCCGGCCCGGCCTGCTACCGCCGCGGCGGGCCGCTGGCGGTCACCGACTGCAACGTCATGCTGGGCAAGGTGGTGCCGGAGCACTTTCCGCGGGTCTTCGGCCCCAAGGCCGACCAGGCGCTCGACGTCGCCGTGGTGCGCGAGAAGTTCGCCGCCATGGCCAAGGAGATCGAGGCGGCGACCGGCGAGGCGAAGAGCCCGGCGGCGGTGGCCGAGGGCTTCCTGACCATCGCGGTCGCCAACATGGCCAATGCGATCAAGGAGATCTCGGTGGCGCGCGGCTACGACGTCACCGACTACACGCTGCAGTGCTTCGGCGGCGCCGGCGGGCAGCACGCCTGCCTGGTGGCCGACCAGCTCGGCATGACCAAGGTCTTCCTGCACCCCTATGCCGGCGTGCTCTCGGCCTATGGCATGGGTCTGGCCGACATCCGCGCGCTGCGCGAGAAGGCGGTCGAGGCAGCGCTGGAGGAGAGCCTGGCGGGGCTCGAGGCGGTCTATCGGCCGCTGGTCGAGGAGGCGCAGGCCGAGGTGGCGGCGCAGGGCATCGCGCCGGCCGAGATCACCGTGCTGAAGCGCGTTCACCTGCGCTACGAGGGCACCGATTCGGCGCTGGTCGCCGGCTTCGGCAGCCTGGAGGAGATCGTGGCCGACTTCGAGCGGCTGCACCGCCAGCGCTACGGCTTCGTGGTCGAGGGCAAGCGCCTGATCGTCGAGGCCGTCTCGGTCGAGGTGGTCGGCTCCACCGGCGTCTCCAGCGAGGCTGCCTTCACCACCCCGGACGCCGGTCTCGAGCCGGTGCCCTTGGCCACCACGCAGCTCTTCTCCGGCGGCGGCTGGCACGAGGCGCCGCTGTACGACCGTGACCGCCTGGCCGCCGGTGCCAAGGTGGTCGGCCCCGCCATCGTCATCGAGGCCAACTCGACCAACGTGATCGAGCCGGAGTGGCAGGGCGAGATGACCGCGGCCGGTCACCTGGTGCTGACCCGCCGCGTCGCCGCCCGGCGCGCCTTCGCCGTCGGCACGCAGGTCGATCCGGTGATGCTGGAGGTCTTCAACAACCTCTTCATGTCGATCGCCGAGCAGATGGGCTCGACCCTGGAGAACACCAGCTATTCGGTGAATATCAAGGAGCGGCTGGACTTCTCCTGCGCGATCTTCGACGCCGAGGGGAACCTGATCGCCAACGCACCGCACATGCCGGTCCACCTCGGCTCGATGGGCGAGTCGGTGCGCACGGTGATCCGCAACCGCGCCGCCGAGATGCGGCCGGGCGACGTCTACGTGCTGAACGCCCCCTATGCCGGCGGCACCCACCTGCCCGACATCACCGTCATCACCCCGGTGTTCGACGAGGCGGGGGAGAGCGTCCTCTTCTATGTCGGCAGCCGCGGACACCATGCCGACATCGGCGGTATCACGCCGGGCTCGATGCCGCCCAACTCGACCCACGTCGAGGAGGAGGGCGTGCTGATCGACAACGTGAAACTGGTCGACCGCGGCCGCTTCCTGGAGAGCGAGATCGAGGCGCTGCTGCGCAGCGGCAAGTACCCGGCGCGCAACCCCTACCAGAACGTCGCCGACCTGAAGGCGCAGATCGCCGCCAACGAGAAGGGCGTGCAGGAGCTGGGCCGCATGGTGCGCCACTTCTCCCTGCCGGTGGTGCAGGCCTACATGCTGCACGTGCAGGACAATGCCGAGGAGCAGGTGCGCCGCGTGCTCGGCGTGCTGAAGTCCGGCTCCTACGCCTACGAGATGGACGACGGCTCGGTCATCAAGGTGGCGGTCTCGATCGACCAGGAAGCCCGCTCCGGGGTCATCGACTTCACCGGGACCAGCCCGCAGCGGCCGACCAACTTCAATGCCCCCTCGGCGGTCTGCCGCGCCGCCGTGCTCTATGTCTTCCGTACGCTGGTGGAGGACGAGATCCCGATGAACGAGGGCTGCCTGAAGCCGCTGCAGCTGATCATTCCGGAAGGCTCGATGCTGAACCCGGTCTATCCGGCCGCCGTGGTCGCCGGCAACGTCGAGACCAGCCAGTGCATCACCGACTGCCTCTATGGCGCACTCGGCGTGCTGGCGGCGGCGCAGGGCACGATGAACAACTTCACCTTCGGCAGCGAGAAGTACCAGTACTACGAGACGATCTGCGGCGGCTCCGGCGCCGGCCCCGGCTTCGACGGCACCTCGGCGGTGCACACCCACATGACCAATGCGCGCCTCACCGACCCGGAGGTCCTGGAGTTCCGCTTCCCGGTGCTGCTGGAGGAGTTCCGCATCAACCGCGGCTCCGGCGGCAAGGGCAAGTGGGTCGGCGGCGACGGCACCATCCGCCGCGTCCGCTTCCTCGAGGGCATGACCGCGGCGATCCTGGCCAACCACCGCCGCATCCCGCCCTTCGGCCTGCAGGGCGGCGAGAACGGGCGCCTCGGCCGCAACTGGGTGGAGCGCAGCGACGGCAGCCGGGTCGAGCTGCAGGCCACCGGCCAGGCCGAGATGCAGCCCGGCGACGTCTTCGTCATCGAGACGCCGTCAGGCGGCGGCTACGGCCCGGCGGCGGAACGCCAGGAGCCGGTGAAGGCGGCGGCGGAGTAGGGGCGGGCGAAGCGCAGGCGACGGCCGGCCTAGGAGGCCGGCGCCGCCAGCGCCGCCTCGATCGCCTCGGCGAGTGCGGGGTCGCCCGGCTTCACCGTGGTGGCGTACCAGCCGACGAGGCGGCCATCGCGGCCGATCAGCAGCTTGTGGAAGTTCCACTTCGGCAGGCCGGCGGGGCCGGTCTGGGCGGCGGCCCAGCGATAGAGCGGGTGGGCGCCGTCGCCGACCACCGTCTGCTTGGTCAGCATCGGGAAGTCGACGCGGTAGGTGCCCTCGCAGAAGCGCTTGATCTCTTCCTCGCTGCCGGGCTCCTGCGCGCCGAAGTCGTTGGCCGGCACGCCGAGCACCACCAGCCCCTGGTCGCGGTAGCGCTGCCACAGCGCCTGCAGGCCCTCGTACTGCGGGGTGAATCCGCAGAAGGAGGCGGTGTTGACCAGCAGCACCACCTTGCCTTCGAGCTGCGCCGGGTCGAGGGCGCCGCCCTCGAGTGCCGGCAGTTCGACCGCCTGCCAGTCGAGCGGCAGGCCTTCGCCGGTCGCCAGTCCGCTCTTGCCGTTCATGACCAATCCCAGGATGAGGCCGCAGAGGGCCGCGACATGCCGCAGTTTCATCACCCATTTACGCCCGCGGGCGCGTCATGGATCAAGCGGTTCGTAGCGGAAGCGGTATTCGTCCCCCTCTTCGGCGACGACCTTGGCGATCTCCTCGACGAAGCGCCTGAGCGCCGGCGCGTTGCCGTGGTCGCGCCGCCAGCTTGCCCGCGTCTCGATCTGCGGCGGCTCCTCGCGCAGTGGCCGGACGACGACGCCGCGGATGGCGTGGATCCATTCGGCGTCGACGTAGAGCGAGATGCCGAGACCGGCGGCCACCAGCCCGAGGATGCCGTCGCTGTGGACGGCCTCCTGGATGATGCGGAGCTCGACGCCGTAGGGCCGGCAGAAGTCCTTGAGCACCACATGGAAGACCTTCCAGGTCTCGATCGACCCCATGACGAAGGATTCGCCGGCCAGCGTCGGGACCGAGATGGCCGGCTCGCCGGCCAGCGGGTGCGAGGCCGGCAGCACGCAGACCAGCCGCTCGTGCCGGACCACGATCTGCTCGAGGTCGCGGTGCTGCAGGGCGCCGTGGTGAAAGCCGACGTCGAGCTTGCCGTCGAGCAGCTTCTCCACCATGGCCGGGGAGGTCTCGTCGATCAGGCTGACGTCGATATCGGGCCAGTGGGCGCGGAAGCGGCGCACGATCAGCGGCAGCAGGCCGTTGATGGCGTAGTCGTTGTAGCCGACCCGCAGCTCGCCGGCGACGCCGCTCTGCACGCGCTGGGCGAAGCGCACGGCGTCCGAGAGGTCGAGCAGCAGGGCGCGGGTGCGGCGCAGGAAGTGGCGGCCGGCCTCGGTGAGGTCGACGATCCGCGTCGAGCGTTCGAAGAGGCGCACCCCCATCGAGGCTTCGAGGGCCCGGATCGTGCGGCTCAGCGCCGGCTGGGCAAGGCCGAGGCGCAGCGCGGCGCGGCGGAAGTTCAGCTCCTCCGCGACGGCATGGAAAGCCTTGAGGTGGCGCAGCTCGATTGCCATTGATGCTCCTTAGGCATCAAATATTGCCGAATTGGCATTGGTACTTGTTATCAGGGCTTTCTACCATCGGGCTAGACCTCATGAACGAGGCGACGCGGTCGAACAGGACTTTCTGGGAGAGTTGAGAATGATCAAGCACACGATGCGCGGCCTTGCCTGCGCCGCCGCCCTGACCCTGGCGCCGGCGGCGGCCTGGGCCGACAAGGGCGACGACACCCTGCGGATCGCCTGGGGCGGCGATGGCGTGATGGTGAATGCCGACAACTACTATGGCGCCACGCGTGCCGGCATCTGGTTCACCAAGATGGTGTGGGACACGCTGATCGAGCGCGACCCCGACAGCGGCGAGTACCTGCCGAACCTGGCCACCGGCTGGACCTGGATCGACGATACCACCCTGGAGCTGACGCTGCGGCAGGGTGTGACCTTCCACAATGGCGAGCCCTTCGACGCCGACGACGTGGTCTACACCTACACCACCGTGTCGGCGCCCGAGAGCGGGGTGAAGTTCCAGCGCATCGTGAACTGGATGGACACGATCGAGAAGATCGACCAGTGGACCGTGCGGATTCACACCAAGGGGCCCTTCCCGCAGGCGATCGAGTTCCTCGCCGGGCCCATGCCGATCTATCCCGACCAGTACTACAAGGAGGTCGGCACCCAGGGCATGTCGAACAACCCGGTCGGCACCGGGCCCTACAAGGTGGTCGAGATGAAGCCGGGCGAGCGCTACACCCTGGCGCGCAACGACGCCTACGACTGGGGCGGGCCGAAGGGGATGGCGCAGATCGGCAACGTCGTGATCCGCGAGATTCCCGACATCCAGACGCAGGTCGCCGAGCTGATCTCCGGCGGCATCGACGTCACCGCCGACCTGACGCCGGACCTGGTGGCGCAGCTGCAGGGCACGCCCGGCGTCACCGCCGAGCTGGCCGAGACGCTGCGCATCTTCTACATGGGTCTCGACGCGGCCGGCCGGACCGGCCTGGAAGCGATGACCGACCAGCGGGTGCGCGCGGCGCTGAACCACGCCGTCGACCGCAAGTCGATCGTCGACAACCTGATGGGCGGCGCCGCCCGCGTCGTCGATACGCCCTGCCATCCGCTGCAGTTCGGCTGCGATCAGTCGGCTGCCGTGCACTACGACTACGATCCGGAGAAGGCGAAGGCCCTGCTGGCCGAGGCCGGCTACGGCGACGGCTTCCAGCTCGAGCTCTATGCCGAGGCCCCGGCGCACGAGGCCGAGGCGATCATGGGCTACCTCGCCGCCGTCGGCATCAAGTCGACGCTGCACCGGCTGCCGTGGGAGGCCTACCGCGACGCCCAGCTGGCGAACAAGACGCCGGCCTTCCTGACCAACTGGGGTTCCTACTCGCTGGCCGACGCGGCCGCCAGCATCAGCGTCTTCTTCGAGGGCAGCGAGGACGACTTCGCCATGGACGAGGAGGTGGCCGGCTGGCTCAAGACCGCCGACACCAGCACCGACCCGGCGAAGCGCAAGGAGTTCTACAGCAAGGCGATCGCGCGCATCACGGAGCAGGCCTACTGGCTGCCGATGTTCAGCGGCGTGCGCAGCTATGGCTGGGACTCCGAGCTCGACTTCGTGCCCTACGCGGACGAGATCCCGCGCTTCTATCTCTACGCCTGGAAGTAGCTGGAACGATCGTGTGGCGCCGCCGCCGGGCGGCGCCACCGCACCTTTGGCCGGAGACCTTTTCCATGACTGCCGAAGCTACCCGGCGTGCGCGGCCGCTGCACGAAGCCGCGCTCGTGTGCGACATGACCATGCCCTGGACCCGCTATGGCCGCGCCGAGCTGCGGGCGGAATCGCTGCACCGGATGAAGCGCGGCGGCTTCGACTTCGTCTCGCTGACCCTGGCGGCCGACGTGCAGTCGCAGATCGACGTGCTCACGAGCTGCGCGCACGAGCGGCGGATGATCCAGATGCAGCCGGAGGTCTTCCGCCTGGTGCAGACGGTCGACGACATCCTGACCGCCCAACGCGACGGGCTGCTGGCGCTCTCCTTCAACCTGCAGGGCACCAACGCCATCGCCGGCAACATCGACATGGTGGGCCTGTTCTACGATCTCGGCGTGCGCCACATGCTGCTGGCCTACAACAAGAAGAACCTGGTCGGCGATGGCTGCCACGAGCGCACCGACAGCGGCCTCAGCCTCTTCGGTCTTGAGCTGATCCAGGAAATGAACCGCGTCGGCATGATCGTCGACTGCAGCCACACCGGCTATCGCACCAGCATGGAGGCGATGGAGGTTTCCAGCGCGCCGGTGATCTTCTCCCACTCCAATCCGAAGGCGCTCTGGGCGCACGACCGCAACATCCGCGACGACCAGGCGAAGGCCTGCGCCGCCACCGGCGGCCTGATCGGCGTCAACGGCGTGGGCATCTTCATGGGCGACAACGATGCCTCGAGCGCGCGCCTGCTGGAGCAGATCGTCTACTACGTCGACCTCGTCGGGCCGGAGCATGTCGGCCTGGGGCTCGATTTCGTCTACGATACCGATGCCATGCGGCGCTCGATGGCGGACATGAAGTCCCCAGCGAAGGGCAACTACGAGCAGATGACCGCCTTCTTCCAGCCGGAACAGCTGGCGGAGCTCTGCGACCTGCTGCAGGCACGGGGCTATGCCGAAGCGGCCATTCGCGGGATCCTGGGGGAGAACTTCCTGCGGGTCGCCCGGGCGGTCTGGCACTAGGCCGCGCGGACCAGGCCCGGGAAAGAGGGACGGTGCTGCCCTTCGTCGCCAAGCGAGTCGCCAGCGCGCTGCTGACACTGCTGCTGATCTCGGTCCTGACCTTCGGTCTGGCCCATATCGCCGGCGATCCGGCGGTGGCGGTGGCGGGCAAGGAGGCCTCGGCTAGCGATATCGAGCGCATTCGCCAGCACTACGGCTTCGACCGGCCGGTCGCCGCGCAGTACCTGGACTGGCTGGGCAAGGCGCTGGTCGGCGACTTCGGCCTCTCGTTCCACTATCAGCAGCAGGTCTCCAGCATGCTGGGCAGCCGGCTTGGCATCACGCTGGGGCTCGGCATCGGCGCGCTGCTCTTCGCCCTGGCGCTGGCCCTGCCCTTGGGCATCCTGGCAGCGACCCGTCCGGGCTCGCTGCTCGACCGTCTGGCGCTGTTCGTCGCCGTGGTGGGGCAGGCGATGCCGACCTTCTGGTTCGGCCTGCTGATGATCATCTTCTTCGGCCTCGAGCTGCACTGGCTGCCGATCTCCGGCAACGAAAGCTGGCGGCACTTCGTCATGCCGACCATCGCCCTCGGCTATTTCGCGACGCCGGCGCTGATGCGCCTGACCCGCGCCGGCATGATCGATGCGCTGGAGTCCGACTACGTCCGCACCGCGCGCGCCAAGGGGCTGCGCAGCGGGCGCGTCCTCTTCAAGCATGCCTTCCGCAATGTGATGATCCCGATCGTCTCGATCTCGGCGGTGCAGCTCGGCGCGATGCTCGGCGGCTCCATCGTGATCGAGCAGATCTTCGCCCTGCAGGGCATCGGCTGGCTCGGCTACGACGCCACCGTGCGGTCCGACCTGCCGGTGCTGCAGGCCATCACGCTGGTGGTCGCCGCCTTCTACGTCTTCCTGACGCTGGCGGCCGACATGCTCAATGCCCTGCTCGATCCCCGCCTGAGGGTGCGCTAGCGATGAGCGGTGCGCAGCAGATCCCGGAAGAGGCGGAGGCGGTCGTCGGCAGCCGCGGCCTGCGGCGCTTCCTGCGCCGGCTGGTCCGCAGTCCCGGCGCGCTGCTGAGCGGCGGCCTGCTGCTGGTCATCCTGCTGCTGGCCATCGCGGCCCCGCTGCTGGCGCCCTACGACCCCTACCTGCAGGACCTCTCCAACCGGCTGCGGCCGCCGATCGGCTTCACCGACCACGACCCGGCACACCTCCTGGGGACCGACGGCTTCGGGCGCGACTACCTCTCCCGCCTGATCTACGGCTCGCGCATCGCGCTGCTGATCGGCGTCTCGGTGATGCTGCTCTCCGGCCTGATCGGCACCACGATCGGGCTGATCGCCGGCTACTACGGCGGCTTCGTCGACCAGGTGCTGATGTTCGTGGTGAACACCCGCCTGGCGCTGCCGATCTTCCTGGTCGCGATGGCGGTGGTGGTGATCTTCGGCCCGTCGCTGGAGGGCACCATCCTGACGCTCGGACTCTTCCTCTGGGACCGCTTCGCCGTGGTGGTGCGCAGCGCCACGCAGCAGGCGGCGAGCCAGGACTACGTCATGGCGGCGCGCAGCCTCGGCTGCTCGAACCTGCGCATCATCGCCGGCGAGATCCTGCCGAACATCGCCAACGCCGTGGTGGTGATCGCCACCATCGAGATGGCCTACGCCATCCTGCTGGAATCGGCGCTCTCCTTCCTCGGCTTCGGCATCCAGGAGCCGACGCCCTCCTGGGGCCTCATGCTGGCCCAGGCGCGCCAGCAGCTCTTCTTCAATCCCTGGCTGCTCTACATCCCCGGCGCCGCGCTCTTCGTGCTGGTGATGGCGATCAACCTCTTCGGCGACAGCCTGCGCGACCTGCTCGGCACCGGAGACCGCGCATGAGCCCGCTGCTGGAGGTCGAGGGCCTGCACGTCGAGATCCCGCTGTCGAGCGGGCGGCTGCGCGCCGTGCGCGGCGTCGATCTGACGGTGGGGAAGGGCGAGGTGCTGGGCATCGTCGGCGAGTCCGGCTGCGGCAAGTCGCTCACCTCGCTGGCGCTGCTCGACCTGCTGCCGCGGCGCGCGCGCCGTCGCGCCAGCGTCCTCCGCTTCGAGGGACAGGATCTGACGAGCCTGTCGCCGCGGCGCATGAGCGCGCTGCGCGGCGACCGCATCTCGATGATCTTCCAGGAGCCGATGACCTCGCTCAATCCGGTCATCACCATCGGCGAGCAGCTGGAGGAGGTCTGGCTCCGGCACCGCCCTGGCGGCCGCGCGGCGGCGCGGACGCGGGCGCTCGAACTGCTGGGCAAGGTCGGCATTCCGGCGCCGGAACAGCGGCTGGGGCAGTACCCGCACCAGCTGTCCGGCGGCCTGCGGCAGCGCGTCATGATCGCCATGGCCCTGATGTGCGGGCCGGAGCTGATCATTGCCGACGAGCCGACCACCGCGCTCGACGTGACCATCCAGGCGCAGGTGCTGCTGCTGCTGAAGCGGCTGCAGAGCGAGCTCGGCATGGCGATGGTGCTGATCACCCACGATCTCGGCGTCGTCGCGCGCATGGCCGACCGCGTGGCGGTGATGTATGCCGGCGAGGTGGTCGAGTGCGCCCCGGTGCGGGAGATCTTCGCGCGGCCGCGCCATCCCTATACCGAGGGCCTGCTGCGCTGCCTGCCGGCGCGCGGTGCCGACGCGGCGGGGCACCTCGGGACGATCAAGGGCACGGTGCCGCAGGCGATGGAGGAGGCGACGAGCTGCAGCTTCGCGCCGCGCTGTCCCCACGCCTTCGACGCCTGCCGCGCGGCCCCGGTCGCGCTCGCGGCGGCCACGCCGGACCACCTCTATCGCTGCCTCCTGCCGGCCGAGCGGGAGGCGACGTGAGCATCATCCTGCGAACCCGCGCGCTGCGGCGCACCTACGATGTCCGCCATGGGCTCCTGGGACGCCGCCTGGCCGTGCCGGCGGTGCGCGGGGTCGAGCTGGCGCTGCCGCGCGGCGGCGTCCTCGGCCTGGTCGGCGAGTCGGGCTGCGGCAAGTCCACGCTGGCGCGCATGCTGATGGGCCTGGAGCCGCCGACCGCCGGCGAGGTGCTGATCGGCGAGCGGCCGGTCGCCGCGATGGGCCGGCTGGAGCGGGCCCGGCACATCCAGATCGTCTTCCAGGACCCCAACGCCTCGCTCAACCCGCGCAAGACGGTGCGCTCGATCCTGACCCTGCCGCTGCGCGTGCACGGCCTGGGCGACGCCGCCGCGCGCGCGCGCCAGGCGCAGGAAATGCTCGATCTCGTGGGCCTGCCGCGGCGCGCCCTCGACAGCCTCCCCGGCGACCTCTCCGGCGGCCAGCGGCAGCGCGTCGCCATCGCCCGCGCCCTGATCCTGCGTCCCGAGATCGTCATCTGCGACGAGCCGACCTCGGCGCTCGACGTCTCGGTCCAGGCGCAGATCCTCAATCTCCTGCGCGACCTGCAGCGCGACCTCGGCCTGACCTACCTGCTGATCTCGCACGACCTCTCCGTGGTCCGCTACATGGCCGCACGCGTCGCCGTCATGTACCTCGGCCGCATCGTCGAGGAGGAGGAGACCGCGGCGCTGTTCGAGCGGCCGCGCCATCCCTACACCCGCATGCTGCTGCGCTCGGTGCTGACGCCCGAGCCGGACAAGGACCTCCCCGCCGTCGCCCTCGACCCGGGCGGCGATGCCGCGGGCGCCGGCTGCCTGTTTCGCCCGCGCTGCGAGGAGGCCTTCGGCCCCTGCGCCAGCATTGCGCCCCGTCCGCTGCCAGCCGGCGCCGCCGGCGGCAGCGTGGAATGCCACCTCTATGATCAGGATATCAGGACAGAGTCATGACGGATCTCGCTGCCGCTCCCCCGCTGTACCGTGACGCCATCGTCTGGGACGCCCACGCCTGCCTGCCCCTGCGGCCGGGCCAGGACCTCTCCGCCCTGTCGCGCCACCATGCGGCCGGCGTCACCTTCGTGTCGATCAACGTCGGCATGGACTTCAATCCGGTCGGGCAGGTGGTGCGGGTGATCGCCGGCTATCGCGACTGGCTCGCCCGGCACCCCGACCGCTTCCTGCTGGCGCAGGGCGTGGACGATGTGACCCGCGCGAAGCGGGAGGGCAAGCTGGCAGTCGCCTTCGATCTCGAGGGCTCGGTGATGCTGGACGACGACCTGGCGATGCTGCGGCTCTATCGCGACCTCGGGGTGCGGCAGATCCACCTGGCCTACAATCGCAACAATTCCATCGCCGGCGGCTGCCACGACGCCGACCGCGGCCTGACGCCGCTGGGCCGCGAGGTGGTGAGCGAGATCAACGCCCTGGGCATCCTGATGGACTGCTCGCACGCCAGCCGGCAGACCAGCCTCGACATCATGGCGGTCTCGACCCGCCCGGTGGTCTTCCCCCATGCCAACGTGAAGGCGCTGAAGGATCATCCGCGCAACCTCGACGACACGCAGCTCGCGGCCTGCGCGGCGACCGACGGCGTGGTCGGCCTCTCCGGCATCGGCGTGTTCCTCGGCGACAACGACATCCGCACCGAGACGCTGATGCGCCACGTGGACTACCTGGCCGAGCGCATCGGGCCGCGGCACATCGGCTTCGGTCTCGACTATGTCTTCGAGCCCGACCACAGCGACCTGCCGCCGGGAGAGGATTCGGAGAAGTGGTGGCCCAGCACCCATGGCTACAACTTCGACAGCCTGAAGATCGTGCCGCCGGAACAGCTGCCGGAGATCGCCGAGGCGCTGCTGGCGCGCGGCTTCTCCGAGCCGGAGATCGCCGGCATGCTCGGCGGCAATTTCCTGCGCGCCGCCGCCGCGACCTGGGGGGACTAGGCGGTCAGCCTGCCGGCGGCGCGAAGCGCCGCGGGTCGAAGAGGCCCAGGCCGGGGACCGTCTCGCCGGCGCCGAGCCGCGCCAGACATTCGCCCAGCACGCTGGCGAACTTGAAGCCGTGGCCGGAATCGCCGGAGGCATAGAGCAGGCGCGGATGGTCGGGGTGGGCGCCGATGATGAAGTGGCGGTCCGGTGCATTGCAGTAGACGCAGGTGAAGGCGTCGCGGCGCTTGCCGGCCAGGGCCGGCAGGCGCTGCGCGACGTAGCGCTCGAGCAGCGCCAGCTCGCGCCCGTCCGGCCGGTCGAGCAGCTCGTCCGGCGCTCCCAGGCGGCCGCCGTGGTGCAGCGCGACCTTGTAGGTCTCGCCCACCTCCGGCAGGCCATAGACCACCTCGGCCTCGGCCGCCGGAGCGACGAAGATCGGCAGCGGGCCGGCGGCGCGGCTGTCGTAGATCGCCACGACCTGGCGCTCGGGAGCGAGCGGCAGCGGAAGGTCGAGCCGCGCCGGGGTCCAGGCGCCGAGGCAGAGCACGGCGCGCGCGGCCCGGTGGCTGCCGCGCGCGGTCTCGATGGTCACGCCTTCGGTATCCGCCGCCCATGCGGTCATCGGCTCCTCGAGCCCCAGCGTGGCGCCGGCCGCCCGCGCTCCGGCGAGGTGCGCGGCGACGCAGACTTCGGGGCGGATGACGCCGGCGGCGGGCTCGTAGACCGCCTGCTCGCCCGGCAGCATCGCGACAGCCGGGAAGCGGGCGCCGGCGGCGGCGATCTCCAGCAGCTCGTGGGCCTGGTCGGTGCCGGCGAAGCTGGCCAGCGAGCCCTCGACGATCTCGCTGCCGCGCTGCCCGAGGTAGAGGCCGCCGACCTCGCGGATCAGGCGCTCGCCGCATTCGCCCTCCAGCGCGTGCCAAAGGGCGTAGGCGCGGGCCATCAGGGGCGTGTAGTCCGGTGCCTCGGGGCTCGCCATGCGGATGATCCGGCCGTTGCCGTGGTGGCCGCTGACCTTGTGCGGCGGCGAGAAGCGGTCGAGACCGAGCACTCGCAGGCCGGCGCGCGCGGCGTGATAGAGCGTCGCGCTGCCCCAGGCCCCGAGGCCGACGACGATCAGATCGAACGGTTTGGCCACGGCATCTTTCCTCGGTCCGGAGATCAGGTTGTCGGGGGCCCGTGGGGCAGGTGGTCGAGCAGCGCGCTCGCCTCGCTCTCGCGCGTCACCACCGTCTGCATCAGGTCGCTCACCATCGCGCCTGCGGCCGCCTCGGCATCGTGGCGGGCGAGGGCGTCCAGCAGGACGTCGTGATGGGCGGTCAGCTGCGGGTGACCGTCGTCCGGAGCGCGGCTGGCGAGGTCCATCAGGTGCAGCATGATGAAGGGGCCGTTCTGCACCCAGAGCCGCTCGATGGTCTCCGAGAGCACCTCGGACTGCGCCCCGCGATAGAGGAGGAAGTGGAACTCCTGGTTCGCCAGCATCGCCGCCTTGAGGTCGGAGCGGCGGATCGCCTGCTTCATCGTCTCGTTCAGCCGCCGCGCCTCGTCCAGTTCCTCCGCGGAGATGCGCTGGGCAGCGCGGGCGACGGCCACGCCCTCGAGCAGCGCACGAATCTCGCGGGCGTGGTGGCGCTGGGTCTCGCTCATCAGGCGAACCCGCAGCGAGCCGTTGGGCAGCGGCTCGAAGGCACGGTCGGCGACCAGGCGGCGCAGCGCCTCGCGCACCGGCATCGGGCTGGTGCCGAAGCGCTCGGCGAAGGCGCGTACCGTAACCACCTGGCCGGGCACCACGTCGCCGACGATGAGGGCGCGGCGTAGCTGGCGATAGACCTGCTCCTGCAGCGTCTGCCGGCTGGGCGTCGCCAGCGGCGCTGCCGCCGGCGCGGGCGTCGGGGCTGCCGATGTCGGCCGACATCGCCGCCGGCAGTGGCGGCCCGCCGGCGCGGCCGCCGACGGCGTTCTGGCGCAGCGCGGCGAAGGCGACGCGCATGTAGTCGGGCTCCTCGGTCTCCCGCGTCGCCGAGGTGCGCCCGAGGTCGATGCGCAGCGCCTGGACCGCGGCCTCGGGGTCGCGGGCGCGGAAGGCGGCCAGCATCTCGTCGTGGTAGCGGAAGAGGTCTTCCAGGCTCTCGTGCCGGCGCTCCAGCGTGTCGAGCACGTAGAGCCGCAGGAAGGGGCCGCTCTGCACCCAGAGGCCTTCGATGATCTCGAACAGCATGTCGGAGCGGGCGGCGCGATAGCAGAGGAAGTGGAAGCGCTGGTTCTGCTGGATGTAGTCGTCGATACGGCCTTCGGCGATGGCCAGGCGCATCGCCTGGTTCATCGCCTCGCCCTCGGCGATCTCCGCCGCGGTGATCTGCTCGGTCGCACGGGCGATCGCCATGGCTTCGAGCAGCGCGCGGATCTCTCGCGACTCGGCACGCTGTGCCTCGCTCATCAGGCGCACGCGCACCGTGCCGTTGGGCAGCAGCTCCAGCGCGCGCTCGGCAATGAGACGGCGCATGGCCTCGCGCACCGGCATCGGGCTGGTGCCCATCTGCGCCGCCAGCTCGCGCACCGTCAGGCCCTGGCCCGCGGTCATCCGCCCAACCATCAGCGCGTCGCGCAGCGCCCGGTAGACCTGCTCCTGCAGGGTGAGCCGGCTGACGGCGGTGAAACCGCCGGGCTCCGCCGTGGCGGGGCTCGCGGCGGGGGCGGGCGCGGCGGGTGGGTCGGCGCTCGTCACAGCCTGGTCTCGCTGCGGCGACGGCGGCGCTGCTCGGCGCTGCCGCCTTGCCGCCAGACGTCGGGCGCGCCCGCTGCGACGGCGCGCTGCGGCGCGATCCAGGCGGCGCCGGATCCGCGGACAGGCCTGGCAGCCTGCCCTATGAAGGCTTTTGTTTCAGTCATCTAGGAAAAGTCTATCAGATGATCACAGTTTTGATCAAACGATCTTGACCGCGCCGACTGACGCGTCCTAGGGTTTCGCCATCGCTCGGACGACAGAGCCGCGCAGAAGCGGCCGGGGGCCCTCGCCCCTGCTCCCGGGTGACCGAACAGGGCTTAGGCTGAGAGGACCGCCGGCCGCCTCGGCACAGCGAAGGAGATCAGCATGGAGCGTCGTCAATTTATCGGGGCGGTCGGCGCGGGTGCGCTGGGCGCCGGTGTGCTGGCCGCGGCGCAGCCGGCCAAGGCGGCCGACGTCACGTGGCGCATGGCCAACCTCTACCCGCGCGGCACGTCCTACGGCGTTGTCTACCAGGGCCTTGCCGACCATGTGGGTGCGGCGACCGGCGGGCGGATGCAGATCGACGTGCTGTTCGACGGCGAGGGGGTCGGCGCCACGGAGGTGCTGCAGGCCACCTCCGCCGGCCTGGTGGAGATCGGCTGCCCCTACATGGCGCTGCACTCCGGCGAACTGCCGGCTGGCATCGTCGAGCTCGGCCTGCCGGGCGGCGCGCCCTACCTCGACGGCCTGCTGGCGCTGTTCTACCGCGGCGGCTGGATCGAGACCCTGACCGAGGCCTATGCCTCGATCGGCCTGCACTACGTCACGCCCTATTTCCAGCCGGCGGTCTATCTCATCACCAAGAAGCCGCTGACCAAGCTGTCCGACCTGGAGGGCCTGAAGCTGCGCGCGCCCGGCGCCTACGGCAAGTTCGTCGCCCAGTTCGGCGCCCAGCCGGTGACCATGGCCTTCAGCGAGACCTACACCGCGCTCGCCACCGGCGTGATCGACGGCTGCTGCAGCTCCAACCTGATCGACTATCGCGACGGCAAGTTCTACGAGATCGCCAACAACTTCTATCCGGTGCCGGCGACCGAAAGCCAGGTCTCGCCGATCGTCGTCAACATGGCGAAGTGGCAGGAGCTGCCGGACGACCTCAAGGCGGCCATGACCCTGGCCGGCGTCTGGCACGGCAATGCCCAGGCCAACGAGTCGACGCTCGGCACCGGCGCCGCGGTGGGCGAGATGCTGGCGGGCGGCATGGTCTGGGGGGCGCCGCCCTCCGATGACGATAAGAAGGTCTGGAAGGCGGCGGCCGACGCGCTGCTGCCGGAGTACGAAGCCAGCGACGCCTTCAGCGCCAAGCTGGTGCAGCAGCAGCGCGATTTCCTGAAGCTGCTGTTCTAGAGGAGCGGTCCCTGAGATAGCCTCCCTGAGCGCGGGAAGCCGTCGCCGTCGGCGGCTTCCCGCGCTCTCTTCTTCGCAGCAGACTGCCCCGGGACGCGGAGTCGCGCCACGGGCGGCAAGCGAGGTCTTCTGCCGATGCGCGCGCTCCGCCGGACCCTGCGAACGATCGACTGGCTGTCGCTATGGAGCGGGCGGGTGGTCGCGCTCATGGTGCCCTTCATGGTGCTGGCGCTGGCCTTCGAGGTGATCAGTCGCTACTTCTTCGACCATCCGACGCTCTGGGCGCAGGACGTCTCGGTCTTCCTCTTCGGCTATGTCGGCCTGGTGGGCGGCGCCTATGTGATGCGCGAGCGGGCGCACATCAACGTCGACCTCTTCTATGGGCGCATGCGGCCTCGCTGGAAGGCGGCCTGCGACGTGGCGACCGGGCTGGTCGCCCTCTTCTTCCTGGCCCTCGTGGTGGTCTACGCGTGGCGCGAGGCCTACCGCGCCTTCGACCTGGGGCTGCGACGGCCGACCGACTGGGCGCCGCCGGTCGGGCCCTTCATCGCCGCGATCTCGCTGGGCGGCGCGCTGCTGTTCCTGCAGACCCTGGCGAACTGGCTGCGCAACCTGCACCTGCTGCTGCTGAACCGGCCGCTCGACGATGCCTTCGCGGAGACCGCGCAGCCCGCGGCGGTCGTCGCGGACCCAGGCCGCTAGGCGCGTCATGGGGGTCGAATACCTCGTCATCGCCATCTTCGGCAGCATGCTGCTGGCCTTCGCGCTGGGCGCGCCGGTCGGCCTGGCGCTCGGTGGCATCGCCATGCTCTTCGGCTGGGCCAGCTGGGGCACGCAGTCCTTCAACCTGATCCCGACCACGGCGATCGGCGCCACCACCAACTTCCTGCTGCTGGCCATCCCGCTCTTCATCTTCATGGGGCAGGTGCTGATGCGCTCCGGCCTCGGCGAGGCCATGTTCCACTCGGTGCATGTGCTGGCCGGGCGGATGCCCGGCGGCCTGGCGATCGGCGTCGTCGTGGTCTGCGCCCTGATCGGCGCCATGGTGGGGATCATCGGCGCCGGCATCATGACGGCCGGCACCGTCGCTCTGCCGCCGATGCTGCAGCGTGGCTACAACAAGTTCCTGGCGCTCGGCACCATCATGGCCGGCGGCGGCCTCGGCATCCTGATCCCGCCCTCGATCCCGATGATCCTCTTCGCCGCCATGACCAAGGTGTCGCTGGGCCAGCTCTTCGCCGGCGCCCTGCTGCCGGCGGTGCTCATGGTCTCCTGCTTCATCCTCTACATCGGCATACGCTGCCGGATCCGGCCGCAGGACGGCCCGCCGCTGCCGCCCGAGGAGCGCGGCAGCTTCAGGGACCGCGCGGTCGCCCTGCGCAACGGGCTCTTCGCCTTCTCGCTGATCTTCATGGTGCTGGGCACCATCCTGCTCGGCATGGCGACCCCGACCGAGGCCGGCGCGATGGGCGCGCTCGGCGCCTGCATCCTGGCGCTCTTCTTCCGCCGCTTCGGCTGGCAGGCGCTGAAGCTCAGCTCCATCGACACCATGCGCCTGACCTCGATGTGCGTCTGGATCCTGATCGGCGCGACGGTGCTCTCCAACTTCAACCTGCTGATGGGCGCCGGCAAGCTGGTGAACGAACTCTTCGCCGACCTCGGGCTCGGTCCCTGGGGGGCGATCATCATCATGCAGCTCACCATGCTGGTGCTCGGCTGCATCATCGACGAATACGTCATCGTGCTGATCTGCGCGCCACTCTTCACGCCGATCGCCATCGGCCTCGGCTTCGACCCCATCTGGTTCGGCATCCTGATGATCCTGAACCTGGAGATCGCCATCCAGACGCCGCCCTACGGCTTCGCGCTCTTCTACTTGAAGGGCGTGGCACCGAAGGACGTCACGATGGTCGACATCTATCGCTCCATCGGCCCCTTCGTGCTGATCAAGCTCTTCGTGCTGATCGTCTGCATGACGGTGCCGGAGATCATCACCTGGCTGCCCCGAGAAATCTTCGGACATTGAGGAGAAGCGCATGAGTTCCGCCATTCCCGGTCGCGTCGCCCTGGTCGGCAGCGGTGTCATCGGCCGCGGCTGGATCCGGGTTTTCGCCCGCGTCGGCGCCGAGGTCGTGCTCTACGACAGCGACCCCCGGCGCGGCGAGGCGGCGCTCGCCTGGCTGCGCGACGACCTGGCCGCCAGCGTCGACGAGGGCAGCATCACCCAGGTCCAGGCGAGCGGCATGGCGGCGCTGGTCACCGCCGAGGCCGACCTCGCCAAGGCGCTGCAGGGCGTCGACTACGTGCAGGAGAGCGTGCCGGAGGACCTGGCGCTGAAGCAGGCGGTCTTCGCCGAGCTCGACCGCCTGGCGGCGCCGGAGACGATCCTCGCCTCCTCGACCTCGGCGCTGCCGATCGACGAGATCGTCGCCCAGACGCCGGGGGCCCGCCGCTGTGTCATGGCGCATCCCTTCAACCCGGCCCACCTGATGCCGGCGGTGGAGATGCTGGGCGCCTCGACGACCGATCCCGCGGTGCTGCAGCAGGCCTGCGACTGGCTGTCGGCCTGCGGCCAGATCCCGATCCGCATGAACCGCTACGTGAAGGGCTTCCTCGGCAACCGCATCCAGGCGGCGCTGATCCGCGAGGCGATGCATCTGGTCGAGAGCGGCGTCGCCGACGCCCTGGCGGTCGACGCGGTCATCCGCGACGCGCTGGCGCTGCGCTGGGCGACGGTCGGCAATTTCGGCGCCAACCACACCAACGCCGTCGGCGGCATTGCCGAGTACTTCGCGATGTACGGCGACTCCTACCGCACGCTGATGGCCGATCTCGATTCGGCCGCGCCGAAGTTCCACGCCGGCACCCTGGCCGCCATCGGCGAGGCCATCGAGGCGCGCGAAGAGGTCGAGAACGTGGCCGGCCTCTGCCGCAAGCGGGACCGCCTGGTCGGCCGGGTCAACGGCGTGAAGGCGGAGGGCTGAGGCCATGGCGCAGGCGATGCAGAACGTCCTCGTCACCGGCGCCGGCCAGAGCGTCGGCCGCTCGATGGCGGAGAAGTTCCTGGCGCGCGGCGATCGCGTCCATATCTGCGACCGCGACCCGGCCCTGGTCGAGGCCGTACTGGCGGCCAACCCGGGAATGCGCGGCAGCGTGACCGACGTCGGCGAAGAGGCCTCGGTCGAACGTCTCTTCGACGAGCTTCACGGCTGGATGGAGCATGTCGACGTGCTGGTGAACACGGTCGGCATCAGCGGACCGCGCGGGCGCATCGAGGACATCTCGGTGAAGGACTGGCAGCAGAACATGGTGGTGAACGTCGACTCGATGTTCTTCACCATTCGCAAGGTCGCGGCGGCAATGCGGCGCAATCGGCATGGCGCCATCGTGAACTTCTCCAGCGGCTCGACGCGCACCGTCTTCCCCTTCCGCTCGCCCTACGTGGCGAGCAAGGCCGCGGTCGAGGGCCTGACCCGCTGCCTGGCGCGCGAGATGGGACCGGACAACATCCGGGTGAACGCGATCCTGCCCGGCATGATCGACAACGAGCGCATGCGCGGCATCATCGCGCGCGTGGCCGAGCAGGAAGGCCGCGCGGCCGAGGCGGTGGAGGCCGACTACCTGCGCTACATCTCGATGCGCACCAAGATCGACCCGGCGGAGATCGCCGACATGGTGCTGTTCCTCTGCTCCGACGGCGGCCGGCACGTCTCCGGCCAGTTGATCGCGGTCGACGGCAACATCGAGTGGGAGCTCTAGGCGATGGCCGACGACGGCCCCGCGCTGGCCCGGCGCATGCACCGGTACCGCGAGACCGCCGCTGCGGGCGATCCGGCGGCCTGCCGCGAGGCCATGGCGGGCACCACGCGGCAGGAAGGCGCCTTCCGCACCGAGGGCCGCTTCGGCGCGCATCGGGTCTATGTCGACGAGCCCGGCTCCTTCGGCGGCGGCGACAGTGCCGCCAACCCGGCGGAGCTGCTGTTCGCGGCGCTCGGCGCCAGCGTCGCGGTCACGCTGCGCTGCCACGCCGCGTTGATGGGGATCGCGGTCGGCGCCATCGAGGTGGCGGTGGCCGGCGACCTCGACATCCGCGGCTTCTTCGACAGCGACCCCGCCGTGCGCGCCGGCTTCAAGGAGATCGCGCTCAGCGTGCGGATGGAGAGCGCCGCCGCGCCGGCGGAGCGCGCTGCGCTGCTCGCCGCCGTGCAGCGCGGCTGCCCGTTGCTCGACGCTCTGCGCGACCCGACGCCGGTCACGCTGGAGCTGGCGCCATGAGCCGGGCCGAAGCCCTGCTGCGCGACGCCCTGGTCTGGGACAACGTCTGGCCGCTGGAGCCCTGGGTCGGCAACGACCTCGACAGGTTCGAAACCTTCCGGACCGCCGGCTACGACGTCATCTCGCTCACCGTGGCGGGCGACAACCACAATGCCGCCGAGGCCCTGGCCCGCGTCGCCGCCGTCCGGCGCCGTCTGCGCGACCAGCCAGGCGCGCGGCTGGTGGAGGGCCTGGACGACATCGCGGCGGCGCGCGCCGCCGGCGAGCTCGCGGTGCTGCTGCACTTCGAGGGCACCCGCTGCTTCGAGCGCAACCTCGACCTGGTCGCGGCCTTCTATCGGCTGGGCGTGCGCCACACGCTGCTGGCCTTCAACCAGGCGAACTCCGCCGGTGGCGGCTGCGCCGAAGCCAGCGACGGCGGCCTCACCCGCTTCGGGCGGGCCCTGGTGGCCGAGATGGAGCGGGTCGGTATGCTGCTCGACCTCAGCCACTGCGGCCGCCGCACCTCGCTCGACGCACTGGCGGCGGCCAGCCGCCCGGCTGTCTTCAGCCATTCGAACTGCGACGCCGTCTTCCCGCACTACCGCAACCTGAGCGACGAGCAGATCCGGGCCTGCGCGGCGACCGGCGGGCTGGTCGGCCTCTCCGGCTCCAGCATGTACCTGGGCGACCCGGCGGCGGGCAGCGCGGCGCTGTTCCGCCATCTCGACCACATCGTCCAGCTCTGTGGTCCGGAGCATGCCGGCCTGGGACTTGACGTGGTCTTCGATGCCGAGGTGCTGATGGAGTGGATGCGCGGACGCCCGGAGGAGTGGCCGGACGCGGCCGAGAAGGACTGGCCCGGCGTCCGCTATGCGCGGCCGGCGCAGCTGGCCGAGCTGGTCGAACTGATGCTGCGGGCGGGCTACGGCGAGGCTACGGTCCGCGGTGTGCTGGGGGAGAATCTGGAGCGTGTCTGCCGCGCCGTCTGGCGCAGTTAGCCGCGGGGGGCGGCGGAGCGGCAAGAAGCAAACGAGGAAACGAGGAAACGAGGAGAACTACCATGGTCGCCAAGCGCGAGAAGGTCATCATCACCTGTGCCGTCACCGGGTCTGTCCACACCCCGAGCATGTCCCCCTACCTGCCGATCACGCCGGACGAGATCGCCAAGAGCGCGATCGGAGCGGCGAACGCGGGCGCTTCGATTCTGCATCTGCACGCCCGCGATCCAAGCGATGGCCGACCGACGCCCGATCCCGATGTCTTCCGCGAGTTCCTGCCGCGCATCAAGCAGGGGACCGACGCGGTGATCAACATCACCACCGGCGGCGGCCTTGTCGATGACGCGTCGAGGAGCGCACGGCGGCGGCCGTTGTCCGGTGAAGCCGGAGATGACCTCGCTCAACATGGGCTCGATGAACTTCGGCCTCTTCCCCGCGCTGGAGCGCTACAAGGAGTTCAAGTAC
Organism: uncultured Alphaproteobacteria bacterium; assembly: GCA_942492185.1. Taxonomy (GTDB): domain Bacteria; phylum Pseudomonadota; class Alphaproteobacteria; order Kiloniellales; family JACOMY01; genus CALOEA01. Next base: position 28,644 of record CALOEA010000037.1, read on the forward strand.
GAGTGGGAGCGCGCCCACCTGGAGCGCTCGCGCGACTTCATCTTCCGCAACACCTTCAAGGACATCGAGGGCGTGCTGGAGAAGCTCGGCAAGGGCTGCGGCACGAAGTTCGAGTTCGAGTGCTACGACATCGGCCACCTCTACACCCTGGCGCACTTCCTGGAGCGCGGCCTGGTGAAGCCGCCGCTCTTCGTGCAGACGATCTTCGGCATCCTCGGCGGCATCGGTGCCGACCTCGAGAACCTCGCATGCACATGAAGCGCACCGCCGACAAGCTGTTCGGCGACGAGTACCAATGGTCGATCCTGGCCGCCGGCCGGCACCAGACGAACCTCGTCACCACGGGTGCCATCATGGGCGGCAACGTCCGCGTCGGGCTGGAGGACAGCCTCTACATCGGCAAGGGCGAACTGGCGAAGTCGAACGCCGACCAGGTGGCGAAGATCCGCCGCATCATCGAGGACCTCTCGCTCGAGGTGGCGACGCCGGACGAGGCGCGCGCCATGCTCGACCTGAAGGGTGCCGACCAGGTGGGCTTCTAGGCGCGGCATGGCCGATCCGGTCACCCTGCGCCGCCAGGGGGCGATCCTGGAGATCACTGCTGGACCGCCCCAAGGCCAACGCCATCGACGCCGCGACCAGCCGCCGGCTGGGCGAGGCCTTCTGCGGCTATCGCGACGACGAGAGCCTGCTCTGCGCCATCGTGACCGGCGGCGGCGAGCGCCTCTTCTCCGCCGGCTGGGATCTCAAGGCGGCGGCCGGGGGGGCCAGCGAGGAGGACGACTTCGGCCCCGGCGGCTTCGCCGGCCTGACCGAGCTCTTCGACCTCGACAAGCCGGTGATCGCGGCGGTGAACGGCCTGGCGATCGGCGGCGGCTTCGAGCTGGCCCTGGCCTGCGACCTGGTCGTGGCGGCCGAGCATGCCACCTTCGCGCTGCCGGAAACGGCGGTGGGCGTGGCGGCCGATGCCGGCGGATTGCAGCGCCTGCCGCGCCAACTGCCCTATCGTATCGCGCTGGAGCTGCTGCTCACCGGCCGGCGCATGCCGGCGACCGAGGCCAAGCACTACGGCCTGATCAACGCGGTGGTCCCGGCGGCGGCGCTGATGGCCGAGGCGCGGCGCTACGCCGCCCTCATCGCCGAGGGCGCGCCGCTCTCGGTGCGTGGCGATTAAGGAGGTGCATGCGCAACAGCGAGACCATGAGCGTTGCCGGAGGCCTTCCGGGCGACCAAGGAGAAGCCGCTTCCCACCGCCAGATGCTGACCCCGAGGACCACGAGGAAGGCCCGCGCGCCTTCGCCGGAGAAGCGCAAGCCGGTGTGGAAGGGACGCTAGGGGACGGAGGGGCCGGCGTGCCTTGCGCAGGGCTCCTCAGGATGAGGTTGGCTGGCTTGTCACATGCCGGTCCTGGAAGGCCGCTAAGCGGCACGTCTCGAAGGATGGCAGAGGCCCTGTTGCAGAACTCCCACCCAGCCCTTCTCGGGCTGCGACGAGGCCTGGGGGACCGGCGAGCTGCTGGCGGCCCGCGCCGCGGCGACGCCCGATGCGCCCTTCCTGCATCAGGACGAGCGCCGCTGGAGCTATGGCGAGACCCTGGCCGAGGCGCGGCGCTTTGCCGGCTTCCTCGAGCGCGCCGGGCTCGCCGGGCGCCGCGTCGCGGTGCTGTTGCCGCAGCGCCCCGAGATCATCCTGGCCTGGTTCGGCTGCACCCTGGCGGGCGGCGTCTTCTGCTGCCTCAATCGCTCGCAGCGTGGCCTGCTGCTGGCCGACCTCCTGGCTGCGCTCGCGCGCGCCGGTCCTGGTCACCGACCCCGCCAGCTTGGCCCTGCTGGAGGGTGCCGCGGCGCAGGACGCGCTGCTGCTGGTCGTCTTCGTGGACGGCGTTCCGGAGGGCGCGGCGCCGGGACAGCGGCGCGTCGCCTGGTCGGTGGTCGATGACGCTCTCCCCGCCGCGGTCGAGCCGCGCGAAGTCAGCCAACTGACCGTGATGATCTACACCTCCGGCACCACGGGGCGCTCCAAGGCCGTGGTGTTGCCGCACGCCATGTACACGCGCGGCGCGGCCATGCTGACCGCTGCCTTCGGCTATCGGCCCGACGACGTCTTCCTGCACTGGACGCCGCTCTCCCACGTCGGCGGCCAGCTGCACGTCACCATGACGGCGCTGGTGGCCGGTGCCGCGCTGACCCTGGTCGAGGGCTTCCGCCGGCCATCCTTCTGGAGCGACGCGCAGCGGCTCGGCGCCACCACCGTCACCGGCTTCGCCTCGATGCTCTCGCTGCTGCTGGAGGCACCGCCGGGGCCGCAGGATCGTGCGCACGGCGTGCGCCTGGCGCTGGTCGGCAGCGCCTCGCCGGAGCTGCAGGAGGCCTTCACCGCGCGCTTCGGCGTCGCCATCAAGGACAGCTATGGCATGAGCGAGTGCGAGCCGCTGACGCTGCCCGATCCGGCGCAGCCGCGCGGCTCCTGCGGACGCGTCGGGCCCGACTTCGAGATCGCCATCCTCGATCCCGACGACGACAGGCCGCTGCCGCCGGGCAGCGTCGGGCGCATCGCGGTCCGGCCGCGGGTGCCGCATGTCATGATGCAGGGCTACGAGGGCGATGCGGCGGCCACCGTCGCCGCCTGGCAGAACCTCTGGTTCCACACCCAGGACCTCGGCCGTCTCGACGGCGAGAACTTCCTCTTCTTCGTCGAGCGGATGAAGGACGCCATCCGCCGCGGCGGCGAGAACATCGCCGCCGCCGAGGTCGAGCGCGTGCTGCGGCTGCATCCCGATGTCGCCGACTGCGCGGTGCTCGGCGTGGCGGACAGCGTCATGGGGCAGGAGGTCATGGCCGTGGTGGTGCCGCTGGCCGGCCGGCGGCCGGCGCCCGCTGCGCTGCGCGCGCACGCCGCCGCGCGCATGGCCGCCTACATGGTGCCGCGCTACCTCGCCTTCGCCGAGGCGCTACCCTACAGCGACGTCGGCAAGGTGCGGCGCGAAGCGCTGGTCGAACTGGTCACCATCGCCTGGGATGCCCGGGCGGAGACGGAAGCAGGAGAGAGAGCATGAACCAGATGACGGCCGTCCGTTCGAACTCCGCCCTGAAGGAGCGCCTGGCCGCGGTGGAAGCGGCCTTCGTCGCCGCCAATCCGCAAAGCCGGGCACAGCACGAGGCGGCGGCCGGGCCGATGCCGGGCGGCAACACCCGCACGGTGCTGCACTTCTCGCCCTTTCCGCTCACCTTCGCCAAGGGCGAGGGCTGCCGCCTGGAGGACCTCGACGGTCACCGCTACCTCGACTTCCTCGGCGAGTATTCGGCCGGCCTCTACGGCCACTCCAACGGCGAGATCGCCGAGGCCATCCGCGGCGCGCTCGCCGCCGGCCTGACGCTGGGTGGTCCGAACCGCTACGAGGGCGCGCTGGCGGCGGAGATCTGCGCGCGCTTCCCTTCGATCGAGCAGGTGCGCTTCACCAACTCCGGCACCGAGGCCAATCTCCTGGCGCTGGCCGCCGCGCGGCTGGCGACCGGACGGCAGACGGTGATGGTGATGGAGGGCGCCTACCACGGCGGCGTGCTCTACTTCGGCCAGCACCGCAGCGAGATCAACGTCGCCGGCCCCTGGGTCTTCGGCAGCTACAACGACCTCGAGGCCACCCTGGCGGTGATCGAGCGCGAGGCCGCCGATCTCGCCGCCATCCTGATCGAGCCGATGATGGGCTCGGGCGGCGGCATCTGCGCCGAGCCGGCCTTCCTGCAGGGCCTGCGCGACGCCGCCGACCGCCACGGCTGCGTCTTGATCTACGACGAGGTGATGACCTCGCGCATGAGCTATGGCGGCCAGCAGGAGCGCATCGGCGTGCTGCCCGACATGACCACGCTGGGCAAGTACCTGGGCGGCGGGCTCTCCTTCGGCGCCTTCGGCGGCAAGGCCGGCCTGATGGCGCGCTTCGATCCGCGCCGCCCCGACGCGGTCTCGCACGCCGGCACCTTCAACAACAACGTGCTCTCGATGTCGGCCGGACTGGCCGGGCTCTCCAAGGTGCTGACGCGCGAGGCCCTGGCGGCGCTCAGCGCCCGCGGCGAGGCGCTGCGCGACCGGTTGAACGCCATCGCCGCCAGCCACGACGTGCCGCTGCAGGCGCTGGGCACCGGCTCGATCATCGGGCTGCATTTCAAGCGCGGCGAGATCCGCCGGCCGCAGCAGGTCTGGCCGGCCGACGACCTGGCCGCCGGATTGCAGGCCGACCTCTATGCCCTGGTCCATCTCTCGCTGCTGGCGGAGGGCTGCTACATCGCCCGGCGCGGCTATCTCACGCTCTCGCTGCCGATGGGCGACGCCGAATGCGACGCGCTGGCGGCGGCCTTCGAGCGCGTGCTGACCGGCGAGGGCAAGCTGATCGCCGCGCTGGTCGAGGGCTGAGGCGCTAATCGCTGCGCAGGCGCCAGTAGCGGGTCCGGCGGTTCTCGCCCAGCGGCTCGTAGCGCCGCAGCAGCGCCTGGAAGTCGGCCCGAGCCAGGAAGCTGGCGGCCGGCTCGCCGCTCTCGCCCAGCGCCTGCAGGCCGAGCAGCTCCGGCGGCGCGGCCGCCAGCCCGGCGACGATCTCCGCCAGCAGCGCATCGAGCGCGGCGTCTTGCGGCGGCCGCAGACGCGGGTAGGCGGCGAGTTGCCACAGCGAGGGGTCGGGTAGCGCCCAGGCGGCCCCGGAGGCATAGACCGCCGGCATGTAGTCGACGACATGGCCGGAGAGGACGGCGACGCGGGCTTCGGCGCCGCCGGCCGCGGCGATCCAGCCCTCCAGCTCGGCCTGGAAGGGCGGTTTTCGCCAGTCGAGCTGATAGAGCCGCAGGTGGCGCCAGCTCGAGAGCGCCGCCCAGCCCACCGCCGGCAGCGCCAAGAGCAGCAGCGCGAGCGCGGCGGCGCCGGCCGGCCGGTGGGACCCCGGTCGCATGGCGAGCAGGGCGGCGAGCAGCCCGGCCAGCAGGAGAAGCGTCGGCGCCAGGAGGTGGTAGTCCCACCACTTGCCCTGCAGCGCGGTCACCGCCAGCGCGCCGCAGCCGCCCAGCAGCAGCGACGCCGCCAGGGACAGCCGGGCGCGCAGGGCGAGGGCGGTGGCCAGCGGCAGCAGCACCAGCAGGGTCCAGGCCTGCCACTCCAGCGGCAGCGGCGGCAGCGCGGCGTAGAGCCTGCCATGGCTGAGCAGGAAGGCGAGATAGTCGGGCTCCAGGATCAGGCAGAGCAGTGCCGCCGCGAGCACCATCGGCAGGGCGGACAGCGCCTCGCTCCGCCGCGCCGTCTGCCGCAGCGCCGGCCAGAAGCGGCCGCCGGTCCGGCGCAGCTGCCAGGCCTCGATCGCCAGCGGCACGATCAGGTAGTGCGGCTTCAGGGCGATTGCGCCGGCCAGGCCGAGCGCGACGGCCAGGCGCGGCCAGCGGCCCGGCGTGCGCGCCGCCGTCGCCGCGGCGACGAGATAGGGCAGCAGGCCGATGGCCGCCAGGTGGTCGCGCTGGCCGGCGTGCAGTCCCGGCACCACCGCGAAGATCCAGGCCAGGCCGATCAGCAGGCACCCGGCTTGCGGCGAGGGCAGGGCGGGCACCGCGGCGAGCAGCCGGCGCGAGAGCGCCAGCGCCGCCAGCAGCCAGGCGGCGGTCGCCAGGAAGTACCAGCGGTGCGGCGGCAGGCCGCTCGCCGAAGCCAGCTGCGTCGCACCCTGGCTCAGCCAGACGACGAAGGGCGGGTTGGGCTCGCGGAGGTCGCGATAGAGGTCGGCGCCGCCGGCGATGAGGCGGCTGGCCACCAGGTACCAGGTCACGTCGGCATTGATCGCCGGCTGCGCCGCCAGCAGGACCACGGCCGCCGCCACCGCCAGGGCGCCGAGGGCGCGAAAGCCTCCGGCCGCCCCAAAGGCGCCGGCCCCCGGCGGCGCGTCCGCGCCCGCTTCGCCGTTGCGCATCGTCAGGGTCCCCCCAAGCACCCCGCCTCGCTGCAGCGATCATCCCGGGCCGGCGGTGCCCTTGGCAAGCGTTGACGGACCGCGGTCGGGCTGACGTATCTTGGCGCCATGGAACAGACGCCCGAGGCTCACTTCGATTTCGTCATCGTCGGCAGCGGTTCGGCTGGCGCGCTGCTGGCCGAGCGGCTCTCAGCCGATGGCCGCCACAAGGTCCTGGTGCTGGAGGCCGGCGGCCGCGACGACTGGATCTGGTTCCACATCCCGGTCGGCTACCTCTACGCCATGGGCAACCCGCGCGCCGACTGGTGCTACCAGACCGAGGCCGAGCCGGGGCTGAACGGCCGGGCCCTGGCCTATCCGCGCGGCCGGGTGATCGGCGGCTGCTCGGCGATCAACGGCATGATCTACATGCGCGGCCAGGCGGCCGACTACGATCACTGGCGCCAGCTCGGCAATGCCGGTTGGGGCTGGGAGGAGATGCTGCCCTTTTTCCTGCGCCACCAGCACCAGACGCGGGGCGCCGACGCGCTCCACGCCGAGGGCGGCGCCTGGCGCATCGAGGACCTGCGGCTGTCGTGGAAGGTGTTGGATCTGTTCCAGGAAGCCGCTTCCGAATTCGGCATTCCGAAGACCCGAGATTTCAACCGGGGCGATAACGAGGGCTGCGGCTACTTCCAGGTGACCCAGCGCAAGGGGGTGCGCTGGACCACCGCCAAGGCCTTCCTGAAACCGGCGGCGAAGCGCCCGAACGTGACGCTCTGGACCCATGCCCAGGCCACCCGGCTGCTGTTCGAGGGGCGGCGGGCGGTCGGCCTGGAGGTCGAGCACGAGGGGCGGCGCAAGCGGGTGGCGGCCGGCCAGGTGGTGCTATCCGCCGGCTCGATCAACTCGCCGCAGCTGCTGATGCTCTCCGGCGTCGGCGACCCGGCGGAGCTGGCGGACCACGGCATCGAGACGCGCCACGCGCTGCCGGGCGTCGGCAAGAACCTGCAGGACCACCTGCAGCTCCGCCTGATCTACAAGGTGGCCGGGCTGGAGACGCTGAACCGCCGCGCCAACTCGCTGCTCGGCAAGGCCGGCATGGCGCTGGAGTACGGCCTCTTCCGACGCGGCCCGATGACCATGGCGCCCTCGCAGCTCGGCGCCTTCGCCCGCTCCGGGCCGGAGGTGGCGACGGCCAACCTGGAGTACCACGTGCAGCCGCTGAGCCTGGAGAAGTTCGGCGAGGCGCTGCACCCCTTTCCCGCCTTCACCGCCTCGGTCTGCAACCTGCGCCCGGAAAGCCGCGGCCAGGTCAGCCTGAAGAGCGCCGACCCGCTGGCCAAGCCGGCGATCCGGCCGAACTACCTGGCCGCCGAGGCCGACCGCCGCGTCGCCGCCGCGGCGATCCGCCTGACGCGGCGCATCGTGCTGGAGAGCGAGGCCTTCGCGCCCTACCGGCCGGAGGAATACAAGCCCGGCCTCGCGGTCGAGAGCGAGGCGGAGCTGGCGCGGGCGGCCGGTGACATCGGCACGACGATCTTTCATCCGGTCGGCACCTGCAAGATGGGCAGCGACGCGGAGGCGGTGGTCGATCAGCGCCTGAAGGTGCACGGGCTTGAGGGCTTGCGCGTGGTCGACGCCTCGATCATGCCGACCATCACCTCGGGCAACACCGCCGCCCCCACCATGGCGATCGCCGAGAAGGCCGCCGCCATGATCCTGGACGAGGCCCGCTAGGGACCCAGCGCAGCGGCTACTCCGGCTTGCGCCAGAGCATCTCCACCGGGGCGATGATGTCGGCCTCGAGCGCCGCCGTCACGTTCGGGAAGGCGGCCTTGCGCTCCTCGCCGAGGATCTGTGCCAGGCTGAGCGGCGGCACCTCGCCGCGCGCCAGGCGCTCGCGCATGGCGGCGAAGAAGGCCTTGGCCTCGACGGCGCGGCTCACTTCGCCCTCGGGCGCGAAACCGGCGGCCCGCAGGGCCTCCCGGTAGGTCTCCGGCGGCTCCAGGAACGAGGCCTCCGCGCTGCTGGCCCAGGGCTGCGGGAAGACGAGCTCGCCGGGGCCGCTGCGCGTCACCTCGTAGAGCAGGAAGCGGCCGCCGGGCCGCAGCACGCGGAAGGCCTCGCCGGCCACTGCCGCCTTGTCGGGAATGTTCATGCCGACGTGGATCAGGGTGGCGGCCGTGAAGCTGGCGTCGTCGAAGGGCAGGGCGGTGGCGCTCCCCTCGCGGAAGGTGACGCGGTCGGTCTGGCCGGTCATCGCGGTCAGGCGCTCCGCCACCGCGACGAACTCCGGCGTCAGGTCGATCCCGGTGACCAGGCAGCCGCACTGCTGCGCGAAGTGGCGCGCCGGGCCGCCGATACCGCTGCCGATGTCGAGCAGCCGGTCGTCGGCGCCGAGCGCCAGGCGTTCGATCAGCCGGAGCGTGGCCGTCCGCCCGCCCATGTGGAACTCGTCGACCGGTGCCAGGTCCTCCGGGCGGACCCTGTCGTGCGGCAGGCCCATCCGCGTCAGGGCCGCCAGGATGGCGTCGGCCAGGTGCCCGTGGCTGTAGTGGCCGGTCACGCGGGCCGTCAGGTCGGTCACGATTGGCCTCCTCAACCGAAGGCGAGCAGGCTGTCGCGCACCCGCGAGAGGTGCTTGAAGAGCGCCTTGCGCGCCGCTTCCGGGTCGCGATCCTTCAGCGCCGCGACGATCTCGCCATGCTCGCGATCGTAGAGCGTGCGCAGCTCCGGCGTCACGCTGCGCTTCTTCAGGCGATACCAGTCGGGCTCGTTGCGCACCTGGTTTATCGCCTCGCACCAGGCCGCCATGATGGCGTTCTTGGCGGCGCGGAAGATCGCCAGGTGCAGCGCCGCGTCCCAGTGCTCGAACTCCGCCAGGCCGCGCGCCGAGACCGACTGCTTCAGCGCCCGCTCGATCGCCCGCATGTCCTCGGCGGTGGCGCGGCTGGCCGCCAGGGCCGCGACCTGCGGCTCGATGATGAGACGGACCTCCATCAGGTCGGCCGGGCTGGCGCCCTTCAGCCGCAGCGAGAGATCGGCGTGGGCCGTGGCGCCGCGGGCGGCCGCCGGCGGGGCAAAGGCCCGCACGAAGGTGCCGCGGCCGACCTGGCGCTCCAGCAGCCCTTCGTCCTCGAGCTGCTTCAGCGCCCGCCGCAGGGTGTTGCGCGCCAGGCCATGCTGGAGGGCCAGCTGCCGCTCCGGCGGCACCTGGCTGCCGACCGGCCAGTCGCCCCGGTGGATCTGCCGGCGCAGCGCGTCGGCAACCTCGCCGAGGCGGGCCTGCTGTCCGAGCGGCAGTTCCAACGCGGCTTCATCGGGCATGGGAGTCGGTCCTGGCGGGATTGGTTCAGGCAATGTGATCCAATAATGAACCAATCCGGCAGGCTGCACAAGTCAGGAAGGCCGCCGCGCGCGTCGGCTTGACTCTCGCAAAGGCGCGATGTCACCATTCCCTCAGACAACCAATGGTTCAATATTGGTGCAGGCAGGGAGGAGTTGGGAGTGCGTCTCGTTGCGTTCGAGCGTTTGGTGGATGGCGCGCGCCGCAAGGCTGTCGGCAGCCTGGAAGCGGACGGCCGGGTCCGCCCCTACGTCCTCAGCCCGGCCGAGGCCGAGGCCGGCATCATGGCGGTGGTCGAGGCCCATGGCGCCGGGCGGCCGCTGCCGCTGGCCGACGTAACCCTGTCGCTCGACGACCTGACCCTGCTGGCGGCCTTCCCGCAGCCGCGCCGCAACATCTTCTGCGTCGGCAAGAACTATTTCGAGCACGCGCACGAGTTCGCCCGCTCCGGTTTCGATTCCTCGGCCGCCGCCGGGGCGGTGCCGGAGGCGCCGATCATCTTCTCCAAGGTGCCGGATTGGTCACCGGCCCGGGCGATCCGTGCTGATCGATCCCGCCGTATCGCACGGCCATCGACTACGAGGCCGAACTCGCGGTGATCATCGGCAAGGGCGGGCGCGGCATCGCCAAGGCCGATGCGTTGGACCACGTCTGGGGCTATACCATCGTCAACGACGTCACCGCCCGCGACCTGCAGGGCCGCCACACAGCCAGTGGCTGATCGGCAAGTCGCAGGACAGCTTCTGCCCGATGGGCGCGATGGCGGTGACCGCCGACGAACTCGACCTCGGCGATACCGCGGTGCGCTGCTGGGTGAACGGCGAGCTGCGCCAGGACGCCAACACCCGCGACCTGATCTTCGACGTGCCGACGTTGATCGAGACCCTCTCGGCCGGCATCACGCTGCGGCCCGGCGATCTCATCGCCACCGGCACGCCGGCCGGCGTCGGCATCGGCTTCACGCCGCCGAAATACCTGCAGGCCGGCGACAGCGTCGCCGTCGAGATCGACGGCATCGGCCGCCTGGAGAACCGGGTCGAGGCTGAGCGCGGCCATGACGACTGAGGCGCATCGAGCGCGTGGCGGTGGAGGTCGCCGGCCAGGGCGTGCCGGTGGTCATGATCCATGGGCTCGGCGGCTCCTCGAACAGCTTGCCGCCGCTGACCGCCGCGCTTGTCGGGCTACCGCCGCACGATCCGGCATCGACCTGCCGGGCTCGGGCCGCTCGCCGCTGCCGGCCGGCGGCAGGCTCTCCATCGCCGCCATCGCCGAGACGGTGCTGCGCATGCTGGCCGTGCTCGGCATCGAGCGGGCGGTGCTGGCCGGCCACTCGATGGGCACCATCGTCTGCCAGCACATCGCGCTGCTGCAGCCGCGCCTGGTGCAGGCACTGGCGCTCTTCGGACCGCTCACCGCGCCGCCGGACCAGGCGCGCGGCGGGCTGAAGGCGCGGGCGCAGAAGGCCAGGACCGAGGGCATGGGCGACATCGCCGATGCCATCGTGCAGGCGGCGACCTCGGCGCAGACCCGCGAGCGCAACCCCGTCGCCGTCGCCCTGGTGCGCGAGAGCGTGATGCGTCAGGACCCGGCCGGCTATGCCGCCAACTGCGAGGCGCTGGCCGAGGCCGAGGCGGCGGACGCCGGGCGCATCGCCTGCCCGACGCTGCTGGTCACCGGCGAGGACGACGTGGTCGCCCCGCCCTCCGTCACCCGCCTGCTCGCCGAACGCATCGATGGCGCGCAGGCCCATATCCTGCCGCGCTGCGGCCACTGGACCCCCTTCGAGGCGGTCGAGGCCTGCAACGCGCACTTGAAGGAGTTCCTGGCCCGAAGACACTAGCCATAGGCAGAGGGCCGCAACGAGCGCGCCGACCGGTCGCAGAAGAGCCGCAAAGGCCTCGACAGCACGACCGCGACGCGGAGGGGTTCAGGGAGGACCCGCACGATGGGCAACGTACTCTTCACCAACGTCCGTATCATCGACGGTAGCGGCGAGCAGCCGTTCCAGGGCGAGGTGCTGGTGCAGGGCAACCGCATCAAGCACGTCGGCCGCGGCAGCCGCACCGTCCCGGCCAACGGCCACACCGTCATCGACGGCGCCGGCTGCACGCTGATGCCCGGCATGACCGAGGCGCACACCCACCTCTCGTGGAACAACGCCGGCTCGCTCGACGCCATCTTCCGCATGCCGCCGGAGGAGCACGCCATCTTCGCCGGCACGGTGGCCAAGACCTATCTCGACCACGGCTGGACCTCCTGCGTCGGTGCCGCCGCCGCCAAGCCGCGCCTCGACGTGGTGGTGCGCAACGCCATCGAGGCTGGCTGGATTCCCGGCCCGCGCTATCTGGCGAACAGCCAGGAGATCGCCACCATGGGCGGGCTGGGCGACACCAACCCGCCGCACATCGACCTGCCGGAGATGTCCTTCGGCTGGGTGGTGACCGGACCGGAGGAGATGCGCAAGGCGGTGCGCATGTTCATCAAGTACGGCGTCGACCTGATCAAGCTGAACCTCTCCGGCGAGGAGATGACCGACACCAAGGCGGAAGAGACGCCGATGGACGAGGTCGAGATCGAGATGGCGGTGCGCGAGGCCAAGCGCCGCGGCAAGCGCGTGGCCGCGCATGCCCGCTCCGACCTCTCGATCCGCCAGTGCATCAAGTACGGGATCGAGATCATCTACCACGCCTCCTATGCCAACGAGGAGACGCTCGACATGCTGGAGGCGGCGAAGGACAAGCACTTCGTCGCCCCCGGGCTGGGCTGGCTGGTGAACACCGCGAAGAATGCCGGCCCCTGGGGCATCGCGCCGAACTCGCCGCTCGGCCTGTACTACGCCCGCGAGCTCGAGGTGGCGGTCGAGACCATGCGCAAGATGCACAAGCGCGGCATCCGCGTGCTGCCCGGCGGCGACTACGGTTTCGCCTGGACGCCGCACGGCCAGAACGCCAAGGACCTGGAGTACTTCGTCGAGATGGTCGGCATGAGCCCGATGGAGGCGCTGATCTCAACCACCCGCTACGGCGGGCAGATCATGGGCCGGCCGAACGAGCTGGGGCAGGTGAAGCCGGGCTATCTCGCCGACCTGCTGCTGGTCGACGGCGATCCGGTCGCCAACATCAGGGTGCTGCAGGACAAGGGGCGCATCCTGGCGGTGATGAAGGACGGCTCCTTCCATCGCGCGACCCGGAGGGGGGCCGCCATCGCCGCAGCGCCAGGGGTGGGGCGGATCGCGGTCTGTTGGCGGCCGTGATTGGCAGGCCATCTGGCCGGGCTGGCTGAACGATCATCGGCAGCAAGAAGGTCTTCCTGCTCACGTTCCTGAACGGGCTCACGCTGGCCGGCCTCTATTTCCTGGTCGCCAGCGGCTTCACGCTGGTCTTCGGCCTGATGCGCAACGTCAACCTGGCGCATGGCTCGCTCTACCTGCTCGGCGCCTATGTGGGCTACTCGGTGATCCAGTGGACCGGCTCCTGGTACCTCGGCGTCGCCGGCGGCTTCCTCGGCATGGCGCTGGTCGGCCTGCTGCTCCAGGTGCTGGTGTTCCGCCGCATGGAGGGCCAGGACATGCGGCAGACCATGGTGACCATCGGCATCTCCATCGTCCTGGCCGACATCATGCTGTGGATCTGGTCGGGCAACACCTACCAGTTCGAGGCGCCGGAGATCCTGACCGGCACCATGGCGATGCCCTTCGTGAAGCTCTACTCGACCTATCGCCTGGTGGTCCTCGGCGTGGCCATCGTCATCGGCTTCCTGCTCTGGCTGTTCCTCAACCGAACATCGATCGGCATGATGATCCGCGCCGGGCGTCGACGACCGCGCCATGCTGTCGGCGACCGGCGTCAACGTCCAGCTGGTCTTCGCCATCCTTCGCCATCGGCGCCGGGCTGGCCGGGCTTGGCCGGCGTGGTCGGCGGCACCGCGCTCTCGATCGCGCCGGGCGAGGACGTGCGCTATCTCCTGGCCTCGCTGATCGTCACCATCGTCGGCGGCATGGGCTCGATCACCGGCGCCGCCATCGGCGCGCTGCTGATCGGCATGGCCGAGCAGTTCGGTCTCGCCTACTCGACGACCTACGGCGTGGTCTACACCTTCCTCATCATGGTGGTCGTGCTGGCCTTCCGGCCGCAGGGCATCATGGGCAAGCGGCGGTGATGACGCATGGTGGCGATCACGCGACGCCGCTGAGCGAGGCGCCGCGTCGCCTGCTCGGCGTCCGATACCTCCGGCCGCGCATCGCGGCTCGCCGCGCTGCTGCTGGTCTATCCCTGCGTCGCCAACGACTTCTTCGTGCAGATCGGCGCGCAGACGCTGATCCTGGGCATGATCGCGCTGTCGCTGATGTTGCTGGCCGGCTATGGCGGCATGGTCAGCCTGGCGCAGATCTCGGTCGCCGGCATCGCCGGCTACATGGTCGCGATCTTCGGCGAGAACACGGCGCCGATCGGGCTCGGCTGGCCGTGGTGGCTGGTGGTGCCGATCTCGCTGGTGCTCGTCGCCACGCATTGCTTCGGCACCCTGATCGGCGCCGATCTCGGTGCGCACCGAGGGCATCTACACCATCATGATCACCCTGGCGATCGGGGTCGGCTTCTCTAACTTTGCCCGGCAGAACTACGATATCTTCAATGGCTTCAACGGTTTCGCCGGCATCGAGCCGCCCGCTGTCTTCGGTCTCGACTGGCGCCAGCCGCTGCCCTTCTACTACCTGACGCTGGCCGTCGCGACGTTGGGCTACCTCTTCGTGCTGTGGCTCTCGCGCGCCACCTTCGGGGTGGCGCTGATGGCGGTGCGCGACAATCCGCGGCGCATGGCGGCGCTGGGCTTCAACGTCACGCGCACACCGATCGCGGCCTATGCCGTCGCCGGCCTGATCGCCGGCGCTCGGCGGCGTCTTCCTGGTCTGGTTCAACGGCCGCATCTCGCCGGGCACGATCGGCGTGGGGGCCGCGATCGACATCCTGGTGATCGCCGTCCTCGGCGGTCTCCGGCGGCCGATCGGTCCCTGCGTCGGTGCCCTGGTCTTCGTGCTGCTCGACAACTTCGCCATCGACCTGATCGACCGCGAGCGTTTCAACACTGGTGATCGGCGTGGCGTTCCTCGCCGTCGTCCTGTTCTCGCCGGACGGTCTCCTGGGCCTGTGGGACAAGCTGAAGCGCGCTGTCTGGCCGCGACGAGAACGGCGCCGGCAAGCCGGTCCGCTGAGGGCCGGGCCGCCACGAGGCGGACACCGGGTCGTGGCAAAACAAAAACGCAAATGGGAGGAAGGAACGATGACCAACCTCATCAAGACGTATACTGCTGGCGACCGCTGCCGCAGCGTCGCGCTGGGCGTATCGCTTGGCCCGGCCGCGGCCCAAGACACCATCAAGATCGGCGTGCTGGCCACGCTCGAGGGTGCCTTCACCGTGCTGGGCGAGGATTCCATGCGCGGCGTCAAGCTTGCCTTGGATGAGGCACGCTACCATGGCCGGTGGCCGGAAGATCGAGGTGATCACCGGTTCGTCCGATGCCTCGCCGGATTCCGCCATCGCCGCCGCACGCAAGCTGGTCGAGCAGGACGGGGTGCAGATCCTCATCGGCCCGCTGTCGGGCTCCGAGGGCCTGGCGCTGCGCGACTATGCCAAGACCCAGCCGCAGGTGACCTTCGTCAACGGCACCTCGGCGGCGGCCGACACGACCCTGCGCGAGCCGGCCGACAACTTCTTCCGCTTCACCACCGACGGCACCCAGTGGCAGGCCGGTCTCGGCGAGTACGTCTACAACGACAAGGGCTGGCACACCGCCGTGGTGGTGGCGGAGGACTACTCCTTCCCCTACTCGCAGGTGATGGGCTTCATGCTGCCCTTCTGCGAGGCGGGCGGGAAGGTGGTCGACAAGTTCTGGGTGCCGATCGGTACCAAGGACTACTCCTCCATCGTCGCCTCGATCCCCGACGATGTCGACGCGATCTACGTGGCACGTGGCGGCGCCGATGGCGTCAACTTCCTGACCCAGTACCAGCAGGCCGGCGGCGACAGCGCCGCTGATCGGCGGCTCGATCACCGTCGACCAGACGGTGCTGGGCTCCGAGGGCAAGCTGAAGGAGAACCTGATCGGCACGCCCTCCGCCGGTCCGATCGCCGACAACTGGGACGACCCGCGCTGGAAGGCCTTCGTATCGGCCTACCAGGCGGCCTACCCGAACGGCTTCCCCTCGCCCTCGCTCTTCGCGCACGGCTACTACGTTGGCGCGCTGGCCATCGTCGCCGCGCTTAATGCGGTGAACGGCAATCTGGGCGGGGACCAGGCGAAGTTCCGCGAGACCCTCTCGGCGCTTGAGCTCGACACCCCGACCGGGGCGGTCACGCTGGACCAGAACCGCCAGGCCATTGCCGACATCTTCCTGACCGAGGTGAAGCTGGGCAGCGACGGCAAGCTCTACAACGAGGTGATCCGCGTCATCCCGGCGGTGAACCAGACCATGGGCATGCCCGCGCGAGGAGTTCCTGGAGCTCGGCCCGGTCGTCGCGCGACAACCCGAGCTGCCAGTAACCGGGACCTGTCGCGAGACGCAGGACCGCACCAGTGGCCGAGGCGGCCCATCGCCGATCGCCCGTGCAGGCGCCGCGCCATGCGCTCGAGCTTCGACGGCGTCAGCGCCGGCTTTCGGCGCGCTGGTCGCGGTCGAGGACGTCTCTCTCGAGGTGCGCGCCGGCGAGCGGCGGGCGGTCCTCGGCTCCAACGGCGCCGGCAAGACGACGCTGTTCAACGTCATCACCGGCGACTTCCCGCCGACCGCCGGGCGCATCCGCTTCTTCGGCGAGGACGTGACCGAACTGCCGGCGCACGAGCGTATCCGCCGCGGCCTGCGGCGGACCTACCAGATCTCGATGCTGTTCCGCGGGCTCTCGGTGCTCGACAACCTCTTCCTGGCGGCGCGCGGCGTGATGCGCCACCGCTTCTCCTTCCGCCGCCCGCACGAGGGCGACGTCTCGATGACGGCGGCGCGCGAGCTGCTGCAGGCGGTCCATCTCGAGCATCTGGCCGGGACGCTGGTTTCCGACCTGGCGCACGGCCAGCAGCGGCAGCTGGAGATCGGCATGGCGCTGGCCGGGGCGCCGCGCCTGATCCTTTTCGACGAACCGGCCGCCGGCCTTTCGCCGGTGGAACGGCGCGAGCTGATCGCCATCCTCGGCGCGCTGCCGGAACACATCGGCTACATCATCATCGAGCACGATCTCGACGTGGCGCTACGCGTCGTGGAGTCGGTGAGCGTCCTGCACAACGGCCGCCTCTTCAAGGAGGGCACGCCGGACGAGATCCAGGACGATCCCGAGGTGCAGCGCATCTATCTCGGCGGGGGCGAGCGCCATGGCTGACGCCGCGCATCGCCCGTCGGCCCTGACCATCGCGGGGCTCGAGGTCTACTACGGCCACGCCCACGTGCTGCAGGACGTCTCCCTCGACCTGCCGCGCGGCGTCTTCGCCATCGTCGGGCGCAACGGCATGGGCAAGACCACGCTCTGCCGCACCATCATGGGCATGACCCCGGCCGCCGGCGGCTCGATCCGCACCGCCGGTCGCGAGATCCTCGGCCTGCCGTCGAACGAGATCGTCGCGCTCGGCACCGCCTACGTGCCGCAGGGCCGCCGCGTCTGGCCTTCGCTCTCGGTGGAGGAGCACCTGCGTCTGGCCGCCCGCTCCGGCCGCAAGGGTGCCTGGACCGTGGCCCGGGTCTACGAGGCCTTCCCGCGGCTGGCCGAGCGCAAGCGCAGCGGCGGGGCGCAGCTCTCCGGCGGCGAGCAGCAGATGCTGGCGATCGGCCGCGCGCTGCTCGCCAATCCCTCGCTGCTGGTGATGGACGAGCCGACCGAGGGGCTGGCGCCGATCATCGTCGAGCAGGTGGAGACGATGCTGCAGCGCCTGGGCGAGGAGGGCGAGATCGCCGTCCTGCTGATCGAGCAGAACATCGGCGTCGCCACCGCTGTCGCCGAGCGCATCGGCATCATGGTGAACGGCCGCCTGGTGCGCGAGCTGGCTGCCGCCGATCTGGCCGCCGACCGCGAGCTGCAGCAGCGCCTGCTCGGCATGGGCATGCACGCCGAGGAGCCCGAGGCGGCCGAGGAGGCGGCGCCGGTGCCGGCCGAGGACGCGCCCGTGGTGTTTCGTGTGCGGCGGCACAGCGAGGCGGCCGCGCCGGAGCCGGAGGAGGGGCCGATCGCCGGCGCCGCCTGGTCGACCGAGCGCGCGCCCAACCGCTGGTCGGCCGGCAACCCGCTGGCCGAGAGCCGCGCTGCGCCTCTGCCCGAGGCCGAGGCGGCGCGGGACGCGAGCGCGCGCGCGGCGGTGGCGCGGGAGATGGCCGGGACAGCCGGCCAGGGGGCCGTGCCGGTGGCGCGCCTGGTCGGTCGCGCCGCCTATGTGGCCGGCACCTTCGACACCAAGGGGCGGGAGCTCGGCTTCGTCGCCAATCGCCTGCAGCGCCTCGGCCTCAAGGTGGTGACGGTCGATCTCTCGACGAGCCGCCGGCCCTCGCCGGCCGACATCGGGCCGGCCGAGGTGGCGCGGCACCATCCGCGCGGTGCCGAGGCAGTCTTCACCGGCGACCGCGGTTCGGCTGTGGCGGCGATGGCCGAGGCCTTCGCCCGCTTCCTGCCGACCCGGCGCGACCTCGGCGGGGTGATCTCCGCCGGCGGCTCCGGCGGCACCGCGCTGGCGACCCCGGCGATGCGCGCGCTGGCCGTCGGCCTGCCGAAGGTGATGGTCTCCACCGTCGCCTCGGGCGACGTCCGGCGCTACGTCGGGCCGTCGGACCTCTGCATGATCTACTCGGTCACCGACGTGCAGGGGATCAACCGCATCTCCGAGCAGGTGCTCTCGAACGCCGCCCACGCGCTCTACGGCATGATCTCGCAGCGCTTGGACGAACGGCAGGCGAGCCGGCAGAAGCCGGCGCTCGGCCGCCTGACCATGTTCGGCGTGACGACGCCCTGCGTGCAGCTGGTCCAGCAGGCGCTGGAGGAGCGCTACGACTGCCTGGTGTTCCACGCCACCGGCACCGGCGGCCAGTCGATGGAGAAGCTGGCGGACTCCGGTCTGCTGGCCGGCATGATCGACGTCACCACCACCGAGATCGCCGACCACCTGATGGGCGGCGTCTTCTCCGCCGGCGAGGACCGCCTCGGCGCCGCGGCGCGCAGCGGGCTGCCGACCGTGGTCTCGCTCGGCGCCCTCGACATGGTCAATTTCGGGCCGCTGGAAACGGTCCCCGAGCGCTACCGGAACCGCAAGTTCCACATCCACAACCCCAGCGTCACGCTGATGCGCACGACGCCGGAGGAGAACGCCCAGATGGGCCGCTTCATCGCCGACAAGCTGAACCGCTGCCCCGGGCCGCTGCGGCTGCTGGTGCCGGAGGGCGGCGTCTCGCTGCTCGACGCGCCGGGCCAGGACTTCTGGGACCCCGAGGCGGACCGGGCGCTGTTCCAGGCGCTGGAGCAGGGGCTGCAGAAGACCGAGCGGCGTCGCCTGGTCCGCCTGCCGCACAACCTCAACGACCCGGCCTTCGCCACTGCCCTGGTCGAGAACTTCCTGGCCATCGCCCAGCCGCCGGAACGGCAGGTGCGACATGGCTAGGAGCGGATCGTTTCCTGTCAACTCGGACAGCGGGCCGGCGGCGAACCGGTGCGTTGCCAAGGCTGTCGAAACTTGGGAGAGACCATGACCCGCAAGCAGATCCTGGCGAAGCTGCGCCGGAAGGTGGCCGCCGGCCAGCCC
This sequence comes from uncultured Alphaproteobacteria bacterium, assembly GCA_942492185.1. Taxonomy (GTDB): domain Bacteria; phylum Pseudomonadota; class Alphaproteobacteria; order Kiloniellales; family JACOMY01; genus CALOEA01. Next base: position 47,673 of record CALOEA010000037.1, read on the forward strand.
ATCGTCGGCGGCGGTGCCGGCACCGGCCTCTCGGCCAAGTGCGAGGAGGCCGGCGGCATCGACCTCATCGTGATCTACAACTCCGGCCGCTATCGCATGGCGGGGCGCGGCTCGCTGGCCGGGCTGCTGGCCTATGGCAACGCCAACGAGATCGTCGTCGAGATGGCGCAGGAGGTCCTGCCGGTGGTGCGCCACACGCCGGTCCTGGCCGGCGTCAACGGCACCGACCCCTTCTGCCTCTTCGATCCCTTCCTCGACCGCCTGCAGGCGATGGGTTTCGCCGGGGTGCAGAACTTCCCCACCGTCGGGCTGATCGACGGCACCTTCCGCGCCAACCTGGAAGAGACCGGGATGGGCTATGGCCTGGAGGTCGAGATGATCGCGCTGGCCCGGCGCAAGGAACTGCTGACCACGCCCTATGTCTTCTGCGAGGCCGACGCCAAGGCGATGGCGAAGGCCGGCGCCGACATCGTGGTCTGCCACATGGGGCTGACCACCGGCGGCGCCATCGGCGCCACGACGGCCCTGACGCTGGCCGACTGCGTCGAGCCGATCAACGCCTGGACGAAGGCGGCGCGCAAGGTCCGCGACGAGGTCCTGGTGCTCTGCCACGGCGGCCCGATCGCGCAGCCGGAGGATGCCGAGTTCATCCTGCGCAACTGCCCCGGGGTGAACGGCTTCTACGGCGCCTCCTCGATGGAGCGCCTGCCCACCGAGGTGGCGCTGACCGAGCAGACCAAGAGGTTCATGGCGATCCAAGGGCGTGGCGCCCCGGCGGGTGGCCGCAAGAAGAAGGCCGGCCCGGCGCGCGGTAAGGCCGCGCGGCGCGGCGGCTAGAGGGAGGAAAGCAATGACGGGCGAATCCATCGGCTGGATTGTTCTGGCGATCGTCCTGCTGGCGATCGTCGTCGCGCTGGTCATCTGGGCGATGAACCGGCTCTACCGCCGCTCTTCCAAGGCGACGGCCTTCGTGCGCACCGGCCTGGGCGGGCAGAAGGTGGTGATGAACGGCGGCGCCTTCGTGCTGCCCATCGTCCATCAGGTGACCGAGGTGGGGATGAACACGCTCCGCCTGGAGGTCCGCCGCGGCCGCGAGTCGGCGCTGATCACCAAGAACCGCATGCGGGTCGACGTGGTGGCGGAGTTCTACGTCCGCGTGAAGCCGCTGCCGGAATCGATCGGCACGGCGGCGCAGACGCTGGGCGGCCGTACCATGCAGCCCGACGCCCTGAAGGAGCTGGTCGAGGGCAAGTTCGTCGACGCGCTGCGCTCGGTCGCCGCCGAGATGTCGATGGAGGAGATGCACGAGAAGCGCGGCGAGTACGTCAAGCGCGTGCGCGCCGCCGTCGCCGAGGACCTGCTGCAGAACGGCCTGGAGCTGGAGAGCGTCTCGCTGACCGGCCTCGACCAGACCAACATGGAGTTCTTCAATCCCTCGAACGCCTTCGATGCCGAAGGCCTGACCCGGCTCACCGAGGAGATCGAGCGGCGCAAGAAGATCCGCAACGACATCGAGCAGGACACGCTGATCCAGATCCGCAACAAGAACCTGGAGGCCGAGAAGATCCAGCTCGAGATCGACCGCGAGTCGGAGTACGCCCGGCTGCTGCAGCAGCAGGAGATCGAATCCCGCCGCGCCGCGCAGCAGTCGGAGCTGGCGCGCGACCGCGCCAACCGCGAGCGCGAATCCGAGGAGGCCCGCATCCAGGCGCAGCTGGAGATCGAGAAGGCCAAGATCGCCCAGGAGCGGGCCCTGGACGAGGAGCGCATCGGGCGGGAGCGCGACACCCAGCGTCTCGAGGTCGAGCGTCGCCAGGCGTTGGAGATCGCCGAGCAGGACCGCGCCATCGCCGTCGCCGGCCGCTCGCGCGCGCAGTCGGAGGCGCAGGCCGAGGCCGAGACCGCGCGGGCCAAGGCGGTGGCCGCCGAGGAGAAGGTCTTCTCCGCGCGCGAGACCGAGATCGCCGAGCGCCGCAAGTCGATCGAGCTGATCGCCGCCCGCCAGGACGCCGAGCGCGAGGCGATCCGCATCCGCGTGCTGGCGGAGAGCGAGAAGCTGGCGGCCGAGGATCGCGCCGAGGCGACGCGGCTGGGCGCCGAGGGCGAGGGCGAGGCGGAGAAGATCCGCGCGCTGGCGGCCAAGCTGCGCTACGAGATCGAAGCCGAGGGCAAGCGCCTGCTCAACGAGGCGGCCAACACCCTCTCGCCGGAATCGCGGACCTCGGAGATGCGCCTCAGGCTGATCGACAAGATGGAAGCGATCATCCGCGAGAGCGTGCGCCCGATGGAGAAGATCGAGGGCATCAAGATCCTGCAGGTCGACGGCCTGGGATTCGGCGGCCAGCCGAACGGCAATGGCGGCGAGGCCGGCATGTCCTTCTCCGACAACGTGGTGAACTCGGCGCTGCGCTATCGCGCCCAGGCGCCGCTGGTCGACAGCCTGCTGAAGGAGATCGGCATCTCGCCGGGCGACATCGGCAGGATCGCCGACGGTCTCGCCGACAAGCCGGAGAAGTAGCCGCCTTGCCCCGCCGGGCCAGCACAGGGAGCGCGCGTCCATGATCAAGGTCTACACCTCCAGCGTCATCGAGGCTGCGGCGGAGCGGGTCTGGGCCGTGGTGCGCGACTTCAATGCGCTGCCGAGCTGGCATCCCGCCATCGCCGACAGCCGCATCGAGCAGAACCTGCCGCCGGACAAGGTCGGCTGCATCCGCAACTTCAACCTGAAGGACGGCGGCAACATCCGCGAGCAGCTGCTCTCGCTCTCCGACTGGGACTACGCCTTCGCCTATTCGATCCTGGTCTCGCCGATGGGCGTGGAGAACTACGTCGCGACCTTCAAGCTGACCCCCATCACCGACGGCAACCGCACCTTCGCCGAGTGGTCGGCGGAGTTCGACTGCCCGCCGGAGCGCGAGCGGGAACTCGCCGCGCTGGTCGGCCAGGGGGTCTTCCAGGGCGGCTTCGATGCCTTGAAGCAGCGCTTCGCCGGAGGCCGGTGACGCCGGGATGGTCGAGGTCCGCCGTTCCACCGTGATCGCGGCGCCGATCGAGGAGGTCTGGCGCCTCCTGCGGGACTTCAACGGCCATGTCGATTGGCACCCCGCGGTGGCGGAGAGCCGTATCGAGGAGGGGCGGCCGGTCGACGTGCCGGGTGCCGTCCGGCGGTTTCGCCTGACCGCGGGCGGCGAGCTGCGCGAGCAGCTGCTCAGCCTCGACGACCGCCGCCACCGCCTGACCTACTGCATCCTCGACAGCCCGATCCCGCTGATCGGCTACGTCTCGACGCTGGAGCTGCGGCCGGTGACCGACGGCGGCGGCACCTTCTGGTCCTGGCACTCCGCGTTCCGCGCGCCGCCGGGCCAGGAGGCGGCCCTGGCGCAGCTGGTCGGGGAGCGGATCTACGAGGCCGGCTTCGACGCCGTGAAGCGCCACTTCGGCCAGCGCGTGGCGCTTCGCCCCGCCGGTGTCGCCCCCGCCGGTGTCGCCCCCGCCGCGGCGCGGCATGGCGCGGCCGAGAGCGGCCACGCGGTGGTGCTGACGGCGCACGGCGGTCCCGAGAACCTCGCCTGGCAGGAGGTGGCGGCGCTGGCGCCGGGCGAGGGCGAGCTGCGGCTGCGGCAGAGCGCCGTCGGGGTCAACTTCATCGACGTCTACTGCCGCACCGGCTACTTCCCGCTGCTCGAGCCGCCGGGCGTGCTCGGCATGGAGGCGGCCGGCGTGGTGACCGACGTCGGGCCCGGCGTCGCCGGGCTGCAACCGGGCGACCGCGTCGCCTATGCCGGCCCGCCGCTCGGCGCCTATGCCGAGCTGCGCACCCTGCCGGCCGAGCTGGTGGTGCCGCTGCCGTCCTTCCTCGACGAGGTCACGGCGGCGGCCGGCCTGCTGAAGGGCCTGACGGCCGAGTTCCTGCTGCACCGCGTCCACGCCGTGAAGGAGGGCGACTGGGTGCTGGTCCAGGCCGCGGCCGGCGGTGTCGGCTCGCTGCTCTGCCAGTGGGCCAGCCGGCTCGGCGCCCGGGTGATCGGCACGGTCGGCAGCCGCGAGAAGGCGCGCCAGGCCCTGGCGCGCGGCTGTGCCCACCCGATCCTCTATCGCGAGGAGGACTTCGTCGCCCGGGTGCGGGAGATCACCGGCGGCGCCGGCTGCGACGTGATCTACGACGCCATCGGGCTGGAGTCGGTGGCGCGCGGCGTCGAGGCGCTGGCGACGCGCGGCCACATCGTCTCCTATGGCCAGGCGGCCGGCCCGCTGGCGCCCTTCGACCTCGCCGGCCTGGCGGCGAAATCGGGCCGCGTCTCGCGGCCCAACTACGGCCACTACGCCGGCACGCGTGCGCAAGTCGCGGCCGGCAGCCAGCGGCTCTTCGCGGCGCTGGAGCGCGGCGACCTCGCCATCGAGATCGGCTTGCGCCTGCCATTGCGCGAGGCCGCGGAGGCCCACCGCCGGCTGGAGGCCCGCGAGACGACAGGGAGCACGGTGCTGATCGTCTAGGGTCCCCCTCTCCGCTGTCCGGAGAGGGGGCCGGCGGAACGGTTGCCTACTGCGGCATCGTCATGACGAAGCGGGGGACCGGCACGGCCTCGTCCAGGCCGAAGGGGCCGGGGGCGTCATAGCTGACCGGCGGCAGCGAGCGCAGGTAGCCCACCAGCGCGGTCAGATCCTCGGGCGTCAGTGCGGCATAGGAGTGCCACGGCATGATCGGCGCCAGTTCGCGGCCATCGGGGCGCACGCCCTCGGTGATGGCGGCGGCGATCTCCTCCTCGCTCCAGTCGCCGAGGCCGGTCGGGTCGCTGGTCAGGTTCGGCGGCACGAAGGTGCCGAGGCCCGGCAGCTCGAAGCCGTAGTTGGCGCCACTCAGCGCCTTGCTCATGTCCGGCATCCCTTCGGCCGTGAAAGGCGTGTGGCAGCCGGCGCAGTCCATGATGGCGGCGAGGTACTGGCCGCGCGTGGTGTCGGCGGCGGCGGGCAGGCTGGTCGCAGCCAGCAGAGTGGATACGGCAACAAGACGAACCCAAGCAGTCATCGGTCTTCTCCGGCAGAGAGGTTGACGTTTTATTGGTTAGTTGCGGCGGACGCTGCCACGACTTTTTCGGTCTGTCTATTGACCAGAAGGACAAAGGCAGCCTGCGTCGGCGGCAAGGCTCGAACAAAAGCTGCAGCCGATTTGGCCAAGCTTGGTGGCCGGCCTCAGCCCCTGGTCGGGCAGCAGAGGGAGAGCACGAAGGCGACGCGATCGGCCACGCTGGCGCGCGGCAGCGCCACCAGCGCGTAGCCGAGTTCGCTGTAGACCGCACGCATGGCGGCACAGGTCCGCTCCGCCTCCAAGGGCGACTGCCGCCGCTCCTCGTCCTGGCCATAGATCGCCGGCCAGTGCGGCGCCAGGAAGACCCGCGGCGCGTAGCGGACCGACCGGGCGGCCTGGAGCAGCGGCTGAGGCACCGGACGCCCGACGACGCGCAGGTATCCGATGATGTCGGGCAGGCCGCGATCGAAGAAGGCCGGGCCGGCGGCGGCGGCGGCCATCGCGCGATGGCTGGCCAGGTCGCGCGCCAGCATCAGCGCCGCGTAGCGCTCCGGATCGATCCACGGCAGGCCACGGCCGCCGGCGGCGCGCTCGGCGCGGATGACCGCCCGTCCGGCTTCCGGCACCACGACGTGGCCGGCGGCCGCGAGCGCCTCGATCAGGCTGGTCTTGCCGGCACCGGGGCCACCGGTCACGACATGCAGATGCTGCGTGGAATCGCGCACGGTTTCTCCTCTGCAATCGGCGTCGGGCGGGTGGGACCGGGCGCTGGCGGCCAGTTCAGTCGGCCGCGATCTCCAGTGTGCCCTCGGCCGCCTCCAGGGCGTCGACCCGCTCGGCCAGATGCGACAGCAGGCCGGCAAGCTGATCGCGCTGCCGCGGCCCCAGGCCCTCGAGCAGTTCGGCCTCCAGCGCGCGGGCGCGCGGCACGATGGCCCGGTAGACCCGCCGCCCCCGGCGGCTGAAGCTCAGGCGGATCAGGCGCGCGTCCTTGGGGTCGCCGGCGCGCTCGATCAGCCCGGCCGCCTCAAGCTGCGCGACGGCGCGGCTGACCTTGGCCTTGTCCATCGCGGTGCGCTCGACGACCTCGTTCGAGGAGACCGGGGCATAGCTGCCGAGCACGGCCAGCACGCGCCACTCGGGGATGGTGATACCGAACTCCGCCGCATAGCGCCGGGCGAAGGCGCGGCTGACGCGGTTGCTGGTGACCGACAGGCGATAGGGCAGGAAGGCGTCGAGCAGGAAGTCCGCTGCTGCCTCGTCGCTCCCCATCTCGTCTCTCGTACCGGCCTTGCTTGACAGTCGTTTCATATGAAACGATAGTCTGGCCGTAGCGCCGTTGCAAGTCCTGCCGCGCAGGCAGGCGGGGGGAGCGGCCGCCGGAGGAGAGGCCCATGAAGCGTGCCATCAGCTTTCCCCGCACCGAGGGCCGCGCCGCCCGCCAGGCCCACGTCGGCCTGCCGGAGGGCAGCTTCGAGCGCGAGCTCGGCAAGGAGGGCTTCTTCGGCCCCGCCACCCACATGTACCACCGCCATCCGCCGACCGGCTGGATCGACTGGCAGGGGCCGTTGCGGCCGCGCGCCTATGATCTCGCCCGGCTGAACGCGGCGCAGGACTCGCCCTGGCTGGCGCCGACGGTGCTGTCGAACGCGGCGATGAAGCTGCGCTTCTGGCGGGCGCCGCAGGCGATGACGACGCTGGCGCGCAACGCCGATGGCGACGAGCTGCTGTTCCTTCACGAGGGCGCCGGCGAACTCTTCTGCGACTACGGGCATCTCTCGGTCCGCGCCGGCGACTACATCGTGCTGCCGCGCTCCACAATGTGGCGTCTCGAGGCCACGCAGCCGATCTCGGCGCTGCTGATCGAGGCGACCAACGGCAGCTACAGCCTGCCGGAGAAGGGCCTGGTCGGGCCGCACGCGATCTTCGACCCCGCCATGCTCGACCTCCCGGCGATCGACGAGGCCTTCCTGGCACAGCAGGACGAGCGCGAGTGGCGGGTGGAGGTGAAGCGCCTCGGCGCCGTCTCCACCGTCACCTATCCCTTCAACCCGCTGGACGCGATCGGCTGGAAGGGCGACCTGGCGCCGGTCAGGATCAACATCGCCGACATCCGGCCGCTGATGAGCCACCGCTATCACCTGCCGCCCTCGGCCCATACCACCTTCGTGGCGCCGCGTTTCGTCGTCTGCTCCTTCGTGCCGCGGCCCTTCGAGAGCGACCCCGAGGCCTTGAAGGTGCCCTTCTTCCACAACAATGACGATTTCGACGAGGTGATCTTCTATCACGCCGGCGACTTCTTCAGCCGCGACAACATCGAGGCCGGCATGCTGACCTTCCACCCCTGCGGCTTCACCCACGGGCCGCATCCCAAGGCCCTGACGCGGGCCTTCACGCCGGCCAAGGCGATGACCGACGACTATGCGGTGATGCTGGACGCGCGCGACGCCCTGGCGCCCGGCGAGGCGATGGCGGCGGCGGAGAACGAGGCCTACGTGCGCTCCTGGCAGGCGCCGGCCAAGGCCGGAGCCTGAGCGATGAAGCTCGCCAGCCTGAAGTCCGGCCGCGACGGCCGCCTCGTCGTGGTCAGCCGCGACCTCGCGCGCTGCGTACCGGCGCTTGCCGCCGCGACGCTGCAGCAGGCGCTGGACGACTGGCGGCAGCTGGCGCCGCGCCTCGCCGCCGAGGCCGCCGCGCTGGAGCAGGGCAAGCCCGAGGGCTTGATGGAGTTCCGCCAGGAGGACTGCGCGGCGCCCCTGCCGCGCGCCTACCAGTGGGCCGACGGCTCGGCCTACGTGAACCACGTGGAACTGGTGCGCAAGGCGCGCGGCGCCGAGATGCCGCCCTCCTTCTGGAGCGATCCGCTGATGTACCAGGGCGGCTCGGACTCCTTCCTCGGGCCGCGCGATCCGATCCCGCTGGCCGACGCGGCCTGGGGCATCGATTTCGAGGGCGAGGTCGCGGTGATCCTGGACGACGTGCCGATGGGGCTGACAGCCGGCTCGGCGCGCGAACACATCAAGCTGCTGGCGCTGGTCAACGACGTCTCGCTGCGGAATCTCATCCCCGGCGAGCTCGGCAAGGGCTTCGGCTTCTTTCAGGCCAAGCCCTCCTCGGCCTTCTCTCCGGTGGCGGTGACGCCCGACGAGCTGGGCGGCGCCTGGCACGAGGGCCGGCTGCACCTGCCGCTGCTCTCGCGGCTGAACGGCGAGCTGTTCGGCCGCCCGGACGCCGGGCGCGACATGACCTTCGATTTCCCCACGCTGATCGCCCACGCGGCGCGGACGCGGCCGCTGGTCGCCGGCAGCATCGTCGGCTCCGGCACGGTCTCCAACCGCGACGGGCGACGGCCCGGGTCGGCCGGTCGCCGCCGGCGGCGCCGGCTATTCCTGCATCGCCGAGCAGCGCATGATCGAAGCGATCGAGGAGGGCCAGGCGCGCACCCCCTTCCTGGCCTTCGGCGACCGCGTGCGCATAGAGATGCTGGACGCCGAGGGCCGCAGCCTCTTCGGCGCCATCGAGCAGGAGGTCGTGCGCTACCAGCCGCCGCACTAGGAAGGATCGCCCATGCAGGTGAAGCGCATCGTCGCCAACATCGACACACCCGATCTCGCCGCGGCGAAGCGCTTCTACCAGGAGGCGCTCGGCCTCGAGGTGCTGATGGACCTCGGCTGGATCGTGACCTACGGCTCGCAGCAGACCATGCGCCTGCAGCTCTCGGTCGCCAGCGAAGGCGGCTCCGGCACGCCGACGCCGGACCTCTCGATCGAGGTCGACGATCTCGAGGCCGCCCTGCGGCGCATGCAGGCGGGCGGCTTCGCCATCGTCTACGGGCCGGCCGATGAACCCTGGGGCGTGCGACGCTTCTTTGTCCGCGATCCCTTCGGCAAGCTGGTCAATATCCTGGTGCACGTCTGAAGGCGCCGACAACGACAGTGGGAGACCGTCATGAGCACAGCCTTCGCCTCCGCCGGCGACCTTGAGGAGAAGCAGGTCACCTTCGCCGAGCTCGGGCCCGGCCTCTACGCCTATACCGCCGAGGGCGACCCCAACAGCGGCGTCATCGTCGGCGACGATGGAGTCGCGGTGATCGACACCCAGGCCACGCCGGCGATGGCCGGGGACGTGCTGGCGCGCATCCGCCAGGTGACGGACCTGCCGGTCACGCACCTGGTGCTGTCGCACTACCACGCCGTGCGGGTGCTGGGGGCCAGCGCCTACGGGGCCCGGTCCATCGTCGCCAGCCGCGGCACCTACGAGCTGATCCAGGAGCGCGGCCAGCAGGACTACGAGAGCGAGGCCGGCCGCTTCCCGCGCCTGTTCCGCTCCATCGAGTCGATCCCCGGCCTGACCTGGCCGACCCATGTCTTCGACGAGCGCCTGACGCTGCTGCTCGGCCGGCGCGAGCTGCAGGTGATGCACCTCGGCCGCGGCCACACCAAGGGCGACACGGTGGTCTGGCTGCCCAGGGAGCGCGTGCTCTACTCCGGCGACCTGGTGGAGTTCGGCGCCACGCCCTACTGCGGCGATGCCTACTATCGCGACTGGCCGGCGACGCTCGACCGCCTGCTGGCGCTGGAGCCGGAGAAGCTGGTGCCCGGCCGCGGCGAGGCGCTGACCACGGCGGCCGACTGCCGCCGCGCCATCGAGGGCACGCGCGACTTCCTGCGCGACCTCTTCGGCACGGTCGGGGCCAAGGCCGCCAAGGGCGCACCGCTGAAGGAGGCCTACGACGAGGCGCTGGCGAAGCTCACGCCGAAGTACGGCCAGTGGGTGATCTTCCAGCACTGCATGCCCTTCGACGTCGCCCGCGCCTACGACGAGGCGCAGGGCCGCCGCGACCCGCAGATCTGGACGGCGGAGCGCGACCGCGAGATGTGGGCCTCGCTGGCAGACTAGGGGCCGGACGGTGCGGTGCCGGCGTCTTGCTTCCCTCCTCAATTCGCCGCAGATCGGGCGAGGAGAGACTGGCTTGATCCCACGACACGACCGTCCCCTCTCCCGCCTGCGGGGGAGGGATAGGGAGGGGGCGGTGCCTCAGGCACGAAGGCGCGTGCCATGCCGCTGACCTACCGTAACCCGCGCTATCCCTTCCGGCCGCTGCGGCCGGGGCAGCGCGGCGCGCACCATCCCGTCATCGTCGTCGGCGGCGGCGTGGTCGGGCTGACCGTGGCGCTCGACCTGGCCCGCCGCGGCATTGCGGTCCTGCTGCTCGACGAGGACGACACGGTTTCCTTCGGCAGTCGCGCGATCTGCTGGTCGAAGCGCTCGCTGGAGATCTACGACCGCCTGGGGCTCGGCCAGCGGCTGGTGGAGAAGGGCGTCACCTGGAACCACGGCAAGGTCTTCCACCGCGAGCGGCTGCTCTACGGCTTCGACCTGCTGCCCGAGGAGGGCCACGCCCGGCCGGCCTTCGTGAACCTGCAGCAGTACTATCTGGAGGACTGGCTGGTCGCGGCGCTGGAGGATGCGCCGCTGGCCGAGCTGCGCTGGCAGAGCCGCGTCGCGGCCGTGGCGCCCGGCGACGCCGGGGTCGATGTCAGCGTCGCGACCCCGGAGGGCGGCTACGAGCTCACCTGCGACTGGCTGATCGCCTGCGACGGCGCGCGCAGCCCGATCCGCGAGGCCCTGGGGCTGCCCTTCGAGGGCAAGGTCTTCCACGACCACTTCCTCATCGCCGACGTGCTGATGGAGGCCGACTATCCGGCCGAGCGCTGGTTCTGGTTCGACCCGCCGTTCCACCGCGGCCAGTCGGTGCTGCTGCACAAGCAGGCCGATCGCGTCTGGCGCATCGACTTCCAGCTCGGTCCCGACGCCGACCCGGAGGCGGAGCGGGACCCGGCGCGGGTCACCGGCCGCCTCGCCGCCATGCTGGGCCCCGACCGCCCCTTCCAGCTCGAGTGGGTCTCGGCCTACTCCTTCAAGTGCCGGCGGCTGGAGCGCTTCCGCCATGGCCGGCTGCTCTTCGCCGGCGATGCCGCCCACCAGGTCTCGCCCTTCGGCGCGCGCGGCGGCAACGGCGGCGTGCAGGACGCCGACAACCTTGGCTGGAAGCTGGCGGCCGTGCTGCGCGGCGAGGCGCCGGAGCGCCTGCTCGACAGCTACGACGCCGAGCGCGTGCCGGCGGCCGAGGAGAACCTGCTGCACTCGACGCGGGCGACCGACTTCATCACCCCGAAGTCGGCGGTCAGCCGCGCCTTCCGCGATGCCGTGCTGGAACTGGCGGCGGAGAGCGGCTTCGCCCGGCGCCTGCTGAATTCCGGCCGCCTCTCGCGGCCCCACGATTGCCTGGCCTCGCCGCTCTCGACCGCCGATGACGCGGACTGGGCTGGCGCCGGCGTGGCGCCCGGCTGCTGCGCGCCCGATGCGCCGCTGCTCGACGGGCAGGGGGCCGGCTGGCTCCTCGGCCATCTCGGCGGCGGTTTCGTCGCGCTGCACTTCGCCGCCGACGCGGTGCCGCCGGTGGTCGGCCAGGGACCGTCGGTCGCCGTGCTGACCGTGCTTCCCGCCGGCAGCCCGCCGCGCCCCGGCGCGCTGGTCGACAGCGCCGGCCTGCTGGCGGCGCGCCTGGGCGGCCGCGCGGGCACGACCTATCTGCTGCGCCCAGACCAGGTGGTGGCCGCCCGCTGGCGGCGCTTCGACCCGGCGGCGCTCTGCACCGCCCGCGACCGCGCCCTGGGGCGGCTGGACGCGGGGCCGCCGGGACTCTGAAAGAGGGAGGAGCGAACCGTGAGCCATCTGAACACCGAGCCGCGACTGGCCGACCCCGATGCCTTCTATCAGCGCCTGCTGGAGGCCCACGCCGGCCTCGACGAGGCGCAGTCGCTGCGGCTGAACGCCCGCCTCATCCTGCTGCTGGCCAACCACATCGGCGAGGAGGCGGTGCTGGACGAGGCGCTGGCCTTGGCCCGGCGGGCGGCGGCGCCATGAGGCTCTACGACTACTTCCGCTCCTCCGCCGGCTACCGCGTGCGCATCGCGCTCAATCTCAAGGGGGTGGCGGCCGAGCGCCTGCCGGTGCACCTGCTGCGCGGCGGCGGCGAGCAGCTCGGCGAGGCCTATCGCGCGATCAACCCGGCCGGCCTGCTGCCGACGCTGGAGGTGGCGGGGCAGGCGCTGCACCAGTCGCTGGCGATCGTCGAGTATCTCGAGGAGACCCATCCGGAGCCGCCGCTGCTGCCGCGCGCGCCGCTGCGGCGTGCGCAGGTCCGTGCCGCCGCGCTGCTGGTCGCCTGCGAGATCCACCCGCTCGCCAACCTGCGGGTGCGGCGCTACATGGAGGGGCCGCTCGGCCTCGCCACGGCGGCGCGCGAGGACTGGAACCGCTACTGGGTCGCCGAGGGGCTGGCGGCCCTGGAGGCGCTGCTGGCGCCGCGGCCGCAGGGCGGTCCCTTCGCCTTCGGCGCGGCGCCCGGCCTGGCCGACCTCTGCCTGGTGCCGCAGCTCTACAACGCCCGCCGCATCGCCCTGCCGCTCGCGGCCTATCCGACCCTGCTGGCCGTCGAGGCCGCCTGCGCCCTGCTGCCGGCCTTCCAGGCGGCCCGGCCGGAGGCGCAGAGCGACGCGGAGTAGCGGCTAGGTCTCAGCCAGCAGCTTGCGCTGGCGGGCGAGGTAGTCGTCGGTGTCGTTGGTGCCGATGCGGACCCACATGAGGTTGTGGTCCGACATCTGGTAGGTGCGCCAATCGTCGTAGTAGGTCTCGAGCGCGGCCCCCGACAGGCTCTTGCCGTTCGGGCTCTTCTTGGCGTCGGCGAGGTAGGTTTCCGCCTGAGCGGTCGTGAAGACCGACGCCATCACCTCCAGGACGCCCGCATTGCGGTTCTTCGGCGTGCTGGCTGGCTTCTCGACGTAGTTCAACACCGCATCGTCGGTCTTGAAGGCGATCTGGTCGTAGTAGTTCGTGCGCTTCACGTTGCTCGGCTGCTGCAGGGGCTTGGGCACGCGAAAGCCCTCGTCGAGCAGGGCCTTCATCGTTTCGTGGCTGGGGTGGACGATGTTGAAGTCGCCCAAGAGCAGCAGCGCGCGGTCCTGCGCCAGCTCCTGGTCGGCGCGCCGGCCGAGATAGGAGGCGATCCGCTGGATTTCCTCGATGCGCTCCTGCAGCGCCTCGCCGCTGCTCTCGCCGTAGTAGATGTGGACGGTGCAGAGGTCGAACTTGAGCCAGTTCGACTGGAAGGAGGCGACGAAAGGCGTGCGGCGGAACTGCTTGCCGGCCACGAATTTCTTGCCCTCGATCTTCGCCGTGGCCTTGCTGATGAGAAGGCTGCTGGGCAGGACGATTTCGCCGGCGATGTTGCGAAAGCGCACCTTGCGGCGGTCGTAGGCGAAGGTGAGCCTTTCTCCGTTGCCGCCGAGCGTGGTGTCGGTCACGTCGGTGGCGATGTAGTCCCAGTGCGGGCCCAGCAGGCCCATGACGACATGCCATTCCTCGAGGTCGTTCACCTCCTGTACGGCGACCAGGTCGAAGCGGGAGAGAATCTCGGCGATGTAGTGATGGCTCTCCGGCAGGCGGCTGCCGTAGCCCCGCCGGCTGCCCCTCTTGCCGAAGTCTCTAATGTTCCAGGTCGCCAGGAGCAGGTTGTGCTCGCTGTCCTTGTCCGGCAGTTCCAGCGCGAGCTGTCGGCGAAGCGCGATCAGGTTGTCGAGCGTGCGCAGGCGGTTCGCCGAACCGGCGATCCGTCGTCTGAGCGATCCGTAGTAGGGCATGGGAAGCGCCTACGAACAGCAGTCGAATATCCAGATACTCTAGCAGCTCCCGATTGCGTCTTCACGCGCTTTCCTGCGGCTACAGCGGTAGCGGGCTCATCGCCTTGACCTCGGCCAGCACCACGCCGGAGCGGATCGAGGCGACGCCGGGCAGGCGCATCAGCCGCTCGGTCACGAAGCGCGAATAGGCCTCGAGGTCGGGGGCGACGACGCGGAGCTGGTAGTCGGCGTCGCCGGTCAGCAGCAGGCACTCGATCACCTCCGGCAGCGCGCGCACTGCCTGGTGGAAAGCCTCGGCCCGCGCCTCGCCGTGGCGCTCCAGGCCGACCGCGACCAGCACCGTCACCGACCAGCCGGCCTTGGCCCGGTCGAGCCGGGCGCCATAGCCGGCGACCAGGCCCTCGCCCTCCAGCCGCTGCAGGCGCCGCGCGCACTGCGTCGGCGAGAGCGCCACCTCCTCGGCCAGCGCGGTCATGGTGAGGCGGGCATCGCGCTGCAGCGCGCGCAGGATCTTGCGGTCGAAGGCGTCGAGATCGCTCATGCCGAAAATCATCCAGAAGCGGGTGAAGAATAGAGGATTCCAGCATAACTGCCGATCCAGCCGTCATCAAAGCCGGGAAATGGTATTAGAGTCGTGGCATTGTCTTCTGGTTATTGCAGCCAGGAGCCTGCCATGCCGAGCGACCGAGCCGCCCCGTCAGTCTCGTCCCCCGCAAGCCGCGACCTCTGGGAGAACCCCATGGGCACCGATGGCTTCGAGTTCGTCGAGTTCGCCGCGCAGGACCCGGCGCCGCTGGCAGCGCTGTTCCAGCGCATGGGCTTCGCCGCCGTCGCCCGCCACCGCTCCAAGGCCGTCACGCTCTACCGCCAGGGCGAGATCAACTTCATCCTGAATGCCGAGAAGGGCTCCTTCGCCGCCGCCTTCACCGCCGCGCACGGCCCCTGCGTCAACGCCTTCGCCATCCGCGTGAAGGACGCCGCCGCCGCTTTCGCGCGCGCGGTCGCACTGGGCGCCGAGCCGGTCGCGCGCAAGGTCGGGCCGATGGAGCTCAACATCCCGGCGATCCGCGGCATCGGCGGCGCCGAGCTCTACCTCGTCGACCGCTATGGCGCGCAGTCGATCTACGACGTCGACTTCAAGCCGCTGCCGGGCGTCGATCCGCACCCGAAGGGCGCCGGCCTCGGCTACATCGACCACCTGACGCACAACGTGGCGCGCGGCGGCATGGACCGCTGGTCCGGCTTCTACGAGCGCTTCTTCAACTTCCGCGAGGTGCGCTACTTCGACATCGAGGGCAAGCTGACCGGCCTCTTCAGCCGGGCGATGACCAGCCCCTGCGGCCGGATCCGCATCCCGATCAACGAGTCGGCCGACGACAAGAGCCAGATCGAGGAGTACCTGCGCCACTACCGCGGCGAGGGCGTGCAGCACATCGCGCTCGGCACCGGCGACATCGTCGCCGCGGTGCGCGCGCTGCAGGCCAGGGGCACCCGCTTCCTCGACACGCCCGACACCTACTACGACCGGCTCGACGCCCGGGTGCCGGGCCACGGCTGCGATCTCGAGACCTTGCGCGCGCTGAAGATCCTGGTGGATGGCGCGCCGACCGAGGACCAGGGCCTGCTGCTGCAGATCTTCACCGAGAACGCCATCGGCCCGATCTTCTTCGAGGTGATCGAGCGGCGCGGCAACGAGGGCTTCGGCGAGGGCAACTTCAAGGCGCTCTTCGAATCGATCGAGGAGGACCAGGTCCGCCGCGGCGTCCTCGGGGGATAGGGCACCGGCGCCTGGCCCGACGGGCCGGAAGCCGAAACGCGAAACGGCCGGGGAGTTGCCTCCCCGGCCGTTCGAGTCTTCGGCTCTCAGCCGGCCTGACGTCAGGCCGCCTGGGCGTCGATCATCTTGGTCTGCGACGGCGCCTTGGTCTCGATGCGGACCGTCCGCGGCTTCATCGCCTCCGGCACCTCGCGGGCCAGGTCGATGTGCAGCAGGCCGTTCTCCAGGCCGGCGCCGGTCACCTTGATGTGGTCGGCGAGGTCGAAGCGCCGCTCGAAGGCCCGCTGGGCGATGCCGCGGTAGAGGTAGCTCGGCTGCTCGGCCTGCTCCTCCTTCTCCTTCTTGCCGGCGACCACGAGGCTGCCCTCGCGCACCGTGATCTCGAGATCCGCCTCGCCGAAGCCGGCCACCGCCATGGAAATGCGGTACTGGTCCTCGGAGAGCTTCTCGATGTTGTAGGGGGGGTAGCTCAGCGCCTGCTCGTCGACGCGGTTGACGCTGTCCATGAGGGACTTCAGGCGGTCGAACCCGACGGTGGCGCGAAAGAGCGGGGAAAGATCATAGCTACGCATGGTCCATATCCTCCAGTGAGCAACATGGTTTGTGACGGCACCGCCCGAGCCCGGGCCGGTGCCTCTGGGAGCCGGGGGCGGGAACCCCCAAGGGGCATTCCCGACCGGCAGGCAACATTTGGGAAGCGCGCTGGGCCGGGTCAAGACCTCGCCAGCGCTGCATCGGGCAAAGAAAAAGGGGCGCCGGAAGCGCCCCTTCGTCACCGGCCCTGACGGGCGGTCGTCCAGCGAGGATCAATCCTGCTTCGAGAGGCCGATGCCCTGGAAGCGCTTGTTGAACTTCGCGACCTGACCGCCGGAGTCGACCAGACGCTGCACGCCGGTCCAGGCCGGGTGGGTCTTGGGGTCGATGTCGAGACGCAGCGAATCGCCGGCCTTGCCGTAGGTCGAGCGCGTCTTGTACTCGGTCCCGTCGGTCATGATCACGGTGATCTCATGGTACTCGGGGTGGATGTCGGCCTTCATCGCGATAACTCCTGAAAACGAGCGGCGGCTTATAGCGGAGGCGCCGGGAGATGGCAAGGGCCGTCGGCGCGCAGGCGCCGCCCGCCCTCGGGGGTCGCCGCCCGGCGGCGGCGGCCCTAAATAGGCAGCCGGAGTATTGCCACCGTGACCAGCACAGCCAATCCCCCAGCCGGCGCCCCGCCCGGGTCGGCGGGCGCCCCCCGGCCCACCGCGCTGAACCAGCGCGAGGTGCGCATGGTCATCATCGGCGCGCTGCTCGGCCTCTTCCTGGCGGCGCTCGACCAGACCATCGTCGCCACGGCGCTGCCGGCCATCGCCGCCGATCTCGGCGACCTGGAGCTGATCGGCTGGGTGGTCACGGCCTATCTCCTCACCTCGACCGCCGCCACGCCGGTGCTGGGCAAGCTCTCCGACCTGATCGGCCGGCGGCGTGTCGTGCACCTCTGTCTGGCACTGTTCCTGCTGGGCTCGGCGCTCTGCGCCCTGGCGCCCTCGATGCTCACCCTGGTGATCTTCCGCGCGCTGCAGGGCATCGGCGGCGGTGGCCTCATCGTCATGGCGCAGACCGTGATCGCCGACGTCGTCAGCCCGCGCGAGCGCGGGCGCTACGCCGGGATGATCTCCGCCGTCTGGGCGATGGCGGCGGTGCTGGGCCCGACGCTGGGCGGCTTCCTGACGCAGTTCGTCTCCTGGCACCTGATCTTCTGGATCAACCTGCCGCTCGGCCTCGCCGCCTTCCTGGTGATCGACCGGCAGCTGCGCCGCCTGACGGTAGTGCGCCGCGAATCGCGGATCGACGTGCGCGCCGTGACGCTCTTCGCCGCCGGCACCACCGCGCTGCTGCTGGCGCTCTCCTGGGCCGGCGAGCCGGCCGGGCCGCTGGCGCCGGCGCCCTTGATCGCCGGCGCCCTGGCGCTGCTGCTGGGTGCCGGCTTCGTGCTGTCGCAGCGGCGCAGCACGGCGCCGATCATCCCGCCGCACTTCTTCGCCAACCCGGTGGTGGCGCCGCTGCTGCTCGCCATCTTCCTGATTTTCGGCTCCTACCTCGCCGCCACCATCCTGGCGCCGACCTTCCTGCAGGTGGGACTCGGCGCGCCGGCCGGCGAGGCCGGGCTGATGATGATCCCGATGATGCTGGCGACCACGCTCTCGGCCTGGCGCGCCGGCCTCTACGCCAGCCGCAGCGGCCGCTACAAGGCGCCGCCGATGATCAGCCTGCCGCTCTCCATCGCGGCGCTGATCGTCCTCGGCATCACCGCCGCCGATCTCAGCCCGCTCGCCGCCTCGGGCCTGCTGCTGCTGGTCGGCTTCGGCATCGGGCCGATCTTCCCGATCACCATCGTCGCGGCGCAGAACGCCGTCGCCCGCCACGACCTCGGCGCCGTCTCCGGCGCGGTCGCCTTCTCCCGGGCGCTGGGCGGCGCGGTCGCCACCGCCGCCGCCACCGCCCTGGTGCTCGGCCTGCTGGCCCGCTGGCTGCCGAGCCTGGGCGAGGTTTCCGGCCTGGAAGACCTGGTGCGCCGCGAGCTCTCGGCGCCGGAGCGCGCCGAAGTGGCCGCGGCCTTCTCGGTGCTGTTCTACGCCACCGCCGCCAGCCTGGCGCTCGGCCTGCTGCTGTTCGCGCGGGTCGAGGGGCGGCCGCTGGGCGAGGAGGCGCCCGCCGCCGCCGCGCCGCCGCCGGCGGAGCCCTGACACCCGTCTGGCGCGACACCGGCGCCCTTGCCGCCCGCCGGGCCGCCATGCGATAGGGCAGGACCATGCGCCAACCGTCTCCCCTGCAGCAGGCCCGCTCCAGCGACCGGCCGCCCGCATCCAGTCTGAAGGTGCTGGGCGCGCTCTGGCGCTTCATCCGCCCCTACAAGGCGGCCTGCCTCGGCGCCGTCGCCGCGCTGACGGTCGCCGCCGGCGGCGTGCTCGGCTTCGGCTTCGCGTTGCGCCGCCTGGTCGACCAGGGCTTCGCCGAGGGCGACGCCGCGCTGCTCGACCGCACGGTGCTGATCCTGCTCGGCGTCGTGGTGGTGCTGGCGCTGGCCACCTACGCCCGCTTCAGCCTGGTCTCCTGGATCGGCGAGCGGGTGGTGGCCGACCTGCGCAAGGCGGTCTTCGAGCGCATCGTGCGGCTCTCGCCGGCCTACTACGAAACCACCAAGAGCGGCGAGGTCCTCTCGCGCCTCACCACCGACACCACGCTGCTGCAGGTGGTCATCGGCTCCTCGGTCTCGGTGGCGCTGCGCAATGCCCTGCTGTTCTTCGGCGGCTCGATCCTGCTGGTCATCACCTCGCCGAAGCTGACCGGCCTGGTCTTCCTGGTGGTGCCTCTGGTGGTGCTGCCGATCATCGTCTTCGGCCGTCGCGTGCGCCGCCTGTCGCGCCTGTCGCAGGACGGCATCGCGGCGGTCGGCGCCCGGGTCGATGAGACGCTCTCCGGCATCCGCACGGTCCAGGCCTTCACCCAGGAGGCGACGGAGGGCCGGCGCTTCGGCACTGCGGTGGAGAGCGCCTTCTCGGCGGCGGTGCAGCGCATCCGCGCCCGCGCCTGGCTGACCGGCATCGTCATCCTGCTGGTGTTCGGCTCGGTCAGCCTGATCCTCTGGACCGGCGGGCACGACGTCATCGCCGGGCGGCTCACCGGCGGCGAACTCGCCGCCTTCGTCTTCTACGCCGTGGTGGTCGCCGGCTCGGTCGGCGCCATCTCCGAGGTGATCGGCGACCTGCAGCGCGCCGCCGGCGCCACCGAGCGGCTCTTCGAGCTGCTGCAGACGGAATCGGCGGTGAAGCCGCCGGCCAACCCGCGGCCGCTGCCCGAGCCACCGCAGGGCGCGGTGACGCTGGAGGGGGTGGTCTTCCGCTACCCCGCGCGCCCCGACAAGGCGACGCTGGAGGGCCTCGACCTCGTGGTGCGGCCCGGCGAGCGGGTCGCGCTGGTCGGTCCCTCGGGCGCCGGCAAGACCACGATCTTCCAGCTGCTGCTGCGCTTCTACGACCCGCAAGAGGGGCGGCTGACCTTCGACGGGCAGGACCTGCGGACGGTCGATCCCCAGGAGCTGCGCCGGCGCATCGCGCTGGTGCCGCAGGAGCCGGTGATCTTCTCCGGCACGGCGCTGGAGAACATCCGTTACGGCCGGCCCGACGCCAGCCTGGAGGCGGTGCGCGCCGCCGCTGCCGCCGCCGCCGCCCTGGAGTTCGTCGAGCGCCTGCCGGAGGGCTTCGATACCTTCCTCGGCGAACGCGGCGTGCGGCTCTCCGGCGGCCAGCGGCAGCGCATCGCCATCGCCCGCGCGCTGCTGCGCGACCCGCCGCTGCTGCTGCTGGACGAGGCCACCTCGGCGCTCGACGCCGAGAGCGAGCGCGCCGTGCAGCAGGCGCTGCAGCGCCTGATGGTCGGCCGCACCTCGCTGGTCATCGCCCATCGGCTGGCCACGGTGCTGCAGGCCGACCGCATCCTGGTGCTCGACGAGGGCCGCCTGGTCGAGCAGGGCACCCACGCCGAACTGGTGCGCCAGGGCGGCCTCTACGCCCGCCTGGCGAAGCTGCAGTTCGACCAGGGGGAGGACGCCGCCGCGGCGGCGGTCGCCGTGGCCGGCGGAGGCTGACCCGATGATCCGTGTCACCGGTCGCATCGCGCTGGACGAGAGCGAGCTGGTCGAGAGCTTCGTGCGCGCGTCGGGCCCCGGCGGACAGAACGTCAACAAGGTCGCCAGCGCGGTGGAGCTGCGCTTCGATGTCGCCAACTCGCCATCGCTCGGCGACGAGGTGCGCGCCCGCCTCGCCAAGCTGGCCGGCCGCCGCCTGACGCTGGAGGGCGTGCTGGTGATCCGGGCCGAGCGCTTCCGCACGCAGGAGCGCAACCGCGAGGACGCGCGCGAGCGGCTGCTCGAGCTGATCCGGCGCGCCGCCGTGCCGCCGAAGCCGCGCCGCCCGACGCGCCCGACGCGCGCCTCGAAGGAACGGCGGATCGAGGGAAAGAAGGGCCGCTCCGGCGTCAAGCGGATGCGCCAGAAGCCGGGTCGCGAGGAGTAGGGGCGGCCCCCCTCAGCGCTCCGTCAGCTTGATCTCGATGCGCCGGTTGAGGCGGTAGGCCTCCTCGCTGTCGGCCGGGTCGATCGGCTGGAACTCGGCATAGCCGGCGGCGACCAGGCGTTCCGGCGGTATGCCCTCGTCGATCAGCACCCTGACCACCGAGAGCGCGCGCGCCTGCGACAGCTCCCAGTTCGAGGCGAAGCGGGCGTTCACCACCGGCCGACTGTCGGTGTGGCCGTTCACCTGCAGCACCCAGTCGATGCCCTCGGGGATCTGCGGGATGATCTCCTTCAGCGTGCCGGCCAGCGAGGCGATCTGCGCGCGGCCGGCGGGGCCCAGCGTGGCGTCGCCGGAGGCGAAGAGCACCTCCGACTGGAAGACGAAGCGGTCGCCGACGATGCGGATGTCCTGGCGCTCGCCCAGCACCTCGCGCAGCCGGCCGAAGAACTCCGAGCGGTAGCGCGCCAGCTCCTGCACCTTGGTGGCCAGCGCCTCGTTCAGCCGCTGGCCGAGATTGGCGATCTCTACCTCCTGCTCGCGGTTCTTCGTCTCGCTGATCTCCAGCGCCTCGGCCAGCTGGGAGAGCTGCTGGCGCAGCGCGGCGAGCTGGGCATTGAGGATCTCGACCTGGCGGCGCGCCGCCTCGGTCAGCGCGGTCTGCTCCTCCAGCGCCTCCTGCCCGGCGGCGACCGCGGCCTCGCTCAGCGCCAGCGTCTGGTCCTGCTGCTCGAGCTGGGTCTGCGCCGAGGCGAGCTGCTCCTGGCTTTCCTGCAACGCGGCCGTCGTGGTGGCGATCTTCGCCTGGCTGCTGCGCAGGTCGTCGTCACGCAGCGCCAGCTGCTCCAGCGCCGTCTCCAGCTTCGCCTCCGCGGCGGCCAGCTCGGCGCGAGCGGCGGCCAGGGCCTGGCGCAGCGCCGCCATCTCCTCGAAGCTCTCGGCCAGCGCGTTCTCGGTTTCCAGTTCGGCGCTGCGGCTGTCCTCCAGCTCGGCCTGCACCGCCGCCAGGCGGTCCTCGGCCGCCTGCAGCGCCGCCTCGACGGCGGCCAAGGCCTGTCGCCGCGCCGCCAGTTCCGCCTCGAGCGCGCTCAGTGCCTCCTGGGTCTCGGCCTGCTCCGCCTGGCTCTCGCGCAGCGCCGCCTGCGTCTCCTCCAGGGCCGCTTCGGCGGCCGCGGTCGCCGCCTCGCTTTCGCTGAGTGCGGTCTGATTTTCGCTGAGGGCCGCTTCGCTCTCGCTGAGGGCCGCCTCGCTCTCGCCGAGCGCCGCCTGCGCCGCCGCCAGGGCGGCCTGGCTCTCGGCCAGCGCCTGCTCCAGGGCCTTGCGTTGGCTTTCGCTCCTGGCCAGTGCCTCGGCGGTGACCGCCAGCTCCGCCTGCAGCTTGGCGACGGCGTCCTCAAGCGCGGCGACGCGGGCCTGGCTGGCGTTGTTGCTGGCGTTCAGCTTGGCGAGATCCTGGTCCATCTGCTCGACCAGCGACTGCAGCAGGGCCAGCTGGGCGAGCTGCGCCTCGATCGTCTCCTTGTCGGCGTCGATGGTCTTGTAGGCGTCGGCCAGTTCCTTCTCGTTCTCGACGCGGCCCTGCTCCGCTTGCGCCAGTTCCAGCTCCAGCTCGGCCTTGCGCGCGGTCAGGGCGGCCAGCTGCGCCTCCAGGCTGTCGCGCGCCTCGTTGGCGTTCTGCAGCTGGCCGGAGAGGCGGGTGACGCTCTCGCGCAGCGCCTCGTTGGTGCTGGTCTCCAGCGCCAGCAGGTCGGTCAGCTCGTTGACCTGCTGCGTCAGGCGGGCCAGCGCGGCGTCACGGCCGGAGAGCGCGGAGGAGAGGAAGTACTGCGCGATCATGAAGACCAGCAGCACGAAGATCACCACCATCACCAGGGTGGAAAGCGCGTCGACGAAGCCCGGCCAG
This sequence comes from uncultured Alphaproteobacteria bacterium, assembly GCA_942492185.1. Classification (GTDB taxonomy): domain Bacteria; phylum Pseudomonadota; class Alphaproteobacteria; order Kiloniellales; family JACOMY01; genus CALOEA01. The sequence continues at coordinate 70,138 of CALOEA010000037.1, forward strand.
AAGTTGGTCGAGCGTCGCTGTCGGCGGCGGCCTCCGCCGTCCATGGTGCCGGCCCCGGCCTAGCGCTGCTCGCCGGCCAGCGCGGCGATGGTGCGGGCCAGCAGGCGGATCTCGTTGCGCATCTCCTGGACGATGGTGGCGCGGCCGTTCTCGACGTCGTGGGTCAGGCGCTCCAGGTACAGCGAGGTATTGCGCAGGTGATGGCGCGAAGCCTCGTCGAGGCCGCCCTGGGTGCCGCTGAGGGTCGAGCGGAGTTGCTGTGTGGCCTCGGCGAGATTGTCGAGCACGCTGTGCTGCTGCTGCGTCTGTGCCGCCAGGGTGCCCAGGCGCTCGTTCAGCGTCACCAGGCCGCGGCTCATGCCGGTGCGCTCCTCGGCGCTCTGCTGGACGACCCGCTGCAGCGCATCGAGGCTGTCGGCGGTCTGCTCCAGCAGCGCCTGGATGTAGGCCGGTACCGAGCTGTCGCCCTCGCCGCTGCCGGCGCTGCCGGACGAGAGGCGGGTGACGCTCGAGAGCCACTCCTCGAGGTCCTGCATGAAGCGGGCGTGCGCCTGCGCCGACTGCAGCTCGAGGAAGCCCACCACCAGCGAACTGGCGAGACCGAAGAGCGAGGAGGTGAAGGCGGTGCCCATGCCGGAGAGCGGCTTCTCCAGGTCCTGCTTCAGGCGGTCGAACAGCAGCGCCGCATCGCCGCCGTCGACGCTCAGGCCGGCGATGGTGTCGCCGACCGCGCCGACGGTCTCTGACAGGCCCCAGAAGGTGCCGAGCAGGCCGAGGAAGATCAGCAGGCCGACCAGGTAGCGCGACAGGTCGTGGCTCTCGTCGATGCGGTTCTGGATGCCGTCGAGCAGCGTGCGCATGGAGAAGGCGGAGAGCGTGAAGCGGCCGCGCCGCTCGCCCAGCATCTTCACCATCGGTCCCATCAGACGCGGCGGCGTCTCCTTCGCCATCATGTCGGGAAAGTAGAGCCGGTCGCGGGTTTCTTCCCGCAGGCGCGCCAGCCAGGCGCCCTCGGGCACCAGCAGGATCAGCTGGCGGACGATGTAGACCACGCCCAGCAGCATGACGCCGAGGATCTCGCCGTTCAGGAAGGGGCTGGTCAGGAAGGCGGCCAGCAGCCCCTTGCCGAGCAGGACGCAGACCGTGGCGACCATCGCGAGGAAGATCGCGATGCGCACGAGGTAGCGGGACGGGCGGGTCATCGAGGCAGGCGGCCCCCTTGCCGGAAAAGCGACGTCATGGCGAACGGGCCGTCGGGGCGTCGCGTCACTGCTTCACCAGGACGATGTCGACGCGATCGGTCGGGCCGCCGCTGCTGTTGTCGCCCTGGGCCCGCACGATGAAGCGCGCCGTGCGGATGCCCTCGTCGATCAGGTAGGCGCGCACTGCCAGCGCGCGGGAGAGCGAGAGGCGGCGGGCGGCGGAGCTGCTGCCGTCGGCGCTGCTGGCGTAGGCCAGGAGCTGGACCCGCAGGCCCTCGTCGGCCTCCAGCAGGTCGGCGACCTCGGCCAGTTGCTGCAGCGCCTGGCTGGAAAGCTCCACCGAACCGGCGCCGAAGAGCACCTGCGTCAGGCCGCCGTCGGGCGGCAGGGCCGCCACCTGCGGCTGCGGCCCTGCGGCCGGGGCAGGCGCTGGCGCCGGCTGTTCGGCCACCTGCGGTGCCGGGGCTGGCGGCGGTGGCGGCGCTGCGGCGGGCGCCGGAGCCGGGGCCGGGGCCGGAGTTGGCGCCGGAGCCGGCCCCGGCGAGGGGCCGATCACCACCGAGGGCGCGTCGTCGGGCTGTGGCTGGGCGCCGGGCACCGGCGCGGGAACCGGTGGCGGCGCCGGCGGCAGGCCGGGGGCCGGTCCGGGTGCGATCACCACCTTCTCGGCCTCGTCCGCCGCGATGGCGGGCGGCACGGCGGGTGACGGGGCGGGTGACGGGTCGGGTGACGGGTCGGGGTGCCGCCGGCGGGGGCCGGGACCAGCGGCGGCGCCGGCGGCGGAGACCGGCGGGGCGGGCTGCGGCGCCGGGGTGGCGGCGATCTGCGGCGGCGGGGCCGGAGACGCGCGCGGGGCCGGCGCCGGGGCTGCGGCCGGGGCCGGGGCAGGGGCAGGGCAGCCGGGGCTGCGGCCGGGGCGGGAACCGGCGCCGCGCTTGGGGCCGGTGGCGGCGGCGGCGGGGGCGGAGCGTTGCTCGCGGTCTGCGGCGCGCCACCGGGCTGGATCAGCTGCGGTGCCGGCTTGCTCGCGCCGTCGGCGACCTTGGTGCCGCCGGCCATCGGCACGGTCAGCACCGATTCCGGCATGAAGGGCGGCGGATAGAGCAGCGTGCCGGAGCGGACGATCACCGCGCTGCCGGCAGGGCCGTAGCCGCCGGTGCCATCGGCCTGATAGCTGCTGCTGGGAGAGACCGGCACGGTCATGACGCCGTCGCCGCCGGAGAGCGACTGCAGGACCTCCTGAGAGACCACGACCGAGCTGTTCTGCCCGCCGACGACGGTCTGCGCTGCTGCCGGCAGGCTCGCGCTGGCGCCGAGCGCGACCGCCGCGGCACCGGCCAGCAGGACACGGCGCGTGCTGCCGCGCGAGGCCGCTCGCCGCCGATTCGTCGCTGGTCGCTCTGCCGCTTCACCCTGCTGCATCGTGCCATCCCTGACCGCCGCCGCCAAACCCGGGCATCGGCTCGATCGCCCGGTCCCCGCCAGAGGAGGGTCGGGACACTGCCCAAGCCGCTCGGTCCCGAAGCGCGGCCGAAGGTGACCGGCGGCGAATCGACCGAGGCCGCCCCTGTCAGACTAGGCGTGCCGGCGACGGCAAACAACCGCCTGTCCGGGGCAAAAAACCGGGGTGTCTTTGCCTCTTCGCGGTCAGGCTAGGGCCGCTTTGTGGCAGCTTGGCGGCCACTCAGAAGGCCGGCGACCGGGCTCTGGAGGTCGCCGTTGGAGGCCAGGATCGACGTGCTGTCGAGCTGCCAGGCCCGCTGGTCGATCTCGCTGACCGAGCCGCCCGCCTCGCGCACCATCAGCACGCCGGCGGCCACGTCCCACGGCGAGAGGTCGCGCTCCCAGTAGGCGTCGAAGCGCCCGGCGGCGACATAGGCCAGGTCGAGCGAGGCCGCCCCCCAGCGGCGCACGCCGGCGACCTCGCCCATCACCCGGGACAGCTCGGTGGCGAAGCGCGGCTCGTCGCCGTGGCCCTTGAAGGGGATGCCGGTGGCCAGCAGCGCCTCCGGCAGGCGGCTGCGGGCGGAGACCCGCAGGCGGCGGTCGTTGAGAAAGGCACCGCCACCCTTCTCGGCGTGGAAGAGCTCTTCCTTCACCGGGTCGTAGATCACCGCCGCGACGACATCGCCGCGCTCCTCCAGCGCGATGGAGATGGCGAAATGCGGCAGTCCATGCAGGAAGTTGGTCGTGCCGTCGAGCGGATCGACCACCCAGCGGCGGATCTCGTCGCCGGTGGGTGCCGTGGCGCCCGATTCCTCCATCAGGAAGCCGTAGCCGGGGCGGGCGTGGCCCAGCTCTTCGCGCAGCAGGCGATCAGCCTTGAGGTCGGCGGTGGTGACGAAGTCGGCGGGGCCCTTGCGCGAGACCTGCAGGTTCTCCACCTCGCCGAAGTCGCGCTTCAGGCCGCGGGCGGCCCGCTGGGCGGCGCGGGTCATGACGTTGATCAGGGCGGAACGGGGCGCCATCGGAAGGTCCTTTGCGGCAGAGGTCGCAGGCGTGCAGGCAGCCACGATCGGGCGCCGGCGAGACGGCCGCGCTGTGACGGGGCGGCTGGCATAGCAGAGGCGTCCGGGGGGCGCAACGCGGGCGGCGGGCGGCGCGCTTTCGCCGCGGCGGCGGCTAGCGTGCGGCGAGGGCCTTGGCGAAAGCCTTGATCGCCTTCGCCGGCCCCTGCGGGTGGCTCCAGACGGCGTTGCGCAGCGCGAGGAAGTCGGCTCCGGCCGCGGCCAGCGCGGCGGCGTTCTCCAGCGTGATGCCGCCCATCGCCACAGCGGGGGCCTGCATCACCTCCTGCCACCACTCGAGCAGCTCCGGGTCCGGCGGCTGCGGCTCGGGATCGAAGAAGCCGAAGGTGACGTAGTCGGCGCCGGCGTCGGCCGCCTCCATGGCGTCGTGGCGCGAGCCGCCGGCGGCGGCGCCGACGATGGCGTCGGGACCGAGCGCCTTGCGCACCGCGACGATGCCGGTCCGCCGCGCGGCAAGATGCACGCCGTCGCAACCCAGCTGCGCCGCCAGGTCGGCGCGCTCCTCCAGCACCAGCGGCACGCCGCGGGCATGCGCCAGGGGCAGCAGCCGCTCGATCTCCCGGGCCAGCGCGGTGTCGGGGCGCTCGCCTTCGAAGCCGGCGGTGCGCAGCAGCAGCGCCTCGACCGCGCCGGCATCGAGCGCGCTTTCCAGCAGGGGCGCGAAGTCCTCCAGCGGCAGCGCGCCGTTGGCGAGGCCGGTCGGGGTGACGAGGTAGAGGCCGCAGGAGCGTGTATCCATGGTCACCCTTTAGCCTTCCCGGCGTCCGGCGGGAAGGGGCCTGCGAAGAGCGCCCGCAGGGCCGCCTCCGGATCGGCGAGGCCGGCGAGGTCGAGGGGCTGTGCCGGCGGCGATCCGAGGCTGCCGCCGCAGGCTGTCGCCAGCGCCGACAGCGCCGCGTGCTGCGGGTGATCCTCGGCCAGGAGCACGATCTCGGCGCCGTCGCGCAGTGCCTCGGCGGCATGCCCGCCGCGCCCGTCGGGATCGTAGACCCCGGTGACCCGTGCCGCCGGCACGGCTGCGCGCGCCGCCGTCAGCAACGCCTGCCAGGTCGCCCAGCCGAGATAGCCGCCGCTCTGGAGTCTCAGCGGCCGGTCCTGCAGGGCGGCGAGGCGGCAGGCGGCGAGCGCCTGCGCCAGGCTATGCACGATGACGCTGGGAGCCTCCTCCCTCATCGCCTCCGTCCGGGCCCGCCCGGCGCGGCGGCGCCGGGCGCCGCATCGCCAGCGGTGGTGCCGCGGCGCGCCCCGGCGACGGCGGGGCCCGTGAGCCCTGCCGTCCGCCGGGCCCCGCCTGCGGCGCTCAGAGCAGCTTGCCCATCGCGATGGCGGTGTCGCTCATGCGGTTGGAGAAGCCCCATTCGTTGTCGTACCAGGACATGACGCGCACGAACTGGCCCTCGATCACCTTCGTCTCGTGCAGGTCGACGGTGGAGGAGGCCGGGTTGTGGTTGAAGTCGATCGAGACCAGCGGCAGCGCGTTGGTGGCGAGGATTCCCTGCAGCGGACCGCTGCCGGCGGCCGCCTCGATCGCCTGGTTGATCTCCTCGATCGAGGTCTCGCGCTTCGGCACGAACTTGAAGTCGACCACGCTGACGTTCGGGGTCGGCACGCGGATCGAGGTGCCGTCCAGCTTGCCCTTCAGCTCCGGCAGCACCAGGCCGACGGCGCGCGCCGCGCCGGTGCTGGTTGGAATCATCGAGACCGCCGCGGCCCGGGCCCGCGCCAGGTCCTTGTGCAGCGTGTCCACCGTGCGCTGGTCGCCGGTGTAGCTGTGGATCGTCGTCATGAAGCCGCGCTCGATGCCGACCGCCTGATGCAGCACGTGCGCCACCGGCGCCAGGCAGTTGGTGGTGCAGGAGGCGTTGGAGACGACGACGTGCTCCTTGGTCAGCTTGTCGTGGTTGACGCCATAGACCACCGTCAGGTCGGCGCCGCCGCTGGGCGCGGAGACCAGCACCCGCTTGGCGCCGCCGGCGAGGTGCGCGGAGGCCTTGTCCTTGTCGGAGAAGATGCCGGTGCACTCGAGGACGATGTCGACGCCAAGCTCGCCCCAGGGCAGCTTGGCCGGGTCGCGCTCGGCCAGGACCTTCACGCTCTTGCCGTTCACGGTGATCGAATCCGTGCCGGCGGACACGTCGCCGGGGAAGCGGCCGTGCACCGAATCGTAGGTCAGCAGGTGGGCATTGTCCGCGGCCGAGCCGAGGTCGTTGATGGCGACGAACTCGATGTCGCCGCGGCCCGCTTCCATGGCGGCGCGATAGACCAGGCGGCCGATGCGGCCGAACCCGTTGATGCCGACTCTTACGGTCATTCTAGCGTTTCCTTTTCTTGCCTTCGCCGGAGCGGTGCCGTCGTTCAGCCCGCGTAGTTGCCCAGGGCGGCCTGGCCGTTCGCCTTGGCGCGCTCCTGGAAGGCCGCCTGGCCGGCGGCGACCTTGTCCTTCTGGCCGCTCCAGGCCTTGAGCGGGCCGGCCTGCAGCGCGCGGCCGTAGGAGAAAGAGAGCACCCAGGGCTGCGGCCCCAGACGGTTCATCAGGTTGAGGTGCTGGGTCGCCACGCTGTCCGACTGGCCGCCGGAGAGGAAGACGATGCCCGGCACCGCGGCCGGCACGACGCGGCGGAAGCAGGCGACGGTGCGCTCGGCCACCTCCTGCGGGTCGGCCTGGTCGGGACAATCCTGGCCGGAGATCACCATGTTGGGCTTCAGCAGCATGCCCTGCAGGTCGACCTCGGCCACCGCCAGCTCGGAGAAGACGGCGCGCAGCACCTCCTCGGTCACGTACTCGCAGGCCTCGATGTCGTGGTCGCCGTCCATCAGCACCTCGGGCTCGACGATCGGCACCAGGCCGACCTCCTGCGCCAGCGCGGCATAGCGCGCCAGGGCATGGGCATTGGCGGTCATCGAGGCGGCCGAGGGCATGGTCTCGCCGATCGAGTAGACGCCCCGCCACTTGGTGAAGCGGGCGCCGAGCTTGCGGTAGTCGATCAGCCGCTCGCGCAGGCCATCGAGGCCTTCGGTCACCACCTCGCCCTCGTGGAAGGCCAGCGGCTTGGTGCCCTTGTCGACCTTGATGCCGGGAATCATGCCGGCGGCCTCCAGCACCGCGACCAGCGGCGTGCCGTCGGCGGCGTTCTGCCGGATCGTCTCGTCGTAGAGGATGACGCCGGAGATGTGCTCGCCGGCACCGGCGGTGCGGAACAGCATCTCGCGGTAGTCGCGGCGGTTCTCCTCGGTCGACTCCACCTTGATGGAGTCGAAGCGCTTCTTGATCGTGCCGCTCGACTCGTCGGCGGCCAGAATCCCCTTGCCCGGTGCGACCAGCGCCTTGGCCGTCTCCTGCAGGCTTGTCGTCATGGTGTCTCGACCCTTTCCCGTCTCACGTCTTTCCCGTCAACCCGAAGCGATGGGCGGTCTCAGAGCCGCGCCTTCACCGCCGCCACCACCGCCTCGGCGGTGATGCCGAACTTCTCGAACAGCGCGCCGGCCGGGGCCGAGGCGCCGAAGGAGCGCATGCCGACGTAGCCGCCGCCGGCCTCGATCCAGCGCTCCCAGCCGAAGGGCAGGGCGGCCTCGATGCCGATGTGCAGCACGCCGGGGCCCAGCACCTCGTCGCGGTAGTGCTGCGGCTGCTCGCCGAACAGCTCCCAGGAGATCAGCGAGACCACCGCGGTGGCGATGTTCTCCGCCTCCAGCAGCGCCTTGGCCTCCAGCGCCAGCGCCACCTCGGAGCCCGAGGCGATCAGCGTCACGGCGCGCGGGCCCTGCGCGGGCGCCAGGATGTAGCCGCCGTAGGCCGAGAGATTCTCGCTCGCCTCGGCGCGCAGCGTCGGCAGGTTCTGCCGGGTCAGCGCGATGACCGAGGGGCGGTCCTCCTGCGACAGCGCGATCTGCCAGGCCTCCGCCGTCTCGATGGTGTCGGCCGGGCGCAGCACCAGCAGGTTGGGGATGGCGCGCAGCGCCGCCAGATGCTCGACCGGCTGGTGCGTCGGCCCGTCCTCGCCCAGGCCGATGGAGTCGTGCGTCATGACGTAGACCACGCGCTTGCCCATCAGTGCCGAGAGCCGGATCGAGGGGCGGCAGTAGTCGGTGAAGACCAGGAAGGTGCCGCCGTAGGGGATCACCCCGCCGTGCAGCGCCAGGCCGTTCATCGCTGCCGCCATGCCGTGCTCGCGCACGCCGTAATAGACGTAGCGCCCGTCGTAGTGGCCGGGGCCGAAGCCCTGCATGTCGCCGGCCTTGGTGTTGTTCGAGCCGGTGAGGTCGGCCGAGCCGCCGAGCAGTTCCGGCAGCGCCGGCACCAGCGCCTCCAGCACCTTTTGCGAGGCGACGCGGGTGGCGACCGCGGGACGCTCGGCCAGGACCTTGTCCTTCAGCGGCTTCAGCGCCCCCTGCCAGCCCTCGGGCAGTCGGCCGGCGACGCGACGCTCGAACTCGGCGCGCTGCTCCGCCGGCGCCTCGGCCAGGCGCTGGTCCCAGGCCTGCGCCGCGGCCTTGCCGCGCGCGCCGATGGCGCGCCAGGCCGCCAGGATCGGCGCCGGGATCTCGAAGGGCGCGTGCGGCCAGCCGAGCTGCTCGCGGGCGCCGGCGATCTCCTTCTCGCCCAGCGGCGAGCCGTGCGTCTTCGAGGTGCCGGCCAGGGTCGGCGCGCCGTAGCCGATGGTGGTGCGGCAGGCGATCAGCGTCGGGCGGTCGTGGCCGCGGGCCTGCCGCAGCGCCGCCGAGATCGCCGCCGGGTCGTGGCCGTCGCAGGCCAGCGTCGCCCAGCCGGAGGCTTCGAAGCGCTTGCGCTGGTCGTCGGAGACCGACAGCGAGGTCGGGCCGTCGATCGAGATCTCGTTGTCGTCGAACAGCACGATCAGGCGCGCCAGCTTCAGGTGGCCGGCCAGCGAGATCGCCTCGTGGCTGATGCCCTCCATCAGGCAGCCGTCGCCGGCGATCGCATAGGTGTAGTGCGAGACCAGCGCGTCGCCGAAGGTGGCGTTCAGGTGACGCTCGGCCATCGCCATGCCGACGGCATTGGCCAGGCCCTGGCCCAGCGGACCGGTGGTGGTCTCGATGCCGGCGGCGTGGCCGTATTCCGGGTGGCCGGCCGTGCGGCTGCCGAGCTGGCGGAAGTTCTTCAGCTCCTCCAGCGTCATGTCGGCATAGCCGGTCAGATGCAGCAGGGCGTAGAGCAGCATCGAGCCATGGCCGGCGGAGAGCACGAAGCGGTCGCGGTCGGGCCAGTCGGGGCGCGCCGGATCGAAGCTCAGTGCCTCGCGGAACAGCACCGTCGCCACGTCGGCCATGCCCATCGGCATGCCCGGGTGGCCGGAATTGGCTTGCTGCACGGCATCCATCGCCAGCGCGCGGATGGCGTTGGCCAGGTCCTGATGCGAAACCGCGCCGTCTGCGGCGGGAGTCGAGCCACCCTTGTCGGGGCTCAGGAGGGGCGTCGGTCGTGATGTCGGGGACATGCGGCCTTTGCTTTGCTCGCTGTGGGTCAGCTCGGAATCGGTTCTGGGAGGTTCAGCTCTGGCCGGGCGGCGAGCGCTCTGCGCCCTTCGGGAGCTGCGGCCCCGCTGCGTCGCGGCGGCAACTTGCCGCCCAGCCGGTCGGTCGTCAACCGCTTATGGCGCGGCCCTGCAATGAAGCGCGGCGGGGGGCCGCGGCAGGGCCGCCGCGTTGACCCGCCCCTCGCCTTGGCTATGCTCCGCCACCGGCCGCACGCGGCCACCGGAGTCGCCAGCCGAGCGACGGCCCGCAAGCGCAGCGAGGGGACAGCGATGGAAGAGACGAAGACGCAGGTTGACCAGGCCCTGAGCCGCCTCGAGGCGGCGGTCGAGGCGATCGACAAGCGGGCCCAGGGCCGCGAGCAGGAACTGCTGCAGCGCCTGGAGAGCGCCCGGCAGCTGCAGGCGGCGGCGGAAGGCGAGGCCGAGCAGGCCCGCGGCGAGGTCGCGGCGCTGAAGGCGCTGCTGGAGGAGACCTCGGGGCGGCTGGATGGCGCGATCGAGCGCCTGCAGGGGCTGCTGACCCAGGGGCTGGGCGACTGACCCAGGCCGGACGACCGCGTTCGTTACGCGGGCCCAACGCCGCGCCGTTCTGCGTTACCCTGTGCGGACCGGCGACTCCAGCGCCGGTGGAGTAAGGGTGTAGGGCTATGGGCAAGGTTACCGTCACCATCAACCGGCACAGCTACGATTTCACCTGCGACGACGGGCAGGAGGACCACCTGCGCGAGATGGCCGACCTGGTCAATCGGCGGGTTGCCGACCTCGCCGCCTCGCTGGGCCAGATCGGCGAAACCAAGCTGCTGGTGATGACGGCGCTGCTGCTGGCCGACGAGCTGGGCGACCTCTACCGCCAGATCGAGGGCCACGACGCCATGAGCTCGGCGCAGTCCGAGGCCGCGCTCTCCGAGGTGGCGGAACGCCTGGACCGCCTTGCGGCCAGGCTGCAGCAGGCCTAAGTGTAGCGGCCGGTGCTGCGGGGCGCGTTAGGCCTTACGATCCCTGGGGCCGATAAGCTCATCCATCGGGAGCTGGCTCTGGCGGGGCCGTGGCCTCGCTACCTGGTGCCCACCTGCGCAAGCAGGCCGCAGAGGATGTTCTCGGCCGACGGCCTTCGCGGCACCACTATCTTCGCCGGCTCCCGCCCCCGGAGTCCGCTCTGCGGCGGGCCGGCCTCCCGGAGACTGGCATGACGGCGCTCTCCCTGCTCGACGAACAGAAGGCGCGGTTGCGCCGCGAGATGCAGGCCCTGCGGCGCCAGGCCGCGCTGGCGGCGCCCGAGGCCGGCCATGCCGTGGCGGCGCGGGTCTTCGGCGAAATCGCGCTGCCGGAGGCGGCGGCCTGCTCGGTCTGGTGGCCGATGGGCGACGAGCTCGACGTGCGCCCGCTGCTCGCCCGCCTGCACTTCGCCGGCCACCCCGTCGGGCTGCCGGTGGTGGCGAAGAAGGCCCAGCCGCTGATCTTCCGCCGCTGGCGGCCGGGCGACACGCTGGTGCCCGGCGGCTTCGGCACCTCGGTCCCGGCTCCCGACCGGCCGGAGGTCGAGCCGGAGGTGCTGTTCGTGCCGCTGCTGGCCTTCGACCGTGCCGGCTATCGCATCGGCTACGGCGGCGGCTTCTACGACCGCACGCTGGAGGCGCTGCGCCGGACCGGGCCGCGCCTGGCCATCGGCCTCGCCTTCGCGGCGCAGGAGGTGCCGGCCGTCCCGCGCGACGAGCACGACCAGAAGCTCGACTGGATCGTCACCGAGCGCGAAGCGCTCTCGTTGGGCTAGGGCGTGCGGTCGCGCGCCGCCACGCCGTGCCGCCGTCCTGGCCGCAGGCCTTGACCCGGCCCCGGCCAGCGGGCACTTGAAGCCGATGCGCATCCTCTTCCTCGGCGACGTCGTCGGGCGGCCCGGCCGCGACGCCCTCAAGCAACACCTGCCGGGTCTGCGCAAGTCGCTCAAGCTCGACTTCGTCATCGTCAACGGCGAGAACGCCGCCGCCGGCTTCGGCATCACCCGCGGCGTGGCCGACGAGCTCTTCGCCTGCGGCGCCGACGTGCTGACCGGCGGCAACCACTCCTGGGACCAGAAGGAGGCGCTCTCCTTCATCGAGGCCGAGCCGCGCCTGCTGCGCCCGCACAACTTCCCCAAGGGCACGCCGGGACGCGGCGCCGCGGTCTTCCCCACCGCCAGCGGCCGCAAGGTGCTGGTGGTGAACCTCATGGGGCGGCTCTACATGGACCCGCTGGACGACCCCTTCCAGGCGGTCGAGCAGATCCTCGCCTCCTACCGCCTCGGCGCCACGGTGGACGCCATCGTGGTCGACTTCCACGGCGAGGCGACCAGCGAGAAGATGGCGATGGGCCATGTGCTCGACGGCCGCGTCTCGGTGGTGGTCGGCACCCACACCCACGTGCCGACCGCCGACACCATGATCCTGCCGGGCGGCACGGCCTACCAGACCGACGCCGGCATGTGCGGCGACTACGACAGCGTCATCGGCATGGACAAGGCGGTGCCGATCCAGCGCTTCACCCGCAAGGTCGCCACCGAGAGGCTCAGCGTCGCCGGCGGCGAGGGAACGCTCTGCGGCCTGGTGGTGGAGACCGACGGGCGCAGCGGCCTGGCGAGCTCGGTGGCGCCGCTGCGGGTCGGCGGGCGGCTGGCGGCGACGCTGCCGCCGCTCTAGGCGGTCTGCTTATGGGCTTCCCCGACCGCCGTGCGCTCTGCTAGAAGCCAGCCGCGCGGGCCCTTCGGGCGCGCCCGGCTCGCCAAATCTCGCGGGCTTCGCTAGGATAACCCACAACATCTAGGTTCAGAGAGCCATGGCCGGCCATTCACAGTTCGCCAACATCATGCACCGCAAGGGCGCGCAGGACAAAAAGCGCGCCAAGCTCTTCGCGCGCCTGACCCGCGAGGTCATCGTCGCCGCCAAGAGCGGCCTGCCCGATCCCGACGGCAATCCGCGGCTGCGCAGCGCCATCCAGGCGGCGCGCGCCCAGAACATGCCGAAGGACAACATCGACCGCGCCATCAAGCGGGCGACCGGCGAGGACAAGGACACCAACTGGGAGGAGATCCGCTACGAGGGCTATGGCCCCGGCGGCGTCGCCATCATCGTCGAGGCCACGACGGACAACCGCAACCGCACGGCCGGCGAGGTGCGCACGCTCTTCGCCAAGAACGGCGGCACGCTGGGCGAGACCAACTCGGTCTCCTTCATGTTCGAGCGCGTCGGCCTGATCGACTATCCGGCCGCGGCCGGCAAGAGCGACGCGATCTTCGAGGCGGCGGTGGAGGCCGGCGCCGCCGACGTGCAGTCCGGCGCCGAGGGCCACGAGATCGTCACCGCGCCGGACGACCTGGGGCAGGTCCGCGAGGCCCTGGGCGAGACGCTCGGCGAGCCGCGCGAGGCCCGCCTCGCCTGGCGGTCGCTGACCGTGGCGCCGATCGACGACGCGGCGGCGGAGACGCTCTTCAAGCTGCTGGAAGCGCTGGAAGACAACGACGACGTGCAGTCGGTCGCCGCCAACTACGAAGTGTCCGACGAGGTCCTGCAACGCCTCGCCGGCTGACGCCGAGCCGAAAGGGGGAGCCCATGCGCGTCCTCGGTATCGACCCCGGCCTGCGCCGTACCGGCTGGGGTGTCATCGAGGCCGAGGGCAACCGCCTGAGCCACGTCGCCAACGGCGTGATCGCCACCCGCGACACCCTCGACATCGCCAGCCGGCTGGTGCAGCTCCAGGTGGGCCTGACCGAGATTCTCGTCGCCTACCGGCCCGACCAGGCGGCGGTCGAGGAGACGCTGGCGAACGTGAACCCCGTCTCCACCATGAAGCTCGGCATGGCCCGCGGCATCGCCCTGCTGGTGCCGGCGTCCCTGGGCCTGCCGGTGACGCAGTACCTGCCGATGATCGTGAAGAAGTCGGTGGTCGGCACCGGCCACGCCGACAAGGCGCAGGTGGCGATGATGATGCAGCGCCTGCTGCCCGGCGTCGCACTGGCCAATGCCGACGCGGCCGACGCCCTGGCGGTCGCGATCTGCCACAGCCACCACGCCGCGACCCGGGCGATCTGGAGCGTGGCGAAGTGATCGGCAAGCTCTCGGGACGCATCGACGAGCTCGGCGAGGGGCACCTGCTGCTCGACGTCGGCGGCGTCGGCTACCTGGTCTTCGCCTCGGCCAAGACGCTGGGCCGCGTCGGCCCGCTCGGCAGCGCCTGCAGCCTCTTGATCGAGACCCATGTGCGCGAGGACCACATCCATCTCTACGGCTTCGCCGACGGCGGCGAGCGCGCCTGGTTCCGCCTGCTCTGCACCGTTCAGGGGGTCGGCAGCCGGGTGGCGCTGGCGATCCTCTCGACGCTCTCGCCGCAGCAGCTGACCCAGGCCATCGCGGCGCAGGACAAGGCGGCCCTGGGACGCGCCCAGGGCGTCGGCGCCAAACTGGCGCAGCGCCTCGCCACCGAGCTGAAGGACAAGGTCGGCGGCATGGCGCTGGGCGCCGCGGCGGCGCTCGGCTCCGGCGCCCCGGCCGTCGGTGGCGAGCCGGCGGTGCCGGCCGGCGGGGCCCTGGGGGCGGCGGCCGACGACGCGGTCCTGGCGCTGGAGGGCCTGGGCTATCGCCGCATGGAGGCCTTCACCGCCGTCGCGGCGGCACAGCGGGCGCTGGGCGACGCGGCAGCGGTCGAGGCGCTGCTGAAAGCGGCCTTGAAGGAGTTGGCGCAATGAGCCGCAAGCCGGCCGCCGGCAAGGCCGAGGCGCCCGAACGCCAGGCGGTCGAGCGCCTGGTCGAGCGCCAGCAGCAGCCGGAGGACCGGCCGGAGGCGGCGATCGGCGAGAGCGAGTCGACGATCCGGCCGCAACGCCTGGCCGACTTCATCGGCCAGGCCACGGCGCGGCAAAATCTGCAGGTCTTCATTGATGCCGCCAAGGGCCGCGGCGAGGCGCTGGACCACCTGCTGCTGTTCGGCCCGCCGGGGCTGGGCAAGACCACCTTGGCGCAGATCGTCTCCAAGGAGCTCGGCGTCTCCTTCCGCGCCACCTCCGGGCCGGTGATCGTGCGCGCCGGCGATCTGGCGGCGCTGCTGACCAACCTGCAGCCGCACGACGTGCTCTTCATCGACGAGATCCACCGCCTCTCCCCGGCGGTCGAGGAGATCCTCTATCCGGCGATGGAGGACTTCGCGCTCGACATCATCATCGGCGAGGGGCCGGCCGCCCGCTCGGTGCGCATCGACCTGCCGCCCTTCACGCTGATCGGCGCCACGACGCGCTCCGGCCTCATCACCCGCCCCTTGCGCGAGCGCTTCGGCATTCCGCTGCGCCTGGTCTTCTATACCGCCGCCGAGCTGACCCTGATCGTCGAGCGCGGCGCCCGGGTGCTGGGGCTGGAGCTGACCGCCGGCGGCGCCGCCGAGATCGCGCGGCGCTCCCGCGGCACGCCGCGCGTCGCCGGGCGATTGTTGCGGCGCGTCAGAGACTTCGCGGCGGTCGAGGGGGTCAGCCCGGTGGATCGCAAGGCGGCGGACAGCGCGCTCTCGCGCCTCGACGTGGACCAGGCCGGACTCGACGCCATGGACCGCCGCTATCTTGCCATGATTGCTGAGAATTATGCCGGCGGCCCGGTTGGAGTCGAAACGCTCGCCGCGGCCTTGTCTGAACAACGCGATGTGCTGGAAGAAGTGATCGAGCCCTATCTGATCCAGGAAGGTTTGCTGCAGCGCAGTCCGCGCGGCCGCCTGATCACCGCGAACGGCTATCGCCATCTCGGGTTGGCAGTGCCGCGTGGCCTGGGCCTCGTCGCCGGCGACCTCTTCGAGGACGGCGGCGACGGGGAAGACGGCGGCGCGACGTGACCCCCGGCTCTGGGCATATGGAGGGCACGCGCCATGTCCTGCCGATCCGGGTCTACTACGAGGATACCGACGCGGCCGGAATCGTGTACTACGCGAACTACCTGAAGTTCGCTGAACGCGGCCGGACGGAGTTTCTTCGCCAGGCCGGCATCGATCAGAGCCGGCTGCGCGAGACGGCGGGGATCTTCTTCGCCGTTCGCCGCGCCGAGATCGACTACCTGCGGCCCGCCCGGCTGGACGACGTGCTCCGGGTGGAGACGCAGCTGACGCAGATGACGGCGGTGAAGATCGACGCCACGCAGTCGATCCGCCGCGGCGAGGAGGAGCTGGCACGGGTCCAGATGCGGGTGGTCTGTCTGAAGCTGGACGGCCGCCCGGGACGCATGCCGAAGGACATCGCGGCGCGCTTTCTGCCCTACGTCCGCCCGCCGGAAGCGGTGGGCTCCCTGATCGGGGACGCGGGAGACGAGGCAGCGGGTAACGCCACCGGAACGGACAAGGGGTGGGGCAATGGAGCCTGATGCGGTAACCAATCTCGGCGGTGCGCCGGAAGCCAGTCTGAGCATCTGGCATCTCTTCATGCAGGCCGACCTGGTGGTGAAGGGGGTCATGGTCCTGCTGATCCTGGCCTCCTTCTGGACCTGGGCGATCATCTTCGACAAGGTCCTGCGGCTGCGCCGCCTGAAGGCCAAGGGCGAGCAGTTCGAGGAGGCCTTCTGGTCGGGCGGCTCGCTCGACGACCTCTACGAGCGGCTCGACGGCCGGCCGAAGGATCCGCTCTCCGGCGTCTTCGTCGCCGCCATGCGCGAGTGGCGCCGCTCCGGCACCCGCTCGCTGGCCGGCGGCGACACGCTGCGCGCCCGCCTGCAGCAGCGCATCGAGGGGGTGATGGAGCTGGCCATCGCCCGCGAGATGTCGCGGCTCGAGCGCTACATGGTCTTCCTCGCCTCGGTCGGCTCGGCGGCGCCCTTCGTGGGCCTGCTCGGCACGGTCTGGGGCATCATGAACGCCTTCACCTCGATCGCCGCGGCGAAGAACACCTCGCTGGCGGTGGTCGCGCCGGGCATCGCCGAGGCGCTCTTCGCCACCGCCCTGGGGCTGGTCGCCGCCATCCCGGCCTCGGTCGGCTACAACAAGATCGCCAGCGACCTGAACCGCTATGGCCAGAAGCTGGACTCCTTCGCCGCCGAGTTCGGCGCCATCCTCTCGCGCCAGCTCGAGGAGGCTCGCTGAGCCATGGCCGGGCCGATGCTACGCAAGGCACCGACCGGACGCGGACGCCGCGGCTGGCAGCCGATGGCGGAGATCAACGTCACGCCCTTCGTCGACGTCATGCTGGTGCTGCTGATCGTCTTCATGGTGACGGCGCCGCTGCTCACCGTCGGCGTGCCGGTCGATCTGCCGCAGACCAACGCCGAGGCGATCACCACGCCGGAGGAGCCGCTGGTGGTCTCGCTCGATGCGCAGGCCAGGGTCTACATCCAGGAGACCGAGGTCGGCCTGGGCGAGCTGGTGCCCCGCCTCAATGCCATCACCGGCAGCAATCCGGAGGTGCGCATCTATGTGCGCGGCGACCGCACCATCGAGTATGGGCTGGTGATGCAGGTCATGGGGCTGATCAACCAGGCGGGCTATACCCGCGTGGCGCTCCTGGCCGAGATGCCGAACCCCGGCGAGGAGGCGCCGCCCGGCGGCGCCCCCGCGAACGGGGGGGGCAACTAGGAGGGCCGTGTCATGAGACAGGGCGCGATACTCTCTGCCGTGTTCCACCTGGCGATCCTGGTCGCGGTGCTGCTCGGACTGCCGACCACCAGCAATCCCTTCGAGATCGGCAATCCGCGCACCGTGGCGATCGTCTTCGCCGACTCGCCGATCGCCCAGGTCACCAACCAGGTCGAGGGCACCAGCGAGCCGACGGCGGAGGTCGCCGAGGAGCCGCCGACGCCGCCGGAGAAGCCGATCCCGGAGCAGATGGCGGCCCTGGAGCCGCCGCCCGACGAGGTGGTCCCGCCGGAGCCGGCGCCCCCGGTGCCTGCTCTCAAGGACGTGCCGCCGCCGCCGACGCCGGAGCCGGTGGCCCAGCCCTCGCCCGAGCCGACGCCGCAGCCGACGCCCGAGCCGGCGGCCGAGGCGACCCCGGAGCCGGCGCCCGCACCGACGCCCGAGCCGGCGGCGCAGCCGGCGGCCGAGTCGGAACCCGTCGCCCAGCCGGCTCCCGCGCCGACGCCGGAGCCGACCCCGGAGCCGACGCCTGTACCCGAGCAGGTCGCCACCGCCGCGCCGCTGCCGGTGCCCGCGCCGACGCCCGATCCGCAGGTGAAGCCGGAGCCCGAGCCGACCCCGGCACCGGCGGTCCAGCCGCCGACGCCGGCGCCCGAGCCGGTCCTGCAGGAGGCCCGGGCCCCCGCCGACCTGGCGCCGCCGGAGAAGCCGAAGAAGAAGGTCACCCTGCCGCAGCCGGTGATCAAGCAGGAGGCGAAGAAGCAGGACCCGCTGGATTCGATCCTGAAGGACGTGACCAAGCGGGAGGAGGAGCCGCAGCAGAAGGCGCAGCCGCAGCAGCAGCAGCTGGCTGCCGGCAGCGAGCCGAAGACCGCCGGCAAGAACCTCGGCAGCCGGGTCAGCCGTACGCTGCAGGACGCCATCGGCCAGCAGGTTGCCGGCTGCTGGAACGTCGACGTCGGCAGCAAGGGCATCGAGGAGCTGGCGGTCGAGGTGCGGGCCTACATGCGCCCGGACGGCACGGTCGAGCGCGCCGAGGTGGTCGACGGCGGCCGCTACGGCAGCGACGGCTTTTTCCGCTCCGCGGCGGATCGTGCGCTGCGCGCGGTGAACAATCCGCGCTGTCAGCCGTTTCCTCTTCCGCGCGACCTATACGACGAGTGGTCGGTGATCGTTTTCACCTTCGACCCCAAGGTGATGTTCTAGAGCCCTAGAAGGAGACCGGAGCATGTCAGGCTTCTCCCGCCACTTCTCTCGCCGCAGCTTCCTGGCGACCGGACTGTCCACCGCCGCGCTGGTCGGCGCCGCGCCGGCCCTGGCCGAGCTGCGCATCGACGTCGGCCAGGGCTTCGTCTCGCCGCTGCCGATCGCGATCCCCGACTTCCAGTCGCTCGACGGCGGTCAGGCGCGCCTGGGCCAGGACGTCGCCGGCGTCGTCGCCGCCGACCTCGAGCGCTCCGGCCTGTTCCGCCCGCTGCCCGCCAGCTCCTTCATCCAGGACAGCGCCAGCCTGCAGCAGAACGTCCGCTTCGGCGACTGGCGGCTGATCAATGCCGACGCCCTGGTGGTCGGCTACGTGAAGAACTCGGCCGACGGCCGCGTCGTCATCGGCTTCCGGCTCTACGACGTCTACGGCGAGCGGCAGCAGACCGGCTTCGAGTACGCCACCTCGCCGGCCAACTGGCGCAAGGTCGCCCACACCGTCGCCGACGAGGTCTATGCCTCGATCACCGGCGAGGGGAAGTATTTCGACACCCGCATCGTCTACGTCGCCGAGAGCGGCACCAAGGACCGCCGGGTGAAGCGCCTGGCGATCATGGACCAGGACGGCGCCAACCATCGCTTCCTGACCGACGGCTCGACCACGGTGCTCTCGCCGCGCTTCTCGCCGACGCGCCAGGAGATCACCTACGTGGCCTTCCCGCCGAACGGCCAGCCGCGGGTCTATCTCTTCAACCTCGACACCGGCCAGCGCGAAGTCCTCGGCGACTTCCCCGGCATGTCCTTCGCGCCGCGCTTCTCCCCCGACGGCAACGGCGTCTGCCTGGCGGTGGCGCGCGAGGGCAACTCCGACATCTACACCATGGATCTGCGCACCCGGGCGATCCGCCGCCTGACCGACTCGACCGGCATCGACATCTCGCCCTCCTATTCGCCGGACGGCCAGCAGATCGTCTTCGACTCCGACCGCTCCGGCGGCCAGCAGCTCTACATCATGGGGGCCGGCGGCGGCGGCGCCACGCGGCTGACCTTCGGGCAGGGGCGCTACGCGACTCCGGTCTGGTCGCCGCGCGGCGACCTCATCGCCTTCACCCGGCAGTACCAGGGCACCTTCTACATCGGCGTGATCCGCCCCGACGGCACCGGCGAGCGCATGCTGGCCTCGGACTATCGCGTCGAGGGCCCGACCTGGGCGCCGAACGGCCGCGTGCTGGCCTATTTCCGCCAGGGCCGGTCCAGCGCAACGGGGCAGGTATCCAGTAGAATTTTTTCGATAGACTTGACCGGCTACAATGAACGCGAGCTCGTTACTCCGACAGATGCCTCGGATCCGGCCTGGTCACCCCTAAACGCCTAATCACGGCTGTTCAAATAAGACGGCAACGCTTGACTTGGCCTCAAGAATGCCGCAATTGCGCTTGACTTTGCGGCCGGAGAGGGTCCTGCGGAATCCCGGCGGCGGGGACAAGCGAGGGCATCGACATCGCCGTTGCCGGCCAATGGAACGGCACCGGTCTGCGCCGCGTTGAAATGCGAACACTGAGAGGGTTCTGACGACATGCGCCTCAATCTGGTCACCCTGTTTGCCGCAGCCGTGCTTGCGCTGGGAGCCTGCAGCTCCACGCCCGAGCCGACCACCGGCAGCACCGGCAACACCACCACCACCAACAACACCTCCTACGCCTCGATGCAGGAAGCGCTGCGTGCGCAGGTCGGCGACCGGGTCTTCTTCGACTTCGATCGCTACGACCTGCGTCCCGATGCGCAGGCGACCGTCCAGGCGCTGGCCGCCTGGCTGGCCGCCAACCCGCAGGTGACGCTGACCGTCGAGGGCAATACCGACGAGCGCGGCACCCGCGACTACAACCTCGCGCTGGGTGAGCGCCGCGCCAACTCGGTGCGGCAGTACCTCACCTCGCTCGGGACCAACGGCAACCGCATCGCCATCATCTCCTACGGCGAGGAGCGCCCCGAAGCGCTCGGCTCCGACGAGGCCTCCTGGGCCCGCAATCGTCGCGATGTCTTCGTGGTGAACTGAACCAGTCGAACGGTGGCCAACGGGAAGGCCCGGCACCGTGGCAAGCGGTGCCGGGCCTTCCGCGTCTTGGCCGCAGGGCGGGGCGGCGGCAGGGCGCCACGGACGAGACCTTGATGCGGGCTGCAAAGCCGGCCGCAGGACTTGCCCAGAAAGGCCCCGTCTCTTGCATTCCCGCGCCACATTTACGACAAGAAACCAGAGCAAATCTCGGGGGATGAGATACCTGCCGGACGGATAGGGCGGACCGCTCGCGGCCGCTGCCCCCGCCGGCGCCAACGATCGGAGTTTCGGGCGATGCAAAAGCCGTTCTTC
Source organism: uncultured Alphaproteobacteria bacterium (assembly GCA_942492185.1). GTDB lineage: Bacteria > Pseudomonadota > Alphaproteobacteria > Kiloniellales > JACOMY01 > CALOEA01. The sequence goes on from CALOEA010000037.1 coordinate 90,497, forward strand.
TCGCAGGCCGTGGGCTGGGTGCGCCCAGCCGTCCTCGCGGTTGTCCTCATGGGGACCGCCCTGCCGGCCGTCGCCGCCGACCTCGACACGCTGAACGACCGGGTCGACCGCCTGACGCGCGACCTCGCCGATCTGCGCAACCAGTTCTATCAGGCGCAGTCCGGCGGCCAGCCGCTGACCGCCGGCCAGGGTGGCAGCGTCGAGACCCGCCTGGCGGCCTATGAGCAGGAGCTGCGCAAGCTGACCGGCATGGTCGAGCAGGTGACCTATCAGCAGAACCAGCTCTCGCAGCGCCTCGACCGCATGCAGGCCGACATGGAGTACCGCATGGGTACGCTCGAGGGCGGTTCGCCGGCGAGCGGGCAGCAGGCCTCGACCGCGGGCAGCTACGCCGCGCCGGCCGTGACCAACTCCGGCAGCGGCTCGCCGCAGGGCGACGTGAAGACCCTGGGCACCATCGCGCAGACCGATGCCGCCGCGCCGCAGCCGCTGGCGCCGCAGGGCGGCGCCGCCACCGGCGAGCAGATCGTCTCGGCGCTGCCGGGCAGCACGCCGCAGGAGCAGTACGACTACGCCTTCGGGCTGCTGCGCAAGGCCGACTACTCCGGCGCCGAGCAGGCGCTGAACGAGTTCGTCCGCACCAACCCCAGCGATCCGCTGGTCGCCAATGCCAAGTACTGGCTGGGCGAGACCTACTACGTGCGCGGCAACTACGACGAGGCGGCGCGCGCCTTCGGCGTCGCCTACCAGGATCACCCGAGCGGGCCCAAGGCGACGGACAGCCTGCTCAAGCTCGGCCTGTCGCTGAGCCTGCTCGGCCGCAGCGGCGACGCCTGCGCCGTCTTCGGCGAGCTGGAGAGCCGCTTCCCGAACGCCGCGGCGAACATCCTGCAGCGCTCCAGGCAGGAGCGCGGCCGCCTGGGCTGCTGATGATCGCCGGGACCGCCCCCGCGGCGGTCTCCGCTTCGCCGCCCGCGCCCGGCGGCGAGGGGCCGGACCCGGCGGCGCTGACAGCCACGGAGTTCGCGGCGACCATGGCCGCGCTCGGCCCCTGGCCGGCGCGGCCTTCGCTTGCCGTCGCGGTGTCCGGCGGCCGCGACAGCCTGGCGCTGGCGCTGCTGCTCGCCGCCTGGCTGGCGCCGCGGCAGGGCCGCCTGCTGGCACTGACCGTGGACCACCGGCTGCGGGCCGGCTCGGCGCGCGAGGCCGCCTGGACCGGCGAGCGTCTGGCCCGCCACGGCATCCCCCATCGCATCCTTCCCTGGCGGGGCGGCGTCGCGCTGCCGGCCGGCCGGCCGGTGCAGGCCGCGGCCCGGGCCGCCCGCTATCGCCTGCTCGCCGCCGCCTGCCGCGAAGCCGGTCTGCCGGTCCTCTGCCTGGCCCATCAGGCCGACGACCAGGCCGAGACCCTGCTGCTGCGGCTGGCCGCCGACAGCGGTCCCCTGGGGCTGGCCGGCATGAGCGCGCGGCGCGCCGAACCCGACGTGCTGCTGCTGCGGCCCCTGCTCGGCATCGCCCGCGACCGCCTGACGGCGACGCTGCGCGCGGCCGGGGAGACGTGGCTCGACGACCCCTCCAACGACCAGCCACGGCACCGCCGCGTGGCGCTGCGCCAGGCCCGCCCGGCGCTGGAGAGCGCCGGTCTCGATGGCCGCCGGCTGGCGGCGCTGGGCGAAGGCCTGGGGCGCCTGCGGGTCCCGCTGGAGCGGCAGGCGGCGGCCCTGCTGGCCAGTGGCAGCGCGTGGCACCCCGGCGGCTTCGTCCGCCTGGACCGGGCGGTCTTCGCCGCCGCGCCCGAGCCGCTGGCCGTGCTGGCGCTGGGCGAACTGGTGCGGGGGGTGGGCGGCCGCGACTATCCGCCGCCGGCTGCGGCGATAGGCCGGGCGCTGGCGGCGCTGCGGCAGCCCGGCGCGCGCGGCTCCACGCTGGGCGGCCTGCGGCTGCTGCCGCGCCGCGACGAGGCCTTCCTCTTCCCCGAGTCCGGCCGCCTGGCGCCGCTCGAACTGGAGCCGGGCTTTGCCGGCCGCTGGGGGCGGACCTTCGAGGCGGCGCTGGCGGCGGAGGCCTCCGGCGGGCCTTTCAGCCTGCGTGCCCTCGGCCCGGCCGGCTGGCAGGCACTGGCCGGCGACTGCCCGGCGCAGGGGCTGCCGGGACCGCTGCTGGCGGCCCTGCCGGCCTTGTTCGACAGCGCCGGTCCGCGCCTCCTGCCGGCGCTCGGCTGGCAGCGTCGGGACAGCCCGCCGCTGGCGTTCCGCCTGCGGTACAGACCGCTCTCGCCTCTGGGGAACTTCGGGTTTACAGTTGCTTGTCGGGAAAGGCACATTATCTAAGGCATGACAACTGTGCCCGGACCGCTGTCCGCGGCCCCGACGCCGACCCACCGCCGGCGACGTTTGAAGGAAAGATTCCGCACGTGAACATCGGTCGCAACGCCCTTTTGTGGGTCCTCGTTGGCCTGCTGGTCCTGATGCTTTTCAATATCTTCCAGGGCAGCACCTCGCGCGGGCCGCAGTCGCAGCTCTCGTTCTCGCAGTTCCTCGACCGGGTCGACAACGGCCAGGTGCGGGACGTGCAGATCCAGGGTCAGACCGTGCTGGGCGCCACCACCGACGGCCAGACCTTCCAGACCTACGTGCCCAACGACTACGACCTGACGCAGCACCTGATCGACCGCGGCGTGGCCGTGCAGGTGGTGCCGCCGGAGGAGCCCAACGTCTTCCTCTCGCTGCTCGGCTCGTTCGGCCCGATGATCCTGCTGATCTTCGTCTGGATCTACTTCATGCGGCAGATGCAGTCCGGCGGCGGCAAGGCGATGGGCTTCGGCAAGAGCCGCGCCCGCCTGCTGACCGAGAAGCAGGGGCGCGTCACCTTCGAGGACGTCGCCGGCATTGACGAGGCCAAGCAGGAGCTTGAGGAGGTCGTGGAATTCCTGCGCGACCCGCAGAAGTTCCAGCGCCTCGGCGGCAAGATTCCCAAGGGCTGCCTGCTGGTCGGCCCGCCGGGCACCGGCAAGACGCTGCTGGCCCGCGCGATCGCCGGCGAGGCCAACGTGCCGTTCTTCACCATCTCCGGCTCCGACTTCGTCGAGATGTTCGTCGGCGTCGGCGCCAGCCGCGTGCGCGACATGTTCGAGCAGGCGAAGAAGAACGCGCCCTGCATCGTCTTCATCGACGAGATCGACGCCGTCGGCCGCCATCGCGGCGCCGGCCTGGGCGGCGGCAACGACGAGCGCGAGCAGACGCTGAACCAGCTGCTGGTGGAGATGGACGGCTTCGAGGCCAACGAGGGCGTGATCATCGTCGCCGCCACCAACCGGCCCGACGTCCTCGACCCGGCGCTGCTGCGTCCCGGCCGCTTCGACCGCCAGGTGGTGGTCTCCAACCCCGACGTCATGGGCCGCGAGAAGATCCTGCGCGTGCACATGCGCAAGGTGCCGATCGCCCCCGACGTCGATGCCCGGGTGATCGCCCGCGGCACGCCCGGCTTCTCCGGCGCCGATCTCGCCAACCTGGTGAACGAGTCCGCCCTGCTGGCGGCGCGCGCCGGCAAGCGGGTGGTGACGCACAGCGATTTCGAGGCGGCCAAGGACAAGGTCATGCTCGGCACCGAGCGCCGCTCGATGGTGATGACCGAGGACGAGAAGCGCCTGACCGCCTATCACGAAGGCGGCCATGCCCTGCTGAATCTCTACGTGCCCGGGAACGACCCGCTGCACAAGGTGACCATCATCCCGCGCGGCCGGGCGCTGGGCGTCACCTTCTCCCTGCCGGAGAAGGACCGCTACGGCTTCCGCAAGAGCGAGATCCTGGCCCGCCTGGTGATGATCTACGGCGGCCGCATCGCCGAGGAGATCATCTTCGGCAAGGAGCACGTGACCACCGGCGCCGGCAGCGACATCCAGCAGGCCACCTCCTGGGCGCGCCGCATGGTCACCGAATGGGGCATGAGCGAGAAGCTCGGCGCCATCCGCTACAACGACAACCAGGACGAGGTCTTCCTCGGCCACTCGATCTCCCGCACCCAGAACGTCTCCGGCGCCACCGCCAAGCTGATCGACGAAGAGGTTCGCCGCTTCTGCGACGAGGCGGAGGAGGAGGCGCGCCGCCTGCTGAGCGAGCACATCGAGGAGCTGCATCTCCTCGCCAAGGCGCTGCTGGAGCACGAGACGCTCTCGGGCGACGAGGTCCGCCGCGTGATCCGCGGCGAGCACATCGACCGCGACGAGGGCACCGGGACGGCCGACAGCGGTCGCCGCTCCTCGGTGCCGACGCACCGGCAGAAGCCGCGCGGCGGGGCCGCCGGTATCGGCCCGGAGCCGGAACCCGCGGGCTGACCGGACGAGCGGCCGCCCGCCCTCGGGGGCGCGGCAGCGATCGACAGGCAAGGCCGGTGCGCAAGCGCCGGCCTTGTTGTTTGCGGCCGGCGGGGCGGCGCATCGCGGGTTGATCGCCGAGTGTGGCGATTTCCCAATTGCTCGCCTTGTTCTGGCGCGGGGCAGACGATATCAAGGCCGGGGCCGGCGGGATCTCGGCGTTCGGCCGCGCGTTTCGATCGGCGGAGCGCCAGACGCACAGGAAATCGCCGCCATGGCCGTCACCTTCGCCGGGCTGACCTTCGAACGTCCCCGCATCATGGGGATCCTCAACGTGACCCCGGATTCCTTCTCCGACGGCGGCCGGCACGACGATCCGGCGGTCGCGGTGGAGGCCGGCGAGCGCATGGTGGCGGAGGGCGCCGACATTCTCGATGTCGGCGGCGAGTCGACCCGCCCGGGGGCCGAGCCGGTGCCGCTCGAGGTCGAGCTGGCCCGCGTCCTGCCGGTGATCCAGCGGCTGGCCGCGCGGGGGCACTGCGTCTCCGTCGATACCCGCCACAGCGCCGTCATGGTGCGGGCGCTCGACGCCGGCGCCGCCATCGTGAACGACGTCTCGGCGCTGACCGGCGAGCCCTCGAGCCTGCCGCTGGTGGCGCGGCGCGGCGCGCCGGTCGTGCTGATGCACATGCGCGGCGAGCCGCAGACCATGCAGCAACAGACACACTACGAGGACGTCGTCGCCGAGGTCCTGGCCTACCTCGGGCAGCGGCTGGCCGCCTGCCGCGCCGCCGGGCTGGGGGACGACAGGCTCTGCATCGATCCGGGCATCGGCTTCGCCAAGACGCAGGCGCACAACCTTGCCCTGCTGGCCGCGACCGAGCGCTTCGCGGCGCTCGGCGTGGCGCTGTTGATCGGTGTCAGCCGCAAGGCCTTCATCGGGCGACTGTCACGCGACGAGCCGCCGGAGGGGCGCCTGCCGGGGTCGCTGGCCGCCGGGCTGGCCGCGGTCCGGCGCGGCGCGCACATCCTGCGGGTCCACGATGTCGCCGAGACGGCGCAGGCGCTGCGCGTCTGGCAGGCGATCGAAGCGACCTGACCTAGAAGCTGATGCCGAGCGACAGCGAGCCGAACTGCGCATAGCGGTCGCGCTCCTGGAACTCCGGGGTGCGCACGACGTGGGTATAGGTCAGGCGCACATCGCCGAAGAAGATGGCCACGCCGGCCTTGCCCTCGCCGACGAAGTGCTCCGGCGTCACCGAGGAGCCGTCATCGAAGGAGTTGCCGTCGAGGAAGATGGTGTTCGCGATCGCGCGCCCCTCGACGCCGGCGAAGACGTACCAGGAGAAGCCCTTGTCGCCGAAGGCCTCGGAGCCGGGCAGGGCGGGGCGGATCGAGCTCGGCCCGAAATCCTTGCGCAGGTCCTGGCCGACGCGAACCATGCCGCCCACCGCGCCATAGGTCTGCACGTTGCCGAGGCCGGCGCCGAAGTAGGGGATGGCATCGATCTCCAGGCCGAGCGGCGGGACGAACTCGTAGGCGCCGGTGCGCCAGCGCCGCTCGTAGGTGATCTGGATCGCCGGTTCGTTGTCGAGCTGATTGTCCCAGCCCTGGGTCTCTTCCTGGTTGATGACATTGTGGAAGTTGTTCTGCAGTTCCTTGCCGAGCGCCCAGGGGCCGACCACGCCGGCGGAGAGGTCGAAGGTATCCATGCGGATCGGCTCGAGGCCGAGGCGATGGATCGCCTGCAGCGTGATGCCGGCATAGAGCCAGGCCGCATAGGGGCGATCGTCGTCGATCGGCTCCGAGAGGCTGGTGTCCTCGGGGGTGTAGATGTTCTGGTTGATCGAGAGACCCCAGCGCCAGATGGTGTTGTTCTCCGGACTGCCGAAGAAGCGCGGCACCGCGGTGATGCTCTCCACCCAGTCCGGCACGTCGATGTCGCCGCTCAGCCAGGCGATGCGGATGCCGGTGGTGTAGTCGCGGTCGGACTCGACGCCGGCCGCCTGGGCGAACCAGTCGTTTTCCAACTGGATGGTCAGCGACGAGGAGTAGTCGTCGGCCGCCGCCGGCTGGGCCAGGGCGGCCATCGACAAGGCGGCGGCACCGGCCAGCCGGCCGGCGGCCACGCGACGATATCTCTCGGTTCTTGAGCCGCGCATCTCGCCCCCTGCAGGTGGATTGTGGGTCGGGCCGCACTGCTGGCCGGCAGCAGGGGCACAGGCGGACAACGGCGGCGGCGGCGCCAGCGGCCGCAATTCCGGCATGGCCCTGCCGCTCTGGACCAAGATAGAAGCGCTGATCGCGCGCTGTGGCCTGGCGGAGGCGCTGCGCATCGCCGACGCCTCGGTCGCGGCGCTGGACGAGATCGAGGACTTTGCCCGCGCGCAGGCGCTGGACATCGAGTTCGCCCGCAGCGGCTGGCTGTGGGGGGCCACCTGCCCCCGCCAGGAGGGCCGCTGGCGGCCGGTCATGGCGGCCCTGGAGCGGGCCGGCCGGTCGCCCTTCACCGAACTCGACCGGCAGGGGGTCGCGGCGCTGCTCGAGGCGCCGGGCTTCCTCTCCGGCGCCTTCGATCCGCGGCCGGCGACGCTGCATCCGGCGAAGCTGGCGCGCGGTCTGCGGCGGGTGGCGCTGGCGCAGGGCGTCGAGATCTTCGAAGGCAGCGCCATGCGCCGCCTCGACCGCGGGCCGCGCCCCGCGGTGGTGACCGCCGGCGGCCGCATCCGCGCCGGCCGGGTCGTGCTCTGCCTCAATGCCTGGTCGCTGGCGGTGCCGGAGCTCCGGCCCGGCATCCTGGTGATCACCAGCGACGACGCCGTCACCCGCCCGGCACCGGATTTCCTCGCCCGCCACCGCTGGCAGGGCGGCCCGCTGATCACCGACAGCGGCGTCTTTGTCGCCGGCTACCGCGCCACGCGCGACGGCCGCATCGTGGCCGGGGTGACCGGCGGCGAGATCGGCTTCGGCGCCCTCTCCGGGCAGCGCTTCGAGGGCCGCACGCCACGCGAGGGCGCGATCCTGGGCGCGCTCGCCCAGGGCTTCGGCGACACCGGGGGCCTGCAGATCGCCGCCAGCTGGCGCGGGCCGATCGACCGCACGCGCAGCGGCCTGCCGCTCTTCGGCCAGCTGCCGGGCGAGGAGCGGATCCTCTTCGGCTACGGCTTCTCCGGCAACGGCATCGTCGGCTGCAAGCTGGGCGCCAAGATCCTCACCGCGCTGGCGCTGGAGCGGCGTGACGCCTGGGCCGCCTGCGGGCTGGTCGCCCGGCCGGAGCGCTGGATGCCGCCGGAGCCACTGCGCTACCTCGGGGCCCACATGGTGCGCTGGGCAGTCCGCCAGCAGGACCGCCGCGACCGCCAGGGGCGCGGCCAGGGGCGCCTGGCGCGGCGCCTCGCCGCCCTGGCGCCCGGGGGCGTCGTCACCACGAAGCGCACCTGAGGACGGCAGGGGAGGACGAGGGAATGAGCGGAGCACGACACTTCAAGGCCGCCGACAGGCTCTTCAAGAAGGCGGTTGTCGGCGACCAGCACACCACCATCGCCCGCCTGGTGACGGAGGAGCTGAGCGGCACCATGGGCGCCGGCGCCGAGCGGCTGGAGAACTGCCGCTTCTCCTGGACCGTGACCTACGACGAGATCCTCTTCATCCGCTCCGGCCGACTGACCCTGGTGGCCGACGGGGCGCCGCACCTGCTGCAGGCCGGCGACATCGTCTGGCTGCCCAAGGGAACCCACCTGACCTACGACGCCGAGGAGCCCTGCGAGTATTTCTACGCCCTCTATCCGGTCGACTGGGCGAAGCGGCAGGGCACGGTGGAACCGTGAGCCCCGGACGTCCCGCTTGCCGCGCGGCGACGAGGCCTGCTTAGCTCGGCCATGCGCGCAGCGATCTTCCAGAGCGACACCGCCGGCCTGACGCCGGACCAGCGGCTGGAGCGGCTCCGTCGGGCGGCGACGGGGCTGCGGGCCGACCTGCTGCTCTGCCCGGAGCTGTTCCTCTCCGGCTATGCCGTCGGCCCGGCGCTGCCCGAGCTGGCCGAGCCGATGGCGGGACCCTTCGCCGCCGCGGTGGCCGCCATCGCGCGCGAGAGCGGCGTCGCCATCGCCTACGGCTATCCCGAGCGCGCCGGCGGCCGGCTCTACAACGCGGCGCAGTGCATCGGGCCGGACGGCCGCCGCCTGGCCAACCACCGCAAGCTGACGGTGGCGCCGGGGTTCGAGGCCGACTACTTCACCCCTGGCGCCGGCCCCACGCTCTTCGTGCTGGGCGGCGTCACCCTGGCACTGCTGGTCTGCTACGACGTCGAGTTCCCCGAGACGGTGCGCGCCATGGCGGAGGCCGGCGCCCAGGCGGTGCTGGTGCCGACGGCGCTGGCCAGCAAGTGGGAGGTGGTCGCCCGCCTCCTGGTGCCGGTGCGCGCCTTCGAGAACGGCCTGCACCTGCTCTATGCCAATCACGCCGGCCGGGAGGGCGCGGTCGAGTACCTCGGCGCCAGCTGCATCGTCGGGCCGGACGGCCGCGACCTCGCCCGGGCCGGCCCCGAGGAGACCCTGCTGGTCGCCGAGCTCGACCTCGCCGGCAATGCCGCGGCCCGCGCGCGGGTGCCCTTCCTGCGCGACCTCGCCGGGCTGCGCGCGCGGCTGGCGGCCAGACCGGAGGCCCCGCCGGAGCCCGCCTAGGGGCAGCCGTGCGCTGATTGCGTTCCCCGGCGGGGTGGCTCTGCTATAAACCCGCCGGAGGAGAGACGAATCGATCCATGAGCAAATCGAAAGCCACGCCCCGCACCCTCTTCGGCACCGATGGCATCCGCGGCCGCGCCAACGAGGAGCCGATGACGCCGGAGACCGCACTGGCGGTCGCCAAGGCGGCCGGCGCCGTCTTCACCCGCGGCCCGCACCGCCACCTGGCGGTGATCGGCAAGGACACGCGACTCTCCGGCTACCTGCTGGAGCCGGCGATGACCGCCGGCTTCATCTCGGTTGGCATGGACGTGGTGCTGCTGGGGCCGTTGCCGACCCCGGCGGTGGGCGTGCTCACCCGCTCGCTGCGCGCCGACCTCGGCGTGATGATCTCGGCCTCGCACAATCCCTTCGCCGACAATGGCATCAAGCTCTTCGGTCCGGACGGCTACAAGCTCTCCGACGCGGTCGAGGCGGAGATCGAGGCGCGCGTCGCCGCCGGTCCGGCGGCCAACGGCGAGGCGGCGGTGCCGAGCGAGCGCCTGGGCCGCGCGCGCCGCCTGGACGACGAGCGCGGCCGCTACACCGAGTTCGTCAAGCAGTCCTTCCCGCGCGACCTCTCGCTGGCCGGCCTGAAGGTCGTGGTCGACTGCGCCAACGGCGCCGCCTATCGCGTCGCGCCGACGGTGCTCTACGAACTCGGGGCGGAGGTGGTCCCGCTCGGCGTCACGCCGGACGGCCTCAACATCAACAAGGCCTGCGGCGCCACGGCGACCGAGGCGATGCAGGCGGCCGTGGTGGCGCAGGGCGCCGACCTGGGGATCGCGCTCGACGGCGACGCCGACCGCGTCATCCTGGCCGACGAGACCGGCCGGCGGGTCGACGGCGACCAGCTGATGGCGCTGATCGCCGAAAGCTGGCAGCAGACCGGCCGCCTGAAGCCGGCCGGCCTGGTCACCACCGTGATGTCGAACCTGGGGCTGGAGCGCTTCCTTGGCGCCCGCGGCATCGCCTTCCATCGCACCCCGGTCGGCGACCGCTACGTGGTCGAGCGGATGCGCGCGCTCGACGGCAACCTCGGGGGCGAGCAGTCCGGCCACATCGTCATGACCGACTACTGCACCACCGGCGACGGGCTGATCGCGGCGCTCCAGGTGCTGGCCGCCGTGGTGCGGGCGGGGCGCCCGGCCAGCGAAGTCACCCGGCGCTTCGAGCCCCTGCCGCAGGTGCTGCAGTCGGTGCGCTTCAAGCGCGGCCACGCGCCGCTGGAGAACGCCCAGGTCAAGGCTGCCATCGCCGCCGGCGAAGCGCGGCTGAACGCCGGCGGCCGCCTGCTGATCCGCCGCTCCGGCACCGAGCCGGTGATCCGCGTCATGGCGGAGGGCGAGGACGAGGCACTGGTGCGCCAGGTGGTCGAGACCATCTGCGCCGAGCTGGCGGCGGCCTGAGAGCATGACGTCGCCAGGCGGCACGCCCACGCACCTGAAAGGCCGGGTCCTGATCGTCGCCGGCTCGGATTCCGGCGGCGGCGCCGGCATCCAGGCCGACATCAAGGCGGTTTCCGCGCTCGGCGGCTTTGCCATGACCGCCATCACCGCGCTGACGGCGCAGAATACCCAGGGGGTCTTCGGCATTCACGGCGTGCCGGTCGAGTTCGTCGCGCAGCAGATGCGCGTGGTGCTCGAGGACCTCGGCGCCGATGTGGTGAAGAGCGGCATGCTGCATTCGGTGGCGGTGATCGAGACCGTGGTGGCGACCCTGGCCGCGGTCGCGCCGACGCTGCCGCTGGTCGCCGACCCGGTGATGGTGGCGCAGTCCGGCGCCACCCTGCTGGAGGAGAGCGCGGTCGAGGCGCTGCGCCGCCTGCTGGTGCCGGCGGCGACGCTGCTGACCCCCAATGCGCCGGAGGCGGCCCGCCTCACCGGCCTGGCGGTCGAGAGCCTGGACGACCAGAAGCGGGCGGCCGAGGCGCTGCTCAGGCTGGGCGCCAAGGCCGTTCTGGTGAAGGGCGGTCACCTCGGCGGCGAGACGCTGAGCGACGTGCTGGCGACGCCGGAGGGGCTGGAGGTGATGACGCAGCCGCGCATCGCCACCGAGCAGACCCATGGCACCGGCTGCACCCTGGCCTCGGCGATCGCCGCCGGCCTGGCCCAGGACCTGCCGCTGCCGGAGGCGGTGCGGCGCGGCCGGGCCTACCTGCGCATCGCGCTGCAGACCGCGCCGGGCTTCGGACGCGGGCAGGGGCCGGTGAACCACGGGCACACCGTGCGCCCCTTCTAGGATCGGCGAGGTGAGGGGGCCTCGCGACCAGGGACTGCCGTCGGCCTGGCGAGGCGCGCGCGGGCCGCGGCCGCCGCGGCTCGATCCCCGCGGGCGCGGGCGGGCCATGAGCGTCCTGCGCGGCGCGGCCGCGGCGGCTTCGGCCTCTCTGCCGTTGCCGCTGATCCTGCTCGGCGCGCTGGCGCTGCGGCTCTACCACCTCGACGCCTGGGCCTTCTGGGCCGACGAGGCCGCCAGCTGGCATTTCGCGCGGTTGCCGCTCACCGAGATCTGGGGCGCCGACACCATGCCGCCGCTCTACTACTCGCTGCTGCACCTCTGGCTCCAGGCCGGCGAGGGCGAGTGGTGGCTCCGGCTCTCCTCGGCGCTGGTCTCGACCGGCAACGTGGCGCTCGTCTACCTGCTCGGGCGGCGCTTCGCCGGCCGGCCGGTCGGCCTCTGGGCGGCGGCCATGCTGGCCAGCGCCGCCTTCTCGCTCTACTACGCCCAGGAGCTGCGCATGTATGCGCTGCTCGAGGGCGGCGCGCTGGTGGCGATGCTCGGCCTGGCCGGCCTGCTGAGCGAGCCGCTGCGCGCCGGCCTGCCGGCCTGGCGCCGCGGCGGCCTGAGGCGGGCCTGGGGCCTCTACGCGCTCGGCTGCCTGCTGATGCTCTACAGCCACAACACCGGCTTCCTGCTGCCGCTGACGGCGAGCCTGCTGGTGCCCGTCTACGCCAGGCGCGCGCCGGCGCCCTGGCCTTTGCTGCGCAACTGGCTGGCGGTGAACGGCGCGGTCCTCCTGGTCTGGGCGCTCTATTGGCCCTGGCTGCTCCAGCAGCTGCGGACGGTCGGGGGCGACTTCTGGATCCAGCAGCCGGACCTGGCGGGCTTCTTCGCCATCCTGGCCGAGCTCCACGTCGCGCAGCTGCCGGCCCGCGGCGACCTCGCGCGCGCCGCCTGGCCGGTCCTCGCCATCGCGCTGGCCGGCGGGACGCTGATCGCGCTCCGCCGCCGCCCGGCCTGGGCGCTCGGCCTGCTGGGCCTGGCGCTGCTGCCGCTGCTGATCGACCTGGTCATCGGCATCTGGCGGCCGATCCTGATCTCGCGCACGCTGATCTGGACGGCGATACCGGGCCTCCTGGCCGCCGCGGTCGCCGCCGACTGGCTGTCGCGGCAGGCCCTCGTCGCGGTGCGCGCCCGGGTCACGCCGCGCGGCCTCCTGGCCGCCGCCGCCCTGGCTCTCCTGCTGCTGGCGCGGGGGGCGACGGTGGTCGACTACTACGGCTCGCAGGCGAAGGCCGACTGGGCGGCGATGGCCGAGCTGATCGAACAGGAGGTGCCGCGGGACGCGCCGATCGTGGTCAACCCCTCCTGGCAGTTCGGCGCCATGCGGTACTACCTCCACCGCCGCTTCGGCGCGGCGGCGCGCAGCATCTGGAGCTTCATCCGCTATGACGTCGAGAAGCCGGCGGCCTTCAGGCGGCGCCTGCGCGCGGCCCGGCCCTTGACCGCCGTCTGGGTGGTCTTCGGTCAGGGCGTCCGCGAGGCGCCGCGCCTGGAGGCGATCCTGCGGAGCGTGCTGCCCTGCGCCGCCGTCGATGCACGCTTCGAGCGCGGCGGGCTGCGCCTCCTGCGCTACGACGTGACGGCCTGCGGCGGGCGCTGAGCCGCGGTCAGATGATCGGCAGGTGGGCGCCGGTCTCGCTGCCGAGGATCTCCGCCAGCACATTGAGGCCGACCGCCAGCTCGTCGCGGCTGTTGGCGGCCGAGACCGAGACGCGCACGGCGTGCGGCATCGACTGCCGGCCGGTGGCGAAGACGTCGGCCGCGGCGACGCCGACGCCGCGCCGCTTGGTCTCGGCGGCGAAGGCCTCGCGGCGCCAGGGCTCGGGAAGCTGCAGCCAGATGTGCATCGCGGTCGGCTGGCGATGCAGTTCGTAGCTGCCGAGGATGCGCCCCGCCATGACCTGGCGCGCCGCCACCTCCGCGCGGATCGCCACGGCATTGCGCCAGGCCGTGCCGTCGAGGATCAGCCGTGCGGCGGTTTCCTGCAGCAGCGGGCTCGACATGATGGTCGAGGCGCGCATCGCGATCAGGCTGGCATCGACCAGCGGCTGCGGGCCGACGAGATAGCCGACCCGCAGCGCCGGGGCGACCGACTTCGAGAGGTTGGTGACGTAGATCGAGAGCTCCGGCAGATAGGTGTGCAGCGGCGCCAGGGGCGTCTCCAGCAGGAAATTGTAGATGTCGTCCTCGATCACCACGACCTCGTGGCGGCGGCAGACGGCGGCGATCTCCCTGCGGCGGGCCTCGTCCATCGAGACGTTGGTCGGGTTCTGCAGCGTCGGGATGGCATAGAGCGCGCGGGCGCCGGTGGCGCGGATCGCGGCGTCCAGCGCGGCCGGCGAGAGCCCGCCCTCGTCGGCCTCGACGCCGTGCAGCCGCAGGCCGAGCACGCGGGCGATCGACTTGATGCCGAAGAAGGTCAGGGCTTCGGTCAGCAGCACGTCGCCGGTGCGCATCGCGGCTGAACAGGCGAGGAGAATGGCGTGCTGCGCGCCGTTGGTCGGCACGATGCGCTCGACCGGTGCCTCGACACCGAAGCGCGCCACCCAGCTCTGGGCCGCCTCGCGGTGCCGCCGCATCCCCTGGGAGGGGCGGTAGCGCAGCAGTTCCGGCAGCTCGGGGTCGGTGGCGACGCTTGCCAGCGCCGCCCCGATCTCGTTGGCCAGCGGGGCCGGCGGCGGCTCGTTGCCGGCCAGGTCGACGAAGGCCGGCGCATTCTGTCCGGGCCGGGCAGCGGCGCTGTCCTCGATCCGCCGTTCGGGATAGTCCGGCGTCAGCGGCCGGACGTAGGTGCCGCGGCCGACCTCGCCGGAGATCAGGCCGCGCCGCTCCGCCTCGACATAGGCGCGCGTCACCGTGCCGACCGTGACCCCCAGCCGCCACGCCAGGTCGCGGTGGGTCGGCAGGCGGCTGCCCTGCGGCAGGCGCCCCTCCTGAATGTCCTGCTGCAGGGCGTCGGCGATGGCCCGATAGCGGGGGCCGGCGCGGCCTTCGAGGCGGGGGAGCCACTGGTCCATGGAATCTTGTCACCGATACAATGTTTTCATTGTGTCGATTTGTCCTTACTCATAGCCTCCTGTCAAGCCGCAATTCGGCGGATTGTTACGAATTTAGGAGATCGTCATGGCTACAATCAGCTTGGGCAGGGGTCTGCGGTCCGCGGAGCGGCCGGTGGAACTCATGGGGTCGGCGGTCTCGCGCCTGATCCGCGTGCTGGTTGCCTGGCAGGTCCGCGCCGCCGAGCGCGTGGCGCTGGAGCGCCTCGACGACGCCGCACTGAAGGACATCGGCCTCTCCCGCGCCGACGTGGCGGGGGAGTCGCGCAAGCCCTTCTGGCGCGAGTGAGGCGGCGATGACGCAGACGCGCCGCGCGCTGCCGATCTGGCAGGTCGACGCCTTCGCCAGCGCCGTCTTCCAGGGCAATCCGGCGGCCGTGGTGCCCGCTGGAGTCCTGGCTGCCGGACGCGACGCTGCAGGCCATCGCTCGGGAGAACAACCTCTCCGAGACCGCCTACCTGGTGCCGGCCGCGGACGCCGCGGCCGGCCACTGGGACCTGCGCTGGTTCACCCCGGCCGTCGAGGTCGATCTCTGCGGCCACGCCACGCTGGCCTCGGCCTACACGCTCGACCGCCACGTGACGCCGGATGTCGGGACCCTGCGCTTCGAGACGCGCTCCGGCACGCTGACGGTGACGCGCGACGGCGACCGCTACCGCATGTCCCTGCCGGCGCGCGGCGTCGCCGAGCGCCCCTTGCCGGGCCTGGCCGAGGCAATCGGCGCCACGCCGCGGGCGCTCTACCAGCAGGGCGACGGCGGTATGCTGCTGGCCCTGCTCGAGAGCGCGGCTGCGGTGCGCGGCCTGCGCCCCGACATGCGCGCCCTGGCGGCCCTGCCGGGCGACGGCCTCATCGTCACCGCGGCCGGCGAGGCGGAGGACTTCGTGTCGCGCTACTTCGCCCCCTATGCCGGGATCGACGAGGACCCGGTCACCGGCTCGGCCCACTGCGTGCTGGCGCCCTTCTGGGCGGCGCGGCTCGGCAAGGAGTCGCTCTTCGCCCGCCAGGTTTCGGCGCGCGGCGGCGAACTCTGGCTGCAGATGGCCGGCGACAGGGTCGAGGTATCGGGTCAGGCCCGGCTCTATCTCGAGGGCCGCATCCTGCTCTGACGGGCCGCTCACAGCGGCACGGCGTAGAGCTCCAGCGAGCGGATCACCTGGCTGCCCATGCGGTCGGATCGAGCCGGAGCCAGCCGACCGCCGCTCGGCACCAGGCGGCGCTGGCTCTGCTCTTCGCTGTAGACCCCCTTCCGCTCGGTCGACCAGAAGAGCTGCATCATCGCCGACTGGCGATTCTCCACCTCCAGCCGCAGCAGATACTGGCATGGTCCGGGCGCCAGCCTGGCACGCTTCAGGAGCAGGATCGGATCTTCCCCGGACGAGTGCACCTCGATGCCGTGTCGATGGGCCGCGATGCGGGCGTCGCCAGCCGGCACGAGCTGCCGCAGCTTGCGGCCGCGCAGGGCCACCAGGCGGTGGGACAGATCGGCGCGCTCGCTCAACTCGCCGTGCGGCAGCATGCCGGCAAAGCCGGCCTCGATCAGTGCCAGGTCTGGCTGGCGATGCCAGCCGATGCCGCCGAGCAGGTTGATCGCGACGCTTGCCAGCTCTCCCACCGGGTCCTTGGCCGGTGCCAGGCGGGCCAGGAAGGGCGCCAGCAGGCGCTGTCGCGCGCGCCCCTCCGGCAGCAGGCTGGCGGGGGCGCGGTGCTGCAGCAGCTGGCGGTAGAGCAGGAGCGGGAGCGGCAGGACCTCGCCGCCGGCGAGCTGCAGGCGGTTCAGCAGGTCGGCAAAGCAGAAATCGCCCAGCTCCGCCGCCTCGTCGAAGCCGCCGAGGGCGGCGAAGCGGTCCCGTCGGATCGCCAGGCAGGGCCCGCCATAGAGATTCTCGTAGGCTCCGAACGCCAGCGGCCCACCCATCGGCTGCAGCTCGGCCAGCGACCGCATCAGGGGATGGTGGGTGCCACGCGGGTGGCCGAAGGCCTCGTAGCCGGAGATTGCGGCCGCCGCGCCGCTCGCCGCCAGCGCGTCGGCCAGCACGCGCAGCGCCCGCGGCTCCAGCTCGACTGTGCTGTCGATGAAGACGATCACCGCGGCGTCGCCCTGCGCCGCCAGGCGATTGCCGAGCGCGCCCTTGGTCAGCCTTGGGCCGTCCGGCAGCGCGGTGATGCCGCGCAGCACCGACAGCGGACTGCCCTGCGGCCGGCGCGGTTGCACGAGGGCGCTGTCGCGCGCCAGCTCCGCCGGCACATGCACGTGCAGCCAGAGCCCTACCTGCTGACCGACATGGTTCAGGCAGGTCTCGTTCCAGGCCGGGTTCCCCGGCAGCACGCAGAGGTCGACCTCGCGCCGCCGCGCCTCCTCCGCCCACAGTCCGCTGCGCGCGGCGTGAAAGGGCGGTACCGCGTCGGCCTCCTCGCCCAGGCGGCGGTGCCAAGCCAGCCACCAGAGCAGCGCGCCATCGGCATCGAAGGCCGGGCGGGCCGGTGCGAAGCCCTGCTCCAGGGCTGCGGCAAGGGCGAGGGCCAGCGGCTCGGCGGCGCCGGCGCAGAGGATGCGCGCATGGTCGGCCGCGGCAACGATTTCCGGGATGCCGCCGACTGGCGTGGAGAGCAGCGGCACGCCATTGGCGATGCACTCAAGCACGGTATAGGGCAGGTTGTCGCGCAGCGAGGGCACCACCACCAGCAGCGGCCCGTCGGTGACATAGCGCAGCGCCGCTATGGAATCGAAGGAGTCGAGAACCTGGCTGGGGAAGGGCCAGGCCTGTCGCCGCTTCAGCATGTGCGGCGCCTCGCTCTCCGGGTCGGGCCGGCCGAGGAAGGTGATCATCCGCGGCCGTGCGCCGCTCGCCGCCAGCCGATCGATGGCGTCGAGGAAGTGCGCCAGGCCCTTCCGCGGTTCGATCCGCCCGAAGAAGACGATCTCCTCGACCGGACGCCGCTCGCCCGAGCTGTCGGGCTGGCGCAGCCGCGCCGTCCCCGACAGCAGGTTCGGGTGCGCGAAGTGTGAACGCGGCAGGCGGTAGCCGTCCTCGGCCAGCCAGCCGAGCAGAAAGCTGCTCGGCGAGACCAGGTGGTCGGCCTGCGCCACCTGCAGCCGCTCCAGGAAGTCGGTTCGCGGCAGATTGGCGTGATAGGGCAGGTTGTTGCCGTCACGATGCCACGGCGTGGGTCCGTGCGCCGTGACCACGAGGCGGGTGCGGGCGAAGAGGGCGCCGCCGCGCTTGGCGGTGACGGCCGGGGCGCCCAATCCCAGGCAGTCGTGGAAATGCACCAGGTCGAAGCCCTCGCCGTCCAGCCAGAGCAGGGCACGGTGGGTCAGGCGCGCCGGCACCGCCTTGCCGGAGTCGAGGCCCTGGACGAAGGGGAACGACAGCACCGCGATACCGCGCGCCTGCCACAGGTCGCGATAGCCCTCGAAGAGGTCTTCGCCGCTGAGGGGGGCATAGAGGATCGTGACGCGGTGTCCCGCCAGGGCCAGGGCCTCGGCCGAGGCGGCGACGGCCGTGCCGATCCCGGCCGAGCGCTCGCTGTAGGGCAGCTGGAAGGTGACCAAGGCGACGTGCAGGCGCCGTCCGCAGAGGTCGCCGGCGTCAACCGCCGGCTTGTTCGGGCCGCCGGCCAGCGGCGCCGCCAGCCGTGCCCAGTGCGGCGCGAGGCGGGCGGCCAGCCGCGGGTCGCCGACCGGCCGTTCCGCCTCCCGCTGCCGTCGTCGTCGCAGTTCGCCCAGGCGTGCATAGAGCGCCAGCGACCGCCGATCGGGCCGCCGCAACAGCCCGCGTGCCAGCAGCTCCCGGCGCTCCGGCCGGAAGCTGCCTGCCAGCGGCAGCCGCCGGCCCAGGCGTTGCAGCGCGGCGCCGTAGCCACGGACCTCCGGCGCGTTGGCATGCGCCAGCTCGCTGCGTCGGCCCAGGGAGGCGAAGAAGGCCTGGCGCCACTTGAAGTGATGCGCCACGGCCTGCAGCGGCACGGCATGGCTGGCGTCGGGATGCGGTGCCAGGTGGTGGCCGGCCTGGATGGCGGTGTCAGGATCGACGCGAAACAGCGGGTACTTGGTGAGCCAGGGCTGGCGCTCGGGGGCCAGTCTCTCGTTCAGCAGCAGCGAGGCCAGCGGGTAGCGCCGCGGCGGCGAATCGCTGCCCGGCGGCCCCAGCGGCGGCAGCGTCCCATCGGCCGCCAGCCGCTGCAGCATGACGGCGCAGAGCGACCGCAGGCGCAGCACCTCGAGCGCCTGCACGGTGCGCTCCAGGGAGGCGTAGGGCAGCTCGAGGAACTCGTCGGCGTCGGCCAGCAGCACCCATTCCCCGGGATAGCGCTGCACGGCCGTGGTCAAGCGCTGGCACTTGTCCTGCTCCTGGAAGACCGTGTCGTACTCCCCCTCGATCGTCACCGCTTGGCCGGCGGCGGCGGCGCGCAGCGTCTGCCGCTGGCCGCGGCTGCCGTGCAGGATCAGGTGCAGGTCGGTGACGCCGAGCGCGCGGTAGTGCGCCAGGAAGTGCGGCAGGATGTCGAGGTCGTCGGCGCAGACCTGGCAGAACAGCCGCCAGCGGCGGGGGGTGGGCGCACCGCCTGCCGCGGCGGCCGGCTCCTGCGGCCGGTCCTGCCGTCCCTCGCGCGCCGGCGGCGGAAAGCGGGCGGAGAGCGTCAGCGGCGGCGGGTTCTCGATCATCTCGCGATAGTTCAGCAGCGCGGCGCGCTGGCTGCTGCGGCCCTGGGCGAAGGAGACCGGCCGCACCGCGACCGGCGGCAGGCCGAGGAAATCGAAGAGACGCTCCATGCTGGCGTCGCGATCGGCCACCAGCGTTTCGTAATCCAGCTCGAAGCGCGGCAGATGCGGCTGCTCGGCGATGAAGCCATCGAGCATTCCCTCGGTCGAAGCGACGTAGTGCTGGAACATCCGCGGCTCGACCACCACCGGCGGCGGCGGCAGGGGGGAACGGCCGGTTTCCAACCACTGGCCGGAGGTCAGCGCCTGCTGCATCGAGGTGACGCGGCGCAGCCGGTCGCGCCGCCACAGCAGGACAATCTTCAGGTCGCTCAGTGCGCCGAGGTACGCGGTGACCCCGGCGCACCAGGCCTCCTGCAGGTGCGGCAGGAAGATCTTGCAGCCGATGACCGATGCGCGCCGGCCCGACGTGGCGGCCGCGGGCCAGATCCGCTGATCCAGGAAGGCGATCGGGTTGTCTTCGCGCTGCCGGCGAAGCGCTGCCTCGTCGAAGGTTGCGGGCGTCGCCCTCTGCGGCGGAAAATCCTCGAACTGGTAGTCGGGGCTCAGCACTTCGCCGAAGCAGCGGATCTGCGGATGCTGGTCGAGCAGGAGGCGCAGCAGGTTGGTGCCCGAGCGCGCCACCGAGAGGATGACGAAGCGGCTCATTGCACGGCGGCGGCGGGCGGCGGGCTCAGCGCTCTGGCTCTTGACGGGCGCACGGCGGCTTGGCACGCAGGCGCTCGTTGCTCCGGGACAGAGGAAAGGGACGGCGCATGGAACATCTCTGGTTCGAGGATTTCGAGGTCGGTCGCAGCTTTCGCACCGCTGGCGCCACCCTGAGCGAGGGGCAGATCCTCGATTTCGCCTGGACCTACGATCCGCAACCCTTTCACATCGACAAGGAGGCCGCCAAGGAGTGGGGCTATGGCGGCCTGATCGCCTCCGGCTTCCAGACCATGGTCGTGGCCTTCCGCCTGTTCTATCAGGAGCGGGTGATCAATGCCTGTTCGCTCGGCTCGCCAGGGCTGGACGAGCTGCGCTGGATCAAACCGGTCTATCCCGAGGATACGCTGCACGTCGTCGCCACCGTCGCCGACCGGCGCCCGTCACAATCCAAACCCGACCGCGGTATCATCAAGATGTCCTTCGCCGTTTTCAATCAGCGCGAGGAGAAGGTCATGCAGTTCCTGGCGACGCAGATCCTGCGTTGCCGGCCGGTCGAGGCCTGATCCCGCGGCCGCCGGGCTGAGGCGATGCGCCGCGCATCCTCCATCCCAGAAGCGACCACTTTTTCCCGGAACGCGCTTGTCGCGCTGCAACATGCTGTTAGAGTCCCCCGCCGTTGCCGGGGGGCCGGCGCCGCGCACCGCCGACCAGGGGGGACGGGGCGGCCTTCCGGCACCTGTCAGCGAGGATAGAGACCATGCAGCCCGCCAAGCCAGCGGCCCGACCGCAGAACCCGCGCTTCTCCTCCGGACCTTGTGCCAAGCGGCCGGGTTGGTCGCCCGGCGTGCTGGCCGAGGCGGCCCTCGGCATCTCGCACCGCTCCAAGGCGGGCAAGGCGAAGCTGGCGGCGGTGATCGCCGGATCGCGCGCGCTGCTCGGCCTGCCGGACGATTGGCGCCTGGCGATCGTCCCCGGATCCGACACCGGCGCGGTCGAGATGGCGCTCTGGTCGCTGCTCGGCGCGCGCGGCGTGGAGGTGCTGGCCTGGGAGGCCTTCGGCAAGGACTGGGCCACCGACGTCACCAAGCAGCTGCGCCTCGCCGACGTGCGGGTCTCCGCCGCCGACTACGGCGCGCTACCGGACCTGGCCGCGGTCGATTGGCAGCGGGATGTCGTTTTCACGTGGAACGGCACGACATCTGGTGTGCGTGTTCCCGATTCACACTGGATAGATGCGAATCGCGCCGGTCTCGCGATCTGCGACGCCACCTCGGCGGCCTTCGCCATGGCCCTGCCGTGGCAGCGGCTCGACGTCGTCACCTGGTCCTGGCAGAAGGTGCTGGGCGGCGAGGCGGCGCACGGCATGCTGGCGCTCTCGCCGCGCGCGGTCGAGCGGCTGCTGAGCCACAGGCCGGCCTGGCCGATGCCGAAGCTCTTTCGCATGACCAAGGGCGAGGGCCTGAACGAGGGCCTCTTCAAGGGCGAGACGATCAACACCCCCTCGATGCTGGCGGTCGAGGATGCGCTCGACGGCCTGGCCTGGGCCGCTTCGATCGGCGGCCTGCCGGCGCTGATCGCGCGCTCCGAAGCCAACCTCGCGGCGGTCGCCGACTGGGTCGCGGCAAGTCCCTGGGCCGCCTTTCTCGCCGAGCGGCCGGAGACCCGCTCCTCCACCTCGATCTGCCTGAAGATCGTCGATCCCTGGTTCACCGGCCAGTCGGCCGAGGCGCAGGGCGGCGTCATCAAGGCGGTGGCGCAGCATCTGGAGGGGGAGGGCGTGGCCCTCGACCTCGCCAGCTACCGCGACGCGCCGCCGGGCTTCCGCATCTGGGGTGGCGGCACGGTCGAGACCGCCGACATCGCGGCGCTGCTGCCCTGGCTCGACTGGTCCTATGCCGAGGTCCGCCGCGCCGCCGCCGCCTGATCGCCAAGACAGCTTCAGCCCAACTCAGAGAAAGGTCGCCATGTCCGCCGACAGCAAGCCTCGCGTTCTCATCGCCGATGCACTTTCCGATGCCGCGGTGAGGATCTTCGAGGAACGAGGTCTGGAGCCGGTGGTGGACGTCGGCCTGAAGCCGGCCGAACTGCTGCAGCGGATCGGCGAGTTCGACGGCCTCGCGGTGCGCTCCTCCACCAAGGTGACCGCCGAGGTGCTGGCCGCCGCGCCGCGCCTGAAGGTGGTCGGCCGCGCCGGCATCGGCGTCGACAACATCGATCTCGCGGCCTGCACGGCACGCGGCGTGGTGGTGATGAACACGCCGCACGGCAATGCCATCACCACGGCGGAGCATGCCATCGCGCTGCTGTTCTCGCTGGCCCGGCAGATCCCTGCCGCCGACCGCTCGACGCGCGCCTCGAAATGGGAGAAGTCCCGCTTCATGGGCGTCGAGCTCACCGGCAAGACGCTGGGCGTGGTCGGCTGCGGCAACATCGGCGCCATCGTGGCCGAGCGGGCGCTCGGCCTGAAGATGCGGGTGCTGGCCTACGATCCCTTCCTGGCCGACGAGCGGGCCGAGGCGCTGGGGGTGCGCAAGGTCGAGCTCGACGCGCTGCTGGCCGGCAGCGACTTCATCACGCTGCACGTGCCGCTGACCGAGCAGACCCGCAACCTGATCGACGCCGCGGCGCTGGCGAAGACCCGCCGGGGCGTGCGCATCGTGAACTGCGCGCGCGGCGGCCTGGTGGTCGAGGCGGACCTGCAGGCGGCGATCGAGAGCGGCCAGGTGGCCGGCGCCGCGCTCGACGTCTATGCCGTCGAGCCGGCCAAGGAGAATCCGCTCTTCGCGCTCGACGAGGTGGTCTGCACGCCGCATCTCGGCGCCTCGACCAGCGAGGCGCAGGAGAAGGTCGCCCTGCAGGTGGCCGAGCAGATGAGCGACTACCTGCTGACCGGCGCCATCACCAACGCGCTGAACATGCCCTCGCTGACCGCCGAGGAGGCGAAGCGCCTCGGCCCCTACATGGCGCTGGCCGAGCAGCTCGGCTCCTTCGCCGGCCAGCTGACGGAAACGGGGATCAAGGGGCTGAAGCTGGAGTACGAGGGCGAGGCGGCGGCACTCAACACCCGGCCGCTGACGCAGATCGCCCTGATGGGCTTCCTGCGGCCGATGCTGGCCGAGGGGGTCAACATGGTGAACGCGCCGCTGGTGGCGCGCGAGCGCGAGATCCAGGTGACCGAGTCGCGCCACAGCAAGGACGGCGACTACGCCACGCTGATCCGCTTCACGGTGGAGACCGAGCGGCGCACCCGCACGGTCTCCGGCACGCTGGTCGGCGGCAAGCGTCCGCGCATCGTCGAGGTGAAGGGGATCTCGGTGGAAGCCGAGCTGGTGCCGCACATGCTCTACATCACCAACCTGGACAAGCCGGGCTTCATCGGCGCCATGGGCACGATCTTCGGCGACGCCGGCATCAACATCGCCACCTTCCATCTGGGGCGCGCCGACTCCGGCGGCGAGGCGATCGCGCTGCTCGGCCTCGACGCGCCGGTGCCGGCCGACCTCCTGGCCAGGGTGCGCGCCCTGCCGAACATCCGCCAAGCCGTGCCGCTCAGGTTCTAGGCGGCGGAGCCGGGCGGGGCAGCCGGAAGCGGCGGCCTCTATCGTCAGCGCGGATCGCGCAGGTGGGCGCCGTTCACCAGGCAGGAGCGGTCGCCGCGCCGCAGGTAGCCGAGCAGCCGCTCGACCGCCAGGCGGCGCATGTCGGCCCAGCCCTCGGGCGAGTACCAGGCGGCGTGCGGCGTCAGGATCAGGCGCTCGCGGATCCAGTCTTCACGCGCCGCATAGGCGGCGATCAGCGGGTGGTCGGCCGGCGGCGGCTCCTGCGGCAGCACGTCGAGCGCCGCGGCCCCCAGCCGGCCGCTCCTCAGCGCCGCGAAGCAGGCCTCGACATCGACCAGGGCGCCGCGCGCGGTGTTCACCAGGATGGCGCCGGGCTGCATGGCGGCGAAGCGCGCGGCATCCATCAGCCCGCGGGTCTCCTCGTTCAGCGGACAGTGCAGCGATACGATCTCGCAGGCCGCCAGCAGGTCCTCCAGCGACTCCAGCCGCTCGACGCCGAGCGCGATCTCCTGGCCGCGCGGCAGGTAGGGGTCGTAGGCCAGCAGGCGCACGCCGAAGCCGCGCATCCGCTGCACGAAGGCGGTGCCGATCCGCCCCAGCCCGACGACGCCGACGCTGGTGCCGCGCAGCCGTTTCATCAGCGGCCCCTGGCGGCCGAGCCAGGTGCCGACCGGGTCGGCGCGCAGCCAGTCGTGATGGCTGGCGATGCCGCGCCGCAGGGCGAGCAGCAGGGCCACGGCATGGTCCGCCACCTCGCTGGTGCCGTAGTCCGGCGTGTTCAGCACGGCGATGCCGGCGGCGCCGGCGGCGGCGATGTCGATGTGATCGTAGCCGACGCCGGAGCGCATGATGGCGCGGCAGCGCGGCAGGCGGGCCAACGCCGCCCGGTCCCAGAGGCAGTAGTGCCAGGCGATCACCGCGTCGGCCGCCTGCATCGAGGCCTCGGGGATCTGCTCGCTGCGCTCGAAGGAGTGGAACTCGAAGTCGACCTCCGGGCCGGCGGCCGCCGTTTCCACCGTGCCGCGGTCCTCCAGCGGCGTGTCGGGCGAGAGGATGCGCAGCGGCGCCATGGCGGGAGACTCCGGGGGAAAGGCAGGCGCACACTCTAGGGCGGTCGCGCGGCTCTGCGCCACCGGGACGCGGGGCGCCCGTCGGCGTCAGCCGTAGTCGGCGATGTACTCGCGCACGATCGTGTCGAGATCGCCGGTCGGCGGCAGGCCGAGCGCCTCGGCCCGGGCGAAGTCGCCCTGCTGCGGCCAGCCGGCCACGATGGCGTCGGTCGCCGGATCGTAGCCCGGCACGACCCGTCCGACCGTCCGCCCGGCGCCGACCCGGCCGAGGCAGGCCTGCATCTCCAGCGCATTGACCGAGAGGCTGGGGAAGGTGACGGCGCGGTCGAGCCCGAGGGCCTCGCCCGGCAGTTCGGCCAGGCGCAGCAGGCCGTCGATCACGCTGCGATAGCCGGTGACCAGGATGCGGGTCTCCGGCGATACCGGCAGGCGGTGCTCCTCGCCGGCCAGCGGCTCGCGGAAGAGGCCGCTGGCGAAGCCGCTGGCGGCGGCGTTCGGCACGCCGGGGCGCACGATCACGGTCGGCAGGCGTGCGGTGCGCCCGTCGAGGTAGTCCTTGCGGCTCATGTCGTTGATCACCAGCTCCATCACCGCCTTGGTCATGCCGTAGGTGGTGGCCGGCAGCGGCTTGGCCGTGTCGCTCATCACCGGGCCGCCGAAGACCGCCACCGAGGAGAGGAAGACCACGCGCGGCTTGTCGCCGCGCGCCCGCAGGCCCTGCAGCAGGGCCAGGCCGCCATGGAGGTTGACCCGCAGCGCCAGGTCGAAGTCGCGCTCGCCGCCGGCCGAGACGACCGAGGCCATGTGAAAGAGGGTGAGCGGCCCCGGACCCTCGGTCAGCGTCGCGATCTGCGCCGGATCGGCGATGTCGCCGGTGACCATGCGGGCCAGGCGCGGCAGCGGACCGGCGGCCGGGGGCGGCGGCGCCTGGTCGAACAGCAGGATCTCCCCGATCGCCGCGCCATCGAGGCTGCCGCGTTCCGCCAGGGCCTTGGCCAGCCGCAGGCCGAGGAAGCCGGCGCCTCCGGTGATCACGATGCGCATTGTGCTGATGCCCTCCGGGGCCTGGCGGTGTAAGAGACGGGGTGTACAGGGCCGGCATGAAAGACCGCCGGCCGCGACGTGACAAGGGAGGTCGAGGATGAAGCTGGTACGCTGGGGAAGCGAAGGGCGCGAGAAGCCGGGATTGCTGGACGGGACGGGGGTGCTGCGCGACCTTTCCGCCGTGGTGGCGGACATCGCCGGCGAGGTGCTGCTGCCCGACGGCCTGAAGCGCCTGGCGGCGCTCGACCCGAAGAGCCTGCCGGCGGTGCCCGGCACGCCGCGCCTCGGGGCCCCGGTCGGCCGCGTGCCGAACTTCCTCTGCATCGGCCTCAACTACGCCGACCACGCCGCCGAGGCCGGGGTCGAGGTGCCGCGCGAGCCCTTGATGTTCATGAAGTCGACCGCCGCGATCTGCGGCCCGACCGACGACCTGCCGATCCCGCAGGGCTCGACCAAGCTGGACTGGGAGGTCGAGCTCGGCGTGGTGATCGGCAAGCCGGGAGAGAACATCGCGCCGGACCGCTGGCAGGATCACATCGCCGGCTACATGGCGGTCAACGACGTCTCCGAGCGCGCCTTCCAGCTCGAGGGCACCGGCCAGTGGATGAAGGGCAAGTCGAACCGCTGCTTCGCGCCGATCGGCCCCTGGCTGGTGACGCCGGACGAGGTGCCCGACCCGCAGAACCTGAAGCTCTGGCTGGCGGTCGACGGCGAGCGCATGCAGGACGGCTCGACCGCCACCATGGTCTACGGCGTCGCCCACCTGATCAGCTATGTCTCCAACTTCATGCCGCTGATGACCGGCGACATCATCATCACCGGCACGCCGCCGGGCGTCGGCCTGGGCATGAAGCCGCCGCGCTTCCTGAAGGCCGGCGAGGTCATGACGCTGGGCGTCGAGGGCCTCGGCGAGCAGCGCACCAAGGTGGTGGCGCGCTAGCCGCGGCGGCGAACCGAAACCCGGTCCCGGGCGGCGTCTCCCGCCGTCCGGGGTGAGGGCCCCTGCTACTCCACCAGCCCCAGGCGGCGGCGCTTGATGTTGCGCCACACCGCGAAGGCGAGGAACAGCAGGGCGGCGCTGGAGAGCACGACCATCAGGCCGCGGTGGCCCATCAGGTCCATGCCGGCCCCGCCGGCCGGCTGGCCGACGATCGAGCCCAGCTGATAGATCGCGACGATGGCGGCGTTGGCGCTCGACAGCAACTCCTTGGGGAAGCGGTCGCCGAGGATCGTCAGCGCCAGGGTGTAGATGCCGAGCGAGGCGCCGCCCCAGCAGACCAGCGCCGGCCAGATCCACCAGGCGGTGACCGGCGAGGCGGCGAGGATCAGCGGCACGACGAAGAAGATCACGCCGCAGCCGATCAGCATCCGCCGGCGGTTCCAGCGGTCCGCCAGGAAGCCCAGGGGGAATTGCACCACCAGGTTGGCCAGCAGCATGACGGTCAGCGTCAGCACGGCCAGGTCCTGCGCCATGCCGGCGGCCTGGAAATAGATCGCCAGGTGGGTCATCGCCGTCATGTCGGTGAAGCCGGCCAGGATCGCCGCCGCCATCACCAGCGGCGCGATGCGGAAGGCCTGGGCGAAGGCCGCCGGCGGGGCCTTCGGCAGGTCGGGGACGACGTGGCGGGCCAGCCAGATCGCCGGTGCCGCCAGCGCCGAGAGGCCGGCGGCCACCAGCAGCGGCACGGTGCCCTCGGTCCCGAACAGCAGGATCAGCGGCGCGCCCAGCGCGAAGCCACCGGAGATCGCGATCATGTAGAAGGCGATGGCCTTGCCGCGATGCTGCGCCGGGGTGATGGAGATGATCCAGGTCTCGCTGCCGATCCAGTGCACCGTCGCCGCCGCGCCCATCAGGAAGCGGAAGACGAACCAGACCGTGACCTCCTGCCACAGCGCCATGACCGCCAGCGACAGCGCGGCGCCGAAGACCGCCCACATGATCGCGCGATAGAAGCCCAGGCGCTGGAAGATCTTCGCGATCACCGGGCCGAGCAGGATGGTGGCCACCGCCGCCATGGCGGCATTGAGGCCGACCACCGTCTGGCTCTGGCCCTGCGCCTCCAGCATCAGCGCCATCAGCGGCGCGGCATAGCCCAGCGTGATGCCGACCAGCGCCGCCGAGGCGATGATGGCGATCAGCGTGCGCGCCCGGCCGCCGGGGACCTGGGCGAGGAGCTCGAGAGCCTGCGGCGCGAGGGCGGGGTCCTGCTTGGTCACCCGGTCAGCCGATGAGCGCGCTCTGGCCGCGCTTGTAGAGCTGCTGCGCAATGATGATCCGCTGGATCTCGCTGGTGCCCTCCCAGATGCGGTCGACGCGCAGCTCGCGGAAGAAGCGCTCGGCGACGTTCTCGCGCATATAGCCGCGCCCGCCGAAGATCTGCACCGCCCGGTCGGCGACGCGGTTGGCCATCTCCGAGGCATAGAGCTTCACCACCGAGCAGAGGCCGTGCAGCTGCTTCACGTCCTCGCCGCGGTCGTGCGCCGCCGCCGCCTCGTAGGTCATCAGCCGGGCGGCGAAAAGCTCGGTCACGCTGTCGGCCAGCATGAACTGGATCGCCTGGTACTTGGCGATGGGCTGGCCGCCGACGATGCGGCCCTTGGCGAAGGCCGTGGCCTCCTCGATCAGGCGCTCGGCCGCGCCGCAGCAGCGCGCCGCGATCATCAGGCGTTCGCGGCGGAACCAGGCATAGGTGAAGGCCATGCCGTCGCCCTCCGGACCGATGCGGTTGGCGGCCGGCACGCGGACCTCGTCGAAGCGATAGATCGGGTGGTGCGACTCGTAGGTGTGGGCATAGGCCGGCGTGCGCAGCAACTCGATCCCCGGCGTTCCCATGTCGACGAAGAAGAGCTGATGCTGGCCGGCCTGCGGCCCCTCGGTCAGCACGCCCTGGAAGATCATGAAGTCGGCGAGGTTGGCCGAGGTGACGTGCCACTTCTCGCCGCTCAGCAGGTAGTCGTCGCCGTCGCGCCGGGCGGTTGCCTTCAACGCACTGACGTCGGAGCCGGCATCGGCCTCGGTGATGGCGTAGCACTCGTGCCGCTGGCCGCGCATGATCGGCAGCACGTAGCGCTGGATCTGCTCCTCGCTGCAGGCCTCGAACATCCAGCGGTGCGCCTCCGAGAAGCACCAGCCCAGCCCGTTGGTGACGCGGCCGATCTGCTCGTAGATCGCCACCTGCTCGACATTGCTGAGCCCCAGGCCGCCGCGCTCCCGCGGCGCGTCCATGCCCGGCAGGCCGAATTCGGCGGCGCGCTCGCGGTGGCGCGCGCGCACCACCGGGTCGATGCGGCCCTCGTTCATCTCCGCCTCCACCTCGTGCGGGATCAGCTCCTGCTCGACGAAGGTCTTGATCTTGGCCTGCCAGGCACGGGCGGAAGCGGGAAGCGCGAGCGTCATGGGCGGTCTCGTGGGGTGTGGGGAAGGGGGCGAAGAGGGCGCCGGGGGGAAGCCCCGGCGCCAGGTCAAGCGGCTTGCCGTCCGGCGCGATGTGGCGCGGGAAGAGCGCGGCCAGGAACAGGAAGGCGCTGCGCTTGGCGCGCTCGCGGTCGAAGCCCTTGGGGTCGACCAGGCAGTCGAGCCAGAGGCCGTCGGTCAGCGCCGAGAGCCCCTGCGCCACCATCTGGCTGTCGAGCGCCTGGTAGCCGCCGTCCTCGATCAGGCCGCGCACCGCGGCGTGGAAGGCCTCGGCGTACTCGCGGTCGCGGTCGGCGCAGAGTTTCAGGTAGGTCGGCCGCGACTTGGCCTCGCCCCAGAAGGCATACCAGACGGCGATCTTCTTGCGATTGCAGACCGCCGGGTCGAAGTCGGCCTCCATCATCGCCACCAGGCGGCGGACGTGACTCTCGCCACCCTTCGCCAGCCAGCGGCGCCAGACCTCGCGGTACTCCTCCGACAGCAGTTGCAGCGTCTCGACGAGCAGCTGCTCCTTGGAATGGAAATGGAAGTTGACGATGCCGCGCGACAGCCCGGCGCCGTCGGCGACGTCGGCCAGGGTGGTCTCGGCGAAGCCGCGCTTGGCGATCGAGTCGATGGTCGACTCGATCAGCTGCTGCTTGCGGAACTCGCGGGTTGCGGCGCGGCTCTTCGGTACGTCGCGGGCTAGGGCCATGGTGCCTCTGCTCCCTTCTCCTTCCGCCCGGCCGGGCGGGCTCCGGCGGCGCGGCGACTCCGGCCCGGCGGGCGCGGGCGGCGCACTCTAGGCTGCGCCGCGCCGGCCAGCAATGGGCCGGGGACAAGCGCCTGATTGAACAGGCATTCAATGAATGAGTGCTCAGCCATTGACTGAACGGCCATTCAGCATTTATATATAAGCATCTGTTTCGGATTGTCTATCTGAAAGCACATTCTCAAGGGATTTCGTTATGCGAAAGATGGAAAAGAACCGCGCCCAATGGAAAAAGGCGGCCACCAAGCTGCCGCTCGGCGTCGCCTCGAACTTCCGCTACTGGGGCGATGAGGAGACGATCTTCGTCACGCACGGCAAGGGCGCGCGGCTGTGGGACATCGATGGCAATGACTATATCGATTACCGCCTGGGCTATGGCCCGGCGATCCTCGGTCATTGCCATGACGCGGTCGATGCCGCCGCGCGTGATGCCCAGTCGATCGGCACCGTTTATGCGCTCGGCACCGAAAAGGAAGTGACCGTCGCCAAGCTGATCAAGGAAATGATGCCGGCGGCCGAGCTGGTCCGCTTTTCGAATTCCGGCACCGAAGCCGTGATGGCGGCCCTGCGCCTTGCCCGCGGTTACACCGGCAAGGACAATTACGTCACCTTCGAGGGGTCCTATCACGGCCTCTTCGACGCCACCATGTGGACCGCCGATCCCGACGACATGGATGACCAGACCAAGGACCCGAAGGTCGTCCCCTATGGCCTCGGCATTCCCATGGCCACGCGCCAGCTCTTCTGGCAGGTGCCCTAGAACAACGCCCAGCGCCTGGAAGACGTGCTGAAGAAGAACGGGGACAAGATCGCCGCCGTGCTGATCGAGCCGATCCTCGGCAATTGCTGCGGCATCCCCTCGACGCCGGAATTCATTCACGCCGTCCGTGACCTGTGCACCAAATACGGCGTGCTGATGATCGTCGACGAAGTGAAGACCGGCTTCCGCGTCGCCAAGGGCGGCGTGCAGGAGCTCTATGGCGTGCAGGCCGACATCTGCACCTTCGCCAAGGCGGTGGCCAACGGCTATCCGATCTCGGTGGTCGCCGGGCGCGAGGAGATCATGCGCAGGATGGGGCAGGGCGTCGCGCACGGCGGCACCTACACCGCCCACTCGGTGTCGCTGGCCGCCGCCGAGAAGACGCTGCAGATCCTCGACGAGACCAGCGCCCTGGCTGACATCCGCCGCTATGGCGAACGCCTGATGCAGGGGATGAGCGAGATCCTGGACAAGCGCGGCGTGGTGCATGCCTTCTCCGGCCATCCCTCGATGTTCGGCCTGTTCCTGGCGGCGCCGCCGCCGCGGAACTACCGTGACTGGAAGCGCAGCGACTACGGCTTCTACGACACCATGGCGCCCTTCCTGCACGAGGGCGGGGTGCTCTGCGAACCGGATTCGCGCGAGCCCTGGTTCGTCTCCGCGGCGCACGACGAAAGCTGCCTGGCCGATACGCTGACGGCCTTCGAGACGGCCGTCGACGAGACGCGCGCGGCGCTGGAGGGGAACCCGGAAGGCGCGGTGGCGTAGGCAACTGACCCTCTCCCGCAGGGGGAGGGGGGAAGTGGCCTCCCCCGCCGGGGGGAGGGAGTTTCTGTTGCGGGGAGAGAGATGACGGTCACCAGGAAGCACTATGACGCCATCGTCGTCGGCGCCGGGCACAACGGCCTCACCGCCGCCTGCTACCTGGCGCGCGCCGGGCTCTCGGTCTGCGTCGTGGAGAAGAACGACTGGGTCGGTGGCGCCGCGGTCAGCCGCTCGCTGCACGAGGACTGGACCTACTCGAACTGCTCCTACGTCTGCTCCCTGCTGCGGCCCGAGATCTGGCGGGACCTCGACCTCGGGCGGCACGGGCTGCAGGTGATCCCCTACGAAGGCGGCGCGACCTTCACCCGCGACGGCGATGCCTTCTCGCTCTTCTCCGACCACGACCGGCTGCACCGCGAGATGGCGCGCTTCTCGCCGCGCGATGCCGAGGCCTATCACGACTACGCCAACATCATCTACCGGCAGTGCCGTCTCATCCGGCCGCTGCTGCTGCGCCCGCCGCCGGACCCGACCTCCTTCAAGATCCGCGACCTCTCCGAGCTGCTCTTCATCCTGCGCCGCTTCCACGACCTGGGCGAGGCGGGTCTGGCCGAGGCGCTGCGCTTCTGGACCATGTCGATCGGCGACTTCCTCGACGAGCATTTCGAGAGCGACGTGATCAAGGCGCACCTCTGCGGCTCGGGCATCATCGGCACCGCGCTCGGGCCCTATTCGCCGGGCACGGCCTACATCCTGCTGCACCACTACATGGGCGACATCGACGGCGCGGTCGGCGCCTGGGGCTTCGCGCGCGGCGGCATGGGCGCCGTCACGCGGGCGCTGTCGGCCAGCCTGCAGGAGGCCGGCGGCGAGATCCGCGTCGGCGCCGGCGTCGAGCGGATCCTGGCGAAGAACGGCCGCGCCACCGGCGTGGCGCTCTGCGACGGCAGTGAGCTCGCGGCGCGTGTCGTGCTGTCCAACATGGACGTCAAGCGCACCTTCCTGCAGACCGTCGAGGAGAAGGAGCTGCCGGGCGATTTCCTGGCGGCGGTGAAGCGCTTCAAGATCCGCGGCTCGTCGGGCAAGCTGAACATCGCGCTCGACGGCATGCCGGACTTTCCCGCGCTGCCGAAGGGCCATCCGGGGCTGCGCGGCGACCTGCATTTCTCCGATTCTCTGGAGCGGCTGGAGCGGGCCTACGACGACTGGAAGCGGGGGACCTGGTCGCAGGACCCCTACTGCGACACGCTGATTCCCAGCCAGATCGACCCGACGCTGGCGCCGCCGGGCAAGCACATGATGACGGTCTTCGTGCAGTACGCCCCGCCGGAGCTGGCGAGCGGCGAGCCCTGGGACGGTCCGGCGCGCCAGGCCTTCGGCGAGACGGTGCTGGACCAGATCGGCCGCTACAGCCCGAACTTCCGTTCGCTGGTGAAGCACGTCGAGATCCGCACGCCCTGGGACCTGGAGAACGAGGTCGGCCTGACCGAGGGCAACATCTTCCAGGGCGAGCTGACCTTCGACCAGCTGCTGTTCAACCGGCCGGTCCCCGGCTGGTCGCAGTACCGCATGCCGCTCAAGGGGCTCTATCTCTGCGGCTCCTCGACCCATCCCGGCGGCGGCGTCATGGCCGCCCCCGGCGCCAACTGCGCGCGCGAGGTGCTGCGCGACCTGAAGGCGCCGCAGACCGTGAGGCCGGCGGCATGACCAGGACTGCATCGAGCGCGATGGCTCTCTCTAACCGCCCCCCACCCCAACCCTCCCCCGCAAGGGGGGAGGGGGCGTTCTGCGCCCGGTCGAGCAATCCCGCTTCAGCCCTCCCTGCCCCTTCACGGGGGAGGGCCGGGATGGGGGTGCTGCGGCTCGGTTCGCGAGCGACGGGGGCCACCCGATGACCCAGCCCTACGATGCCGTCGTCGTCGGCGGCGGCCACAACGGTCTGATCGCCGCCACGCGGCTGGCCAAGGCCGGCCGCCGCACGCTGCTGCTGGAGGCGCAGGAGCGCCTCGGCGGCCTTGCCGGCGGCCGCATGCTCGGCGGCCTCGAGGTGCCGGCCGGCGCGCACCTGCTCTATGCGCTGCATCCGGCGATCGAAAAGGCGCTCGATCTGCGGCGCCACGGTCTCGCCTACCTCAGCCGCGATATCGGCACGCTGGCGGTCGACGGCGAGGGCCGCCGCCTTCCGCTGGCCGGCGGCCGGCCGCCGAGGTGCTCGACGCTGCCGACGCGGCCCGCCTGGGCGGCGCTGGAATCGCGCCTGCTGGCCTATGCCAAGGCGCTCGCACCCTTCCGCGAGGCCGCGCCGCCGCGCCCGGTCGGCGGCGACTGGGGCGACCGCTGGGCACTGGGCAAGCTCGGCCTGCGGCTGCGCCGCCTCGGCCGCCGCGAGCTGCGCGAGTTCCTGCGCATCGTGCTGCTGAACGTGCAGGACCTGCTCGACGACACCCTGGGCGACCCGCTGCTGAAGGCGAGCCTCGCCTGGGACGCTCTGCTCGGCACCCACCTGGCGCCGCGCTCGCCGGGCGGCGTGCTGGCCTGGCTCTATCGATTGTCTGGGCGGGCGGCGGGCTCGGCGCCGCTTGCCTTGCCGCAGGGCGGCGTGCCGGCCTTGGCCGTCGCGCTCTCTGCGGCAGCCCGCGCGGCCGGTGTCGAGGTCAGAACCTCGGCACCGGTCGCGCGTGTGCTGCTCGACGAGGAGCGAGTGCGCGGCGTGGTGCTGGAGGGCGGCGAGGAGATCGCCGCCGCGCAGGTGCTCTGCTCGACCGATCCCCGCCGCACCTTCCTCTCCTTCGTCGGCGCCCCCTGGCTCGACACCGGCTTCCTGCGGCAGGCGAAGCGGCTGCGCAGCCGCGGCCTGGTCGGCAAGCTCGATCTGGTGCTGGAGGGCCTGCCCGACGAGCTGCAGGCCGCCGGCCGGCAGGGCCGCATCCTCCTGCTCGACGATCTGGCCGGCCTGGAGGCGAGCTACGACGGCGCCAAGTACGGCGAGGTGCCGCGCGGTCTCGGCGCCGAGCTGCTGGTGCCGGGCGCGCTCGACCCGGCGGCTGCCGGCGGGCCGCAGGCGCTCTCGCTGCTGCTGACCTATCTGCCGACCGCGCCGAAGTACGGCGTCGAGCCGGCCCGCGCCGCCGCCGAGGAGCGCGCGCTGGCGCTGCTGGAGAGCCGCTTCCCCGGCACCGCGGCGCGCATCCGGGCCAAGGAGCTCTGGCTGCCGGCGGACTACGAGGCGCGCATGGGCCTGACCGGCGGCGACTGGCACCATGGCGAGACCACCATCGAGCAGCTCTTCCTGCTGCGGCCGCTGCCCGGCGCGGCGCGCTATTCCACGCCGCTCGCCGGGCTCTATCTCTGCGGTGCCGGTGCGCACCCCGGCGGGCATGTCACCGGGCTGCCGGGCTGGAACGCCGCCGCCGTCGCCTTGAAGGAGGTGCGCCGATGAGCGCCGAGGGACTCGACCACTTCCGCACCATGCTGCGCGAGACGCCTTTCCATCCGCGCCTTGCCGCCCTGAACCTGCGGCAGAACTGGATCGGCTGGGCCGGCTGCCTGTCCCCCGACGTGCTCGACAACGAGATGACGGAGTACTTCTCGCTGCGCAACCAGGCGACGCTCTACGACATCTCGCCGATGATCAAGTACCGCGTCACCGGGGCCGACGCCGAGGCCTACCTGAATCGACTCGTGACCCGCGACCTGCGGAAGCTGAAGGCCGGTCGCGTCGCCTACGTGGTCTGGTGCGACGATGCCGGCCACGTCCTGGACGACGGCACCGTCTTCCGCTTCGCGCGCAACGAGTTTCGCCTCTGCTGCCAGGAGCGGCACCTGCCCTGGCTGCTCGACAGCGCGCTGGGCTACGCGGTGGAGGTCAACGAGGTGACCGAGCAGGTCGCCGGGCTGTCGCTGCAGGGGCCCTGCAGCGCCGCCATCCTGCGGCGCCTCGGCCTTCCGGCCATCGAGCGGATGAGGCCCTTCGATGTGACGGAGACCGAGCTCGACGGCTTCGGGCTGGCGATCTCGCGCACCGGCTTCACCGGCGACCTCGGCTATGAGCTCTGGGTGCCGCCGCCGCACGCGCTGGAGCTCTGGGACCGCCTGATGGCGGCGGGCGCCGACTACGGCCTGCGGGCCATGGGGTCGGCGGCGCTGAACCTGGCGCGCCTGGAGGCCGGCTTCATCATGGCGCGGGTCGAGTTCGTGCCCAAGGCCGAGGCCTTGCGCCCGACCCGCGGCCGCTCGCCCTTCGAGCTCGGCCTCGGCCACTTCGTCGCCTTCGACAAGGGCCCCTTCAACGGCCGCCGCGCCTTGCTGGCGGAGCGCGAGCGGGGGCCGCAGTACTGCCTGGTCGCCCTGGAACTGGAGGGGCACAAGACCGCGCCGGGTTCGCTGGTCTATCATCGCCGCAAGCACGAGGTGGGCTTCCTCACCTCTGCCGCCTGGTCGCCGACCGCCAAGCGCAACATCGCGCTGGCCAGCCTGAAGCGGCCCTTCGGCGAGCCGCGGGGCGACGATCTCTGGGTGGAGGTCTACGTGCAGAAGGAACTGAAGTGGGAAACGGTGATGGCGCGGGCCAAGGTGGTGCCGCGGCCCTTCTTCGATCCGCCGCGCCGCCGCGCGACGCCGCCCGATGCGCGGTGAGCCCGGCGAGCCGCTTGCCGCGCGGGGGGCCGAAAGGCTAGCCTCCGGCGCCTTGTTGAACGGCCCGTTAACAACCCGATCCTCGCAGAGTTCTTTCCCGATGTGCGCTCACCGCCTCGATCCCCTGCTGCGCCCGGCCTCCATCGCGCTGGTCGGCGCTTCCACCCGCCCCGCCTCGGTCGGCAAGACCATCCTCAGCCAGCTGACGACGGCCGATTTCCAGGGCCGGCACGGGGGCCGACTCTACCTGGTCAACCCGCGCTACGAGGAGATCGAGGGCCAGCGGGTCTATCCCTCGCTGGCCGCCCTGCCGGAGGTGCCGGAGCACGTCTTCTTCGGCGTGCCCAACGCCGCCATCGAGGAGACGCTGCGCGAGGCGATCCGGCTCGGCGTGCGGGCCGGCACCATGGTCTCCAGCCTCTACCTGCCGGGCGATAGCGAGCCGAGCCTGCCGGAACGGGTGCGCGCGCTCTGCCGCGACAGCGGCTTCCTGCTCTGCGGCGCCAACGGCATGGGGCTCTACAACTTCCACGTCGGCGTCTGGCTGGTGGGCTACGACACGCGCGACAACCACCGCGCCGGCGGCATCTCCTTCTTCACCCACTCCGGCTCGGCGCTCTGCTCGATGATCGATGCCGAGGGGCGCATCGACTACAACTTCGTCGCTTCCACCGGGCAGGAGCTGTCGGTCACCATGGCCGACTACATCGACTTCGCGCTGGAGCACGGCTCCACCCAGGCCATCGGGCTGCTGCTGGAGACGATCCGCGACCCCGCCGCATTCGAGGCGGCGCTGGCCAAGGCGGCGCGGTAGCGGGTGCCGATCGTCGCCATGAAGGTCGGCAAGAGCGAGGCCGCGGCGGCGCTGGCCGCCTCGCACTCCGGCGCGCTGGTCGGCGACGACGGTGCCTACCAGGCGCTGTTCGACCGCTACGGCGTGCTGCGGGTCGAGTCGCTCGACGAGCTGGCGGCGACGCTGCTGCTGTTCCAGCAGAGCCCCGGGGCGCTGCCGCCCGGCGGCCTGGTGACGCTGCACGACAGCGGCGGCGAGCGCGAGCTGCTGATCGACCTGGCCGAGGCGCGCGGCGTGCCCTTCGCCGAGATCAACGAGGCGACGGCGGCGAAGCTGGCCGCCCGCCTCGATCCCGGCCTGCTGCCGGTCAATCCGCTCGACGCCTGGGGCACC
>CALOEA010000038.1:0-16546 GCA_942492185.1 uncultured Alphaproteobacteria bacterium
CCGCCGCGGTGGCAGGGGCCGAGGTGGTCTTCACCATGCTGAGCGACGGCAAGGCGGTCGGCGACCTGCTGTTCGCGCAGGGCGTGGCCGCGGCCATCGCCAAGGGCGCCTTGGTGATCGACTGCTCCTCCATCGCCCCGGCCGAGGCGCGGGCGCATGCCGCGCGTCTGGCCGAGGCCGGCATCGGCCAGCTCGACGCGCCGGTCTCCGGCGGACCGAGCGGTGCCGAGGCGGCGACGCTGGCGATCATGGTCGGCGGCACCGCGGCTGACTGGGAGCGCGGCCGGCCGCTGCTGGAGGCCCTCGGGCGGCCGACGTTGATCGGCCCGCCGGGCTGCGGCCAGGTCGGCAAGCTGGCGAACCAGATCATCGTCGGGCTGGCCATCGGCGCGGTCGCCGAGGCGCTGCTGCTGGCGAACGAGAGTGGCGCCGATCCGGCGGCGGTGCGCAAGGCGATGACTGGCGGCTTCGCCGACAGCCTGATCCTGCAGATCCACGGCCAGCGCATGCTGGACCGCACCTGGCTGCCCGGCGGCGCCTGCGCCATGCACCTGAAGGACATGGACAACGCGCTGAGCGAGGCCGGGTCGCTCGGCCTCACTCTGCCGCTGGCCGAGCGCACGCGGGAGCTCTTTGCCAAGGTGGTGGAAACCCGCGGCCCCGGCGTCGATCACTCCGGCCTGCTGCTGGAAATCGAGCGGCTGAACCCGGGCCATCGCATGGGCGAGGGCGCCGATACACTGCCCGAAGGCGCGCGGTAGCGGCGGTCCGATGCCGGCGATCGACTACCTCGAGGCGGGCGCGGGGCCGACGCTCCTCTTCGTTCCCGGCTCCTTCAGCACGCCGGCGGCTTGGCGCGCCTTGCAGAAGAGCCTGCCGCCGGCCTACCGGATGGTGGGCACCAGCCTCTGCGGCTATGGCGCGACCGACGACACCCGGACGCTGGAGGACTGCGGCATGGCGCACGAGGTGCGTGTCGTCGAGGCCGCCGCACGCCGTGCCGGGGGACCGGTGCATCTGGTCGGCCACTCCTTCGGTGGCACCGTGGCGCTGGCCACCGCGCTCGCCGGTTCCGTCGAGGTGGCGAGCCTGGCGCTCTTCGAGGCCAACCCGCTGGCGCTGATCGCCGATGGCGGGCGGCCGGATCTCTATCGCCAGACCGAGGAGATGAGCCGGGGCTTCGCGGCAGCCTTGGCCGCCGGAGAGCCCGAGGCTGCCGCCATCGTCATCGACTTCTGGGGCGGCCCTGGCAGCTTTGCCGCCTTCCCCGAGGCGGTGCGCGCCTACTGCCGGGAGCGGGCGCCGGCGAACCGCCTCGACTGGCTGACCGACTTCGGTTTCCCGGCCCTGCGCAGCGACTACGCGGCCCTGGCCATGCCGGTGCTTCTGGTGCGCGGCGCGCTGGCCAATCCGGCGATGGTGGTGATGACCGATGCGCTGCGGGCCTGCCTGCCCGCTGCGCGCTCCGCCGTGGTCGCCGAGGCCGGCCACTTCCTGGTCAGCAGCCACCCGGCCGCCTGTGCCGCCCTCCTGGCGGAATTCCTGGCCGAGGTCGCCAGCCCTTGAGGGACTAAGCCAGCGTCAGCAGCGAGCCGCGGCGCGCCGCGGCCGCCAATAGCGCAAGGCCGGGCCGCCTCTCATCGCCGTGTCCCCTATCCCCGCCGGTCGAGTCTCGCCAGCAGCGGCTGCAGCGCCGCCATGGTCTGCCGCAGCACCCGCGCCTCGGTCCGGGCGGCCGCCTCGGCGGCCTGCTCGGCCGCGGCGCGGCGTTCGCCGTCGGCCAGCAGCAGGGCGGCGCTTTTCGCCAGGCTCTCGGCATCGCCGACCCGGAAGAGCGCGCCGACCGCCGACAGATGCTCGGCGACGGCGGCGAAGTTCTCGGTGTGGGGGCCGGCCAGCAGGGCACGACCCAGACGCGCCGGCTCCAGCAGGTTCTGCCCGCCCTTCGGCACCAGGGAACCGCCGACGAAGACCAGCTGTGCCACGCGGTAGAAGAGCCCGAGCTCGCCCAGCGTATCGGCGACGTAGAGCTCCGTGGCGGCCGTCGGCAGGGTGTCGCGGCTGCGCAGAGCCACCGCGAGCCCGCCGTCCGCCGCCAGCGTGGCGATGGAGCGGCCGCGGTCGGGATGGCGCGGCACGATCACGGTCAGCACCTCCGGCTGCTGCACCGCCAGACGGCGATGTGCCTCGAGGATCTCCGCCTCTTCCCCCGGGTGGGTCGAGGCGGCAATCCAGCAGGGCCGCCCGCCGATGGCCTGGCGCAGTGCCGCCAGCGCCGCCTCGTCCGCCGGCAGCGGTGCGGCCGCGGCCTTGAGATTGCCCGGGGTGGAGACCTGCGGCGCGCCGAGCAGGCGGAAGCGAGCGGCGGAGGGCGGGCTTTCCGCCAGGACCAGGGCCACGCCACCCAGCAGGCGCCGCGCCAGGGCACGTACGCGCCGCCAGCTGCGATAGGAGCGCTCCGACATGCGCGCGTTCACCAGCGCCAGGGCGATGCGCCGCCGCGCCAGGGCACGCAGCATGCCGGGCCAGAGCTCGGACTCGACGAAGAGCGCCAGCGACGGACGCCAGTGCGCCAGGAAGCGCTCCACCACCTGCGGCAGGTCGAGCGGGGCATACTGATGGATGACGCCGGGCGGCAGCCGCTCCGCCAGCAGCCGC
Source organism: uncultured Alphaproteobacteria bacterium (assembly GCA_942492185.1). Taxonomy (GTDB): domain Bacteria; phylum Pseudomonadota; class Alphaproteobacteria; order Kiloniellales; family JACOMY01; genus CALOEA01. Next base: position 2,659 of record CALOEA010000038.1, read on the forward strand.
GCCGAGGTGACGGTCCCGCTGGTCATGAGAATCGGCAGGCCTGGGCGCTCGGCCTGCAGGGAGTCGATCAGCGGCAGCACCGCCAGCGATTCGCCGACGCTGGCGGCGTGGATCCAGAGCAAGGGGCCGTCGGGGCGCGCCATCGCGCCGTGGCCCCAGCGCTCGTCGAGCCGCGCCGGGTCCTCCTTGCCGCGGGCGATGCGGCGGCGCAGCAGCAGCCAGACCGCAGGCGTCGCCACCCGGGCGGTCGCGCGGTAGGTGGCCAGCAGGCCGTCGGCCAGCAATGTCATGCCGCAGACATCCGTCAGGCCTTGAACAGCGGTGCTCGCAGCGCCACGCCGCTGCGGGCCATGGCATTGCGGGTGTCGACCACGAGGCGCGCCTGCTCGCCGATCAGGGCGTAGTCGACCGCGTCGTGGTCGGTGGCGATCAGCACGGCGTCGGCCGCCGCCACGCGTTCCGGCGTCAGCGGCTGCGACTCCCGGCCGGCCAGGGCGGGGTGCTCGCGCGTCGGCGGGATCGCGGCGACGTGGGGGTCGTGGAAGGTCACGGTCGCGCCGGCCGCCTCGAGTTGCTCGATCAGGGCCAGGGCCGGGCTCTCGCGGGTGTCGTCCACGTTCTTCTTGTAGGCCAGCCCGATCATCAGCACCTGGGCCCCCGCGAGCGCGCGCCCGGCCACCTGCTCCAAGGCCGCGGCGAGCCGCTCGACGACGCGGCCGGGCATTGCCCGGTTCACCTCGCCGGCCAGCTCGATGAAGGCGGCCTCCTGGCCGACGCTGCGCGCCTTCCAGGCCAGGTAGAAGGGGTCGATCGGGATGCAGTGGCCGCCGAGCCCGGGGCCGGGATAGAAGGGCATGAAGCCGAAGGGCTTCGACTTCGCCGCCTCGATGACGTCCCAGATGTCGATCCCGAGTGCCTCGTAGATCGCCTTCAACTCGTTCACCAGGGCGATGTTGACGGCGCGGAAGATGTTTTCGGTCAGCTTCACCGCCTCGGCGGTGCGGGCGTTGGCGACCGGCACGACGCTGGGCACGATGCCTTCGTAGAGCGCTCGTGCCGCGCGCGCGCTCAGCGGATCGTCGGCGCCGACCACCTTGGGAATGTCGCGGGTGCCGAAGCGCTCGTTGCCGGGGTCCTCGCGCTCCGGCGAGAAGGCGAGGAAGAAGTCGCGGCCGGCGACCAGGCCGCCGCGCTCCAGGATCGGCTTCAGCACCTCGTCCGTGGTGCCGGGATAGGTGGTCGATTCCAGCACCACCAGCTGGCCGGGGCGCAATGCGGCGGCGATGCTCTCGGCGGTGGCGACGACGTAGGTCAGATCGGGCTCGCGCCCGCGGCCGAGCGGCGTCGGCACGCAGATCACCACGGCGTCGCAGGCGCCGAGCGCGGCGAAGCCGGCCTCCGGCACCAGGTGGCCGCTCTGCAGCAGCGGCGCCAGGCTGTCGAAGGCGATGTGGCGCAGGTAGGAGCGACCGGCCAGTAGCTGCTGGCGCTTACCGGGGTCGGTATCGAAGCCGGAGACGGTGAAGCCGGCTTCGGCCAGCGCGCGGGCCAGGGGCAGGCCGACATAGCCGAGGCCCATAACGCCGATGCGGGCGGTGCGGCGCTCTAGGCGGTCGAGGAGCTGCGGGAAGATCTGGTCGGGCATGTCTCGAATCGGCAGGGTCGCGGGCCGCCGCGGCGCCGGCCGGCCGGCCGCGACGGGGCGGGTCTTGCTATCAGTCTTTCCGCCCCCCGGCAATGCGGCCGGGCCGCCGGCTCAGAAGCGCAGGCGCTTCCAGGCGGCCCGCGCGGCGTAGTGCGCCAGGCACCAGGCGGCCGCGACGGGGCCGAGTCCGGCCTCCTCGCGATAGGCCCGCCAGACCCAGCCGGCGGAGCGCCGCGGCCGGCTGGAGACCGAGCCGCCGACGACGCGATAGCGCGCCAGGTCCTCGTCCAGGCCGTAGGCGTCGAAACCCCGGCGCAGCAGTCCGAGCCAGAGGATGAAGTCGTCGTAGCCCTTGTCGGTCATGGCGAAGGGGCCGGTCGCCTGGCGATCGACCATGGCGGTCAGGTTGGCGATGGCGGTGTTCTTCAGAAGCTGGCGATAGCCGAGCCGCGCCGGTACATGGATCAATCGGCCGACCCGCTGGCCGCTCTCGTCGATGCGCCGGAATGCGGTGAAGGAGACGGCTGCGCCTTGCGCGCGCATGAAGGCGAGCTGGCGCTCCAGCTTCTGCGGCAGCCAGAGGTCGTCGGCGTCGAGGAAGGCGACGAAGCGTCCGCGCGCCGCCGCCAGCGCGCGATTGCGCGCTGCCGCCGGGCCGCCGTTCTCCGGCTGGCGCAGCAGCCGGATGCGCGGGTCGCGGGCGCCGGCGGCGGCGGCGAGAGCGGCGGTCTCGTCAGGCGAGGCGTCGTCAACGATCAGCAGCTCCCAGTCGCCGCAGCTCTGCGCCTCGACCGAGGCGATGGTCGCCGGCAGGAAGCGCGCCGCGCGCCAGGCCGGCGTGACGATCGAGACCAGCGGTTCAGGCCGCATCGCGCAGCCTGCCGCTCTCCAGCGCCGCCACCAGCGAGGCGGCGAAGCGGGCGACGTTGTCCGGCGCGGTGTCGTAGAGCTCGCCTGGCCGCGAACGCTCCCAGACCGACTGGAAGTAGCGCTCCGCCTCGGCCCGGTCAGGCCCCTGCCAGCGGCCGTCCAGGGCGGCCAGCAGCAGCGGCCGCGCCGCCTCCAGGCTGTCGACGCTCTCGACCAGCGGCGCGCCGCGGTAGAAGGCATCGCCCAGCACCACCACCGGGCGCCCGAGCAGCGCCGCCTCGGCGCCCGACTTGGAGTTGACCGTGACCACCGCGGCGGCGCGGTCCATCACGGCGAAGTTGTTCAGCGCCGGGTTCAGCAGCAGCAGATTGGGGCAGCGCCGCAGGAGCGCCAGGGTGCGGCGGCGGTCGAGCGCCCCGACCAGGGCCGGATGCTCCTTGAATGCCAGCGGCGTGCCGGCCGGCAGCATCCCGGCCAGGCGCTCGATCAGCGCGTACTGGTCGAGATAGGCTGGCGAACGCAGGGTCAGGGCCACGTCGGCCGGCACGTGCAATGGGAAATAGACGAAGGCGCCGCTGGCCGGCAGCTCGCCATAGACCTGCCGCAGCTGCCGCTCGGTGGTCACCATGCGCAGATGCCGCGCCACGTGCAGGCCGATGTGGGAGAAGACCTCGCGGCGGCGGAAGAGGTACTTGTCGGCCAGCTTCTGCACCAGGCGCCGCAGGTTGTAGGGGTCGCGCAGCTTGCGGCCGGGCACGCGGTAGTGCCGCGCGTCCTTGGTCGGGATGACGAGGCTGCGGTTGGCCAGCGTGGCCTCCAGGTAGGCCCGCATCTCCGGTGCAGGCGCCGCCTGCGGGCTAGGCGGCACGCGCGGTGCCGCCAGCTCGTCGGCGGTGAAGAAGATCCGTCCGCGGAAGAAGGAGGGCTCGATGAAGAGCGAGCGCAGGCCCTGCCGCTGGGCGGCCTCGAAGACCGCCAGCACCGAGAGGAAGCCGCCCAGCTCCTGCACCACCACCGGCGCGCAGCCGCTCCCGGCGGCCAGCTCCGCCAGGCAGGCCTCGGCCACCGCGAGAAAGCGGCCGAACTCCCGGCACAGCCCCGGCCGGGCCCGTTCCGGCAGCTCGAAGGCTTCCATCTCGTGCTGCATCAGCGGCGGCAGCCGCTCTCCCAGCAGGGCCGCGGCATCGAGCGGGCGGCCGTAGGCCGGGTGGCGGTAGGGATTGACCGCTGCCAGGCCGCGCGCCGCCAGCCACTGTGCGCTGCGCTCGTGGAAGCAGAGATGCACCGGCGCCCAGTCGCGCCGCGGCAGCGCCTCGTCGAGCGCGGCGAAGAATCGCGTCTGGTTCATCGCCAGCGAGACGAAGAGGAGAGGCGTCGGTGCCATGGGGTGTCCGTCCGGCCGATCGCCTGAAGCCATAAAGCAGGCCTGCCCCCCCGGCAAGGCGGTCACGAGGCAGTCCGCTCCTCGGCCGCCGGCGCGGCGGCCGTCCGCCGGCCGCGTCCACGCCGCAGCTCGGCCCAGGTCTGGCGCAGCGCCACGCGCCTCGCCGCGCGCCGCCGCGAGACAGAGCAGCAGCGACAGCAGCAGGCTGGCCGGCGCCACCAGCAGGAGGCGCCAGAGGGGGGGCAGCGACAGGCTGGCCCAGGCCGCGAGGCCGGCGATGGCGGCCGGCAGGGCGATCAGCCAGAGCTGCACCGGCAGCCAGTCGCGCGGCCGCAGACCGAAGTAGGGCAGGTAGAACTGCGCGGCCCAGAGCCGCCCGACCAGGGTCACCGCCAGCATGTAGAGCGCCGCCGGCAGGAGGTCGGTGCCGGCGATCAGCCAAGGCAGGCCGGCGAGCAGGAGCAGGAGCTGCAGGGCGCGCACCAGGCTCTCCAGCCGCACCAGGCGGAGGTTGGCGGTGGCGGCGCTGGTCAGAACGCCCTGCAGGTCCTGCACCAGCAGCTCCAGCATGAAGAGGGCGAAGACCGTGGCATGGGCGGCGAACTGCGGGCCGAGCCAGAGCTGCAGCAGCGGCGCGGCGAAGACCGCCAGGTGCAGGCTGAGCGGCGCCAGGCAGAGGCCGACGATGAAGCTGCCGCGCTGCGCCAGCGCGCGCCGGTAGCTCAGCCGCTCGCCGATCGCCACGGCGGTCGGCAGCACGGCGGTCTTGGCGAGCCCGGTCAGCTGCTTCAGCGCCATGGGAATGCGCCGCAGGCCCTCGAAGAGGCCGAGCAGTTGGGCGCCGCCGAACCAGAGCATGAAGACGGAGGGGGCCTGGGCCGTGGCCGTGCCGACCAGGTTGGAGACCGCCAGGGTGCGCAGCTCGCGGGCCAGCAGCCGCAGGCCCCAGCGGTCGCCGGCGCGGCTCTGCGGGGCCGTCGCCGCAGCGCGCCGGAGCCGCAGGACGGCGGCGACCGCGGCCACGCCGAAGGCCAGCGACTTGGCCGTCTGCAGCGCCAGGAATGCGGCAAGGATCCAGGCGAAGGCGAAGCCGCTGGCGGCGCCGGCGATGACGGCCGCCAGCAGCCCCAGCGTTGCGAGCACGTCGAGCAGGCGCAGGAAGCCGAAGCGGCCCTGGCCGGTCAGCGCGCCCTGCGCGGCGAGGCCGAGAAAGAGCAGCGGCTGGGCGCCCGCCAGATACGGCAGCACGGCGTGGATCTCGGCCACCTCCTCTGGCGGGACGTCGAGCAGGGCCGCCAGCGCCGCCGGATCGACCAGCAGCAGGGCGCCGCCGGTCGCCAGGCCGGTCAGCAGCGCGAGCAGCAGGGCGGCATGGAGCGCTGCCGCCAGGCGGGGCCGCGCCGCGGCCTCGGTATCGCGGCCGATGGCCTGGGCCATCAGGCGCACGGCGGCGATCTGCAGCCCAGGGCACAGCAGGGCCAGGGCGCCGCTCGGCAACAGCAGGCGCGCGAGCGCCAGGGCGCCAAGCGCGACCAGGCCATAGTGGTCCACCACCAGCGGCACGACGGCGAGATGCGTCAGGGCATTCAGCCCGAAGGCACCGACGTTCAGCAGGGAATGGCGGATCAGCGCGCGCATGGCGGTCCTTTCCCGCCGAGGTGTGGCGCGGCCCGCCGAGGCCGTCAAGGCGGCCCAGGCGCGCGGCGTTTGACCTCGCCCCCGGGGACGGGCTAGCTCCTGTGCGTCCCGCGCGCCGTCCCGCCGGGCCAGGAGACCGCCCGATGTCCGCCCGCTATCTGATCCATATCGGTCACCACAAGACCGGCACGACCTGGCTGCAGAAGCACTACTTTCCGCGGCGCGACGCCGGCTTCGCCTTTCAGCGCGAGCGTGACGGCTGGGTTGCGGAGGGCATCGGCGGCCGGTCGCCTGGCCGCCACATCATCGAGCAGCCGCTGTTCCACTTCGATCCGGCGGCCACGCGGCAGGCGATCGATGGGCTCTACGCCGCCGACATCGCCGCCGGCCTCATCCCGGTGATCAGCCTGGAGGATCTCTCCGGCAACCCGATCTCCGGCGGCTGGAAGGCCAAGGAGTTCGCCTGGCGCCTGTCGAGCGCCTTTCCCGAGGCGCGCATCCTGATGGTGGTGCGCGAGCAGGTCGCGATGATCCGCGCCAGCTACATGCAGTACCTGCGCGCCGGTGGCGGCATGTCGCTGCGGGACTTCATGCAGGGACCGCGCGATCTGAACGCTCCACTGCCCGACCTCTATTGCTTCCGCTATCACGGACTCCTGGAGCACTACCGCGCGCTCTTCGGCGGTGAGAACGTGCTCTGCCTGCCCTACGAGCTCTTCCGTCGCGATCCGGCCGACTATCTGGAGCGGATCCGGGCCTTCTGCGGCGCCGCGAAGCTGTCCGACCTGCCGCTGGACGCGGTCGAGAACCCCGGCGCGGCGATGCTGCAGTATCCGGTCTGGCGCTGGATCAATCCGCTGGTGAAGCGCGACTCGGCGAACGGCCGCAGCCCCTGGGCGATAACGCCGCTGCTGCGCCCGACACGCTTCGCCCTGCGCCATCTCGCCGGCTTGGCGCCGCGAAGCTGGGATCGCGCCCTGACGCGGCGCTGGGAGCGCCGCATCGCAAGGGCAAGCGAAGGCTTTTTCGAGGCGAGCAACCGGCGGCTGGCGGAGCTGACCGGCTGCGACCTCGCGGCGCTCGGCTGGCGGCTGTAGCGCTAGAGGTCCGGCGAGGGCGGGTAGCCGCCGGGATCGGACTGGATTCGGTCGGGCCCCCAGGTCGCCAGGGCCTCCTTCCAGTCGACCGGCGAGGGCACCACCATGAAGGTGAGGACATCGCGGCGCCCGCTTTCCGGCGGCACCGCCTTGTGCAGCAGGTTCGGATCGAAGATCAGCGCGTCGCCGGCCGGCGCCTCGATGAACTCCTCCTCGACCGTGACGCCGGCCCGGGCGCGGTAGTGCGCCAGATCGGCGCGGCGCTCGGGCAGGCGGATGCCGAAGTAGCCGGCCCGCTGGATCGCCCGCACGGCCGGCCGCGAGTGGAAGCGCATCGCCCCCTCGCGCTCCCCGGCGTCGGTCAGCAGCAGCATCACCTTCAGGCAGGTCGGCGGGACGTTGTCCATGTGCCACAGCCAGGAGGTCTCGCGGGCGGCCTCGGGCAGCGAGCGGTAGCAGTCCAGCCACTCGACGCGGAAGTGCGAGCGGTAGTGGGCCTCCAGGGCGGCACGCACCGGGCCGTCGAGCGCCCGCAGCGGCCCCTCGCCAAGGATGTCCAACGGCCGCCGCAGGCCCCGGACGCCGCCGATGAGCGGCTTCACCGACTCCGGCCTGTCCTCGAACGCCCGGTCGAGCGCGGCGGAGAGCGCCAGGGCCTCCGCGCGCGGCACGGCTCCCGGTACGTGCAGGATGCCCCGCGTCGTGAGCGGGTCGCCGGCGGTCGCCGCGAGCGTCCCGCGAAAGGCCTTCCGCGCTCTGCGGTGCGCCGCCCGATAGCGGCCGTTGACGGTCGGCGGAAGGGTATTGCCGTTGAGCGCCCAGAGGCCGCTCAGCCGCATCAGGCGGTCCACGCCGCGCATCTTGCTGTAGCGCGGGACGCCGTCCTTGATTTTCAGGCTCATTCTTCGCTCGCCCCCTTGCTGAGAACGATGGCTGCCAGTGGCAGGCCGCTTGCCGGACTGCGCAGCCGCTGCGCCTGCGGCGGCCGCTCGCCACTGTGGCGGGCGATCCTGTGCGCCAGGCCGGCCACGCTGTCCAGCGGGATCGCCTTGTCGCGCCGCCCCTTCCGGTGCCAGGCGCGCAGCCGTTCCGCGCCGGCCGTCCCCAGGGCCGTGCCGGCCGCTGCCCAGAGGGCGCGCCGCGGCGCCAGCCGGCGGCGGCTCGCGCGCGCCAGCAGCGGCAGCATGGGGCCGCGGGCCGCGGTCGGCGTCAGCTCCAGGATATGGCGCGCGGCGCGCTCGCTGGCGCGTCCGTCGCAGAGGTGAAGGTTCGGCTCGATCCACTGTGCGAACACGCTCTCCGGCCGGTCGCGCCGGGCCGCGAGGCCGGGCTCGCGGATCAGCGCGATCAGGTCGTCCAGTCCCTGCGTCTCGATGCTCACCCCGCCGTAGAGCGGCAAATGGCGCTTCAGGCGCGCCGTGTTGAGGTGGCCGACCTGCAGCGGCGCGATGTCCAGCAGGCGCGCCTCGACCGAGGTATTGCAGTTGAGATGCACCAGGCAGGCGGCCTGGCTGAGGACCGGAAACACCCCGCCGGTCAGATTGAGGCTCACGTTCGGGAGCCCGGCTACGGCCTCGGCATAGGGTTCGGTCCGCTCGAAGGGATGGGGGCGCAAGAGAAAACGATGCTCCGGAAGGGCGCGCGCCAATTGGCCCGCGAGGGCGCGGAAACCGGCAAAGGCGCTGCGCATGTCTGTCAGGAACCCGTCGAGATACTCCGGCTCCCAGCCGCCTTCGATCATGTTAGCGCGCTCCTGCGCCGGCGTCACGAAGCGGGGATTGATGCAGTTGAAGTTGGCGTTGAGGAGGACATAGCCGCTTTCCTCGAAGGTCAGCATCCCGCGCCACTGCGGCGCCAGGAAGTCGAAGCGCGGACAGCCGGTCACCACCAGCTTGTCGGCGAGCCGCGGCTCGATCTCGGCGATGGTGTCGCGCGCCGCCTGGCCCCAGACCGCATAGCCGCTGATCCAGGGCGCGGCATCGCAGTCCCGCACCGCCTCGATCAGCGGGCGATGGCGCTCGGAGGAGAGATAGCCCTCGGTGTCGAGGACGAAGACGGCGATGCCGCTGCGCGCCAGCGCCTCGATCATTTCGACATTGTTCTGCCGCGCGTAGTTCACGACCACCGCGTCGAGCCGCGCGAGCGGGATGTCCACGCCGGAGGTATACATCGGCAGCAGCACCGCCTCGGCGCCCAGCCGGGCGAGTTGGTAGGCGACCAGCGTCATGCCATCGAGGTCGCGCCGCGGATGATCGACGAGCAAGCCCACGCGCTTGCGGCGGCCGTTCATTCGATGACCTCGTCCGCCTCATAGTCTCGCTGCGCCGCGTGTCCGAGCAATGACCAGTAGTCGAAGGGGCTGCGCCCGCTTCCGGGATAGGCCACCGACAGATTGTCCGGGGTGAAGGGCTCCCCGGCCTTGATGGCGCGGGCGGCGACCAGGCTCTTGCGGGCGAAGCTTCGGTTGGCCGTCTCACCCGGCGTCGGGCGCTTCTCGCCGTCGCCCAGCGCGGGCTCGATCTGCCGGATCGTGACGATCATCTGTGCCAGTTCGGCAGGCTCCAGCGACGCCATGTGATCGGGGGCGGGGAGCGTGCGGTCCAGGGTGAACTGCTTCTCGATCATGACCGCGCCGCGGCCGGCGGCGGCGATGGCGATCGCGGTGCCGCGGCTATGGTCGGAATAGCCCACCGGGAGGCCAAACCGTGCGGCCAGCGTGTCCATGGCACGCAGATTGACCTCCTCGCGCGGCGCCGGGAACTCGCTGACGCAGTGCAGCAGCGTCACCCGCGCCGCGAGCGCCGCCCGGCCCGCTGCGCTGGCGTAGGCGGCGGCGAAGCGCTCGGCTCCCAGGTCGGTCTCGCCCAGCATTCCGGCGGCGAGCACCCCCAGGGCCTGCTCCACCTCCGGCAGATCCGCCATGCCAGTGGAGAGGATCACCGGTTTCTCGGTCGCACCCGCGGCCAGCAGCAGCGGCGCATTGGTCAGGTCGCCGGAACCGAGCTTGATCGCCGCGATGTCGATGCTGCGCACCAGGAACGCCAGGCTGTCGAGGTCGGAGGGCGTCGAGAGGAAGAGGATCTCGCGCGATTCGGCGTAGGATTTCAGTTCGCGATGCCACTCGCGCGGCACCGCGATGCGCCGCAGCATTTCGGCCTGGGCCGGGGCAGCCTGGCTGGCGGCGGCGCCATTCTCTGGGTCGGCGAAGGTGCGGAACTTGACGGCGTCCGCTCCGGCTTCGGCCGCGGCATCGACCAGCCGCACCGCCCCCTCGAGCGCACTGCGCCGGTCGATCCCGGCCTCTGCAATCACGAACACTCGATGGCTCATCGCGAAGGGCGCTTCCTGCTGCCAAGGATCCTGTCCTAGAGGATCGTTTGCGCACAGTCCAGCATGGGCCGCCGCCTTGCCGTGACGGCTATCGGCCGTCTCGCTCCATCAACCGCCGGTGGATGAGATCGCAGATCTCGCGGACCGCGCCCTGTCCGCCGCCACGTGTCAGGGCCAGGCGTGCGGCAGCCCTGGCGGCGGGGTAGGCATCGGCCACGGCAACGCCGCAGCCGACCGCGGCGAGGCACTCGACGTCGTTCTCGTCGTTGCCGACATAGACGAGGCTCGACAGGGCCAGCCCCTTCTCGGCGGCCCAGGCCGTGAGCTCCGACAGCTTGTCGTCGATGCCCTGGCGCACCTCGAGTCGCAGCTTGGCGGCCCGCGCCGAGACCACCGGGTTCTTCTCCTTGGAGAGAACGAGGATCGGCAGGCCGGTGGCGCGCAGGCGCTCCAGCCCCAGCCCGTCGCTGCGGTTGACGCGCACGCTCTCCCGTCCGGTCTCGTCGACGCTGGCGAGGTTGTCGGTCATCACGCCGTCGAAGTCGAGCACCAGGCCGCCCGGCTCGGCGGGGAGCGATCCCTCCGGCGGCAGGGCCGCCAGCAAGGCCTCGGCAACCACCAGATCCGCCGGCGCGTCGATCTCCCAGATGCGCTCGGCCGGCATCTCATGCAGGGCGATGCGCCCAAAGAAGCGGTGGCGCGCCTGGCGGAATCCCGGCACGCGCATCAGGTAGAAGGCGCCGCTTTCGAGGAACTCGGGCTCGCGCTCCTGCCGGCGCGGCCGCTTCGCCGGATCGTGATTGACGCCCAGGGCCTCGCCGTTCGCGCCGCGGCGCCACAGGAAGCCATGGGTGGGGCCGACGGAAAGCAGGCTGTCGGCGCCCTCCTGCTCGAAGCGCTGCAGGGCCGAGGCGATGTCGGCGCTGGTGGTGAGCGGCGAGGTGCACTGCACGAAGCACAGGATCTCCGGCAGCGCGTCTCGCTCCTCCAGGCGGTCGAGGGCATGCAGCAGCGCCGCCTCCGAGGAGGCGGTGTCGCCCGCAATGTCCGCCGGGCGGTCGATCACCTGTGCCCCCGCCGCCCGCGCCGCCGCGGCGATGGCGGCATCGTCGGTCGAGACATAGACGTGGCGGATGCCCGCCGCGCCCCGAGCCGTGGCGATGGCGCGCGCGATCAACGATCGGCCGCCTATCGGGCGGAGGTTCTTGCCGACGACACCCTTCGATCCGCCCCGCGCGGGAATGATCGCGTCGCAGCTGGAGACCATGGCGTCTAGTGGCGCCGCAGCCGCTGCTTGGCGGGTCCTTCGCTTTCGTAGACCCGCTTCACGCCGTCGCCGAAGGCGGCCTCGATGACCCGGATGTCGCGCACCATGCGCTCGAAGCCCTGGGGCTCGACCGAGGCCGCCTGGTCGCTGCCCCACAGGCTGCGGTCGAGGGTGATGTGGCGTTCCACCAGGCAGGCACCCATTGCCACGGCCGCCAGGGTGGTCTGCAGGCCGGTCTCGTGGCCGGAGTAGCCGATCGGGACGTCGAACTCCTCGCGCAGCACGCCGATCATGCGGAGATTGAGTTCCTCCGGCTTGCAGGGGTAGGTGCTGGTGGCGTGGCAGATCAGCAGCTTGTCGCGGTCCAGCAGGGAGACCGCGTGACGGATCTCCTCCAGGGTCGACATGCCGGTCGAGAGGATGACCGGCCGGCCGGTCTGCTGCAGGCGCCGCAGCAGCCCGTCGTCGGTGAGGCAGGCCGATGCCACCTTGTGGCAGACGGGGTTGAACTTCTCGAGGAAATCGACCGATGGCTCGTCCCAGGGAGAGGCAAACCAGTGCAGCCCCTTCGCCTTGGCGTGGCTGTCGATGGCGCTGTAGCCCGCCTCGTCGAACTCGACCCGGTAGCGATAGTCCAGGTAGGTCATGCGGCCCCAGGGCGTCTCGCGCATGACGTCGCGCTGGTCCGGCGGGGTACAGATTTCCGGCGTCCGCTTCTGGAACTTCACGGCTTGGCAGCCGGCCTCCGCCGCAGCGTCGATCAGGCTGCGCGCCATGTCGAGATCGCCATTATGGTTAATGCCGATCTCGCCGATGACATCAGGAAGTCAGGATATTGGGGCAAACACAGAGCTGGAGATAGCAGACGATTCCGTAGGTCGTGTTTCCGGGAGCCTCTCGGAGCCTCAGGAGGAATCCAGCCTGTTCCAGAGCCTGCTGAACAAGTTTGCAAGGCGCAGCGATATACCACGGTTCGGCGCAGTGCCAACATGGGTGATGAAAATGCCTGTGATAGCAAGGTCAGGACTATTCGTGAAGTCACGCTTTCGCCAAAACACAGCGACCTGGTATGGCGTAACGCCTGCCCCGAGTACTCTTACAGACTGGTCGTCAATGGAAAGTCCATTGAGGTTCCAGCTGAAATGCCCTCAGAGATGATCCAGTATTCAATCGCAGATATGGTTGATGTCGGTGAATATTCCTATCGGGTAAGTGCGTCGACAAGGACGGCACAATTTACATCCCGAACAAGGAGAGCAAATTCACCCTGATTTCAAAGGATGAAGAAGCCGCGGTGATGGAAAAGCTGGGCCAGGTTGGAGATGACATCTTCCTTGAAACCAACATGTGAAGGGCATGTACGTCGCTGCGATGGATGCCTACAGGGAGTACTTCAAGGAAAACCCTGGGAACAGCGACATGCGGCCGCTGCTGATCCAGTCATACCAGGAGCTGAAGCTGAGCAATCTCAGGAAAGCGAAGCCAGGTTGTACAACGCAGCCCTGGAGGAAGATTACTGATCTTCCCGCTGGAGAATGGCGACAAGCCCGACCACCGGCAAATCAAGCCTGTAAATGCCCACCAGTATTTAATAAGATGCTGGTGGGCTTTTTTACCTCAATACAGTCACTTAGGCGTCACTGGCGGGTATCTAGATGGGAGCAAACCAGAAGAGATTTGATCAGTTAGCTGTCATCCTATTCTTCCTGTGCGCTGCCGTTCTTGATACCAGGAAGCCTTCTCGCTGCTGGAAGATGAAACACTTTCCTACCGACAGATTCTCCGAAATCACTTGCAAGGGATGAATATCTCGCAAGCCCTGCCGAAGACGTCATCATTGTCTACACGGACGGACTTTACGCAGAGTACGACAAGTATCCGCTGACCCATATCGATCTTTCCACGATTATCCTTCGCCTCCAGAAAATGGGAGCAGGTGTTATCGGTGTGGACATGCTGCTGGATTTCAACAGCGCTTATGGCGAAGACCCGACACTGGAAGATGCGCTTCGCCAGGTCGGGAATGTGCTGATGGTCTCGCAGGCGGAAATCGACGGAGACAAATACCTTGGCATCAGCCAGCCATGAACCGATTCGCTGATGTCACCAAACGGCTACTCGAACATCCGTCCAAACAGCGCTATCTCGGAGAGTATTATCCGCCTGCGGATTCATAAGGCCCTTATTGAAAAGTACGATGCCTGGCCTTTCATCATCAAAGCCGTTTCGATGTTCCTGGGTGAGGAACCCGTGCTCGAAGACAGGGTCCTGTCGATCGGTCCGGATATAGAAGTGCAGCTTGACCAGTTCAATGATCTTTGTTGACTACCCACTGTTACCGTCCTTCGGGGATACTAGCAGCGAACTGCATGATGTGATCGGCATTTCTGCCTCGGATCTGCTGTTCGTTACCGATGAAGAAGAACTCGCAGATCTGGCTTACCTGGTGCAGGACAAGATCGTCCTGATCAGTGAGGTCGCTGGGGGATTGCCATGATGAATTTGAAACACCCGTGGGCAATGTTTACGGGGTTGAGGTGATAACCAATGCGATCACGGAGGCGCTATGCGAGGCGGTCCGCTGCGTCCGGCCTCAGTCGGGATCGAATTCTTTGCGGCAGCGATGCTGCTGATCTTCCTGGGGACACGCCGGATTC
>CALOEA010000039.1:0-158564 GCA_942492185.1 uncultured Alphaproteobacteria bacterium
CGAGTCGGTATCCGAGGCCGGAGGCGAGCTCCACCACGGGCCCACCAAGAACCACCGCAGCCGCACCATCGGGATCCCCGAGTTCCTCGGAGAGCTCCTCGCCGAGCATCTCGCTCGACTCGTCCCGGACGATCCCAAAGCGTTCGTGTTCACCTCACCGCTCGGTGCGCCTCTTCGCAACAGCAACTTCCGGCGGCAAGTCTGGTACACAGCCGTCGAGCGGGCCGAGCTCCCGCAGGGCCTCAGGATCCACGATCTGCGCCACACCTGCGCGAGCCTCCTCATCGCCGCCGGTGCCAACCCCAAAGCCGTCCAGGTCCACCTCGGCCACTCATCCATCTCGGTGACCATGGACCGCTACACCCACCTGTTCCCATCCGATGTGGACGACCTCGTCAGACGGCTCACTGACATCCGGGCTCGAAGTCTCGCGGCCCCACCGCGGCCCAGAGACCGATCACACGGCATCGAAATCGGTGGGAGATAGCCAAAACCCCCGCCATGACGGGGGTTTCGGGTGGCACGCCCGGAGGGACTCGAACCCCCAACCTTCTGATCCGTAGATCTCCAAGCCGTGTCCACCCGCGTCCACAGCCGTCCACACAGCCCGGAACGATGGGCTTTCGTGTCCACCAGCGTCCACGCCTGTCCACCGTCGTCGACAGAGAATGGCTCCCAACTTGGCTCCCACTCCACGCACGACCCACAGACCCGCCTGCCGGCCGTAGACTCTGAGCCATGCGATTCACCGCCGCCGTCACTCAAGAAGCTCCCTGGTACGTTGCGCGCTGCCTCGAGGTCGAAGTTGCAAGCCAGGGTGACAGCGTGGAGGAAGCTCTGAGGAATCTCCGCGAGGCCCTCGAACTCTACTTCGAGGATCAGCCCTTTCCCGATCACATCGAGACACCGATCATCGCGCCGGTCGACATTCCGGCGTGAGCCCGAGCCTCCCCACGGTGTCCGGCCGCGAGGTCGTGCGTGCTCTTGCCAAGGTTGGATTCTCCGAGGTGAGCCAACGTGGCAGCCACCTGAAGCTGCGCAGTCCGGAAGGCAGAACGGTGATCGTCCCGATGCATCGCGAATTGGCGCGAGGAACGTTGCGCTCGATTCTGCGACAGGCTGACCTCACGGTGGAGGCGTTCATCGAGCTGCTGTGAGCTCACCGACCGGATAGCCCCCAGAATGTCAGAAGGTCGATCTGCCCGACCTCATTCGAAAGCCCTTGGACAAGGGCTCCGGCTCGCCGGCGACGCCTCGGCTCAACAGAGAATGGCTCCCGAGAACTGCTCCCACGGCACACCGGCCCTAAACCCGCCGGACTGTCGACGCGCCGAAACCCCCGCATACGGGGGGGTTTCGGTGGCACGCCCGGAGGGACTCGAACCCCCAACCTTCTGATCCGTAGTCAGACGCTCTATCCAATTGAGCTACGGGCGCCTGCATCGCGCAGTTCGGGCGTGCGGGCCACAACGGTAGTCCCGCCTCGAACCTTCCGAAAGCCAACAGGGTTTTGGCGGACAATGGCGCAACATGTTGCGCTGGTATCCGCCAAAACCCTCGTTAGCCGGCCTCTCCGGGGAAGACCACCCCGATCCTCGCTCGGATGGCGTCCATCCACTCCATCACGGCCAGCGTGTCGGCCGGGGGGCGCAGCGGACTCTCGGTCAGGCCGGCCGCCACACAGCGCTCCATCTCAGCCACCTCGAACCGGAACCCGTGGCCGGCGAAGCTCGTGTCGTAGGTCGCGACCACATCGCCCTGACGCTCCAACGTGATCTTCGCCGAGTGATGGAACGGGGCGTGGATCCGAAGCCGGCCTTCTCGCCCGCTGACGATGGCTTCGTTGGTCGGATCGGCGAGGAACGTTGCCCCCGCGGTGGCCGATGCCTCACCTTCGTGGTGCGAGATCACCCGCACGTCCACGTCGACCCCGCCATCGAGTTGCGCCATCGCCTCAAAGCTCTGCGGCGACCCGAGCACGTGGTGCACCAGGCTGAGCGAGTAGACCCCGAGGTCGAGCAGTGATCCACCTCCGAGCCTTCGATTGGTCCACCGTCGGCTCTGCGGAGGCACATACCCAAAGAAGACCTCCACGTCGGTCGCCTCGCCGATGGCTCCGCCGGCGATGAGTTCGTCAAGCGTGGCGATGAACGGACAGAACCGCATCCACATCGCCTCCATCAGCAACACCCCGGCGTCGGCGGCCGCGCCATACATCTCGACTGCCTCCCGGGTATTGAGCGCCAGCGCCTTCTCACACAGCACGGCCTTGCCGCCGGCCACCGCGTCCAGCACGTTTTGGTAGTGCCGGTCGTGTGTGGTGGCGACGTACACGATGTCGACGTCGTCGCGCCCGGCCACCGCCTGGTGCGAGCCGACGGCGTGCGATATCCCGTACTGTGCCGCAAAGGCCTGGGCCCGCTCCGCCGAGCCAGAGCCGACGGCCACCACCGGTGAGCCGACGCTCTGCAAGGTCTCCGTCATCGTTCCGGCGATATCGCCGGTGCCCATGATTCCCCAACGCAAAGGTGTAGTGGCATCCATGGGGCCAGCATATTGCGTTCGATGTCCACCGGAACCAGCCCGGCGTCTCCTACCGTCATATCCCCATGCGAAAACTCATCGCCTTGACCGCCGCACTTGGATTGCTCGCCGTTGCCTGTGGCAGCGACGAAGACACGACCGCGACGCTGCCCGACGACGGAGACACCATCATCCTCCAGACTGCCTACGAGGGTGGTTTTGCCCCGGTCGAGTTCGTCCTCAACCAAATGCCCCAGCACACTCTCTACGCCGACGGCCGCCTCGTGTCCCAAGGCCCGCAGCCGGCCATCTTCCCCGGACCCATGCTTCCCTCGATGCAGCAGGTCAACATCGGAGACGCCGCCATGGCCGACGTACTGGCGATCGTTGACGACATCGGCCTCCCCTCCATCGACGACGAATACAACAGCGAGGCATCTGCCACGGTTGCCGACGCTTCCGACGCCGTCGCCTACTACTACGACAAGAACGGCACTCACCGCTACGCCGTCTATGCCCTCGGCATCGTTGAGAATTCCGATCCGCAGGCCGCCGCAATGGGCACCCTGTTCGACACCCTCGACGTGCTCAGTGTCGAGTCGCCCTCAGCCGGCGAATACCTCGCCGATCGGGTCCAGGTACTTGCCACTCTGAGCTTTGTCGATGACGACGAGCCCGGCGCCACGCTCGAGCCGTGGCCGCTGGCGGCCAGTCCCGCCGACCTCCCCGAGGTCGCCGACCTCGGCGTTTCGTGCACGGTCCTCGAGGGCGATGACGCCACAACTGCGCTCGCCGTCTTCGCCGACGCCGACCAGATGACGTTCTGGGACTACGAAGGTGTCTCGTACCGCATCCTGGCCCGGCCCCTCGTCGAGAACGAGGTTGGCTGCGAATGGTGATCTCCCGCCCGGGTATCCTCCGGCGTTGCAACGAGCAACGGAGATTCTGTGAACGAGGAACTGCAACGGCTGAGTGAGCAGTACTGGGAGTACAGCCTCGAGGTCGGCCCCACTACCGCGTTGATGCTGGGGGACCACCGCTACGACGACCGCATGGAGGACGCCTCACGTTCCGCTGAGGACGCCCACATTGGACGCCTGCGTGCCTTTGCCGATGCCGCCGAAGCGATCGATCCCGCATGGCTCACCCCAGACGAACGAATCACCCGCGAAGTGCTCATCTTCACCTGCCGCACCGAAGCCGAGACCGAAGAGACCCGACCGGCCGAACTTGCCGTCAACCCTGCGATGGGCTTCCAGGCGATGCTGCCGGTGATCGTGCCGCAGCTCCCCATCGAGTTGCCGGAGCATGCCGAAGCATTGGTCGCCAAGTTCCGCGCCCTTGGCCCGTTCTTCGACCAGATGACCGAGCGGCTCCGCGAAGGCGTCGCCGGCGGTCGGACCCCGACGGATCTGATGGTCGACAAGACCGTCGCACAGCTCGACGCCTACCTCGACTCCTCCCCGGCCGAAGACGTGCTGCTCAACGTCCGCGCCCCCGCCGCTTTCGACGCCGCCGCCGTCGCGAAGTGGAAGGACCATCTGCTCGACGCCATCATCGAATCGATCCGGCCCGCCTACCAGCGCTACCGCGACGTGATCGCCGACGAAGTGCGCCCCGCCGCCCGCCCCGTCGACAAGCCCGGCCTCTACTGGCTCCCCGACGGCGAAGCCACCTATGCCCGCTACGTCTACCGCCACACCTCGCTGCCGATGGACCCCCGCGAGATCCACGAGATCGGGCGCCAGCAAATTTCCCGCCTCGATGAGGAGTACCGGGTGCTCGGCCAAGCCGTGCTCGGCACCAGCGACCTCACCGAGATCTACGCCCGGTTGCGCGACGATCCCGAACTGCACTTCGACAGCGGCCCCGAAATCGTCGCCGCCTCCGAGGCGGCGATGGCCAAGGCCAAGGCCGCAATGGTCGACTGGTTCGGGCGGCTCCCCCAGACCGACTGCCTCGTCTCGGAGACCCCGTCGGGACCGCTGGCCTTCTACTTCCCACCCGCCACCGACGGCTCGCGCCCGGGGACCTTCTTCGTCAACACCTCGGACCCCACAGCCTGGGGTCGCTACGAGATCGAGTCGATGGCGTTTCACGAGGGCATCCCGGGTCACCACCTGCAACTCGCCATCGCCCAGGAACTCGAGGGGATCCCCGAGTTCCGCAAGCACGAAGGTGTCACGGCGTACGCCGAGGGTTGGGGGCTCTACACCGAACGCCTGGCCGACGAGATGGGGTTGTTCACCAGTGACCTGGAGCGGATGGGCATGCTGTCCGCCGACTCGCTGCGGGCCGGCCGCCTCGTCGTCGACACCGGCATGCATGCGCTCGGCTGGAGCCGGGACGAGGCGATCCAGTACTTCGCCGACCACTCGCCGCTCAGCATGGCGACCATCGAGGGCGAGGTCGACCGCTACATCGGGATGCCCGGCCAGGCCCTGGCCTACATGATCGGCCGGCTCGAGATCCTGGAACTGCGGGCCGCCGCCGAAGCCGCGATGGGCCCCAACTTCGACATCAAGGGCTTCCATGACACCGTGCTCGGCTCCGGGATGGTCCCGCTCGAGACGCTGGGCCGCATGGTCCGAGAGTGGTCGGGCGCCGCCTAGCCGAACGGCCCTGCCCCAGATGCGCTCGCCGCCTATATCGGGGATACTTGGGCGCGGAGTCGACGAGGGGTGGCCCGAGCATGAATGAGGAGCTGGCGAGACTCGCCGACGAGTACTGGGAACTCGAACTGGAGCGCAGCCCAACCACCGGGCTCTTCATCGGCGACTATCGACGTGCCGCCGAGATGGAGGACCTGACCCGGGCCGCCGAGGATCTGTTCATCGAACGGCTCGATGCGGTCACCGCCGCAGCCGAGACCATCGACCCGGCAACCCTCACCGCCGATGAACAGGTCACCAGGGCCGTCATGATGGAGGAGGCCACCGGTGCCGCCACTGAGCTGCGATCGCGCTTCGCAGAGTTCGCCGTCGACCCGTCGAGTGGACTCCACGTTGAACTGCTGCAGTTGGTCGGCCAGATCACCGTCCCCGATGCACAGGTCGCAGATGCCGTCGTCACCAAATGGTCGCGGCTCGGCACCACATTCGACCAGGCGCTCAAGCGGCTGCGCCAAGGCATCGCCCGGGACCGGACCCCGCCGGCCATCTCCGTCCAGAAGACCATTGCCCAGATCGACGACTACCTCAATAGTGGCCTCACCACCGATCCGTTCATCAACCTCACTCCCCCGCAGGACTTCACCGACGACCAAACCGCGGCATGGCGGGACCAGCTCGCGGCGCAGGTTGTCGAATCGGTGCGGCCCGGCTACGCCGCCTACCGCGACACACTGTGGAGCGAGGTATTGGAGAAGTCCCGCCCACCGGAGCGCACCGGACTCGTGTGGCTTCCCGACGGCGGCGAGGCGTACGCAGGCGCCATCCGCCGCCACACGTCGCTCGACCTGGCACCGCTCGACATCCACAACATCGGCCTCGAAGAGATCGCCCAGCTCCGCGGCCAATACCGCGAACTCGGCAGCCGGGTCCTCGGCACCGACAACTTGACGATGATCTACCAACAGCTCCGCAACGATCCGGCATTGCGGTTCGAGACCGTCGAACAGATCGTCGCCGCGGCCCAAGCTGCCATGGACCGGGCCCGGACCGCCATCTCCGGCTGGTTCGGCCGCCTGCCACAGACCGACTGTGTGATGGCCCAGATCCCCGGGCCCGGGGCCGAAGAGGCACCGCTGGCCTTCTATCTCCCGCCCACAGTTGACGGCAGCAGGCCCGGCACCTATTTCGTCAACACCACCGAGCCGGCCACCCGAACCCGGTACGAGTCTGAGGCGCTGGCCTTCCACGAATCCATCCCAGGCCATCATCTGCAGATCGCCATCGCCCAGGAACTCGAGGGCATACCCGAGTTCCGCAAGCACGCTCTGGTGACGGCCTACGTGGAGGGGTGGGGCCTCTACACCGAGCGCCTCGCCGACGAAATGGGCCTCTACAGCGGCGACCTCGAACGCATGGGCATCCTGTCGTTCGACTCGTGGCGGGCGGGCCGACTGGTGGTGGACACCGGGATGCACGCGCTCGGATGGAGCCGCGACGAAGCGATCGAGTACCTGATCATGAACTCACCGCAGGCGCCGAACAACATCGAGACGGAGGTCGATCGGTACATCGGCTGGCCCGGCCAGGCCCTCGCCTACAAGCTCGGCCAGCGCGAGATCTTCCGGTTGCGCGACGCGGCACAGCAGCGACTCGGGCCGGCCTTCGACATCAAGGGCTTCCACGATGTGGTGCTGGACTCCGGACCGGTGCCGCTGCCGGTTCTGGCGGAGCGGGTCGGAGCCTGGCAGCCGGAAGGCGCGGCATGATTTCGATCGATCTCGCCCGCCGCCTGCGCGACGCCGGCTTGGAATGGCACCCGGCCGACGGCGACCGGTTCTACATCCCCGACCGCGACCTCGACGAGCACACCTTCTCCATCAGCGAGATGACCGTCGATGTGCGCCACGTGCAGGGCGGCCGCCAGATCGCCTTCAACGGCGCGGTCGAGTGGGCGCTCGACGCCATCATGGAGCACGAGGTCATCTGGCTGCCCGCCGAGTCGCAGCTACGGGTCTTGCTTGGGGACACCTTCGTCGGACTGCAGCGTGATGCCTCCGGGTATCACTGCACCACAGGGAACGACCTCACCTTCAGTGCGCCGGTGGCAGCCGACGCCTACGGCTTGGCGTTGCTCAACCACCTGAATACCCAGTCTGGGAGCGCCGGTACGGGGCTCTGATAACCTGCGAGATCACGGAGAGGTGGCCGAGCGGACGAAGGCGCTCGCCTGCTAAGCGAGTAGGGGGCTTTAAACCTCCTCGAGGGTTCAAATCCCTCCCTCTCCGCGCAGACGCCCGGCCACATCGGCCGGGCGTCTTCCGTTCTCGGAGGACCGAAGCGCGTAGGGTCGGCGATGGAAGGCCCGTCCGGGCGGAAAAGAACAACAGGGAGAGCATGCTTTGGCGATTGGCGCATCACTGACGGACGCAATCGGGGGAACGCCGCTCGTTCGACTGAACAAGGTCGTGCCGGTCGGCGCCGCCGACGTGTTCGTCAAGCTCGAGTGGTTCAACCCAACGGGGTCGTACAAGGATCGTATGGCGCTCGCCATGGTCGAAGAAGCCGAACGGCGCGGGGACCTGAAGCCGGGCATGACGGTCGTGGAGTACACCGGTGGCAGTACGGGTTCATCGCTGGCATTTGTCTGCGCCGTCAAGGGCTACGCCTTCAAGGTCGTGTCGTCGGACGCATTCGCCGAGGAAAAGCTGAAAACGATGCAGGCGTTCGGGGCCGACTTGACCATCCTCCCCAGCGTCGACGGCAAGGTGACCCCCGACCTCGTTCCCCGGATGATCGAACAAGCCGCCGTGTACGCTGCGGAGCCCGACACCTACTGGACGGATCAGCTGAAGAACGCCGATTCCCTCATGGGGTATCGCAAGATCGGGGAAGAGATCCTCGATCAAATGGACCGGCCGATCGATGTGTTCTGCGCGCTGGTCGGCACCGCCGGATTGGCAATGGGAGTCTCCTCGGCGCTGGCAGATGGGGGCTCGCCTGCCAGGGTCGTGATCTTCGAACCCGCTACGTCGCCCGTCATCTCTACCGGCGTGGCGGGAACGCACCACGTCGAAGGAACGGGTATCGGGTTCATCCCGCCCCTGTTGGACACGGACCGATACGACGAGGTTCGGGGTGTCGACGAAGAGGAGGGGCGTGCCATGGCCCGGCGGCTTGCCGCCGAAGAGGGTCTGTTCGCCGGTACTTCGAGCGGTCTCAATGTCGTGGGAGCAATCCAGCTTGCTGAGGAGCTCGGCCCGGCGCACACCGTCGTCACGGTCGCGGTCGACACCGGCATGAAGTATTTGGCCGGCGACCTCTTCGCCGGCTGATCAGTCCCACCAGACACGGGACGGATCCGCGGCGTAGGGTCGAAGGGCGAACGCAGATTCGCACGTCCAGGGAGAGGGAGCCCGGATCATGCACTACGTGACAACGTACGCACTGACAGGGAAACGAACCAAGAAGAAGACGGCGGCGCTGCTGGAGTTGTTCGCCGAGCGGGGCGCCAGCCCGGGTACGCTCGCGCACTACGTCTACGCCGATGGCGGCGGCGGGTTCTTGATTGGCGACGAAGCGATCTTGGAGCGCCTCTACGAGGACGCCATCCACTACTCCAAGTGGATGGAGCTCAGTACAAGACCGATCCTTGCCGTCGAAGAGTCCCTTCCGATCGCGGGGGCGTGGGCCACCAGCTAGGTCGCCAATCCAAACGAGATGAGTGGCGGCTCCGATCTTGAGCCGCCACTTCTCTTTCTCTTCGTCCCTCCCCGTCGGCGTCGATCTTGGGCGCCGGGCCATCAGCCCCTACCGCTTGGTGCCTTACCTCCACAAGGATGCGAAAGGGCACAACCCGCGAACACCGCGATGGCTGAGGAGCACGAATGAACGCCACGCCAAGGGACCGATCGTGATCACCGTGACCGAAGCCCTCTGATGGCGTTTCGCAAGGCTGCCGAGCTGACCATCGGCGTCCTCTATGCGATCGGAGCCGTGCACCAGGCGTTCTACGTCCTCCAGCACAGCGAACAGTTCTACGTCAATATGGCGGATCAAGCGTGGCTTCCACCGGCACAGGCCTTCATCGAACGGTTCCTCGTGCCCAACAGCGTTGCGATCACGGTGCTTGTGGCCGTCTTCGAGGCCACCTTGGCGATCGTGATCCTGTCGCGAGGAGCGGCGGTTCGCCCGGCACTGATCGCCGGCGGCGTTTTCTCCATCGCCGGAGCTCTCACCGGAGGTCCGGTCGAGACCATCGGCTACGGCCTGCTCGCCGTGCTCCACTTCTGGCTCGCCGCGAAGCGACGCGAGGATTCCGCCGAGAACACGCGAACGGCGGTCGCCTGAGATGACCTTGTCCTCTGGGTGGTCCGGTCCCGGGTCCCTGACGATGCGAGCATGGAACCAACGAAGCATCGACGTGTGGTCGTGACCCAGCGTGGCGGCCCGGAAGTGTTGCGGGTCGTGGAGGAGCCGCTACCCGAGCCTGCACCAGGCGAGGTGCGGGTGAAGACGCTCACCGCCGGCATTTCTGGTCTCGACCTCATGGTGCGGCGATCTCGGTTCCCCGGTTTTCCGAAGGTGCCGTTCACTCCGGGCGTTGACGTCGTTGGCGTCGTGGACAAGATCGGCGAGGGCGTTTCGACGGTAAATGATGGGCAAATCGTCGCGGCCCTGCTCGGAACGCAGGGTGGCTACGCCGAGTACGTGTGCGTCCCCGCCGACGCGGCGGTGCCCGTCCCGTCGAACCTGGATCCCGCCGATGCCGTTTGCGTGGTGGCGAACTACCTGACCGCCTACACGATGATGCATCGAGCAGCCGACGTGAGGAGCGGCGAGCGCATTCTTGTCCAAGGCGCAGCTGGAGGCGTAGGGACGGCACTGCTCCAACTCGGCGGCCTGTCCGACTTGGAGATGTACGGCACGGCGTCGGCGTACAACCACGAGTTGGTGGCTTCGCTGGGAGCAACGCCGATTGACTACCGGTCCGAAGACTTCGTCGCGCGCATCCGCAGCCTCACCGGAGATGGGGTCGACGTCGTGTTCGACCCCATCGGGGGCGGGCGCCAACTGCGGCGCTCCTACAAGGTCCTGCGCAAAGGAGGACGGTTGGTGTGGTTCGGGGTGGCGGCGACCTCGAGGTCGGGCCTGCGGGTCATCCCGGCCAGCCTGGCTACGCGAACCCTGCTGGCGATGACTCCCGACGGCAAGAAGGCTCCGATGCCGCCCGATATCGACAAACCCAACGACTGGTACCGCGCCACGCTGACGACGCTGTTCGACTACCTCGCGACAGGCAGGATCGCACCGGTGGTCGCAGCACGTATTCCACTGACCGAGGCCCCTCGAGCACATGCCCTGCTCGAAGCCGGAGGAACCGCCGGCAAGGTCGTGCTGATCGCCGAGGAGTAGCCGGCGAGACTCCGCAGGCGGCTCGGTCGCTCCCCCCTGCTCCATCAAGTGACTTGGTGACGCTAGCCGTCGGGCAACAGGTGGCGAATGACGTCAACGGCTCGGTAGGAGTCGGCACCCGATGGAAGGAATCGTGCCACTTCGGCCACGTCGTCCCCGGACGTGATCAAAGTCCCCTCACGATCCCCTTGGCGCTGGATCTGGCCGAGCCCCACGTTGGCCATGAGGGCGTTGCAGAGACACTTCCGACCCACTGTGTCCTCGGCAGTGCCGCCCTTGCGTATGTAGTCGTCCACGGGTTCTGCGGGGCATCGCCATCCGACCTCCCCGTCGTCCTTGCGATACGCGGTGCGGAGATAACCCAGATCACAAATCCGCTTCCGGTTTCCGTACACGTCCGGTTCCGATAGGGTTCCTTCCAGTTCCACGACCTTGAACGGAAACCCCGAGGGCGAAGCCAGAGGGTCGGTGAACACCCGCGCTTGTGCCTGTCGGCTCAGCTCCAGAACCTGCCGCTTCACGGCGGCGTCGAACCCCGACTCCTCGCAATAGGCAAAGGCGGTACCGACTTGCACACCGGCTGCACCCAATTCTCTGGCCTCGCTGACCCGATCCGGATCTGCATAGCCTCCGGCCAGCCAAAACGGCAGGCCGAGGTCTCGAATCACGGCGAGGTCCGGCTCGTCGCGGTCACCGTAGATGGGCTCGCCCGCATCATTCAGCTGCAGTTTCCCTCGCGGGGGTGCGTTGTGGCCTCCTGCGGTCGGGGCCTCAACGATGAAGCCGTCGACCGGAGTGTCGATCTTACGGGCCAGCATGACAGCCAGCACGTGCGACGACACGATGGCAAGAAACGCCGGTCGCTTCACCGCGGAGACGTCGCCATTCATCACTACGGCAGGGTCGAATCGAGTGTGGAACTCTTCATCCCGTCCTGATTCCTTCACGTCGAGCCTGAGCTCGACTGGAAGCCCCTGGGCCAGCCTGTCGAGTACTGCCGGGATGGCCCTCGGGATGCCTGCCCCCATCAGCACGTAGTCGACACCGGCCAGCATCGCCCCGTATAGCGACGGCAGGGTGGGGGCCTGCAGCTTTTCGAGGTAGTTGATGCCTACCGGCCCGGAATGACCCTCCTTGGCGAGAAACACCTCCACGAAGTTGGAAGTAACAAGGAGATCCTGGAGGTTCCGGGACGGCTTGTCGCGATTCATCGGGGTCTGCTTGAACCTCTGATCCGCGCTCTTGCCGCCTGCTACGAAATAGCGGGCAAGGATCCGCTCGGCAGTCTCGCCAACCGGGAACGCGGCGAGAGCCCGCCTGACGTCCCCGCCGGCGTCTCCGAGTTGCAGGCGGCGAGCCATGACGGTGTCCAGCGCGGTACCAGAGACAACCCCGAGTTGGCCCGTTTCAGACACGGCCCGAGCCAATCGCCAGTCCGAAACGGCCACCCCCATTCCACCTTGGATCAAGACCGGCAGTTCATTGTGCATGGCGTGCATCATAGAATCGGCCCTCCACAAGCCACGGGGGATCTTCCCCGCGCTTGGCAAGCTGCGTGCAGACGCAGAAACGACCCGCCCCTTTCTCTCGCTGAAGGCGGAAGGGGTGGCACACGCCACCGAGACGGCGGACCGGGACCCAACCGGGCCGCTGCTATCGGCTCAACCGGACACTCACCGCCCGACCTGGGCGCGCAGCGCCAACCCATTCATCGCAAGACGACTCCACCCAGCCGGATCTGGGCGGGGGTGACGTGTTTTTGCGTCCTTTGGCACTTATCGGGGGTTGCGGACATATGACTTCGGCCGTCACGTGATAGACGTTGTTCGCAGGCGTCTCCCAATCGATGTAGCGGAACGAGTAGGACTTGGAGTCCCCCTGGATCGTCTTGGTGATGGTCGTGCCGAGGACGAGGGTGTCGTAGATGTGCTGGTTGGTGCCGCGCAGGCCCTTTTGGCGGTCGGGCGTGGGTTTCAACCGGCGAATGGCCTCATGCGCGTCCTCGAGGTCGAAGGGATAGTCCCGGCCACGATGGGTAAAGCTGTTGATCTTCAAGAGTTGGTCGGCGAGGACGTCGTCAAGCACCACATTGCGGAGGCGACCGCCCCGCAGACGCACGGCCTCGGCCTGGGACAGCGGCGTGAACCCCAGCGCCACCAGCAGCTGAAGGGCGGGGATCTGGGACTGATGTTTTTCGGCGGCGTCGAAGGTCATAGTTTCCACTCCGGATGCTTGGCCGCCTTGTAAAATTTGACGCAGGGTGCATCCGGACACTGACCGAGCGTTTCACGCGCGGGTTCGAGAAGGGCCACAAGTTCGGCGTAATAGTCCTTCTCGCCAACCCAGGCCTCGGCAACGCTCTTCAGCTCCAAGTGCCGGCGGTAGACGTAAGAGAGCGCGTCAGCGACCTGGACCATGGAAGAATGGTCAGACTTGATAGCGAAGGCCGTATTGATGATGTGATCGAAGCGGTTCTTCTTTGTACGATCGAGCCATACGGCCTTGCCGCGCTTCTTACCGCGAACTTGGTACAAACCATCGAACCAGGAATTACCTTTGTAGAGCTCGTCGGACAGCTTGGGCATCTCACTCTTGTTGTCGTCCATGATCACGACCGTGAGGCCTTTGCTGTTTTTGACCCCTTGCATCTTCTTCTGGACGAGGCAGGCCGTGAACATCGCTGAAGCGAGCCAGTAGTTCGCATTGAACGGCTGGCCATGATCGTTTCCGGCTGCCGCATCGAAGGCAGCGAAGGACAAGCCGATGCCAAAAACCTTTCCGCCATTGTCAACGGCAAGTTCGCAAACCCGCTTCAGAAACGCCTTGCGTTCAGTTGCATCGACGGCACTCCAGCCGCCCTTGCCGTTGATGAAACGGCTTGTCTTAAAATCGGAGCGATTTCCCTCATGGTTGGCGAACACCGCCTCCAGCAGCCGGTCGAATTCCTCCGTCTTCTTGCGGAGCTTGTAGGCATCGACCATCAGCCCACACGTGATGAACACATCGCCCTGATCGCGCGCGCCACTTTCATCGACATAGATAAACTTCATGCTCAGGCCTCCTCGTCGGCAGCGCGCAGGAAGACGCTCAACTGCTTCAGCTTTTCGAGCAGCTCGTCGAACGTCACGATCTCCACGTCCTTGGAATTTCGCCGGAACAGTTCGAAAGATTTCTTCCGGTCCTCGCCGTCGGGCGTCTTTCCGATGACGAGGCAACAGTGCACGGCGTAGGACTCGATGTCATAGAGCCGGGTGTTGTCCTTGATCTGGGCGACCTGCTTCTGAAACTGGTACTTCTGATCCAGCGCCTGATTGATGGACCCTGACAGGTCAGTCGACGGCGTGAAAACGCCCTCGCGAAACGGCGTTTTGTTGAGGATCGCGGTCTGCGGTGTTTTGATTTCGAAGATCGCCGTGTTGTTGGTCAGGCTGTTCTTGACCAGAAAATCGGTGATCTTCTCCCCTTCGCCTGACAGTTTCCGCCCGCCAACTGAGGCCTGGTCGCGCACTTTGATGACGGGATAGCCGAAGGCCATGTTCAGGATGAAAGGGTTCTCGTTGAAGAAATCCTGCCAACGCCCCTCAACGAGCTTCTCGCCGAGCATTTCCTCATATCGCTTGATCAACGCTTCGAGCGTTACAAGCTCGATGTCTCCACGCAGCTTGGCGAGTTTCTCTGGCTGCTCTTCGGCGATGCTTGCGGCGTGGCTGCTCAGGGCACCGATAACAGCGTTCTGGTCCTCCTCGGACAGCTCCTCCTTGCCCTGCGCTACGGCGGTGAAGAGCTTTCGATAGGGGTGCCGGCCCGCTTTGGGTTCCAGCTTCGGCACGCCAAGCCGTTCTGCGAGGATATTGTGGGCCGTTGATTCCTTCACGGCACGCGCGGCGGTCTGAGCGAGGTTATCGATACTGTTCATGGCGCGCCGCGCCTCTTCGAAGTCTTTCTTTGAGATATAAAAAAGTTGGGCGTCCTTCTGGTCTGGTCCTGTGACTTGATCGCTTGTGATGACGATCTCGGTGCAGTCCGATAGCTCTTCCACAGCATCGATGATGAACCGATATGGCTTCGCCAGGCCGAGGCCATAGGCGTAGTCCTTGGTGAAGGCCGAGGGCAACTTTTCTAGGACATCAAGCACACCTTCGGGCTCCGTCGGCACGGCTCCGTCGAACCCCGGAAAGATAATGTCCGTGCGATCGAGGGTGATCCGCTCCACCTGGCCATATTTCGGTTTCAGGAAATCGGACTTGTCACCGAACGTGGTGATCGGATGGATAGTCAGGAACTTGTGCTGGCCGTTGATGTCCAGCAGTTTGGTGCGGTACTGCCTCGCTTTATTCGGGTCGAGTTTGGCCGCTAGCAAACTGTGTTCCGGCGGCACGAAGTAAACCTCGACGTAGTTCGGATGAACCTCATCAACTTCGAGTGTGCCATCTCGCACAGGGTCATGCTGGCGGAAGCCAAGAGCCATCAGTCACTCTCCACCTTCACGCGCCATTCGCCCGTCAGCAGCTTCTGCATCAGGCCGCGTTTCTGGCGGCTGAGGGCTTCGATTTCTGCTTCGATGGCGGTGAGCTCCGCTTGCGATACCTCCACCACTGCGGCGATGGCGGATTGTTCTGCAGGGTCCATCGGCAGGGTCAGCTTGCCTTCCAGGAAACGGCGGTTGGTGATCGCGATGGTGTTCTTGGCACCTTTCTGCACCAGCGGGTGCAGGTAGTTGCGGACGGCTACCGGGGACTCGAACAGGGCGTCGAGGATCACGCCGAGCGCGCGGGTCGCGGGCGTGAACACCCCGTAGAGCGGCGACACGATCACCTCTGCAGAGATTTTGCTCTGCTTGATGATGCCGAGCGGGAAGTCTCCGGTCGGGCTCTTGGTGTAGACGATATCGCCCGGCAGGACGCGATTGTAATGGCCGGTTTCAGCGGCGGCGAAGGACCGGCCGAGGTGCTCGATCTGATTGATCAGGCCCTTGTGGACCGACACGGAAAAGACCTCCTCCGCGCCGGTGCCTTGCAGGCCGTGTTCGGTCAGCACCTCGCCGAGAGCGACTTCGCGCCATTCGCCCATGTAACCAGGCAGCCGAGTGCGACCCGTGAACAAATGAGTGCGCATCCAGATGCGACGTTGAAGATTCGCCGCCCGCAGCGCCTCCAGCTTCTCGATGGCCTCGTCCCATGTCTGCAGTATTTCGGCGATCTTACGCTGTTCGGGGAGAGAAGGCAGACCAATATCGATTGATGCCAGATGGCCCTGATTTACCGAAGGAACTGCACTTTCTTGGCTAAATCTTCCAAAATCTTGCGTAAGAAGGAAGTAGTAAAGAAAATCTGCGTCGATGCGTTCTCTATCAGGAATTGCCGCCATCATATTATTGTCGATGGCAGTCGGGCGGGACAGAATCCGCCGCCTATTTAGCTTCAAGGCCGCGCCCACCTTCGCGAAGACTACGGCACCCTCTGGCTGGAGGGTAGCGCGAAGCTTCTTCAGTACAGCCTCAGAAACCCAATTCTGTGCATTGGTGATATGCTTTTCATTTCCAGGAAGGGTTAAGTCGCTGACCTTGATAAACGGAAATTCGCCAACCGACTGCCCTTGGTGCTCCTCCTTGAAGCCGTTGCCACCGCGAAAGGTGCAAAGATCACCAAGGCTGGCTTCTTCCCAATCAGCTGCCTGAAACTCCAGCTCACGCATTCTCGCCCCCCTTCTTCCGCTCCTTGGCGGCCTTCTCCATCTCCTCCAGCTGGGCGATATCGGCTTCATCCGCCGCCAGCGCCTCGGCAGCGCGGCGGTTGGCGTCGAACACTTCGAACCGCTCGACGGCCAGCTTCTGCGCCACGTCCATTCGCAGCCGGCCAGCATGAGTCAGCACGTCGCGCTCGTTAAAGGAGAGGAAGGCGTCAAGCTTGTCGGCCCATTCGGCCATGGTGACCGGACGGCGGCGCCGCGCCTGGTCCTCAGCGTAGTCGAGATACATTACGACGATGCGGTTGAGTTCCTCGACCTCCTCGGCTTTCAGGTAGTTCTTGGCGGTGCCGACATCGGCCTTGCGCACGACCGAGCCTTTCCAGCTGGTCAGGCCCATGTTGGGAGCAATCGGGTCGCTGCGGCTTTCGATCAGTTCGGCGGCCGTCTTGCCCGTGACCGCCCAGAGCATCTTGTTCTGCACCTTCTTGAAGAAGGCCTGCGCCTGCTCGGACGTCTTGTCGTAGTCGATGGCGGTCGTGTAGAGGTCGCGCACCTTCTGATAGAAGCGCTTCTCCGAAGCGCGAATGTCCCGGATGCGGGCAAGCCACTCGTCGAAATAGTCCCATTGCTCGGCTTGGCTAAGCCGGGCATCGTCCATGGCGAAGCCCTTGACCAGGTATTCGCGCAGGACGGTGGTAGCCCAGCGGCGGAACTGGGTGCCCCTCGGGGAGCGGACCCGGTAGCCGACCGCCAGAATGGCGTCCAGATTGTAGACCTTCGTGCGGTAGGCCTTGCCGTCCGACGCAGTTGTCAAGGATTCCTTGACAACTGACTCCGCCGCCAGCTCCCCCTCGGACAGGATGTTGTTGATGTGCAGGCTGACGTTCTGCTTGGAGGTGTCGAACAGCTCCGCCATCTCCAACTGCGTCAGCCAGACCGTCCCGTCGATGGCCCGCAGGCCAATGGTCGCGGCGCCATCATCGGTGTTGTAAAGGATCAGCTCGCCCTCAGACATCGACGCCCAGCTCCTTCAGGTAGCCAGCCATCTTGCCCCGCACCTCGGCCAGTTCGGCCTCGATCGCGTCGATCTCCTTCTGCAGGGCGGCGACGTCGATTTCCTCCTCCGGCTCGAAGGTGTCGACGTAGCGGGGGATGTTGAGGTTGAAGTCGTTCTCGGCGATTTCTTCCGGGCTGGCGCGGTGGGAATATTTCTCGATCTCCGCCCGCGACGCGTAGGTTTCCAGCACCTTGTTGATATGCGCCTCGTCCATCACGTTCTGGGTCTTGCCCGGCGTGAATTCCTTGCTGGCGTCGATGAACAGGACATCGCGACGGTCCTCGTTGGCACCGCCCTGTTCGCGGGAGCGGTCGAACACCAGAATGGCCACCGGAATGCCCGTGGTCGTGAACAGGTTGGCGGGCAGGCCCACCACCGCGTCGAGCAGGTTCTCCTCGATCAGCTGCTGGCGGATGCGCCCCTCGGCCCCGGCCCGGAACAGAACGCCGTGTGGCACGATCACCGCGACGCGGCCGGACTGGCGCTTGGCGATCTCGATCATGTGGGTGATGAAGCCGTAGTCGCCCTTAGACTTCGGCGGGATGCCGCGCCAGAAGCGCTTGAACTGGTCGGTGTCCGCGTTCTCCGCGCCCCACTTGTCGAGGCTGAACGGCGGATTGGCGACCACCACGTCGAACTTCATCAGGTGATCGCCCTCGACCAGCGCGGGGCTGTTGAGTGTGTCACACCACTCGATGCGCGCGGCGTCCTTGGCGTGGAGAAACATGTTCATCCGCGCCAGCGCCCAGGTCGCGCCGTTCACCTCCTGGCCGTAGAGGGCGAAGTTGTCGGACCCGACCTCCTCGGCCGCCCGGATCAGCAGCGATCCGGACCCGCAGGCCGGGTCGCAGATCGTATCACCCGGCTTGGGAGCCGCCAGTTTGGCGAGCAGGCGGGAGACGGCAGAGGGCGTGTAGAACTCGCCGGCCTTCTTGCCTGCGTCTGAGGCAAAGCGTGAGATCAGATAGATGTAACACTCGCCGATAATGTCCTCGGTCACCCGGCTGGGGCGCAGGTCCAGCGCCGGCTTGGCGAAGTCCTCCAGCAGGTTTTTGAGCCGCCGGTTGCGGTCCTTCACGCGCCCGAGATTGGCTTCGGAGTTGAAGTCGATGTTGCGGAACACGCCCTCGAGCTTGGCGCGGTTGGCGTCTTCGATCCGCTCCAGCGCGATGTTGATCCGCTCGCCGATGTTGGCCTCGTTCCGCGCTTCGTAAAGATCGTAGAAGCTGGCACCCTCCGGCAGAACGAAGCGCTCACGCTCTAGCCGCCGCCGGATCCGGGTCTCATCCCCGCCATACTGTTTGCGGTAGGTTTCGAGGTGGTCGTTCCAATGGTCGGAGATGTACTTCAGGAACAACATCACCAGGATGTAATCCTTGTACTGTCCGGCATCGACGACACCCCGGAAGGTGTCGCAAGCGGCCCAGGCCGTTTGGTTGACCTGTTGTTGGGTAAGCTGGTCGTTCATTGGGGCGTCTTTCCTTTCCTCGTTCTGGTACGCATCCTGCTCGCTCGTTCGACGAGGATCAGGCCCATCATTTTTCTTCTTGTCTCGGCTGCGAGCTGCGACAGCTCTCGCTCCCTTTCGGCCAGCGCATCGACGGCGATGATTCTTCTCTGTGTCTCGATGTCCGGGACGTCGAGTTCGAGGTCGTCGAGGCTGGATCGGGGTATCATCCGGATGTTCGTGCCGCGCGCCGCAACGTCGAAGTGACGCTGCGCCGGCGGCTGGTTGATCGCCCAAGCCAGATACTCGGGCGTCACGACATCGCGCTTCGGCCGCAGTACGATCAGTGGGAGCACTGCAAGGGCAGGCTCCTTCAGGCGCTCGTCCAAGGCGGAGGCCGTGTTACGCTCCCCCCGCGATCGGAACACAACGTCACCGGCGCGCACGAAATAGCGGTCTGCAAGGTCTTCCAACTGGACGCGGGTGAGGCGCTCCGGATCGACGAGGCCATCGGGGGAGATGTCCCGCAACTGGATTGCTAGCACGCCCCCGGCGGCCGTCGGCTCCAGTCTGCCGCGAGCGGTATAGCCGGTGTGGATGGTGCAGGCGTCAGCGAGGCGCATCGAAAATCCTCTGTAACTATCGCTACAGAAGGTAGGCGCGCGCAAGTCTGCTGTCAATGTCAAAATTCGCTGTAGGAACGTCTACTGCATTTTGGGTTCTACCGGACCCATCCAAGTCGCGATGTGGGTCCGGCAGCAACTCTTAACCGTGAGCCTGCACCCTCTCGTTCGCTGGCGTACACGTCCTCAGCATGGTCTGCTCATATTCCTCAATATCTGATAGCCGGTACACCACCCGGCCGCCGAGTTTCACGAACTTCGGCCCCTCGCCGGTCCAGCGCCACCGTTCAAGCGTACGATGGCTAATCCCCCACCGCGCTGCCAATTGGATTTGGTTTATGCATGTCGCCTTCATTTCCGTTTCCTTTCGCTCAGGCCAGTTTGACTGCGACACAACGAAGGCGTGGAGGGAAAATACTATCAAGGTAATACTGGCCGAAGCACCGAGCACCAGGTGAAGTGGCGTCTGTTCATGTAGCGAATTTCTGCGGTGGCGAAGATTCACTTAAGAATACGAAGGCGTGCTGGCGGGATGTGGGGCATACTTCGAGCGAGTTTGTCGAAGAGTCCTTTCCCTCCGCCACCTTCTCGCCGATCCTGCAAACGTCCTCGCGGCGGGCCAGCGCTGCGTTGCGCCTCGGCGGCCGGCGCTAGCCGGTCCGCAGCCCGCGCAGGCCGCGGGGGCTGAACGTCGTCCAGCGGCGCACCGCCCGCGTCAGGCTGCTCTGGTGCGAGTAGCCGAGGCCGTGCGACACCGACGCCAGCGAGACCGTCGGCCGCACCATCTCGGCCAGGGCCAACGCCCGCCGCTCGCCGTCGAGGACCTCGCGGAAGCTCGTGCCCTCGGCGTGCAGCTGGCGCTGCAGGCTGCGCAGGCTCATGCCCGACAACCGCGAGATCGTGCCGATCACCGGCACGTCGAAATAGAGCATCGAGGCAATCAACTGGGCCAGGCTCTCGCGCAGGCTGCCGGTGGCCAGCGCCGGCTGCCAGCCGCGCGTCAGCGAGCGCTCGTCCGCCGCCGGCCGGGCGACGCGATAGGGGCGATCGATGACCTCGTCGCTCAACTCGATCCGCAGGCCCCTCCGCGGCGCCGCCGACACCCTGTCGCCGAAATAGGGGCGCAGCGCATCCGCGCTCACCAGCGGCGGCGTGCTGAAGGCCACGCTCTTGAACCCGGCGCCGGTGAAGCCCGAGGCCTCCACGATCTTGCGGATCAGCATCGCGGTGTACTGTTCGGCGAGGTGCAGGCCGAAGGGATCGGTGGCCCTGGGGAAGTGCACCGTGACAACGGCCGTTCCCCTCTCGACCAGGAGCGTCAGGGTCTCATGGGTCGAGAAATGGCGCATCAGCATGGAGGCCCGCGACAGCGCATCGCGGACGCTGCTGGCTTGCAGCACCGTCTTTCCGAAGGTCCCCAGCTCGGCCAGCGCCCGCTGGTCGACCGCCCGGCATCCCAGATCCTCGAGCCCCTCCCGGCGGGCGGCCGTGGCCGCGAAGCTGGCGGCACTCAGCAGCGAGATCGGACGCTCGGGGTACTCGTAAGGATAGTAGCCGAGGTCGGCCTCCGCGAGCAGACGCGGGACCGCGGCGCCGCCGGTCTCGAGAAAACGGATAAACGGCGCCAAGGCACCGGCGCGAATCAGCGGAATGCCGCGTTGCGCCCCCACCCGTCAGACTCCAGCCTCTCGCAACGGCCCGGCCCCTTCAACGCAATCTACACATGGCTCATGATAAATAGTGTTTAGCATCAAAGCCGATCTTGAGCGATCAAATAGCGTTCGTGAAGTTCGTCACATTTCAGCAACTTGTCTGCCCAGATGGTAGAAATCCGCTCTGCACACCCTGGCGCGGAAAGCGAAGTATGAGGCTGCCGCTGCTCTAAATTGCCATGACAACAATCAAGGGGGGCTGGAGCCGTGCTTCAGCCGAGGGTGGCCTATGCAGAAAATGCGGACGCAGGAGAGGGCTCTGCCGAAGAGCCTGTCGATTTTGGCGCTGCTCGCGGCGGCGTTCCTTGCCGCGGGCGGGCCGGGACCCGCGTGGGGAGAGGAGGGGGACGAGCAGGATCTGGCGAAGAAGCTCTCCAATCCCATCGCCGATCTGATCAGCGTGCCCTTCCAGTTCAACTACGACCACAACATCGGCCCTGACGACGACGGCTCGCGCTTCACGGTCAACGTCCAGCCGGTCATCCCGGTCACCATCGCCGAGGGCTGGAACGTCATCTCCCGCACGATCCTGCCGATCACCTCGCAGGACGACATCTTCCCCGGCGCGGGCAGCCAGTTCGGCCTGGGCGACACCACCCAGAGCCTGTTTCTCTCGCCGACCGCGCCGGGCCCGGGCGGCCTGATATGGGGCGTCGGACCGGTGCTGGTTCTGCCCACCGCCACCGACGACCTGCTCGGAACCGGTAAATGGAGCGCCGGCCCGACCGCCGTCGGGCTGGTTCAGACCGGCCCCTGGACCGTCGGCGCGCTGGCCAACCATGTCTGGTCCTTCGCCGGCGACGACAGCCGGGCCGCCGTCAACAGCACCTACCTGCAGCCCTTCGTCGCCTATACGACCCCCGATGCCTGGACCTTCTCGCTGAACACCGAATCGACCTACAACTGGGAGGCCGAGGCCTGGTCGGTCCCGATCAATGGGCAGATCAGCAAGGTCGTGAAGATCGGCAAGCTGCCGATCAGCCTGGGGGCGGGCGTGCGCTACTGGGCGGAATCGCCGGACAGCGGGCCCGAGGGAATCGGCTTCCGGTTCGTCGCCACCATCCTCTTGCCGAAATAGACGAGCCGGGGGCGAGTGAGCGCTAGCCATCGTTGCGTGGGTGCGCGACGTTCACGTCTGAGTGTAGCCTTGACCGCAAGTGGCGCGCCGCGCCGGCCCGGGCCGAAAAAGGGGAGTTGAGCAGTGAGCAATGGAGCGGATTGCAGCGGTGCCGCCGGCCTTCGGCCGGATCGCCACAGCAGGGGCTGGCGCCAGACCGCCGTCGCGGCGGCGCTCGCGACCGCCACCCTCCTCGCCGGCGCCGGGTCTGCCCGGGCCGAGAACGGCGAGTGGGAGTTCTCGGTGACGCCCTATCTCTGGATGACCAGTCTCAGCGCGGAAGTCGATTCCTCGGTCGGCCCGGTCGATACCAGTTCCGACTTCTCCAACATCGTGACCGACCTGAACTTCGCCTTCATGCTGACGAGCGAGGCGCACAACGGCGAATGGGGCATTCTGGTTGATCTGCTCTACGTCAACATCACCTCGGAGGAGAGCACCCCTCGGGACGTTCTCTTCTCCAAGGCCGTGGTCGATACCGTGGGCTACATCGGCAGCTTCTACGGCGAGTATCGCGCGCTGAAGACCGACAACGCCAAGCTGGACCTCCTTGCCGGCTTCCGCGTCTTCTCGCTCGAGCTCGATGTCGCGCTGAAGGGCGGCCGTGCCACCGAGCGCAAGGCCGACACCTCCTCCACCTGGGTCGACCCGGTGATCGGCGTGCGGGGCCGCTACGACTTCGATGACAGCTGGTTCGCCATGCTCTCCGGCGACGTCGGCGGCTTCGGCATCGGCGCCGGCAACGACATGACCTGGCAGGTGGTCGGCACGGTCGGCTACGTCATCGACGACAGCTGGAGCGTCGCGGCCGGCTATCGCTGGCTGGCGCTCGATCGCGATATCGACAATCAACGGGTCAAGCTCAACCTCTATGGCCCCATCATCGGTGCGACTTACCGCTTCTGACGCCGTCCACGGCGCCGAACAGAACACAGCACAAGGAAACGGCTGCAATGAGACTCTCGATGCGAGCATTTCGGCGGGGAGCGCTGCTTCTCTGCCTGGCGGGCGGGCTGGCGATCGGCGGCACCGGTGCGGTGCAGGTGGCGGTGGGCGAGGATGCCAAGCCCAACGCCAGCGTCACGATCGACCAGGTGCAGGTCGCCTTCATCTTCAGCGGCAATGTCGGCGGCGGCGTGCTCACCTTCGAAGGCAAGACCTACGACTTCTCCATCGGTGGCCTGGGCATCGGCGGCTTCGGTGCCTCCAGCATCCACGCCTATGGCGAGGTCTACAATCTGAAGAGCGTCGCTGATTTCGCCGGCGCCTACGGCCAGGCGCGCACCGGAATCGCCGCCGGCACGGTGGGCGGCGGCGAGCTGTGGCTGGAGAATGCCCAGGGCGTCTACATGAAGCTCAAGTCCGAGCGGAAGGGCCTGGCACTCTCGCTCGGCGCCGACGCCGTCTACATCAGTTTCTAGGGGAGTCCGCGCGATGACAGGCAAGTGGTTGAAGTGGCTCCCGGCGCTCCTGACCGGCGGCGCAATCGCGATGACAGGAATGACGGCTGCGGCGGAGGAAGAGATGGTGAAGGTCCAGGCCTTCTCCACCTGGACCTTCGCGGGCGAGGCGGTGAAGTCGGGCGCTGAAGAGGTGACGGTGGTCGGCAGCATGCACGGCCCGGTCTTCATCGATGCCGGCCAGGGCCCCATCCTGGCGGGCAACAGCGTCTGCCCCGGCACGCTGACCGTCGACCTGACCGACGGCAGCCAGGTCGGCAAGGGCGTCTGCCTCTTCCGGGCGAAGGACGGCGCGGAGGCCTATGGCCACTGGGATTGCACCGGCTATCACCTGTTGGGCTGCAAGGGCAGCTTCAGCTTCACCGGCGGCAGCGACCGGCTGTCGGGCATCGCCGGTGGCAGCGACCTGATGATCCGCGGCGAGTTCCAGGCGATGGCCAAGAGCGGCGGCATGATCGCCGAGGATCAGGTCATCGGCGTCACGGTCTTCCGCGACCTCGCCGCCACTTTGCCGGCAAAGGAGTAGAGAGATGCGGGCAAGCAACCAAGGCTCCCTGGTGGTCAGGACCGCCGCTGTCGGCGGCCTGCTGTTTTCGCTGCTGTCGCCGATCGGCGCTGCGGCCCAGTCGATCGAGTCCGACGCCGAAACGGTCATGCGCTCCATGGCGAGCTTCATGGATGGCCTGACGTCCTTCAGCGTCACCTTCGAAACCGATTCCGAGATCATCGACGGCAGCGGCCAGAAGCTGATGTTCGTGACCGGCGGCCGGATGGACATCCAGCGCCCCGACAAGATCCATGTCGTCCGGCAGAACTCCCTCGCAGAAGTCGAGATGGTGTTCGACGGCAAGGAACTGTCACTCCTCTCGCGGGCGGCGAATGCCTACTTCCAGATGGCGGTCGAGGGCACGGTGGACGACGTGATCGACGCCATCCGCGGCGACCTGGACTATGACGCTCCCGGCGCCGACCTGCTCTACAGCGATCTCTACAACGCAATGATGGGCAACGTGACCGAGGGCCGTCATCTCGGCATGGCAACGGTCGATGGCGTCGAGGCGCACCATCTCGCCTTCCGCACCGATCAGGTCGACTGGCAGCTGTGGGTCGCGGCCGGCGACGAGCCCGTGCCGCTGCGCTACGTCATCACGACGAAGTGGCTGACCGGCGCGCCGCAGTACGCGATCCGTCTGAGCGACTGGAACGTCGATGCGGCGTTCGATGCGGGCCTCTTCACCTTCGCGGCCCCGGACGGCGCGCGTCGGATGGAGGGGCTTCAGGTCAATGCAATCGGCGAGCTCGAAGAGGAGGTGCAGTGATGGCGCGGCAGGGAAAGGCCATGCAGAAGACGCTTTTCGCTCTGGCGGCTGTGGGTATGCTGCTGTTCGATTTCGAGAGCGTCGACCCCATCAACATCGCGGTCGGCCCGCTGGTGCCGCAGGCCGAGGCCAGGATCGGCGCACCCTGGACGCCCCTGAGCGTTGGCGGCGTTGCCCGCCGCACCACGCGCCGGGTGATTCGGCGCTCGGCGATCTACGTCGCGACCTTGCCGCGCTCCTGCACCACGGTCATCATCGAGGGCACGACGCTGCAGAGCTGCGGCGGCACCTACTACCAGCCCTACGGCAATCAGTACGTCGTCGTCTACGTCGACTGACGCCGGCGCCCGGGAGGGCGGAGCGCCTGCCGGCGGCGGCGCGGTGACCTAGAGCGTCGCCGCGGTGCCGAGGATGTTGGTGGCCATGCTGGAAAGAACCCCGCCGCTGCCGTGGCAGAGGCAGAGTTCGGCGTCCACCACTTGGCGGTCGCCGGCCTCGCCGCGCAGCTGGCGGACCCCCTCGATCAGCGTGAAGAGGCCATACATGCCGGGATGGCAGCAGGAGAGGCCGCCGCCGTTGGTGTTGACCGGCAGGCTGCCGCCCGGTGCGATCCGCCCTTCGCTCACGAAGCGGCCGCCCTCGCCCTTGGGGCAGAAGCCGAGATCCTCGAGCAGGAGGATCGTGTTGATGGTGAAGGCGTCGTAGAGCTGCACCAGGTCCATATCGGCCGGCGCCACGCCGGCCATCTCGTAGGCAAGGCGGCCTGACTCGCGGGCCCCGGTCGTGCAGAGGTCCGGCATCTCGCTGATCTGCTTGTGCGTCTGCACCACCGCGCCGCCCAGCAGAAAGATCGGCGGCTTGGCCAGGTCGCCGGCGCGCTCGCGGCGAACCATCACCAGTGCGCCGGCGCCGTCGGTCACCAGGCAGCAGTCGAGCTTGCCGAGTGGGCTCGACACCATGCGCGCGGCCAGCACGTCCTCGAGGCTCAGCGGTTCACGCATGAAGGCCTCTGGGTTCAGTTGCGCCCAGCGCCGCGCCGATACGGCGACCGCGGCGAGGTCGGCGCGCGTGGTGCCGAACGCGTGCATGTGGCGCGAGGCCGCGAGGGCATAGGAACTGACCGGGAAGCGGGCGGCATAGGGCGCCTCCCAGACCGACCACTCGCTGGCCGCCGAGGCCATCAGGCGCCCGGCGGTGCTGCGCTGCGTGCTGGCGTAGCAGACCACGGCGACCTCGCAGAGGCCGGCCTCCAGGGCCAGGGCGGCCTGCAGCGTGTGGGCCAGGAAGGAGGAGCCCCCGATGCGGTTGTTGCCGGTGACCTTCGGCTGGATGCCGAGCTGTTCGCCCAGCGACAGCATGGAGAGGAAGTCGGTCTGCATGCAGCCGAAGAGCCCGTCGACCTCGGCCATGCGCAAACCGGCATCGGCGACCGCGTCGGCCACGACGCCGGCCAGCAGTTCGATTGCCTGGAAGCCCGCGGCGCCGCGGATGCCGGCGGTGGCGGCGCCGACGAAGGCGGCCTTGCCGCGGAGATCGTGCAGCGCCATCTAGCCGGCCTCCCGCGGGCGGAAGACAACCAGCCTGCGACCCTCTTCCTCGACGACCGCGGCCTGGACCGGCAAGCCGATGGCGACGGCTTCCGGCGGTGGACCGTCGACGCGGCTCATCATCCGCACACCCTCGGCGAGATCGACGAGCACGACGTTGTAGGGGCCACCCTTTGCCTCCGGACGGCCGACCACGGTGACGGCATGGACCGTGCCCAGCCCGCTGGCCTCGACCCAGGCGAGCTCGCGTTCGCCGCAGTGGGGGCAGAGCATCCTGGGATGGAAGACGTGGCGCTCGCAGGCGGCGCAGCGCTGGATCAGGAAGCGGTCCTCCTGCAGGGCGGCCTGAAACTGCGCCGCCGGGCCCTCGCCCTCAGACCACGCGTGCATCGGCTGCCTCCCTGGAGTCGCGGCAACCCCGCGACGCGCCCGCGGAGCGCCTTGAGGTCGCTTGTCTACTGAACTACTGTCAACACTAACGCTAGTGGAGCGGCCCCGGCCGGTCAAGCGGAGGACCTGCACCGGACTGGGTGGGAGGATCGACGACCCGATGGACGACATACTGCGCGCGGCCACGATTTCGGTGGGCGATCTCGTGGCGAAGCAGGCGCGGATTCGCGCCGGGCAGACGGCCCTTGTCCATGGCGAGCGCTCCTGGACCTACCGGCAGCTGAACGAGCGCGCCAACCGCCTGGCCAACCATCTGCGCGCGGCCGGCGTGGTGCGTGGCGACCGCATTCTCTTCCATTCCGAGAACACGCCGGCCTTCGTCGAGCTCTCGGTGGCGGCGGCCAGGATCGGCGCCATCGTCGCGGCGCTGAACTGGCGCCTCAACGCCGAGGAGCTGCGCTACTGCATCGACCTCGTGGCCCCCCGCATGGCGTTGGTGTCGCAGCGCATGCAGCCGGCCTTCCAGGCGGCCGATGAAGGGCGCACGCCGAAGCTGTCCTTCGGCAGCGACTACGAGGCGGCCCTGGCCGGCGCGGCGGCGGACGAGCCGCCGGCCGTCGCCGAGCCGGAGGACGGCATCTTCATCATCTACACCAGCGGGACCACCGGCCGCCCCAAGGGCGCCTTGATCAGCCAGCGCGCGCTGATCGCCCGCATGCAGCTCTACTGCACCGAGTTCGGCATCAATCAGGAGGACACCTTCGTCGCCTGGTCGCCGATGTTCCACATGGCGGCCACCGACCTCTCGCTCGGCACGGTGATGATCGGCGGCAAGGTGGTGGTGGCCGATGGACCGGACCTCGAGCTGATCGCCGGGCTGCTGGAGAGCGACACGCTCTCCAACCTGATCTTCTTTCCCGGCATGCTGGAGGAGACCATCCGCTTCCTGCGGGAGCGGCGGCCCAAGGTTCGCGGCGTGAAGAAGTTCGGCGCGCTGGCCGATCTCCTACCCAAGCAGGACATCGCGGCGCTGACCGCGGCGCTGGGCGTGCCCTTCACCAACACCTACGCCTGCACCGAGACCGGCATCGGGCCGGCCTCGGCCGGCCGTATCGCCCCCGGGGTGGTGCCCGAGCGGCTGGGCAAGACCGAGAGCAACTTCTGCCTGGTGCGGCTGGTCGATGCCGGGGGCAGGGAGGTGCCCGACGGCACGCCGGGCGAGCTGGAGACCCGCGGTCCGGCGATGTTCAGCGGCTACTGGAACAATCCCGAGGCGACGCGCGAGGCCTTCCGCGACGGCTGGTTCCGCAGCGGCGATCTCTTCCGGCGCAATGCCGACGGCACGCTCGACTACCTCGACCGCCTGAAGTACCTGATCAAGTCGGGCGGCGAGAACATCTACCCGGCCGAGATCGAGCGCGTGGTGACCCTGGACCAGCGGATCGCCGAGGCCGTCGCGGTGCGCCGCCGCGACGGCAAGTGGGGCGAGGTGCCGGTGCTCTTCGTCGTCGCCCGCGATCCCGCTGTCACCGCCGAGGAGGTGCTGGCCGCCTGCGCTGCCGGCCTGGCGCGCTACAAGGTGCCGAAGGAGGTGCTCTTCGTCGACGCCGCCTTCCTCCCGCGCAACAACACCGGCAAGGTGCTGCGGCACGAACTCGAGGCCTGGCTGGCGAAGCGGGAAGCGGCCGAGGCGCTCGGCGCGGCCGGCTAGGCCGGCGGTCGTTCAGGCCGGCGGTCGTTCAGGCCGGGCGGCGGCGATAGAGGATGGTGGTCTCCATCTCCTGCACGACCTCGCCGCGGTGATTGACGAACTCCCGCTTGAAGGTGACGACGCCGCGATCGGGCTTGCTGGTCTCCTTCTTGGCCAGCACGAGAGAGCGGCTGTGCAGCGTGTCGCCGTGCTTCACCGGGGCCTTCATCCGCCACTTGTCGATCCCGAGCAGCGCCAGCAGCGTGCCGTCGTTGATGCCCATCGCGTAGTGCAGTCCGCCCATGATGGCGAAGACCAGGGGCCCATGGGCGATCGGCTCGCCGAAGGGCGTATCCTTGCAGTACTCGAAGTTGCTGTGGACGTCGTTGAAGTCGCCCGACAGGCAGGCGAAGTTGACGATGTCGGTGGAGGTGACGGTGCGCTGGCCCGAAAGCAGCAGCTCGCCGACGGTGAAGTCCTCGAAGTAGCGGCCGCGCGGCTTCGGCGTCTCGGTCATCGTTCGATCTCCGGCCATCCTAGAGTTTCATGATCTTGGCGATGATGTTGCGCTGGATCTCGTTGCTGCCGCCGCCGATGGCGCCCAGCCGCGAGTCGCGGAACAGCCGCTGCATGTCGTGCTCCATCGAATAGCCGGCGCCGCCCATCACCTGCATGCCGATG
Source organism: uncultured Alphaproteobacteria bacterium (assembly GCA_942492185.1). Taxonomy (GTDB): domain Bacteria; phylum Pseudomonadota; class Alphaproteobacteria; order Kiloniellales; family JACOMY01; genus CALOEA01. The sequence continues at coordinate 29,279 of CALOEA010000039.1, forward strand.
TCGGCACACTTGAACTCGTTCTCGGTGGTGACGATCTTGGCGATCGCGGTCTCCAGGTTGGCGTTCTCGCCGGCGTCCATCATCTCGGCGACGCGGTAGGTCACCAGCCGGCACATCTCGGCCAGGATCCGCATGTCGGCGAGCTTGTGCGCGATGACCTGGAACTTGCTGATCGGCTGACCGAACTGCACCCGCTCCTTGGCATAGTCGGCGGCCAGATCGACGGCATGCTGTGCATTGCCGGCGCCGGAGGCGGCGATGCAGAGCCGCTCCAGATTCAGGCCGAACATCAGGCCTTTCCAGCCCTTGTTCTCCTGGCCGATCAGGTTGCGCGCCGGCACGCGCACGTCGTCGAAGAATATCTGGTTGGTGTGGACCGGATGGCGGCCCATGGTCTCGATGGGCTTCATCTCGATGCCCTTGGACTTGCTGTCCACCATGAAGCAGCTGAAGCCGTTGTGCGGCGGATTGGCCGAGGGGTCGGTCTTGCAGATCAGGATGATGTAGTCGGAGACGTGGGCGCTGGTGATGAACCACTTCTGGCCGCTGATCACGTAGTCGTCGCCGTCGCGCACCGCCTTGGTCTTGATCGCCGCGGCATCCGACCCGGTCTGCGGCTCGGTCATGGCGAAGCAGACGTAGATGTCGCCGGCCAGCATCGCCGGCAGGTACTCCTTGCGCTGCTCTTCGCTGCCGTTCTTGTAGATCTGTGTCGCCGAGAAGATGGCGGTGGTCATGTAGGTCGTGGCGAAGCACTGGTAGTGGTAGGCCAGCGTCTCCAGCAGGATCGCCAGGTCCTTGTAGGAGCCGTTGAGACCGCCATACTCCTCCGGATAGATCAGGCCCAGCCAGCCGCCGCGCGCCAGTTCCTTGTAGGCTTCCCTCGGCCACTCCGAGGTGCGGTCGAGTTCGCGGATCTTCTCCGGTGGCAGCATCCGCTGGCAGAGATCGAGCAGGCTGTCGCGCATCATCTTCTGCTCGTCGGTGAAGCCGAAAGGGTGGAACAGCGGCATGTCTCACTCCGATTCCTGTTGTTCTTGGCCCTGGGATGAGGGCGTCGCAAAAGGCGCCCGGCGCGGTGCTGCCGAGCGCGACGCGATGTTGGCAAAGCTTGTGAAAAATGTCTACAGTAGGAAACGATAACAAATAAGCGAAGGGAAGGACGCCGATGGCAACGACCACACTTGCCCGCCCCCAGGCTGGCGCCGACAGCGCCGCGCCGGCCGCCAGTCAGCCGATCTCGCGCAGTCTGGCCGAGTTCGTGAAGGGGCTGCGCTACGAGGACATCCCGGAGACCGTGCGCGAGCGCGCACGCTATCTGATCCTCGACAGCATCGGTATCGCCATCGCGGCCAGCCACTACGATTTCGCCGACGTCATCCTGCGCGGGATCCAGGCCCTGGGCGAGGGTGGCAACTGCCGCCTCGTCGGCCGGCCGGAGCGCCTGCCGCTGCGCGACGCCGTGCTGATGAACGGCGCGCTCATCCACGGCCTGGACTACGACGACACCCACATGAAGGCCATCGTCCACGCCACCGCCGGCTGCCTGCCGGTGGTGCTGAACGTCGGCGAGCAGGTCGAGGCGGCGGGCCAGGAGGCGATCACCGCCTATGTCTCCGGCATGGAGGTCGCGATCCGCATCGGCATGGCCGCGAAGGGCGGCTTCCATCATGCCGGCTTCCACGCGACCGGCATCGCCTCGCACTTCGCCGCCGCCCTGATCGCCGGGCGCTACTATGGCCTGAACGTCGACCAGCTCGCCGGGGCCCAGGGCATCGCCGCCTCCACCGCCTCGGCGGTGCAGGTCTTCCTGGAGGAGGGGACCTGGTCGAAGCGGCTGCATCCCGGCTGGGGCGGAGTCGGCGGCATCACCGCAGCGCGCTTGGCGCAGAACGGCTTCGTCGCGCCGTCGCGGCCTTACGAGGGCCGCTGGGGCCTCTTCGACTCGCACCTGCAGGAGCATGAGAAGGACGTCGACTATGCCGCGATGACGGCCGGGCTGGGCAGCGAGTGGGAGATCATGGGAATGGCGTTGAAGCCCTATCCCGTCTGCCACTTCCTGCACACCTGCGCCGAGGCGGCCAGCGACCTGCACGCCGAGATCGGCTCGCCGGACGAGATCGCCGCCATCACGGTGCTGCTGCCGGAGCCGACGATCAAGATCGTCACCGAGCCCGATGCCAAGAAGCGCCGCCCGACCACCGACTACGAAGGCAAGTTCAGCGCCCAGTACGTCGCTGCCGCAGGCTTGGTGCGGGGCCGTTTCACTCTCGCCGAGCTGGAAGCTGAGGCGATGCGCGACCCCGCCATCCTGCGCCTCGCCGATCTGGTCCAGGTGAAGGCCGATGCCGATACCGCCTTCCCGCAGTTCTATTCCGGCGGTGTCACGGTCCGCACCAAGGACGGCAAGGAGTTCAGCAAGTATCACCGGGTGAACAAGGGCGCCGGCGACCGCGTGCTGAGCAATGACGCGATGCGCGAGAAGTACGACCAGACGGCGGCGGTGGCCGTGCCGCGTGGTACCGCCGACCGCGTCGCCGATGCCGTGCTGTCGTTCGACAAGTCGCCGCTCGAGACTCTCTGGCAGGCGCTCGTGCCCAAGGCGGGGAGCTAGGACGCCCGCGATGAAGCCGCTCGCCGATCTCGTCATGCTGGACCTGACGCATATGCTGTCGGGTCCCTACGGCACCATGATGCTGGCCGATCTCGGCGCGGAGACCATCAAGGTCGAGCCGCTGCACGGCGAGGGCACACGCAAGCTGCTGGCAAGCGACCCTGCCAACTCACTCGAAGGCATGGGCGCCTACTTCCTGACGCTCAACCGCAACAAGCGCAGCGTCTGCATCGACCTGAAGCGGCCCGAGGGCCGCGCCGTGATGTACGAGCTGGTCGCCAAGGCCGATATCGTCTTCGACAACTTCAGCGCCGGGGTGACCGAGCGTCTGGGCCTCGACCACGCGTCGCTGGCGGCGGTCAATCCGCGCATCATCACCTGTACCGTCACCGGCTTCGGCGAGGCCGGCCCCGACCCGAAGCGACCGGCGTTCGACATGGTGGCGCAGGGTACCGGGGGCGGCATGTCGATCACCGGCGAGCCCGACGGGCGGCCGCTGCGCGCCGGCATCCCGATCGGCGACCTCGGCGGCGGTCTCTTCGGCGCCATCGGCGTGCTGGCGGCCCTGCATGCGCGCGAGAGCAGCGGGCAGGGACAGCACGTCGACATCTCGATGCTGGACGGCCAGATCTCGCTGCTGAACTACATGGCGACCATGTACTTCCTGAACGAGAAGAACCCCGGCGCGCTGGGCAACGGCCACTTCGTCCATGTCCCCTACGACACCTTCCGCACCAAGACGCGCTGGATCATCCTGGCGATCATCACCGACAACTTCTGGCTGGCGCTGACGGAGCTGCTCGGCGATCCCGACCTGAAGGACCCGGCCTTCGACGGCCAGCCGGGCCGCTGGGCCAGACGCGACTTCATCAATGCCCGCGTGCAGGCGGCCCTGGAGAAGGAGAGCTGCGAGCACTGGCTGGCGGAGCTCCGCAAGGCGCGGATTCCCTGCGCTCCGGTGAACGACTTCGAGCACGCCCTGAACGACCCGCAGGTCCTTGGCCGCGACATGATCGTCGAGGTGGCGCACCCCTCGGGACGGACCGTGCGCATGCCGGGCAATCCGGTGAAGCTGTCGGGCGTCGGGGAAGAGAGCTACAGCCCGCCGCCGCTGGTCGGGCAGCATACCGACGAGGTGCTGCGCGACCTGCTGGCGATGAGCCCGGAGCGCATCGCCGCCCTGCGCAAGAGCGGCGTGGTGGGATAGCCGAGACCATGGGCGAGCGCGTCACCGTCAACGAGGTGGGCCTGCGCGACGGGCTGCAGATGTATCCGCGCCCCGTCGCCGTGGCGGACAAGCTCGCCATGCTGCGCAGCCTGCGGGCCAGCGGTCTCGCCTCGTTCGAGGCGACCTCCTTCGTCAGCCCGAAGGCCGTGCCGCAGCTGGCCGACGCGGCCGAGCTGGTGGCGGCGCTGCCGGCGGACGATGCGGTCCACTACGCCGTGCTGGTGCCGAACGAGCGCGGGCTGCAGCGGGCGACGGAGGCCGGGGTCCGTTCGATCGCCGTGGTGCTGTCGGCGACCGAGACGCTGAACCGGAAGAACATCAACATGAGCCTGGAGCAGGCGATCGCGACCTGCGAGGCGGTCACCGCGGCGGCGCGCGGCCAGGGCATGTTCGTGCGCGCCTACGTTGCCGCGGCGGCGGCCTGTCCCTACGAGGGGCCGACGCCGGCGTCCCGCGTGCGGCAGCTCAGCGAGCGCATGTTCGCCGCCGGCGCGCAGCAGGTGGCGATCGCCGATACCATCGGCGCCGGAGCGCCGGGGCCGATGGCGGCGCTGTTCCGCAGCCTGGTGGCCGACTTCGGCGCGGCACGACTGGCGGCGCATTTCCACGACACCCGCGCGATGGGCGCGACCCTGGCGTGGGTGGCGCTGCAGGAGGGGATCCGCACCTTCGACAGCTCGATCGGCGGTCTGGGCGGCTGCCCCTTCGCACCCGGGGCCGCCGGCAACCTGGCGACCGAGGACCTGATCTTCCTGCTGCACGAGAACGGCTATGAGACCGGCATCGACTTCGAGCGCCTGATGCAGGCGGTGACCGAGATCGAGACGCTGCTCGGCAGCCCGATCGGCGGCCGCATCCGGCCCTGGTACCTGGCGCAGCAGGCGCGGGCGGCGCGGGGCTCCGCCTCCGGCTAGTCCACTGCTTCCCGGCTGTGTCAGCGTCCCTTGAAGTCGGGCTTGCGCTTCTCGCGGAAGGCCGCGGCCGCCTCCAGCCGATCCTCCGTCGCCATCAGCATGGCCGCCAGGTCGAGCTCGAGCCGCATGCCGTCGCGCAGCGGCAGCTCGCCGCCCTGGCGCAGGACCTCCTTCGCCGCGGCGACCGCCAGCGGCGCGTTGCCGGCGATGCGCTGCGCGACCTCGCCGGCCAGCTCCAGGTGCTGGCCGGGCTCGGCCAGGCGGCTGACCAGGCCGATGCGCTCGGCCGCCACGCCATCCAGATGTTCGCCGGTCAGCATCATGTCGAGCGCGCGCCCCAGGCCGACCACCTTGCGCAGCCGCTGCGAGCCGCCGACCCCGGTGATGACGCCAACGCGCGCCTCTGGCAGGCCGAGACGGGCGTCGCGCGTCGCGATCCTGAGATCGCAGGCCAGGGCGATCTCCAGGCCGCCGCCGAGGCAGTAGCCATGGATGGCGGCGATGATCGGCTTGCGCAGGGCGTCGAAGGCGGCGATCCAGCTGCCGTCGCGGCGTGCCTCGCGCCAGGCGAGCGGCGAGGGCACCGGAGCGAACTCCTTGATGTCGGCGCCGGCACAGAAGGCGCGCTCGCCCTTGCCGTGAAGCACCAGGACACGCACCTGCGGGTCGGCGCCGGCAGCCTGGATCGCCGCCGGCAGCCCGCTGCGAATCGAATCGTTGATGGCATTCACCGCTTCCGGCGATTGAGCGCGATCCAGGCCACGCCGTCGCGCGCCTCCAGCAGCACGGCCTCGCTCATGGCGCAGCCGCCGCGGCCGTGCCGGCGCGCGCCGCGCCGACCGGCGCGAAGACCGGCAGCGAGATCTCCTCGGTCAGATCGAGGAAGCGCAGCTCGAGCGCCATGTCGATCCGCACCGTGGAGGCGGCGCAGTCGACGATCCGCGCCATGATGTGCGGTCCCTCGGCCAGCGCCACGACGGCCACCGCATAGGGCACCTCGGCGGCGAAGACCGGATTGGGCGGCCGGTGGACCACGGTGTAGGAGTAGACCGTGGCGGCACCCGAGACCTCGGCCCACTGCAGCCGGCTGGAGCCGCAGTGCGGGCACCAGGAGCGCGGATAGCTGTGCAGCTTGCCGCAGGCATCGCACTTCGGCAGCGCCAGGCGATGACGGCGGGCGGCCTCCCAGAAGGGGCGGGTCAGGCCGTCGACCGGCGGCAGCGGCCGTCCCTCGGCGGTCTGCAGCAGCGCTTCGCTCACAATGCGTCCTCCCCTCCCAGAATCAGCGTGGCGTGGATCGCCAGGATACCGCCATTGCCGTGCACCAGGGCAGTCTTGCAGTCGCGCACCTGCCGGCCTGCCGCCTCGCCGCGCAGCTGGCGGACCGCCTCGACGACATGGAAGAAGCCGCCGGGCACCCCGGGATGGCCCGCCGAGAGCAGCCCGCCGTGCGTGGTGACCGGCAGTTCGCCATCGAAGGCGATGCGCCCGTTCTCGACGAAGCGGCCGCCTTCGCCCTTGGGGCAGAATCCCAGGTCCTCCAGCTCGACGATCACGGTGATGGTGAAGCAGTCGTAGAGCTGGGCGACGTCGATGTCCGCGTGGGTGAGGCCGGCCGAGCGGAAGGCGGCCTTGCCCGACTGCACCGCGCCGACCGTCGTCAGGTTCTTGTACTCGCCGATGTAGGAGTGGCTGAGCCCGTAGCCCTGGCCGAGCAGCACCGCGGGGCGCTGCGGCAGGTCGCGGGCCCGGTCCAGCGAGGTGACGATGACGGCGGCGGCGCCGTCGGAGACCAGCGAGCAGTCGAGCAGGTGCAGCGGGTCGGTGATCATCCGCGAGCTCAGGACGTCTTCCCGGGTGATCGGCTCGCGCTTGTGCGCCAGCGGATTCAGGCCGGCATGGCGCCGCAGGGTGACGGCGACCTCGGCCATCTGCTCGGGCGTGGTGCCGTACTCGTGCATGTGGCGCTGCGCCGCCAGGGCGTAGAGCGAGGCGACCAGCGGCCCGTGCGGCACCTCGAACTGCAGGTGCGCGACCCCGGCCTCGGCCATCGCCTTGACCGGGTCGCTGTGGGTCGGGTGCGACAGCAGGCTCTGGCCGCTGACGCAGAGCACCGTCGTGCAGAGCCCCGAAGCGATGGCCATCGCGGCGTGCTGCACCATCGCCGTGCCGGAGGCACCTGCCAGGTCGATGGTGGTGATGAAGCTCGGCTCGACGCCGAGATGGCTTGCCACCACGCCGCAGGGCATCGCCCAGGGCTCGACCCGCACCGGCGTGGTGATCAGGCCGTCGATGTCGCCGATCTCGAGCCCGGCGTCCGAGAGGGCGGCGCGGCTGGCGGCGGCGAGGAGCTGGAGGTTGGAGAGGTTCGGTTGGCGGCCGAGGGCCGTCTGGCCGATGCCGACGATGGCGGCCCTGGCGTGATGCTGATTCATCGTTTCTCCCAGCTTGGCCGTCGCTTGCACGGCGCGGCCTTCCCGCATGATTGACATGCCTAACGACGACTGTCTACAGTAATCCAGTTGCGGTACACGGCAGGCGCGAGCGCCCGGTGAAGAGGCGCAATCAGGCTTGGCGCGACCGCCAGAGGGAGATTGCCGGGAGCCGTCCCCAGAGCCCGCCGCGGCGCTTTCAGCCGCCCGGCGCACGGGCCTTGCACGGAAGTGCTCCAGCCATCTGCGAAACAAGCGCGCTCGACGCGCAACGAGGAGTCGTGCATGCGGGTTGAACTGTCCCCTGAGCTGGAAGAGATGCGCCGGACGCTGCGGCGTTTCGTCGACAAGGAACTCCAGCCCCTCGCCCTGAAGATGGACGAGACCGGCGAGATGCCGGCCAGGGCCTGGGAGGTGCTGCGGGAGAACGGCTTCCTCGGCATGCGCCTGGCGCCTGAGGATGGCGGGCAAGGCGTCGGCATCTTCCCCTATTGCCTGACCCTGGAGGAGTTCAACCGAGCGCACCGGGAATTCACCATGATTCTCGAGGCCACCAGCGGCATGACGCCGATCGCCATCGCCCGCTACGGCACGGCGGAGCAGAAGGAGAAGTACCTCAAGGGGCTGGTCACCGGAGAGATCCGCACCGCCTTCGCGCTGACCGAGCCGGCGGCAGGCAGCGACGCGGCAAACATCCAGACGCGGGCGAAGAAGACCGACGGCGGCTGGATCATCAATGGCCGCAAGCACTACATCAGCAATGCCCACAAGGCGCACTTCATCATGGCGCTGGTGGTGACCGACGCCGAGAAGCGCGCCAGAGGCGGCATCACGGCCTTCCTGATCGACAAGGGCACGCCCGGCTTCGAGGTGACCCGCGTCGAGCCGGCGATGGGCACCTCGCCGCTTTGCGAGATCGAGTTCAACGACTGCTTCGTGCCGGACGAGGCGGTGCTGGGCGCGGTCGGCAGCGGCTTCAAGACGGCGATGGAGTCGCTCACCGATGGCCGCCTCGGCGTCTCCTGCTCCGCCATCGGGGCGGCTGGCAAGCTGCTGGAAATGGCCATCGAGCACGCGCGCAACCGCAAGACCTTCGGCGCCCCGCTCTCCGAGCGCCAGGCGATCCAGTGGATGATCGTGGACTCGGCAACCGAGCTGCAGGCGGCGCGCGCGCTGACCTACGAGATCCTGCGCCAGGTCGAGGCCGGCCAGGACGTCGGCAGTGCCGCCAGCATGTGCAAGGTCTTCGCCTCGGAGATGTGCTGCAAGGTGGCGGATCGGGTGATCCAGATCCACGGCGGCATGGGTCTGCTGCGCAACTATCCCGTCGAGCGAACGTTCCGCGACAGCCGGCACTACCGCATCGGCGAGGGGACGTCGGAGGTCCACCGCATGCTGATCGCGCGGGGCCTCCTGGAGAAGGGAGAGCAGCTCGACTAGCCGCCGGCATCGCGGCTAGACCGATCCTGCCTCCCCAACAATAGAACGACCAAGGGAGGACGCATCGTGAAGAAGACTCTGGTCCTGGGGGCTGCGGCCCTGGCGGCGACGCTCGTCGCCGTCTCGACTGCCGAAGCCGAGCGCAATCTCATCTACTCGACCTACCTGCCGGCCAGCCACAGCCTGGTGGCGAAGGCTGTGATTCCCTACTACGAGCGGGTCGAGGCCGACAGCGGCGGCTCGCTGCACTTCGAGGTCTCTGCCGGCGGCGCACTGGCCGGCGCCAAGGAGACGCTGACCGCCCTGGAGGGCAAGGCGATCGACGCCGGGTTCGTGGTCGATTCCTACAACGCGACGGCGCTGCCCGAGAGCGCCATGCTGGTCGACCTCGCCCTGCTGGTCTCCGACCCGCTGGTCATCACCGGGGCGATGAACGAGACGATCCTGCGCGACTGTCCTGAATGCCTCGCGCGCTTCACCGCAAGCAACGTGAAGCCGATCGCCATCATATCCAGCACGCCCTATCGCCTGCTCTGCAAGCCGGAGATCCGCACGCTGGCCGACCTGCAGGGCAAGAAGATCCGCTCGACCAGCAGCTGGGCGATCTGGGCCAATACCCTGGGGGCCGTCGCGGTGAACATTCCCAGCGGCGAAACCTACGAGGCGCTGCAGCGCGGGCAGGTCGACTGCACCTTCGGCTATATCGGCCAGCTCAGGAACTATTCGCTGCAGGACGTGGTCGAGAACATCACAGACCTGCCGGTCGGCACCTTCTACGGCTCGCAGTTCCTCAACATCCGCGCCGACCTCTGGGAGGAGCTCAACGAGCAGGAGCGGCGGGCGCTCATCGCCAATGCCGCCGAGGCGATCACCGACGGCCTGGCTGGATACTTCGCGGCCGAGACCGACGGCGAGCAGCTCATACAGGAGACCGGCATCAATCTCGTCGAGCCGGCAGACGACCTGCTGGAGGCCCACCGCGCGTTGAAGCCGAAGGAGATCGAGCGCATCTCGGCCACGGCGAAGGAACGCGGCACGATCGAGGATCCCGACGCGGTCATCGCGATCTTCACCGCCAACCTGGAAAAGTGGGAAGGCATCGTGGCGGAGACCGGTGGCGATCTGGACCTCTATCGCGCCGCTCTGCAACGCGAGATCTACGACGGCCTGCTTCCCTGAGCTCCCTGATGCCCTGATGGCTCCGGTTGGACGGATTGTCCGGCCGGGGCCTCTTTTTTGCCCTGCTCGCTGAGCACCACCAGGGCGTCGGCGGCGACCACGCCCTGGCCGGCGGAGAAGACCATCAGCGGATTGAGGTCCAGGCTCTCCACCCTGTCGCGGCAGGCCCAGGCGAGGGACGAGAGCCTGGCGATGGCCTCGCAGAGCGCGTCGATGTCGGCGGCCGGGCGGCCGCGAAAGCCCTGCAGCAAGGGCCAGGCGCGCAGTTCCTCCAGCATCCGCCGGGCCTCGCCGGCATCGAACGGCGCCAGGCGGAAGGCGACATCGCGAAAGAGCTCGGCGAAGACGCCCCCCAGACCGCAGAGCACGACCGGTCCGAAGACCCCGGTGTTCTGCACGCCCAGGATCATCTCCGCCACCGGCGCGCCGAGCATGCGCTCGACCAGGACGCCCTCGATCGCGGCCTCCGGCCGGGCGCGCTGCGCGCGCGCCAGCAGCGTGGCGAAGGCCGCCTCCGCCGTGGCCCTGTCGTCGATGCCGAGCATCACGCCGCCGATCTCGGTCTTGTGCGGGATCTGCGGCGAGGCGATCTTCATCGCCAGCGGGAAGCCAATCTCGCTGGCGATCCTGCCGGCCGCTGTTGCGTCTTCCGCCAGTGCGCCCGGCGGCGTCGCGATGCCGGCGGCGGCGAGCAGCGCCTTGGCGGCGCCCTCGCTCTCGGCGGCCCGAAGCAGGGCTGTCGGCGCCGGCCTGGCGACCGCCGGCGGCACGCCGGCCGAGGGCGGCCTTCGCCGGCTGAAGTAGGCCGCTGCCGCGGCCGCCACGGCGCGGGCGGAGTCCTCGAACACCAGGTAGCCGAAGTCCTCGTAGCGGCGGGCCAGGGCGGTGTCGCCCAGGATGCAGAGGATCAGCAGCCGGTCCGGGTAGCGAGCGGGGTAGGGGGCCAGGCACGCCGCCAGCCGCTCGGCGACCGAGGGGACCACAGCGGTCACCGTAAAGAAGCCGATGACGCTGCCGAAGTCGGTGGACTCCAGCAGGGCGTCGTAGTTGGCGCTGATCAGGCTGAGGTCATTGATTGCCTGCGCCGTGAAGTCGACCGGATTGCGCGGCGACCCGTAGGGGATCAGGGCCTTGAGCTTCGCCTGGACCGGGGCGGGCAGCGGCGCGACCTCCAGGCCGGCCGCTTCGGCGCTGTCGGCCATCTGCACGCCGACGGCACCCGAGATGGAGAGCAGGCCGACCCGGCCGTTCGCCGGCGCGGCGCCACGGCTGCAGGCATAGGCGGCGTCGGCCATGGCCTCCGTCGTGTGGATCCGATAGGCGCCGAACTGCCGGAACACCCCCTCGTAGACGGCGTCGGAGCCGGCCAGCGCCGCGGTGTGGGTCGAGGCCGCCTCGGCGCCGACGGCGGACTGACCCGACTTCATGAAGAGCACCGGCTTGCCGGCGGTCGCGGCGGCCTGAAGACCGGCGACGAGGTTGTCGCGGCTGCGTACGCCTTCGGCATAGACCGCGATCACCGAGACGTCCGGTGCCGCCGCCGCCCAGGCGATGCACTCGCCGATCTCCACGTCGCATTCGTTGCCGGTGGTGAGCCAGTAGCCGACCTCGACCCCGCGGGCCTGCATGACCGCCAGCATGTGGGCGCCGTAGCCGCCGCTCTGGCTGACGATCATCACCCGGCCCGGCGTCGGAAAGCCCTTGTAGAGGAGCGAGGTGAAGGTGGCGTAGAGGCCGATGCCGGCGTTGTAGAGACCCAGGCAGTTGGGGCCGACGATCCGCATGCCGGACGAGGCGGCAATGTCGGTCAGTCGCTTCTGGCGGTCGCGCCCGGCCGCTCCGCTCTCGGCGAAGTCGGCGCTGAAGATCACCGCGCCGCCGACGCCCTGCGTGGCGCAGGCCTCGGCCGCCTCCATCGCCGCCTCCGCTGGCACCGCGATGATGGCGAGATCGACCGGTTCGCCGACCGCCTGGATCGAGGGATAGGCGGCGATGCCCTGGACCTGCTCGCGGTTCGGATTGATCGGCAGCAGGCGGCCGGCGAAGCCGCCGCTCTTCAAGTAGTGCAGCGGCCGGCCGCCGATTCGCGTCGGATCTCCCGAGGCGCCGATGATCGCCACCGATCGCGGCAGCAGCAGGCGCGACAGGCCGGATGGCTCGGCCTGGGGCGCTGCGGACGGCGGGCTGTGGGGTTCGCTGCTCATCGTCGACCTCGGTCCTTTTGGGGCTGGTTTCGCCCGCCTCGCGGCAGGGCTTGCCGGGGGCGGGCGTGCGGCGCCGCGGCGTCCTGCGCGACCCGCCGATCATTGACATGTGATCTGGCAACTGTCTACATTACGACGCTACAAGAGAGGCCCCGAAAAGAGGGTGAACCAGGCGCGAGCCATAGCACTCGCGCCGCAACGGGGAGCGGAATAGCGCCGTGTCGGACAGCAGCACCGCTATGCGTGTTTTTCCCGCCCGGGGCCGTTCCCGGTCGCGCAGTCGGCTGTCGTTTCGACGCCCGACCGCGGCGATCCTGCGGCCCCAGGCGCGGGGCGCATGACGGTGGGGGCGGTCAGGCGGTTCGGCGATTCACCCTGCCATTGTTGCGTTGCCATCGAAAGCGACGCGCCTGGAGATCGAGAGCTTCCGCAACGCCGAGAGCATCGGCGACGAGGCAGCGGCAAGAATGTGCAATCGAATGGGAGGAGTGCCAAATGAATAGACCTGTCAGGCTTGCGCTCGCGGGCGGTGCGCTGCTCGCCGCTACCGCGGCCCTGGGATCGGCCGCGATGGCCGACCGGACGCTGCTCTACTCGACCTACCTGTCGTCCGACCACCATATCGTGACGCAGGCCGTCGAGCCCTTTTCCGAGGCCGTGGCGACCGCGACCGACGGCTCGATCACCTTCGATATCTCGGTCAACGGTGCCCTGGCGAGCGCCAAGGAGACGCTGAGCGCCATCCGCGACAAGGCCATCGACGCCGGCTACATCGTCGATATCTACACGCCCGCGGCCCTGCCCGAGACCGCCATGCTGAGCGGCCTGGCATTGCTGGTGCAGGATCCCTGGGTGGCGACGGGGGCAATGAACGAGACCATATTGCTGAACTGCCCAGCCTGCCGCGAGCGGCTGAAGGAGAACAACGTCGTTCCCCTCGGCATCGTCTCCACCAGCACCTTCTCGCCGATGTGCACGAGCGAGATCAAGACGGTGGCCGACCTGCAAGGCAAGAAGATCCGCGCCACCTCGGCCTGGGCCAACTGGGTCAATGCCGTCGGCGGGGTCGCCGTCAACATTCCCAGCAGCGAGATCTATGAGGCGCTGCAGCGTGGCCAGGCCGATTGCTCCATGGGGCCGCCGTCGCACCTGCCGAACTACTCGCTCTACGAGGTGGTGAAGTACGTCACCGACCTGCCGCTCGGTGCCTACATGGGCGCCCTGGTGCTGAACGTGCGCGCCGATATCTGGGCCGAGATGACCGAGACCGAGAAGCGCGCGATGATCGACAATGCGGCCGTGTCGGTGACCGGCGGCGTGGCCGGCTATGTCGACGGCGACGCCGCCGCCAAGGCCGAGGGCGAGAAGCAGGGCATCGTCTGGGTGCAGCCGGCCGACGACCTGGTGCAGCTCTACACCGACTACAAGCCGAAGCTGGTCGAGGAGATCATCGCCGACGCGAAGGAGAAGGGCCTGGTCGAGGACCCGGCGGCGCTGATTGCCATCTTCACCGAGAAGCTCGCCAAGTGGGACGCCATCGTCGCCGATGCCAAGGGCGACCGTGCGGTCTTCACGCAGGCGCTGCAGGACGAGATCTACTCCAAGCTGACCCTGGACTGACGATCGCTGGCGGCGGCCCGGTGCCTTGGCTCCGGGTCGCCGTTCTTTCCAGGCGCATTCCGAAGGGGGATCGATGCTGAAGGGCGAGAGGCCGCTGTCGCGGGTCGAAGGCGCACTGATGCTGCTGGCCGGCATCATGCTGTTCCTGATGATGGCCAACATCACCGCGGATGTCGCCTTCAAGTATCTCTTCAACCAGCCGATCGCCGGGACCCTGGAACTGGTGGCGAACTACTACATGGTCGCGGCGGTGTTCCTGCCGCTGGCCTATGTGCAGTCGCAGCAGGGCCACATCCGGGTGGAGATCTTCTCGCAGCTCATGAGCGAGCGCGGCACGGCCCGCGTCGATGTCTTCGCCGGCTTCGTCTCGCTCATCTACATCGGCTTCCTCGCCTGGACTGCCCTGGAGCACGCGATCCACCAGACCATCGTCGGCGAGGACTGGGAGATCCTCGGCTGGAACATGCCGATCTGGCCGGCGCGCTGGCTGGTCTCGCTGGGCATCGTCGTCTTCATCGTCCGGCTGCTCTACGACACCCGGCACAACCTCGATGCCGCGCGCAACGCTCACGTCAGCATTCTTTGAGATGAGAGCCCCATGGATTCGCTGACGATCGGTTTCACGGGCATCGGCTGCGTGCTGCTGCTGCTCGCGTTCCGCGTGCCGGTCGGTGTCGCGCTGGGGATCGTGCCGCTGGTCGGGCTCTCCTTCGTGCGCTCCTTCGAGGCCGCCATGGGCATCCTCGGCTCGGCGCCCTTCGACTTCGCCGCCAGCTGGTCGCTCTCCGCCGTGCCGATGTTCCTGCTGATGGGGGCCTTCGCCTTCCACTCCAACATCACCTCGTCACTCTATGACGCGGCGCGGCTGTGGCTGGGGAAGATGCCGGGGGGCATCGCCATCGCGACCAATTTCGCCTGCGCCGGCTTCGCCGCCGCGTCCGGCTCCAGCCTTGCCACCGCGGCCGCGATGGGCCGCATCGCGATTCCCGAGATGCTGCGGCTGCGCTACGACGCCGGGCTGGCGACGGCGGTCGCGGCCGCCGGCGGTACCCTGGGCGCGCTGATCCCGCCGAGCATCATGATCGTCATCTTCGGCTGGCTGGCCGAGGTCTCGATCGGCAAGCTTCTGATCGCCGGCGTGATCCCCGGCCTGCTGACCGCGGTGGCCTATGCCGGGATGATCTACATCCGCTGCCTGATCAACCCGAAGCTGGCGCCGCGGCTGGAAGAGGTCGTCACCTGGCCGGCGCGCTTCGCCGCCCTGGGGCAGGTCTGGCCGGTGCCGGTGCTGATCCTGGCGATCATCGGCGGTATCTACGGCGGCGTGGTCAGCCCGACGGAAGCCGGCGCCTTCGGTGCCTTCGTCACGCTGCTGCTGGGCCTGGTGCGCGGCGGGCTCGACCGCCAGCGCTTCTTCGGCGCCTTCAAGGAAGCCCTGCGCAGCACCGCCAGCATCTTCTTCGTCGCCATCGGCGCCATCCTCTTCACCCGCTTCCTCGGCTATTGCGGCGTGCCGAACTTCCTGGCCGGGGCGGTGCGGGAGTGGGGCGTGGATCCGCTCAGCGTGGTCCTCGTCTCCTCGCTGATCTACCTGGTGCTGGGCATGTTCCTCGACCCGCTGGGGATCCTGCTGCTCAGCCTCCCCATCCTGCTGCCGGTCTACCGGGCGATGGACATCGACCTGATCTGGATGGGCATCATCCTCATCAAGTACATCGAGATCAGCCTGCTGACGCCACCGGTCGGGCTGAACGTCTTCGTCATCAAATCGGTGGTCGGCGACAGCGTGCCGGTCACCACCATCTTCCGCGGCCTCTTCTGGTTCCTGATGGCCGAGGTCGTGGTGATGACGCTCTTGATCTCCTTCCCGCAGATCACGCTCTTCCTGCCGGATCTGATGGGCTTCTGATCGCTGTCGCGCGATGGGGCTGGCCGCTGCCTGGCCCGCTGCTTGTCACACGGATAAGCTTGCTGTAGAGATGTAGACAATAAGCAGCCCGTAAGTCTGCAACCTGGGGAAACGCCATGACCTTGAGTGCCAAGCCCTGCTACCGGCCCCTTTCGTGGGTTCCGCTGGTCGTCCGCACCGCGTTGCGGACGGCGGGAGGGATCTGATGGAGTACCATGTCGGCGTCGACATCGGTGGGACCTTCACCGACACGATCTCGATCAACGCCTCGACCGGCGCGGTCGGCCTGAGCAAGGTGCCCTCGACCCCGCAGAACCAGGCCGTCGGCTTCATCAACGGCCTGAACAAGGTCGAGGTCGATTACCGCAAGATCGGCTGGCTGGTGCACGGGACCACGGTCGGTACCAATGCGACCCTGGAGCGCAACGGCGCCGTCTGCGGCCTCATCACGACCCGCGGCTTTCGCGACATTCTCGAGCTCGGCCGGCGGGACCGGCCGCATCTCTTCGGCCTGTTCGGCGAGTTCGAGCCGCTGATCCCGCGCCAGATGCGCCTCGAGGTGACGGAACGCCTGGACGCCACCGGCAGGGTTCTCAAGCCGTTGGACGAGGACGAGGTGCGCGCCGCCGTCAAGCAGTTGAAGGAGGCAGGGTGCGAGTCCCTGCTGATCGGCTTCCTCCACTCCTATGCCAACGATTCCCACGAGAGGCGCGCCGCCGAGATCGCGGCAGAGGTCTGGGGCACGCCCTACATCACCACCAGCGCCGACATCCTGGCCGAGTTCCGCGAGACCGAGCGCTTCGGCACGGCGGCCATCAACGCCTACATCAAGCCGCTGATCCACCGCTACGTCTCGCGCCTGAAGGACGAGCTGCAGACTGCCGGCGTGAAGCGCGACCTGGTCATCATGCAGGCCAACGGCGGCATCATGTCGGCCGACACCGCCTGGCGGCGCGCCGTCGGGACGGTGCTGTCCGGGCCGGCCGCCGGCGTCATCGCGGCGGCCTACATTTCCCGCCTGGCCGGCCTCAAGAACGTCATCACCTGCGACATGGGGGGGACGTCCTTCGACGTCGGCATGATCGTCGATGGCGAGCCGGTGGTGACCAGCGACCGCGATCTCGATTTCCGGCTGCCGCTGCGCATCCCGATCATCGACATCCATACCATCGGCGCCGGCGGCGGCTCGATCGCCAGCGTCGACGATGCCGGCATCCTGAAGGTCGGCCCACGCAGTGCCGGCGCGGTGCCGGGACCGGTCGCCTTCAACCGCGGCGGCCAGGAGCCGACCGTGACCGATGCCAATGTCATGCTGGGCCGCCTGGCGTCCGACAAGCTGCTGGCCGTCGAGGGCGGAGTCGACATGGACCGGGTCCGCGGCGCCTTCGAGGAGAAGGTCGGCAAGCCGTTGGGCGTCGACGCCATCAAGGCGGCCTCCTCGGTGCTGCGCGTGGTGAACGACTCGATGGCCGGGGCGATGCGGCTCTGCAGCCTGCAGCGCGGTCTCGACCCGCGCGAGTTCGCGGTCTTCGCCTTCGGCGGCGCCGGACCGCTGCACGGCACCGCGCTGGCGCGCGAGCTCGGCGTGCCGACGGTGATCGTGCCCTATGTGCCGGGCATCACCTGTGCGCTCGGCTGTATCGTCGCCGACATCCGCCTCGACTACGTGCAGACGGTCAACGCCCCGGTCGACCAGCTCTCCAGCGACGAGATCGCCAGGGTGCTGAAGGAGCACCGCGAGGCTGGCGCCGCGGAACTGAAGGAGCAGGGCGTGGAGGTCGTGCGGATCGATACGGTGCACGAGGCCGACATGCAGTATGAGGGGCAGACCTACACCGTCCGGGTCACGCTCGACGCCGACCACCTGAGCGTCACCGAGCTGCGTGACAACCTGCGCCAGGCCTACCTCGACCGCTTCAACATCGACCTGGGCCGCTTCCGCGCCAAGCTGACCAACCTGCGCACCTCCATCGTCGGCATACGGCCGCAGCTCGATCTCAAGAAGATCGTCGCGGCGACGCACGGTGGCGGCTCGAAGGCCGATGCCCTGCTCGGTCACCGCCAGGTGGTCTTCGACGAGGTGGCGCACGAGACCCCGGTCTACGACCGCACGCTCCTGCCGGTCGGCACTGCCGTCGAGGGGCCTGCGATCTTCAACCAGATGGACACCACGACCGTCATCGAGCCCGGTGACGTGGCGACGGTCGACGAGTTCGGCAACCTGATCATCGAGGTGGCACTATGAGCGCTGACGCCATCGATCCCGCCACCCTGGCGGTCATCCAGAACGCCCTGCGGCAGATCGTCGACGAGATGGATCTGGCGCTGGAAAAGGCGGCCTTCAATCCGGTCATGTCGGAGGCGCGGGATCGTGCCAACGGCATCTACGACGGCGGCACCGGCGAGGTGGTCGCACAGGGCGACACCGGCCTGCCGATCTTCGTCGGCGTCATGCAGTACGCCGTGCAGTCGGCCCTGGCTGCCTATCCCGACCTCGGTCCGGGCGACGTGGTGATCCTGAACGATCCCTACTGCGGCGGCACGCACCTGATGGACGTGAAGCTGGTGCGCCCCTTCTTCTACAAGGGGCGCCGTCTGGCCGTGCTGGCCAACTGCGGCCACTGGACCGACATCGGCGGCAACGTCCCGGGCGGCTTCGGCGTGCGGGCGACGGAGGTGATACAGGAGGGCGTGCGCATTCCGCCGATCCTGCTCTGCCGCAAGGGCGAGATGCAGGAGGACCTGCTGACGCTGCTGTTCGCCAATATGCGCGTGCCGGAAGAGCGCCGGGGCGACCTGCAGGCGCAGTTCGCCGCGCTCAATGTCGGCGAGCAGCGGCTGACGGCGCTGCTGGACAAGTATGGCGACGACCTGGTGCTCCGCCACATGGAGGAGCTCGGCGACCGCTCGGAGCGGCAGATCCGCGCTCACATCAAGGCGATCAAGGACGGCGTCTACAGCTTCGAGACCTTCCTCGATTCCGACGGCATCGTGCTGGAGCCCATCAAGGTGGCGCTGACGATGACGGTGAAGGGCGAGGAGATGGTCTTCGACTTCTCGGACTCCAGCCCGCCGGTGAAGGGGCCGCTGAACGGCACGCTCTCGGCGACCTTCGCTGCCGTCTTCGTGGCCCTCAAGCACGTCTTCCCGGAGGTGCCGATCAACTCCGGCATCTTCCGCCCGGTGACCATCATCGTGCCGGAGGCGACCTTCCTGAACGCGCAGTACCCCCGCGCGGTCTCCGGGTCATCCGCCGAGGTCTCCCTGCGGGTGGTCGACGCGGTCTTCGGTGCGCTGGCCCAGGCGCTGCCCGACGAGGTCCCCGCCGCCTGCTTCGGCTCGGTCGCCAATTTCACCGTCGGCGGCTTCGACGAGGAGCGGCAGAAGCCCTACATCATGTTCCGCTTCAGCGGCGGCGGCTATGGCGGCCATCCCACCTGCGACGGCCTGACCAATGGCAATGCGCCGATCTCCGCTGCCCGCACCTCGCCGATCGAGGTGGCCGAGCATCTCTATCCGCTGATCTACGAGCACTACCGCATCCGCGACGGCTCGGCCGGCGCCGGCTTCCACCGCGGTGGCTTCGGCGTCGACTTCGAGGTGTCGCTGCACAGTGCCAGCGCGGTCTCCAGCGTGCTCGGCGACCGCGGGCGCTTCCCGCCCTATGGACTGCACGGCGGCCAGGACGGCGCGCTCTGCGAGGTGGAGTACGAGCTCGGCAACAAGGTCTATCGCCCGGAGCACGTTACCAAGGACGAGGGCGTCGCCATGGCCGTCAGCGATCGGGCCCGCGTGGCGACGCCGGGCGGCGGCGGCTGGGGCGACCCTTATACCCGCGACCCGAAGCGGGTGCTGCGGGACGTGGTGAACGAGTTCATCACGCCCGAGGCGGCGCGCGCCGACTACGGCGTGGTCGTGCGGCAGAGTGGCCGCGACTGGGCGATCGACGAGACAGAGACGAAGTCCCTACGCGGCAGCCGCTGACGGCGCGCCGCCAACTCCGACCGCAGAAGTCGGGTCTCCGGCATCCGCCGAGAGACGATCGTGTGGCCAAGCAGAGCCAATTGGGAGGAATGCCAATGACCTATCGTGGTGCGCTTCTGGCGAGCATGGCGCTCGCCGCCGTCTCGTTCGCGGCCCTTCCCGCCGTGGCGGAAGAGGAACTGAAGATCGGCGTGCTTGCCACGCTGTCCGGGCCGGCGACGGCCTGGGGTGTCTCGATGCAGAGTGCCGCCGAACTGGCGGCCGAGGACGCGAATGCGGCCGGCGGGCTCAAGATCGGCGGCGAGACCTACAAGGTCACCGTCGTCTCCTATGACGACAAGTACAAGGCGACCGATGCCGTCACCGCGGCCAATCGCCTGATCTACGAAGACGAGGTCGACTTCATCATGGGGCCGATGGGCTCGGCGCCGGCCGTGGCGGTCCTGCCGCTGACCACCGACGCGAAACTCATCACCATCACCATGGCCTTCACCCCGAAGGCGCTGGACGCGGAGTTCCCCTACAGCTTCCGCCCGGTGCTCTCGACCGAGGAATTCTCCGGCCCGCAGATCGCCTGGGTGGTGAACAAGCTCGGCTCCAAGCGGATCGGCGGGCTCTTCCCCAACGACGAGAGCGGCCAGCAGGTGGCCGAGGCGAACGCCGCCGCCTATGAGGCGGTCGGGGCTGAGTTCGTCAGCAAGGAGTACTTCGAGCGCGACCGCGTCGACTTCACGCCGCTCCTGACGCGGATGCTGGCGGAGAACATCGACGCCATCGAGCTCGACGGCAACTCGCCGCAGACCGCCGGCCTGATCGTCAAGCAGTCGCGCGAGCTCGGCTTCACCGGCCCGATCATCCGCTCCGGCGGCGATGCGACCGCGGCGATCATCGACGTCGCCGGCATCGAGGCGGCCAACAACCTCTATGTGCATCAGGCGATCGACCCGGACGACGAGGCGATCAAGGCCTACGAGGCGCGCTTCAACGCCGCCTATCAGGGCACGATGAATGCCTTCTCGCCCTACTTCTACACCAACACCATGATGGTCTTCGCCGCGATGGAGGCCGCCGGAACGACCGACTCCGACGCCGTTCTGGCGGAGCTGGAGAAGATGTCCGAGTACGACAGCCTTCTGGGCAAGGTGAGCTGGACGGACGAGGGCAAGTACGGCTTGCCGCATCAGCTCGAGGCGCCCTTCTACATCGCCCAGATCACCGACGGGAAGGCGACCATCGTGGCCACCTGCACCTTCGACGGCTGCGAGTAGAGCGAAGAGACCAGGGGGAGGCCGGCGCATGAGCACCGAGGTCCTGCTGCTCCAGTCCGTGCTCAACGGTCTGGTGATCGGCACGATCTATATGCTGATGGCTGTCGGCTTCACCCTGGTTTTCGGCATCCTGCGGGTGGTGAACTTCGCCCATGGCGAGTTCTACATGATCGGCGGCTTTGCCTTCGCCTTCACCTGGGGCCAGTGGAACCTGCCCTATCCGCTGGCGCTGGTGCTGTCGGTGGCGGCTGTGGGCCTGCTCGGCATCATTGTCGAGCGCGGCATCTTCCGGCGCTTCCGCGGCCAGGAGCTGAACTCGATGATCGCCGCCCTGGGCTTGGCGATCATCATCCAGAACGCGGCCCTGCTGGCCTTCGGGCCGAGTCCGCTGGCGATGGCCGATCCGGTCTCCGGGGTCGTCACGATCGGGCCGCTGATCTTTCCGGCCTCGCGTCTCTTCGTCCTGGCCGCCGCCCTCATCATCTTCGGCGCCTTCTGGGCGCTGATGACGCGCACCAAGCTCGGCCGAGCGATGCGCGCCTTGGCACAGGACCCCGAGATCGCGCTGATCCAGGGCATTCGCGTCGACCGCATCACGCCGATCGCCTTCGCGCTCGGCATCGGCCTGGCCGGCATCGCCGGCTGCCTCATGGCGCCGCTGTTCTCGATCTCGCCCTTCGTCGGCCTGACGCCGATGCTGAAGGCCTTCGTCGTGGTCATCCTGGGCGGGCTGGGCAGCGTGGCCGGCGCGGCCGTCGCCGGCATCCTGCTCGGCATCATCGAGAGCGTCACCGGAACCTTCTTCGGCGCCGCCCTGGCGGACATCCTGCAGCTCGCCCTCGTCATTTTGATCCTGCTGGTCCGTCCCTGGGGCCTGCTGGGGCACAAGGAGCACTGACTTGGCGCAGCAGGACATCGCCACCGGTGCGCCGCGCGCGCGGCGATGGGGCCGCAGCGGCAAGCTGGCCGTGGCACTGCCTCTCGTCGCCGTCCTGGCCCTCATGCCGCTGTTGATTGACAGCCGCTTCTACCTGCACGTCGGAAACCTCGCCTGCATCAATGTCATTCTGGTGCTGAGCCTCAGCCTCATCGCCAGGATCGGCCAGCTCTCGCTCTGCCATGCCGCCTTCGCCGGGGTCGGTGCCTATGCCACGGCGATGCTCAGCACCCGCGCCGGCGTACCGCCGCTACTCGGCATCCTGGTCGGCAGCCTGCTGGCCGGGCTCGTCGCCATGGCGATCGGCGCCGTCATCCTGCGGGTGCGGGGCGTCTATTTCGTCCTCGTCACCTTTCTCTTCGGGCAGATCTTCACGCTGGCGCTGCTCGATGTCGACGGGATGACCGGCGGCGCGAACGGCATCGTCGGGATTCCGGCGATCAAGCTCTTCGGCATCTCCTTCGGCGCCCCCTCGGTCTTCTACTACCTGGTCTTCGGCTTCGCGTTGCTGACCTTCGTCTTCCTCTACGCCCTGTTGCGCTCGCAGACCGGCCGGGCCTTCGCCGCCATCGAGGAGAACCTGCAGCTGGCCGAGGCCAGCGGCATCGACACCAAGCGCTATCAGCTCCTCGCCTTCTCGCTCGGCAGCGCCCTGGCGGGGCTCGGCGGCGGCCTGCTGGCGCACTACATTCACTTCATCTCGCCGGAGACCTTCACCTTCTGGGAGTCGGTCGCCTATATCGTGATGCTGGTGGTCGGCGGCCGGGCGAGTCTGGTTGGCGCCGTCATCGGGGTGGCCTTCCTGACCCCGCTGCCGGAACTGCTGCGCGACGCCGAGGCCTTCCAGAACATCATCTACGGCGCCATTCTCATCCTGGTGCTGATGTTCCTGCCGGACGGCCTGGTCACGCTGCCGGCGCGGCTGCGCCGCCTCTTCGGCCGCAAGCGCGGAGGACCCGATGCTGCAGGTTAGCGGCCTCTCGCGGCAATTCGGCGGCCTGCAGGCCGTCAGCGACGTCAGCTTCGAGGTGAAGCAGGGCGAGATCGTGGGCCTGATCGGTCCGAACGGCGCCGGCAAGACGACGATCTTCTCATTGGTCAGCGGCATGCTGCAGCCGAACCGGGGGCGTGTCGTCTTCGACGGCCACGACATCGTCGGACTACGGCCCAACCGGATCGTGCGGCTGGGCCTGGTGCGCACCTTCCAGGCCTCGACCGTCTTCCAGGGGGCGACCGTGACGGAGAACGTGCTGCGGGGCGGCTTCGTGCGCACGCCGGTCGGCTTCTTCCAGGGGCTGCTGTCCCTGCCGTCGTCGCGGCGGGCGCTGGCGGAGGCGCAGGAGCGCGCGGCGGAGCTGATCGAGCTGCTCTCGTTGCAGGACTATCGCCACGCGGTCGCCGCATCGCTGCCCTATGGCTATCAGCGCCGTCTCGGCATCGCCGTCGCCCTGGCGACGCAGCCGCGCATGCTGATGATGGACGAGCCCGCCGCCGGACTGAACCCCGAGGAGTCCGCCGAGCTTGGCCGGCTGATCGAGATGGTCCGGGAGCGCCGTAACCTCACGGTCCTGCTGGTCGAGCACCACATGCGGCTGGTCATGGGCCTTTGCCACCGCATCATCGTGGTCGAGCAGGGGCGCAAGATTGCCGAGGGCACGCCGGAGGTCGTCCAGCGCGACGAGGCGGTGATCCAGGCCTACCTGGGGCCGCCCGGGGAGAACCTCCATGCTTGAGCTGCGCCAGCTCCGCGTGGCCTATGGCGGGGTGAATGCCGTGCAGGGCCTCTCGATGACGGTGGAGGACGGCAGCATCGTCTCGCTCATCGGCTCGAACGGCGCCGGCAAGAGCAGCACGCTGCGCGCGATCATCGGCCTGGTGAAGCCGGTGGGCGGCGAAGTGCTGCTGGCGGGCGAGCGCATCGACGGGCGCGACGCCCCCGACATCGTCAGCCGCGGTATCGCGCTCTCGCCGGAGGGGCGGCGGGTCTTTCCCTTCATGTCGGTGCGGGAGAACCTGCAGATCGGCTCGTACCTGCAGCGGGACGCGGGCCAGGTGCGCAGCACGATGGAGCGGATCTTCGGTCACTTTCCGCGCCTGGCGGAGCGCTCGCGGCAGGCCGCCGGATCGCTCTCCGGGGGCGAGCAGCAGATGCTGGCGATCGGCCGCGCCCTGATGGCGCGCCCCCGGCTGCTGCTGCTGGACGAACCTTCCCTGGGCCTCGCGCCGAAGATGGTGAGCGAGATCGGGCGGATCGTCATGGACATCAACCGCGAGGAAAAGATTGCCGTCGTGCTGGTCGAGCAGAATGCCAATCTGGCGCTCAGCCTGTGCGACAAGGCCTACGTGCTCGAAACGGGGCGCGTGGTGATGGAAGGGGCGGGCGAGTCGCTGCGCAACAGCGACTATGTGCAAAAAGCCTACCTCGGCGTGTGAGGGAGCGGCAGAGACATACCCGCCGTCGCGATGCCGCAGGCTGCGGAGCGCTGTGGACCGCGACGGCCGAACAACCAGTCAGGAGGACTCGACATCATTCCGAAGCATAAGAAGTCCGAGGCGGGAGCGAGGCTCCGTGCCCTCATCGCGAGCGGCGAGATTCTGGTCGCCCCCGGTGCCTACGACGGTCTCTCCGCGCGCCTCATCGAGCAGGCCGGCTTCAAGGCCGTCTATGCCAGCGGCGGCGCGATCGCGCGCAGCATGGGCATACCGGATCTCGGCCTGCTCAGTTTCGACGAAGTGGCGGCGCGCCTGGCGCAGATGGTCGATGCCATCGACCTGCCGGTCATCGCCGATGCCGACACCGGCTACGGCAATGCGCTCAATGCCCGCCGTGCGATCCGTGCCTTCGAGCGGGCCGGGGTCGCCGGGATCCATCTGGAAGACCAGGTCTTCCCCAAGCGCTGCGGCCACTATGAGGACAAGTCGCTCATCTCGGTCGAGGAAATGGTGCAGAAGCTGCGGGCCGTGCGCGAAGCCGCCGATCCGGACTTCTTCGTCATCGCCCGTACCGACGCGATCGCGGTCGAGGGCTTCGAAAGCGCGCTGCAGCGGGCCGAGGCCTATGCCGCCGCCGGTGCCGACGCGATCTTCGTCGAGGCGCCGACCAGCGAGGCGCAGATCGAGGAGGTCGCAAGGCGGCTGAAGCACCCGCTGCTGATCAACATGTTCAAGGGCGGCAAGACTCCGCTGATGCCGTTGGAGCGTTTGCAGGCCTTGGGCTATCGCATCGTCATCATCCCTTCCGACCTGCAGCGCGCGGCGATCACCTCGATGCGCGAGGTGCTCGCCGAAATCACCGCGCACGGCGATTCCGGCGAGCTGTCCGACCGCATGGTGACCTTCAAGGAGCGTGAGGTGATCGTCGGCACCGCCGACTACCTGGCGCTGGAGGCCCGCTACAAGTCCTGAGCGGGCTCAGCGCTCGAAGCTGACGGCGTCCGACCCGACGATCGTCCCGAAGCGGCCCAGGCCCTCGATGGCGGCCTGGTGCTCCTCGGCGCTGAAGGCCGCGCAGCAGTCCTCGAGGATGACCATCTCGAAGTCGCGGTCGTGGCCTTCGCGCACCGTCGCCTGCACGACGGCGTTGCTCGACACGCCGGCGACGTAGAGCCGGCGGGCGCCGACGACCCGCAGGATCGCCTCCAGGTTGGTGCAGTAGAAGGGGCTGACGCGGTGCTTGACGATGTCGAAGTCGCCGGGTTCCGGCGTCAGCTCCGGATGCACCTCGGTGCCCCAGGTGCCGAGCTTGCCCAGCCCGTTGTCCCGCAGCCTGGAGAAGACCGGAGAGTTCGCCGGGCATTC
This sequence comes from uncultured Alphaproteobacteria bacterium, assembly GCA_942492185.1. GTDB lineage: Bacteria > Pseudomonadota > Alphaproteobacteria > Kiloniellales > JACOMY01 > CALOEA01. The sequence continues at coordinate 54,806 of CALOEA010000039.1, forward strand.
CTTGTAGTCGGGCGAGAAGCCGACGCGGACGTAGCCGATCGGCAGCCCGGCGCGGCGGGCGCGGGCGATTGCCGCCTTGGTCTTGGCGATGACGCCACGGCTGCGGATCTGCTCGCCCAGCGGCCCCTTGCCGCTGGGCCCCTCCTCGTGGACCAGGTCGTTGATCATGTCCAATACCAGATACATGGCGTTCCTCCTTGGCGTTTCTGGGGGCATTGCTTCAGCGGTGGCGGCGGGCTCAGCGCCCGAAGAGGCGCTCCACCACCCCGCTGGTCTCGTCCGGCGGTCCCGCCGCCTGGCGCCGCTCGGCCTCGCCCACGGCGGCCTCCAGCGCCTGCAGGCGGCGCGCGTTGAACCAGCGCTTCAGGTCGGCGAAGGCAGCCGGCGGCTTGGCCGCGAGCTGGCGGGCCGCCGCCGCGGCGGTCTCCAGCAGGCGCCCCGGCTCGGCGAGCGTGGCCAGCCCGCGGTGCGCCGCCTCTGCGGCTGTGACCTCCCGCCCGCTGAGCACGATGTCGTGGGCGAAGGCTCTGCCGCCAGCCTCCTCGACGATGCTGGCGGCGACGAAGGAGGCCATCCCCAGGTCGATCTCCGGCAGAACCAGCGTGGCCTGCGGTGCCGCGACGATCCGGTCTGCCTCGAGGCTGATCAGGGTCGCGCCGCCGATCGCCCTGCCGTTGAGAGCCACCACCAGCGGCTTGGGGAAGGCCAGGGTCGCGCGCAGCATGTCGAGCAGCGTGGCGCGCCGCCTTATTGCCAGGTCCGCAGGCGTCAGGCCCTCGGGGTTCTTCAGGTCGATGCCGCCGGAAAAGAGCCGGTCTCCCTGGCCCGTCAGCAGGACGGCGGCGGTGTCGCTGCTGCTTGCCGCCGCGGCCAAGGCGGCGAGGTAGGCGTCGCGCAGGCTGCCGTCGAAGGTGTTGGCAGCCGCCGGCCGGTTGAACACGAGGTGCAGCAACGCGTCGTCCCGACGGTGCAGCAGGGGTGGCTCGGACACGTCGGGAACCTCGCATCGAAAGGCCGCCGCGACCGCCCGGCACCGGCCGCAGTCGCGCCGGAGCGGGGCAGTCATCGGCGCACAGGAGTGCTGACTGTCTACACCAATCCTAGCATCTGACCGATGGCTGCGACAAGGCGCGTTGCCAATAGCGTTGACTGTAGACAGCCGGCAATCGGCGACGCTACAGTCCCCGCCGCTCGTCTGGAACCGCGGTTCCGCCGGCGGCTGCGGTCGCCTGCGGACCCGATGCGAGGGAGGACTCCATGCCGCGTCTGAATGGCAAGACGGTGCTGCTCACCGGGGCCGCGCAGGGTCTCGGGCGGGCAATGGCGACGCTTTTTGCCGCCGAGGGCGCCGGCGTCGCGCTGGTGGACATCAACGGCGAGGCGCTGGCCGAGGTCGAGGCCGAGGTCACTGCCGGCGGCGGCAAGGCCGTGGCGATCCATGCCGATCTCAGCCAGCGCGCCGCCGCTGCGACGGCGGTGGCCGCTGCCGAAAGCGCGCTGGGGCCGGTCGATGTCCTGGTGAACAACGCCGTCTGGGCGCGCTACCAGGCCATTGCCGACCTCGACGAGGAGACCGTCGACCGCATGCTGGCGATCGGCGTGAAGGCGATCCTCTGGCTGGTCCAGGCGGTGGCGCCGGGCATGACGGCGCGCCGGCAAGGCTCCATCGTGAACATCTCCTCGATCTCCGGCCTGACCGGTTTGGCCTACTGCCCGACCTATGCCGCGGTGAAGGGGGGCGTAAATGCCCTGACCCGGGCGCTGGCGGTCGACCTTGGCCAGCAGGGCATCAGGGTCAACGCCCTGGCGCCCAGCGCCATCCCGACGCCGATGTCGCGGCGCATCCTCGGCGAGGAGGGATGGGAGGGGCGGCGTCGGCGCACACCGCTCGGCCGCGTCGGCGAGCCGGAGGACGTGGCCCAGGCCGCTCTCTTCCTTGCTTCGGACGAGTCGCGCTTCGTGACTGGCGAGGTGATCCGCATCGACGGCGGCTTCTGCATCGGCGGTGCGATCCCCGGCGTCGACGTCGCGCTCCGCTGAACCTGGAATCCGTTGTAATCCTACAAGCAAGAAACGCATGAGAGGAAAGCCAAATGAAGATCGAAGGTAAGAGCTTCCTGATCACCGGCGGGGCCAGCCTGGTCGGCTCCCATCTGACCGATCAGCTGCTGGAAAAGGGCGCGGCGCGCGTGGTGGTCTTCGACAACCTCTCGCTCGGCTCCGAGACGGTGATCGGCCATCTGCGCGACGAGAAGCGGGTCCAGTTCGTCCGCGGCGACATCAGGCGTATCGAGCAGATGCTGGAGGCGCTCGAGGGCATCGACGGCGTCTTCGCGGTGGCCGGCTTCCTGACGCTGCCGCTGAGCGCCGATCCCTGGCTCGGCATCGACGTCAACGTGCGCGGCATGCACACGGTGCTCGAGGCGGCGCGCTGGAAGGGCGTGAAGAAGGTGGTCTTCTCCTCCTCCGCCGCTGTCTACGGCAGCCCCGAGGGGCAGGTGGTCGAGAACACCCCCTTCAATGTCCAGCCGCTGCAGCCCGGCGGCGCGATCTACGGCGCCACCAAGATCATCGGTGAGCAGCTCTGCCGGCTCTACTCCCAGCGCTACGGCGTCGACCATGTGGCGCTGCGCTACTCCACGGTCTACGGCGAGCGGCAGCACTTCCGCGGCGTCAATGCGCTCTACATCATAGAGGCCTATGACCGCATCGTGCGCGGCGAGGCGCCGGTCCTGCCGGGCGACGGCTCGGAGGTGCACGACTACGTCTATGTCGGCGACGTGGCGCGCGCCAATGTCATGTCGATGGCGAGCGATGTCAGCGGCGAGAGCTTCAACGTCATCACCGGCGTGCAGACCACGCTGAACGACCTGGTGAAGGACATTCTCGACATTGCCGGCTCGGACCTGAAGCCGGTCTACGCCGACGATCCCACCAAGGTCCGCTTCACCACGACGTCGGTGCTCGACTACTCCCGCGAGAAGGCCGAGAAGCTGCTCGGCTGGACGCCGCAGGTCTCAATCCGCGAGGGACTGGAGCGACTGATCGCCTGGCGCCGCGCGAACAGCTGAGGCGAACCCCGACTGTCAGCCGCGCGCCTTCACGGTGTCGCGCGGCTGGCGCCGGCGGGGTGCCGTCGGCATCGGCGGCTTACGCTTGGCCCGCGTGGCGGCGGCGGCCGGCGCAGCCGCAGGCGAATCGCTCAGCCCGTTGAAATCGCTCGCCAGCGTCATGAAGTTGGCGAGCGACTGGCGGATGTGGGCCCGCATCACCTTCTCCGCCAGCTCGGGCTTGCGCTTCGCGATGGCGTCGACGATCTGCTTGTGCTCCTCGACGGCGAAGTAGGGCCGGCTCGGCACCTTCGAGGTCGAGCGATAGCGGTAGACCCGGAGGAGATAGTGCAGGTCCTCGCAGATCAGGCGCTCCAGACGCTTATTGCGGCTGCCGAGGATGATCCGGTAGTGCAGGTCGTATTCGTCGGTGTCCTTGTAGGTCTGCTGCCACTTGCCGGCATGCTGCTTCTTCTCCTGCATCTCGATGATGCGGTGGAGGTCGTCGATCTCGTCATCGGTCATATTGACCGCGGCCTGGTAGCAGGCCATGCCCTCGAGCGCCTCGCGGATCACCCAGATCTCGCGCAGGTCCTCGAGCGACAGAGCGACGATGCGGGCGCCGACATTGGGCGTGCGCTCGACCAGCATCCGTCCCTCCAGGCGGCGGATGGCTTCGCGCAGCGGGCCGCGGCTGACTCCCAGCTGCTTGGCCAGGCTCTGCTCGCGCACCAAGGTGCCGCCGGCGAGCTCGCCGGTCATGATGGCATGCTCGAGGCGGTCCACCAGCTCGTCGACCAGGGAACGGACAACCACGGGTTGGCTAAAAACGCTCATGGGGACCTCAATGACTGCGGCAGGCCATGCGACCCGATTGTTTTGTGTTGATCGTTGACAGTGGCCCGGAGCATAGCCTTTCGGCTGCCTCCATAAAACAGCTCTTTTGCCAGCCCCACGGCGGTTGGCGGGGGTGGCGGCCTGCACAGTATGGCTCAAGTCGGCGCTCGCTTCACGGCCTCGCGTCGCCCGCGGCGCAAAGCCCTGATAGCGGTGACACTTCGTCCGCCGTCCCTCGGGCTTGCCGGGGCGACTCGACCGCCGGTCGCCGGCCCCTGCGACGCTGCCGATGCGCTTGCTGATTGACAGGAAAACAGCAGACTGTTTACACATAGGGCAGGGAGAAGACCAACCAAGGGGACTATGATGGCTGCGAACAGCGCGCGCGCGACAGGTACGGAGATGTGGGACGTGGTTGTGGTGGGCGCGGGCAACGCGGCCTTCGCCGCGGCGGTGTCCGCGCGGGAGAACGGCGCCGAGCGCGTGCTGGTCCTGGAGAAGGCGACCAAGGCGGAGCGCGGCGGCAATACCCACTTCAGCGGCGGGCTGCTCCGCTTCGCGTTCGACAAGGCCGACCAGCTGGTCGAGGTGGCGCCGGAGGCGAAGGACCTCGAGGGCTTCATGGAGGGTGTCGAGACCTATCCGCAGCAGGCCTTCTGGGACGACCTCCTGCGGGTGACCGCCGGCAGGACCGACCGCGAGCTGGCGACGGTGCTGATCGAGAATTCCTTCAAGACGGTGAACTGGATGTCGAAGATCGGCATCGAGATGGAGCCGGCGGTCACGCTGGGCGGCATCGTCGTCGACGGCAAGATCAAGTGGCCGAACGGCGCGGTGATCCGTGCCAAGCACGAGGGCGTCGGCCTCTCGAAGTCCTGGTTCCGCATTGCCGAGGAGAAGGGGGTCGAGATCCGCTACGAGACCCTGGCGGAAGAGCTGCTGCGCGATTCCGCGGGCACCGTCTCCGGCGTGGTCGCGCGCGGGCCCGAGGGCGTCGTCGAGATCGCGGCCCGTGCCGTGGTCCTCGGCTCCGGCGGCTTCGAGGCCAACAGCGCCTGGCGTGCGCAGTACCTCGGCAAGCCATGGGATCACGCGAAGGTGCGCGGCACCCGGCACAACCAGGGCGACGGCATTCGCATGGCCCTGGCCATCGGCGCGCTGCCGATCGGGCAGTTCACCGGCTGCCACGCCACGCCGATCAACGCGGAGGCGCCGGACTACGGCGTCTCGAAGCTGACCGACAAGACCAACCGCCTGTCCTACCCCTATGGCGTGATGATCAACCGCGATGGCCTGCGCTTCGTCGACGAGGCCGAGTCCTTCTGGTCCTACACCTATGCCAAATACGGCGGCATCATCATCAAGCAGCCGGGCGGCGTGGCCTATCAGATCTTCGACCAGAAGGTCCTGCACCTGCTGGAGAAGCGCTACTCGACCAGCGAGCCGATTACCGGCGACACGCTGGAGGCCCTGATCGACAAGCTGCCGGTCGAGCGCGAGGTCGCGAAGCAGACCCTGGCCGACTACAACGCGGCCGCCGGCCACGGCGACTTCAATCCCGGGGTGCTCGATGGCATGCACACCGAGGGGCTGGAGCTGCCGAAGCGCAACTGGGCGCAGAAGCTCGATCAGGGGCCCTTCGTCTGCTACCCGGTCACCGGCGGCATCACCTTCACCTTCGGCGGCCTGAAGATCGACACGACCGCCAAGGTGCTCGATGTCGGCTGGCGTCCGATCGCCGGCCTCTTTGCCTGTGGCGAGCTTGTCGGCAACATCTTCCACGACAACTATCCGGGCGGCACCGGCCTGACGTCCGGCGCGGTCTTCGGGCGGATCGCCGGCGCATCCGCCGCCGCGCACGCTTCGCGCAACTGACGGGACCGGCCGCTTGGATACCACCGCAGTGCGCTTCGGCCCGGCCGGCGACGACAGCTCGACGCTGGCGTTCGCCCGGACGGTCCAGGAATGGGTGCCGGCGCAGGCCGAGCTGCTCGACCGCTGTCGCGAGCTTCTGGTCGCCGGCATCGCCCGCGCCGTCGCCGGGAGCCCCGAGAAGGGGCCGACGATGCTGGCGGCGCTGGCGCGCGAGGCCGGCGCCGCGCCGGTGGCGACGGTCATCGGCAAGGGTCTGGCCGGCGATCCCGTGCAGGTCGCCCGGGTCAACGGCATGTCGATGCACGTGCTCGACTTCGAGCCGATGTGGAAGCCGGCAAACCACGTGCTCTCCACCATCCTGCCGGGCATCCTCGGGCTGGCGGAGCGGCTGGAGGCGGAAGACGGGCAGCCGCGCGGCCACGCCGCCCTCGCCGCCATCGCCAAGGGGGTCGAGACCCAGGGCCGGCTGCGCGTCGCCTCCGGGCAGTACGACCTCGACAAGCTCAAGTTCCACCCGCCGGGCGTGGTCGGTCCGCTGGCGGCCGCCCTGGCCGCCTCGCACATGCTGGGTCTCGATGCGGCGCAGACCGCCAATGCCCTGGGCATCGCCTGCTCGCGGGCCTGCGGCGTGCTGATCAACGTCGGCTCGATGACCAAGGCCCTGCATTGCGGCGATGCCGCGTCGCACGGCCTGGAGTCCGCCCTGCTGGCGGCCAGGGGCTTCACCGCCAACCGGGACGGCCTGAGCGGCGTACAGGGCTTCGCCAGCGCCTTCTTCGGCGACGGCTTCGATGCCGACATGCTGGTGGCGCCGATTGCCGCGCCGCGGGCGCTCGACCCCGGTCCGGCCTGGAAGCTCTTCCCGACGCAGTATGCGACCCACTACGCGGTGACCGCGGCCTTGGACTGCCACCGCCAGCTGCCGGCAGGCGCGAAGATCGTCAAGGTCGAGGCGACGGTGCCGGTGATGCCCTATGTCAACCGGCCGCGGCCGGGCAGCGGCCTGGAGGGGAAGTTCTCCTTCCAGTACGGCATCGCCGCGGCGCTGCTCGATGGCGAGGTCGACGTCGCCACCTACTCCGACCAGCGGCGCTTCCGTCCCGACATGGAGGAGCTGCTGGGCCGCATCGACCTCAGGATGGACGAATCGATCCCACGCCGGGTCGATGCCATGCATGTCGATCTGGCGATCGAACTGGCGGATGGCACGCGGATCAGCGAGAGCTGCAACGCGCCGATCGGCAGCTGGACCCGGCCGGTTGCGCGCAGCCGGCTGGACGCGAAGGCGCGCAGCCTGCTGGAGCCGGTCTACGGTGTTGCCGCCGCCGACCGCATCTTCGCGGCGGTCTATGGCAGCGGCGACTTCCCGGTGCGTGCCCTGATGGCCGAGGTGGCCGGCGAGATCCCGCCCCTGGGATGACGGTCCGCCGGGGGCGCTCGCCGATCAGGCGGTGGCCGCCGCGACGTCGGGGTGGATGGTCAGCAGCCGGTCGAAGCCGCTCATCTTGAAGACCTCGGCGACCGCCGGCTTCAGCCCGGCGAGGCTGAAGGCCTTGCCGGTCGCCTTGGCGGTCTTGCCGCCGATCAACATGATGCGCAGACCGGCGGAGCTGACATAGGCGACCTCGGTCATGTCGATCACCACGCCCTTCTCGGCGCTCTCGAAGGCCGCGGCCAGCGCTCCCTGCACCTCCGGCGAGGTGATCGTGTCGAGCTTGCCGTTCAGCGTCAGCACCGTCAGACCGCCGCTCGCCTGCTGCTTGATCTCCATCCTTGAAACTCCCTTTTCCGTTTGTCAGGCGCGCTGCCGCTTGGCCAGGCGCAGGTGGTTTCGCCCCTCCTCGCGCCGATAGCGCACCTCGTCCATCAATTCGCGCACCAGGAACAGTCCGAGGCCCCCGACGGCACGCTCCTCCAGGCTGCTGTCCAGATCCGGCGGCGGCGCGCGCAGCGGGTCGAAGGCCTTGCCGTCGTCCACCACCTCGGCGCTGAGCGTCGTCCCGTCCCAGCTACAGCTCACCTCGATCGCATGCTCGCCGCCGTCGTCATAGGCGTAGCTGACGATGTTGGCCAGGACCTCGTCGAAGGCCAGCTCGAAGGTGGTCACCAGCGCCGGGTCGATGCCTTCGGCGGCGGCCCACGCGGTCAGCGCCTCGGCCAGGCGCAGGTGGGCGGCCAGGTTGTTGGCCAGGGTCATCCGCAGGGGCGCGCTCATGGCCGGGCCTCCCGGCCGCCGTCGGAGGGCGGCGCGATCTCGTAGACCGCCTGGAGGCCATAGTTCTTCGCCAGCGAGAGCTCGCCGCGATAGCGGCAGGTCCAGGCGACCGGTGCTGGCGCGCCGGTCAGTTCGCGCCTCGTTGCGGGCGGCGCTCTCCTCCCTCTCCAGCAGGGCCACGAACTGGTGCGAGGCGTAGATGTTGCCGGGCAGCGCCACCGGCTCGATGCGCGCGGCGCGGTTGACGTGGCTGCCATAGACGATCTTGCGCCCGGTCAGCGGGTTCTCGCCCTCGAACACCGGCCCGGCGTGCAGGCCGATGCGGAGCTGCAGGTCGGTCGGCAGGCCGTGGTCGGCGCCTTCGATGTCGGACATGGCGTTCTTCAGGGTCATCGCGTAGTCGGCGAGCGCCCGGGCGCCGTCGGCGGCGACGTAGAGCGCGTCGCCCCAGCTTTCCACCAGCAGCGGAATCTCGCGGGTCCGGCCCATTCGAGCCTCGACCGCGCGCATGAAGCTCCAGAAGGCCGGCATATGCTCTTCGCGCAGCTTGCTGAAGCCGACGATGTCGGCGAACAGCATGGTGCGGATGACGCTGGCTCGTGCCCGGGACAGGGGGTGCGGGCGCGGCGGCCGTCGTGACCGCCGCGGCGGGCGGGGTCGCCGGCGGGGGCGAGTGCCGCGACATGGGCGCCGCGCAGATCGTCGAGGTCGACGATATGCAGCCGCCGGATGTCCGGCCAATGGTCCATGAAATCGGCGGCCGTGCCGGCCCCGGTGGGGGCGGCATAGTCCCATACCAGCATCAGATGCGGGTCGGTCAGCAGTGCTCGGGCCCGCAGCCGCGCGAGCCCATCGATGACCTGGTTGTTGAACCGCAGCAGCATGTCGTGGCCGAGATAGCGGTCCTGCGTGGCGTACTCCACCGTTTCGACCAGCTTCAGCGCGTTGCGGAAGCGCTGCTCCCAGCCCGGCCCGGCCGGCCGCACGCGCGTCGCCACGAAGTCTTCCAGGTCGAACGGCAGCAGCACCGTCACGTCGCCGCCGCGGTCGAGCATCGCTTCGATGAACAGCAGGTCGGCGCCGGCGGCGGCCGAGCAGTAGCCGATGCTGGCGTCCAACGCGGCGAGCTTGGCGTCGATGCCGGCCCGCACGACGGCTTCGAGCGCCGGCGGGAAGATCGCCGGATCGGCGTCGGGCGGATCGATCGGCTGCCCGGCGAAGATCACCACCGTCGGCGGCCGGAAGCGCGGCCAGAGCTGCTCCGGGACGCTCACGCCGAGATCGGCCAGGTCACGCAGGTGCCGCCGGGCGGCGACGCCGCGGGCCGGCTCCCGCGCCGCCAGTCCGCCGGCCTTGGCGAGCAGGCGGTCGGCCTCGGCGTGCTGACCCAGCAGCAGCGCGGCCTCTGCGGCAGCCAGGGCCTGGTCGAAGGCCGCGCCATCTACGTGGCCGCTTCGGCTCGCGGCCGCGCAGGCAGGCGGCGGCCAGGTCGCGCGCCAGCGCGGTCTCGCCCAGGCAGCGGCAGAGCACCGCCGCGCTGGCGCCCTCCACCAGCCCGCCGGTCTGGCGGAAGCGGGCCAGCTGCAGGTCGCGGGCGCGCCGCAGGTCGTCGTAATCGCCGAGGTCGCGCCAGCTGGTGCGATAGATCCGCACCAGCAGGTCGGCGCATTCCGGATCGTCGAGCAGCGGCCCGGCACAGAGCTCGCTCCGATCGGGGATGAGGCTGTCGAGCAGCGGATCGAAGCGTGCCACCGTCGCGCGCGCCTCCTCGACCGCACCGGTGGAGAGCAGCGCGGTGGCTTCGAGCAGGCGCAGGAGGGGGCTCTCGCCCTCGGCCTCCAGGGCGGCGCGCGCGCGGTCGTAGGCGCGGAAGAACTGGCCGCTGGCCAGGTCGCTGCGCACGCCGGCCACGGCGGCGCTCTGTCTAGCCATCGCGGCCATGCGCGCTGCCCTCCCTGGAAGAATCCGGTGTCCGGCGCAGGCCGAGCACGGTGAGGTCGTCTGCCTGCGGCTCGCCGCCGGCGAAGCGCTGCACGGCGGCGAAGATCTGGGCGACCGCCTCGCTCGCCGGGCCGCCGGCGGCTTCGGCGACCGTCTCCTTCAACCGCGGCTCGCCGAACAGCTCGTCTTCGGCGTTCACCGCTTCGGTCACACCGTCGGTGTAGAGCAGCAGCGCGTCGCCCGGCGCCAGGGTCGTGGTGCCCTCCTCGTAGTCGAGCCCCGGCATGACGGCCAGGGCTACGCCGCTGGCGGCGTCGAGCCACTCCACCTCGCCGGTGGCGCGGCGAATCAGCGGCGGATTGTGCCCGGCATTGGCGAAGGCGGGGTGGCCGCTGTCGCGTTCTAGGACCCCGTAGAAGAGCGTCACGAACATCATCTGCTCGTTGTCCTCCGCCAGCAGCTGATTGAGCCGGGCGAGAGCGGCCGCCGGCGGCTCGCCGCGGGTGCCGATGGCCTTCATCAAGGTGCGGGAGATCAGCATGAAGAAGGCCGCCGGGACGCCCTTGCCGGAAACATCGGCGACCACCACGCCGAGCCGCGTCTCGTCGATCACGAAGACGTCGTAGAAATCGCCGCCGACCTCGCGCGCCGGTGTCATGCGGGCGTCGATCTCGAAGCTGCCGAAGGGCGGGAAGGTGCGGGGCAGGACGCTCTGCTGCATGCCGCGGGCGATGTCGAGTTCCTGCTCCAGCGCGATCAGGCGGTTCTTCGCCTGCAGCGCCTCGCGCAGCTCCGCCACCAGGTCGGTGAGGCGCGCCTGCTGGTCCTGCACCCGCGTCGTCATGCGCTCCAGAGCGACAGCGATCAGGCCGAGCTCGTCGCTGCTTTCGCCCCGCTCGCTCGCCGCCTGCTCGGCCTCCGCCGCCGCCTCGATCTGGCGCAGGTCCTCCAGCGCGGATTCCTGGGCCTCGGCCTCCAGCGTTTCCGACAGCATCGCCATCTGGCGCCGGATGAAGCGCGCCTGGCGCCGGCGCCGGCGTTCGCGCTCGTCGGCGGCGCTCTCCACCTTGACGGCGACGGCGCGGAAGGCATCGATGGCGCGGCCGATCTGGCCGACCTCGTCGCGGCCGCTGGGCAGCTCGGCGTAGTGGTCGGTCTGGCCGGCGGAGAGCGCATTCAGCGCGTGAATGCCGTCGTCGAGCGGGCGGAGCGCGCCGCGCAGGTAGCCCCAGAGCAGCCCGAGGACCAGGACCGCGCCGGCGATCAGGCCGCCGAGCAGCGCCATGTGGGTCAGCTGGCGCTGTTCCACGGCCTCGGTGACCTCGCGTGCCACCAGCACCGTCGCGCTGGTGCCGCCGCCGACATCGGCGACCACGATGCCGCCGACCTGCCAGCTCTGGTCGGCGAGTCCGATGGTCATCATCCTGCCGCCGATGGCCTCGGCCAGCGGCTCGGCCGCCTCGATCGCGTCGCGCAGGGGGTCTTCCTCGCCGGAGACCCATTGGTCGGCGTGGTCGACGACGAAGACCTGCGCGCCGAGGATGTCGGCGAAGCGGGTCAGCTGGGTCTGCAGGCTGATCGTCGTCACCGAGGTGCCGGCGCGCTCGCCGTTCAGCACGATGGGCCTTGCCGCGATGCCGATCAGCTCGCCGTCCAGGACCCGTGCGCCGTAGGTCAACTCGTCGACCCAGAAGAAGGACCACTTCACGTCGCGCAGGATCTGCTGGGCGAAGAAGGATATGTCGGTGGAGTAGAGCAGGTCGCCGCTGGTGGTGAAGATGTCGATCCGCTCGAGGCCAGTGCCGGCCGCGCTCGCTTCGCGGACCCGGTCCTCGAGGACGCGCAAGTCGCTACGGTCGCCCTTGGCCAGGGCCTGCACGATGCCCGGCTCCTGCAGCAGCGCCGAGGTCGCGGCCTGCGCGGACCGCATGGCGGAGCCCACGATCTGCTCCCAGATCGTCTCGTAGTTGGAGAGCTGCAGCTCGGCCGCCGTCTCCTCGGCGGCCTCGTCGCGCAGCAGGAAGGCATAGGCCATCACCGCCATCGGCACGGCGATGATGAGCAGGACAATCACCATGATGCGGGTGCGCAGCAGCATCAGTGCGCCTCGTCCGCCGCGGCCGGAGCGCTGCGGCCCCCGGCCAGCGCCAGGTGGCGCACCGGCCCGCGCAGCAGCAGGGAGGCCACCGCGACGAGCAGGGCGCCGCCGGCGGCCAGCGGCAGCGCGATGGCCTGATCGAGCGAGGCGGCGGCCAGCAGGCCGGCGGCGACCCCGCTGGCCAGCCGGAGGCCCAGCCAGAGCGGCCCGATGCGCACCGACAGCCGCCGCGCGTAGGCCGCCGCCTGGCCGACCAGCATCCCGCCCGCCAGGGCCAGCGGCAGGCAGGCGAGCGGCAGCCAGTCGAACAGCGACTCGGTTCCCTGGAGCAGGAGCAGCAGCAGCGTCGCCAGGATTGCGGGCATTGCCGGCAGAAACAGCCCGACGAGGATGCCGGCGAGCCCGACACCAGCGGCGAACCAGGCGTCGTGCAGCCCGCCGGCCGCCGAGACCGCGACCAGGATGCCGGTGCCCAGCACCAGCGCCGGCCAGAGGTCGGACGGCCGGGCATCGAGCTGCATCTGCAGGCGCGGGGCGGCGCCCTCGCGGCCCAGCTCGCAGCCCGCGGCGAGGGTCTCGACCTTGGCGACGATCGACGGCTCGAAGACCGCCCGGCGGACTTCGTCGGCGTAGCCGAGGAAGCGGCCCGCCCGCCTGGCCAGGCGATGCATCAGCGCATTGAAGCGGAACATCGCCGTTCCCAGCTCGCCGCCGCCATGGCGGGCCGAGAGTTCGAAACGGCTGCCATCGGTGCGTTCTGCCGCGAGCAGCAGCCGCTCCAGACGTTCGAGCGGTTCGCGGTAGCCGGCGGCATAGGCGAAGCTCGCAAGCTCGATCACCAGGAGCAGGGCCAGCACCGCCATTGGCAGCGACCTGCTCGCCTGGGCGAAGAGCCGTTCGCGCAGCTGCCGCTGCTGCACGGCGACATGCACGAAGCCCTGCAACTCGCCGCCCTTGAGCAGGGCCAGGGTGATGATCGAGAAATCGTCGATCGTCACCGCGTCCTCCGGCGCCACGTCGCCCTCGACGCTCGCCATGGCGGCCGCTCGCAAGACCGGATCCGCGAGCAGGGGATCGAGGCGCTCCCGGCCGATGCCGCCGTAGTGGAGCCGCTGCAGGTCGGGGCCGGAAATGGCGACGAAGCGGATGTCGGCGTCGTCCTCCGGAATCTTGGCGGTGTACTCCCACATGCCGCGGATCTCGGCCAGGGGGATGTCCAGCTGTATCGCGAGTTCCATGTCGCGCTGGATGCGCCGGGCGCGGCTCAGCGCCTTCTCGTCCAGTACGTCCTCGAACTGGGTCTGCGCCCGGTCGACTGCGTAGACGACGATGGCCCCGCCACCGACGAGGGTGGCCAGCAGGGACAGGAGGCAGAGCAGCAGCCCGAAGCGGCCGCGCCGGCGCGCGTCGGGCGCCGCTGGGCTGATCTCGCCGCTCATGCCGTTTCGTCGAGGCGGTGGACCTCCGCCTCCCGCTCGGCCAGGTGCGTCAGGCGCCGGCCGAGCCAATGTTCGAAGCGGCCGAGACTGTCGGCAATCTCGACCGCATCCGCGACCGGACGGTCGGCCGGCAGCACCGGATCGCGGAGGGCCGCGGCGGCGTAGAGGGCGTCGAGGCGCTGCCGCAGGGCGCGCAGGCGGGCGGTGGAGCGCTGTGGCAGGAGGGCCAGGAGGACCCAGGCGATCAGCCCGCCGACCAGGGTGATGGCGACCGCCGCCAGTGCCAGGCTGAGAGCGAAGCGGTCCTGCTGCGCCTGCACCGTGTCCTTCGGCAGCACGGCGGTAACGCTGCCGAGCGTTTCGCCGAAGAGGCCGGTCAGCGGCAGCCCGATGGTGATGGTCGTGGCGTCAATCTCGCGCCAGCCCTGCTCGCCGGCGACGCTGAGCGGCTGTCGGTCGAGGTGCTCCAGCTGATGCGGAACCGGCTGCCCGATCTCGGCTTCATTGGTCGAGAACAGGATCCGGTCGTTCTCGTCGAGCACGCGTATCGAGGAGAGCGTCGGCGCCTGCGCGCGCTCGTCGGCCATGACGCGCAGCAGGCGGCGCTGCTGCTCCAGCACCACGCCGGCCTGCAGGCTGTTCTCCACGTGGCGGGCGATCTCGACCGTGACCTCCGACAGCCGCGCGTCGACCGTCGTCAGCAGGGTGCGCTGGAAGGCCGTCAGCGAGGCGACGGACATGGCGAGCGCGCCGATCGCCAGGCTGAGCACGACGACGGTCAGCAGCAGCCCGCGCAGACCGATGCCGCCGGCGCTGTCCCGCTCCGCCGGCGGGTCCCCGACCGCCTCGGTCCGGGGGCGGGTGAGGACCCGGCTCACGTCTTGACGAACTCGGCGATGGTGAGCATCGACATCGGCGGGTAGAAGGAGAGGGCGTGCGCGGTCTGCATGTTCACCAGCAGCGAGAAGCGGTCGAGGCTCTCGATCGGAATCTCGCCCGGGCTTTGGCCGCCCACCAGGATCTGCTCGGCGATGTAGCCGGTGAACTGGCCGACGTTGTAGTAGCGGCTGACCAGCCCCAGCAGGCCGTTTGAGTCGCGTATGAAGTTCTCCGCGCCGGCGAAGCTCGGCAGGCCGGCGGCGGTCGCGCTGTCGGTCAGGCTGTCCCGATTCACGTTCAGGAAGCTGTCCGGCGGGATGTAGAGCCACTGCGCCCCCTGCGCCTTCAAGGCGCGCACCTTCTCCGGGATCGATTCCTTCACCGGGTTGCCGTTGCCGTCGATCGCCACCGGCTCGGACAGCAGGCGGAAGGCATCGCGCTCCGCCAGCAGCTCGATCTGCCGGATCGTCAGCTGCGCGTTGGATTCCTGCGGGTTGAAGACGGCGCCCAGCGTGTCGAAGGCGCCGTAGGCCTGGATCGTGCGCAGCTGCGTCTCCACCGGGGCGATGTAGAGCGTACCGGTCAGGTTCGGCCGTGGCCGGTCATAGGCCTCGACGATCCCGGAGCCGAGCGGGTCGCTGACGATGGCGAAGACCGAGGGGATGTCGGTGATGTTGACCGCCGGATCGACCGCGTCCGCCCTGCCGAAGGCGGTCAGCGCCGTCGTGGTTCCCCAGGTGTAGACCAGGTCCGGCTGCGTCGCCTTCACCTCCTGCACGATCTCCGCCACCGCCTCGGCGCTGGTGCCGGCATCGCGCACGATCAGCTCGGTCGGCACGCCGCGGCGGTCGAGGTAGTCCTTGAACCCCTGGCTGGCATCCTCCCAGCCGCGCCAGGTGATCATGAAGATGCGGAACGGACGCTCGTCGGCCAGGAGCGGTCGGCCGGGCAGCAGGGCGCTGGCCGCTCCGGCGGCGAGGCCGCCGAGCAGGGCGCGCCGCGTCGGCCGCAGGCCGGGGCGGGCAGTCTGGAACAGAGGGCGGTCGTGGCTCATGGCCGGCGGTCCCGGGTGCTGTCGTGGCGCGAATCCCTGGCTTTCGAAGCCTGCCGCGCTGCCAGGGGATAGAATAGCAGAGCGGTGGCAGCGGAAAGGCCTCCAATCACCGCGATGGTCGTAGTGTAGCCGCTGGTGGCGATCACTGTCGCAGCCAGCAGCGGACCGATGACGCTGCCGATGCGCTCGGCCAGGCGCAGCAGGCCGACCAGGTTGGTCTCGCCATAGCGGCGCGCCTCCACCGGGCAGAGGATCGGCAGCAGCGCCAGCATCGGGGCCGAGGCCAGGCCTTGGGCCAGCCCGAAGGCGCCGATGGCGATCGCCATCCCGTCGCGCGGCTCGACGGCGGTGACGGCCAGCAGGGCGCCGCCGGTCAGCAGGCCGCCGAGCGCGACCATGGTGGTATAGCGGTTGCTGCGGTCGCCGAGCCAGGCGCCGAGCTGGGTGCCGATCAGCATGAACACGCCATAGAGCATGACGGTGCGGCCGATGGCCGGCTGGCTGACCTCGAGCGAGTTCAGGAACAGCGGCGTGAGGTAGAACAGGAACCCGGTCAGGGCGATCTTCGCCGGGATGGCCGCCAGCAGGATCAGGCTGGCGAAGCGGGGGTTGGCGAGAGCGCTCAGCACTTCCCGCAGCGAGACCCGGTCGGCGGCGGAGCGCTGCCGCGGCTCGTGCAGGTAGACGGCGGCGACCAGCGCGGCGATCAGCACCAGCAGGGTGGAGACGGCAAAGGTCGCGCGATAGCCGATGTGGTCGGCCAGAACCGCGCCGATCGAGGAGCCGCAGATGACGGCCGTGGTGATCGCCGCGACGAAGACCGCCATCGAGCGGGCGCGCTGCCCCGGCTCGGCGGTCGCCGCCAGGTAGCCCTGCGCCGCGATGGTCACGATCGCATAGCCGACCGCCGAGAGGCTGCGCCATATCAGCAGATCGTAGACCGTGAGCGCGGCTGCCGTGCCGGCGTAGCCGATCAGCGCCGGCACGATGCCGGCGAGGAAAACCCGCCGCGGCCCGAACCGCGCCACCCAGTTGCCGCCGAAGGGCGTTGCCAGGGCGACGAAGGCCATGAAGACGACGATCGGCAGGCCGATCACCACGTCGCGCGGCAGCAGTTCGACCCCGAGGAACGGCACGACCTGGTCCAGCGGCAGGTAGAGCGTTTCCGCATAGAGCGGCAGGAAGGCCCGCGAGAGCTCCTCGGCGAAGACGAAGATGAAGAGCGGCAGGCGGACGTCGGCGCGGCTGGGGATGGTGCGCGCCGTCTCGTCGGCCATGCCGAGGCGCACCGAGCTGCGCAGGCCCTCCAGCCGCACTGCCAGCTGCTCGGGGATCCGCCGCAGCCCGGCGAGGGTGTGGTTGATGCGCTCATAGGCCTGGCCGATGCGGCGGCTGAGATCGTCGAGTGCCGCGATCACCCGGCCGATCTCGTCTTTGCGCAGGCGGCTGCGGGGCCGCAGCGTCCAGTCGCCGGCGGCGGCATCGCTCACCGTGCGCTGGATCAGGCGCAGCGGCGTGAGCACGTTGCGGTCGACGACGAACACCAGCAGCTCGAAGGTGATCAGCAGCGAGACGATGAGGACCACCAGGACGTCCCAGTGGATGTCGGCGATCTGCTCCTCGGCATAGGCGCGGTCCATGCCGATCTGCAGGCGAGCATAGGTCTCCTCGCCGCGGCGCAGGGGAAAGCTGGCATTGCGCACGCTGCGCAGATCGAGAATGCGTGGCGCGCTGTCGAGTTCGGCCAGGCTGCCGGCCGCGATGGCCGCCTGCAGCTCCTCGATGCGCGTGCCGCTGCTGTAGGCGACCGTCTGGTTCGGGCCGGTGACGGCGATATAGACGATGGCCGAGTGGCGCTGCCGGTACTCGGCGAGGAACCGCTCGACCCCGCGCATCGCCTCGAACGGTATGCCCAGGGCGTCGGCACGCTCCAGCTCGGAAGAGATGGTGCGGGCCACCAGTTCGGCATCGCGGTCGAACTCCGGCACCAGGACTTCGTCGAGCGTGTCCAGTGCCTGGTGCGACATCCAGAGCGCCGAGGCGAGCAGCAGGGCGACGGCGGTGGCCAGCAGGCCGTTGACCACGCGGCGCCACAGGCGGTGGTCGATCAGCGCCGTCTCGCCGGCAGCCTTGCCGCGCGGCTCTTGAGCCCTGTCCTGCAGGGGCCTGTCGGCCGGCCGTTGGTCGGGGGGCGGCTCCATGGCGCTCAGGCAGTCTCCTGCCGCGTCTTCTCCAGCAGCCGTTCGAGATCCTGCAGCTCGCCGAGGGCCCGGTTGGCGGCCTGGTGGAAGGCGCCGCCGCTGGCATCGAGCGGCAAGGCGCCGCCATCGCCGATGGCGGCGATGGCATGCGCCTGCACCTGCAGGCGGCGGCGCACGCCGCGCAGCAGGACCGCGGCAATGAGGGCGACGGCGAGAGTCCCGATCACGGCGACGCTCAGCACCGTGTTGCCGAGCGAGGCCAGCATCAGCTCGTTGCGCCGCTCGGCACTCTGGGCCGAAACGCGGATCTCGACGCCGCCCACCACGGCGCCGAAGGGGTTCACCAGGGTCGTCGCGGCGATGCGCTCGCCCTGGATCTGGTCGGAGACATTGGGCTCCCGCACCAGCCGGGCCAGCAGCTCGGGATGGGCGCGGCTGCTGTTGTAGAGCACATGCCCGGCCTCGTCGAAGACGGTGATCGAGAGGATCTCGGGATAGCGGGCGCGCTGCCGCTCCACGATCTCCTGGCCGCTCTGGATCAGCTGCAGCGGCAGCCCCAGGTTCAAGCTGGCTTCCAACGACAGCTTCAGGTCCTGCGCCAGGAAGGCGTAGCGGCTGTTGTCCAGCGACTCCGTGACCTGGACGAACTTCGCGTAGTTGAGCCGGGCGGTGATCAGCACCGAGGCGAGCAGCACCAGGGCGATCAGGATGGCGAGCCGCAGGGGAAGGGGCATCGGTCGCCGGTCCCCTCAGCCCACCGGGCTGGCCGTCGGCCCGGCCCGCCGGGCGAGCTCGGCGCTTGCCAGCGCCGCGGCCCGCGGCCCGATCCCGAAGGCGGCCAGGATGTCGGCGAAGTCGTCCGGCGCGATCAGTCGGAAGCGCTGTTGCAGGGCCGCGAGCTGCCCACTGTCCGGCAGATGGTGATAGCGGCGCAGCGAGCGGTCCTGCGCTGTCGCCGGCAAGCTGCCGCCGGCGGCGAGAGTCGTGATCGCGCGCCGCAGGATCGGGATGGCGGCGGCATAGACGTTGACCACGTGCCACTGCAGGCTGCGGTGCGGCTCGACCGCTTGCGAAGCGATCTCGACCACCGGGCCGCTGTCGATACCGGCATCGACGAAGTGAACCGTGCAGCCGAGCCGGCTGCGCCCGGCACAGAGCTGATGGAAGGGCGCGAAGAGCCCGGCATACTCCGGCAGGTAGCCGGGATGGGCGTTGAGAATCCCGAAGCGCGGCACGGCGAGGAAGCGCCGCGGGAAGATGTGAGAGAAGCGAATCGAGATGACCAGGTCGGGCGCCAGGCTGCGGAAGTCCGACTCGACCAGCCGCAGTTTCGGGACAGTGCGGACTTCGGCGCCGAGTCGCCGCCCCAATCCGGCGAAATCCTGCCAGTGGCCGTCGGCATCGCTGGACGAGCGCTGCGGCAGCAGCCACTCCAGCGGCAGTTCCCGCTCGAAGAAGCGCAGAAGGTCCAGCTCCGGGCTCTGCCGCTCCTGCGGGCGGGTCACGTCCGAGAGCCACAGCGTGACCGCGTGGCCGGCCAGGCCATCGGCCAACCGATTGAGGGTCACGAGGGCCGGGAGATCGTTCTTCGCGCAGATCAGGATGCGCATCAGGTCCGCCGGATGGAGTAGTGTTGCATGGCTCGCATCTTGACGCTGCTCGATCCCGGTCCCCAGGTATTCATGGCTCCCCGCTATCAGAGGGCTGGCCTCTATTCAAGATAATTTTGCCTGATCTCAATATATCTCGACGATCGATAAGTAGTGCTTAAATAAATCTGGGCGAGCGCATGCGGTGGCGAGTTGCGGGTCTGCGTGCTGCTGGCTGGCTTTGCGGCGCCACGACAATCATGCCGCGATCGCAGATTCCGCACAAGGAAGCTGGCCCCGGCGCGGTCGAGGCAGAATGGATCGACGCGCCACTGCCGGCTCCTGTAGCGTTCCGGAGGCGAGGCCGCGCCCTGGTAGGGCGCGACGATCGAGCGGCAAGGATGGTTCGGTGAAGTTTCTCAAAGTCGTCGGCGAGGCCGCGGGGCCGCTCAGGCCATGGCTGCTGCTGGCAAGCCTGGTGTCCGCGCTCGGGTCGATCAGCGTGCTGGCGACGATCAACTATGCGATCGAGAGCGGCAAGGCGGAAGGCGACGCGGTCAACACCACCGGACTGCTGCTCTTCGTCCTGGCAGCCTGTGGTGTGCTCGGCGGGCTCGTCGCCGGTCAGCGGATCGCCGACCGGGTCGTGGAGGGCCTGCTCGATCGCTCGCGCGTGCGGATCGCGACGACGCTGCGCCGCCTCGACTACGACGAGCTCGAGGCGATCGGCAGCCAGTGGGTCTACGACGGGTTGACCCGCAACTCCGCCATTCTCTCGGAGGCCGCCAAGCTGGCGGTCCCGGCCGTCACCTCGGTCGGCGCCCTGGTCCTCGGCGGCTTCTACACGCTGCTGCTCTCGCCGCTGGTCTTCGCCGTGATCGCGATCCTCCTGGTCCTGAGCGTCTTCTACTACCGTCTCAGCCAGCGGCAGACCCATGGATCGATGGGGGACGCCAGCAAGGTCCAGGGGCGCTTCTACATCCTGCTGCGGCATCTGCTCGAGGGCTTCAAGGAGGTCCGCCTGCATCGACCGCGCGGCGAGGACCTAGGGGGGGGGCATCTCGTGCCGGCGTCCGTGGAGCTGCGCGAAGCGCAGATCGCGGCCGCGGTCCAGGTCACGCAGGGCGTCAGCGTGTCCTATGTCTTCTTCTATCTGATGCTGGGCAGCCTCGCCTTCGTGCTGCCGCCCTTCCTCGAGGACGAGCTGATCGTCGTGCAGTCGATCTATGTCGCCATCTACATGCTTGGCATCGTCGAGACCATCCTGCGGGCGGCGCCACTGCTGACGCGGGCCGGGTTTGCGCTGGGCGAGCTGGAAGCGGTGGAGCGCCGGCTCGAGGCGACCGCCCGGGCGGAGCGGCCGCCCTCCGGCAAGGTCGATTTCGAGCGGCTCTCCGGTATCGACCTGCTCTACAGCTATCGGCAGAGCGATGGTGCCACGGCCTTTGCCATGGGCCCGATGACGCTCGAGCTGTCGAAGGGCGAACTGCTTTTCATCGTTGGCGGCAACGGCAGCGGCAAGTCGACGCTGCTGAAGACCTTTACCCGCCTCTATCAGCCGGAGAGCGGCGTGCTGCTGTGGGATGGCGTCCCGGTCGAGGCGGCCAACGCGCGCGCCTATCGCAGCCTCTTCTCCGCCGTGTTCAGCGACTTCCATCTCTTCGACCGGCTCTACGGCCTGGAAGGGGTGCCGGCGGCCCGGGTGAACGCGCTCCTGCAGGACCTGGGGATCGGCCACAAGACGGCCTATCGCGATGGCCGCTTCACCCGCACCGATCTTTCCACCGGGCAGCGCAAGCGCCTGGCCCTGGCGGTTGCCCTGCTGGAGGAGCGGCCGATCCTGGTACTCGACGAGCTGGCCGCCGACCAGGACCCGGAGTTCCGTCGCCACTTCTATGACACGCTCCTGCCGCGCTGGAAGGCGGAGGGGCGTACGATGATCGTAGTCAGCCACGACGATCGCTACTTCGCGCTGGCCGACCGGACGCTGGTGTTGGCCAATGGGCACGCCAACCTGCCGGCGCCGGCCTGAGCGGTCCGGCGGCAGGGGCATGTGCGCGATGGAGGGGCCGCCTGCCATCGCCGTCTGGACCGCCGCTCTCGCCGGCTTGCCGGAGGAACTCTGGCCGCGCCTCCTCGCGCTGCTCGATGACGAGGAGCGGGCACGGGCGGCGCGTTTCCACTTCGAGCGCCACCGCCGGCAGCATGTCGCCGCGCATGCCTTGAAGCGGATCATGCTCAGCCGGCTGTCGGCTCCGGAGAGGCCGCCGGGCGCCTGGGCCTTCGAGGCTGCGCCCGGCGGCAAGCCGCGCGTGGCGCGCGGGCAGGGCGCCCATTTCAACATCTCGCACTGCGGCGGCCTCGTAGCCTGCGCCGTCAGCGCGTTCGTGGAGGTCGGAGTGGACATCGAGCCGCTCGACCCTGCGGCGCCGCTCGAACTGGCGCGCAGTCATTTCGCTGCAGCGGAGGCGCGATGGCTTGCCGGCCTGCCACCGGCGGAGCGGGCCGAGGCCTTCCTCCGGCTGTGGACGCTGAAGGAGGCTTACATCAAGGCTACCGGCCTCGGCCTGGCGCAGTCCCTGCAGGACTTCGCCTTCAGCTTCGCGCCCTTGCGGATCAGCTTCCTCGACCCGGCGCTGCGCCCGCCGACCCAGTGGCGGTTCGCGCAGCAGCGCCTGCCATCCGGCCACCTCTTGGCCCTGGCCTGGCGGCCGGCTCCGGAGGCGGCGACTCCCCCGGCTGTCGCCAGCGTCGACCTTGCCGCGCTGCTGCCGGTTTGACGGCGATCGTTGCGGGTCCGGGCCAGGGACCTTGCGCCGACGGCACGGCGCGTCCGATATGGGGGCGAACAGGAGGGACTCGAGCCATGGCGACGCGGAGCAAGCGGAGCAGGGCCGCGACGGCCACGGATAACGGCGAGCGCCGTGGCGATCGCCGCGAGCAGGTCATGCAGTGCGCCGCCGTGCTCTTCGCGCAGAACGGTTACGACGGCACCTCGATCCGCGATATCGCCGCCGCGGTCGGCATGCTGCCGGGGTCGCTCTACCATCACTTTGCCTCGAAGGAGGATCTCTTCCGGGCGATTCACGCCGAGGTGGTGGGCCGCATCGACGCCGAGGTCGAGCGCTCGCTGGCCGGCCTCAGCGATCCCTGGCAGCGCCTGGAGGCCGCGGCCGCGGCGCACCTTCGCGCGTTGCTTGGGCCTGGCAACCTTGTTGCCATCGTCTCGCCGGACTTCCCGGAATCGACCAGCGACCTGCGCAGCGAGCTGGTGGCGCAACGCGATACTTACGAGCGCCGCTTCCTCGAGCTCGTCGAGGCGCTGACACTGCCCGAGGGCACCGACCGCGGGCTGCTGCGCCTGATGCTGATGGGGGCGCTCAACTGGGCGCCGGTCTGGTACCGCGCGCGACGCGGCAACCCCGAGACCATCGCCCGGGCCTTCGTGCGCTTCCTGCGCCGGTCGCTGGACGACAGCCGCGGCGCGGGCTGAGCGCACGCTCCCTGGCGCAACCGTTCGCAGCTTAGTTACGGGGTGCGAAAAGATAGATAAGTCATTATTTTAGTTAAATATTCTATGATAAGCGCAAGGCGTGAGGCCGGACGGCTGGCGCCGTCGCATTTGCAATTTTCCTGTAATCGGCCCATACCCTTGGGGCGGCCAGCCCCTGTCACCTTTAGCCGAAAGTCCCTTCATGACTGCCAATGTCAGCAAGACACCCAGTCCTTCGGGCAGCCAGAAGCGGAAGAAGCCGGTCTTCTCCATGGTGCCGCCGCCTCTCTCGGCGCCGAAGCAACCGGCTCGCAAGCGCCCGGCCAAGACACCGGCCCGCAAGCCTTAGCGCCCTGCACCTGACCGGCCGCCGCGCTCAGCGCGACAGCGTCGATTCGACGAGCTTCGCCCAGTAGCTGGCGCCGATCGGCAGGACCTGGTCGTTGAAGTCGTAGTGCGGGTTGTGCAGCATGCAGCCGCCTTCGATCGAGCCGTTGCCGATCCACACGTAGCTGCCCGGCTTCTGCTGCAGCATGAAGGCGAAGTCCTCGGAGCCCATCGACGGCATCAGGTCGTCGTGCACGTTCTCCGCTCCGACCACCTCGGCGGCCACGCCGGCGGCAATCTCCGTTTCCGCGGCGCTGTTGATCGTCGGCGGATAGCGCCGCTCGTAGGTCATGCTGGCGCTGGCGCCGAGCGCCGCGCAGACGCCCTCCACGATGCGCCGCATCGCCGGCTCGATCCCCGCCTGTACCTCCGGCTTGAAGGAGCGGGTGGTGCCGCGCAGGACCACCTCGTCGGGCAGCACGTTGTAGGCGTCGCCGCCGTGGATCTGCGTCACGCTCACCACCACGGCGTCGAGCGGGTGGGTGTTGCGGCTTGCGATAGTCTGCAGTGCGCCGACGATCTGTGCGGCCGCGACGACCGAATCGACTCCCATGTGCGGCATGGCACCGTGCGCGCCCTTGCCCCTGACGACGATGTCGAAGATGTCGAACGAGGCCATCATCGGCCCGGGACGCACGGCCATGCGTCCGACCTCCAGGCCCGGCCAGTTGTGCATGCCGTAGACCTGCTCGAGCGGGAACTGCTCGAAGAGCCCCTGTTCGACCATGACGCGCCCGCCGCCCTCGTTCTCCTCCGCCGGCTGGAAGATGAAGTAGACTGTGCCGTCGAAGTTCCGCGTCTCGGCCAGGTAGCGCGCGGCGCCGAGCAGCATGGTGGTGTGCCCGTCATGGCCGCAGGCATGCATCTTGCCGCTGTGTTGCGAACGGTGACCGAAATCGTTCTTCTCGTGCACGTCCAGCGCGTCCATGTCGGCGCGCAGCCCGATGGCACGGCCACCCTTGCCGCTGCTCAGCTTGCCGACGACACCGGTGCCGGCCAGGCCGCGATGTACCTCGACGCCGAAGGCGGTCAGCCGCTCGGCCACGAAGGCGCTGGTCTCATGCTCCTCGAAGGCGGTCTCCGGCTGGCTGTGGATGCGATGCCGCCAGGCGGTCATCTCTTCCTGGTAGTCGGCGATGCGGTTGATGATCGGCATGACGACCTCTGCGTGCGTGGCGGGTGGCGCGCATTGCACAGAGCGGCGAAGGCGCGGTCAAGGGGCTGCCGTCCCCGCCGCGCCAGCGGCCGGCGCCGGCTTGCGGCGGGGCCGGACAGGGGCAGGCTCCAGATCGGATTCGGTCAGGGAGCGCGCCGGCGCTGGCCCTGCCGGCTGCGACGCTGGCGGCTGCGGTCCTGCGCGCTGGCCTGCGCCGTGCCGTCGTCGCGCGCCGCGCCCTCGGCCGCGAGCAGCTTGGCCTGCGCCTCGACGGTCGGATTGGCGAAAAGCGACACCATCGGCAGGTCCTGGCCGAAGGCCTCCTTGAGACGCAGTTGCAGCCGCATCATCGAGAGCGACGTGCCGCCCAGTTCGAAGAAGCTGGCGCGGGCACCGACCTCGGCCTGCGGCAGGAGCTGCTGCCAGATCGCCCCGATCCGCCGCTCGAGGTCGCCGCGCAAGGCCCTGTCGTTGAGCCCCAGATCGCGCCCGGTGGCGGGAGCTGGCGCAGCCGGTGCCGGCTGCCCCGGGCCGTCCAGCGGCAGCGCGGCCTCCGGGGCGGCCAGCACCTGGCTCAGCAGCGCGGTGAACTCGGTCGCCATGGCGGCAATGGTCTGCGGCTCGAAGAGATCCAGGGCGTACTCGAAGACGCCGGCGAAATCCTGCTCGCTTTCCTCGAAGGCCAGCGTCAGGTCGAACTTCGCGGTGCCGTGGTCGAGCGGCACTGTGGCGGCGCGCGGGCCCGCCGCGCCGAAGTCCGGATCGCGCGCGGCATCCTGCAGGATGAAGAAGACCTGGAACAGCGCCGAGCGGCTGGGGTCGCGCGGTACCTGCAGCGCCTCGACCAGCAGCTCGAAGGGCAGGTCCTGGTGTGCGAAGGCCTCCAGGGTCTGCGCCGTCACCCCGCGCAGCAGCGCCGCGAAGCCGCCTGTCTCCTGCAGGCGGTTGCGCAGGACCAGAGTGTTGGTGAAGAGGCCCTGCATCGCCTCCAGCTCCAGGCGGCTGCGGTTGGCGACCGGCGTGCCGACCAGGATGTCGCGCTGCCCGGAGCGCTTCGCCAGCAGCAGCAGGAACAGGCTCAGCAGGACGGTGAAGGCGGTGCCGCCCTCGCGCTGTGCCAGGGCGCGCAGCGCCGCGCTCTGCGCGCCGCCGAGGGCGAAGCGATGCAGGCCGCCGCGGTGGCTGGGCAGCGCCGGGCGCGGCCGGTCGGTCGGCAGCGCCAGCGTCGGGGTATCCGCCAGCGTGCGGCTCCAGTAAGCGACCAGCGGCGCAAGGCGGCGGTCGTCGAGCCGGGAGCGCTGCCACCGTGCATAGGCCAGATAGTCGGGCTGGGCCGGAGAGGCCGGCGCGGCATCGCGGTAGCCGGCGGCAATTTCCTGCAGCAGCAGGTCGAGCGACCAGGCGTCGGTCACGTGGTGGTGCAGCAGCAGGCAAAGCAGATGCTCCTGCGCGCCGAGGCGGAACAGGCGGCACCGGATCGGTGGGTCCTTCGCCAGGTCGAAGGGGCGGCGCGCCTCGGCCTGCAGCACCGCTGCGGTCTCGGCGGCCGCGACCGGCTCGGCGACCAGTCGGAGCGGTTGCGGCGGCAGGACGATCTGTCCCAGGTCGTCGGCCGTCTCGCGAATGCGGCTGCGCAGGATGGCATGGCGTTCAATGCAGCGCTCGATGGCGGCTGAAAGCGCCGCCACCTCCAGCGGGCCGCTGAGGCGCAGGACGGCCGGCACGTTGTAGAGCGCCGGCTCGGCCAGGAACCGCTGCAGGAACCAGAGGCGCTCCTGCGCGAAGGAGAGCGGCTGCGGGCCATCGGGTGCCTCGGCGGCGAGCGGTAGCGCCTCGTCCTCGCGGCTGGCGGCGGGCAGGTGCCGCGCGAGCGCCGCTGCCGTGCGGTGCTCGAACACCAGCGGCAGCGGCAGGTCGACGCCCAGCCGGTCCAGCAGGCGGGCGACCACCTGCATCGCCTTCAGCGAGTGACCGCCGAGCGCGAAGAAATCCTGCTCCGGCCCGACGTTCTCCAGCCCCAGCACCTCGGCAAAGATGCCGCACACGGCGGCCTCGAGAGGGTTGCGGGGGGCCGCGGCCGCCACCGCGGCGACGGGCGCGTCCTTCGGCAGGGCATTGCGGTCCACCTTGCCGGAGGTGGTCAGCGGGAAGCGCTCCAGCCAGATGAAGCGCGCCGGCACCATGGCGTCCGGCAGCGCCGCGGCAAGGAAGGCGCGCAGGGTCGCCGGATCGAGCGCCTGGGGGGCGGTGTAGTATGCCGCGAGGGCCGTATCGAGGCCGCTGCCGCGGGCCAGCAGGCAGCTCTGGCGCACCTCGGGATGGCGTTCCAGGGCGGCATCGATCTCGCCCAGTTCGATCCGCACGCCGCGAATCTTCACCTGGAAATCGGTGCGGCCGAGGTAGTCGATGACACCGTCGGCGCGTCGCTGGACCAGGTCGCCGGTGCGGTAGAGCCGTCCCGGGCCGAAGGGATTCCGCCGGAAGCGCTCGTCTGTGAGGTCCGGCCGGTTCAGGTAGCCGCGGGCGAGCTGAACGCCGCCCAGCCAGAGCTCTCCCGGCACGCCGACGGGCAGCGGCCGCTGGCGCGGGTCGAGCACATGCAGTTCGGTGTTCCAGACCGGCCGGCCGATCGGTGTCACCGGCCCCGCCGCGCTGTCGGCGAGCCTGCAGTGATGCCAGGAGACGTCGACCGTCGCCTCGGTCGGTCCGTAGAGATTGTGTACGCCGAGCGCCGGCAGTGCCTCGAGCAGGCGCCGGGTGAGCTGCGTCGGCAGCCCTTCGCCGCTGCAGAAAAGCTGCCGCATCCCGGTCAGGCTGGACAGCTCGGGCCGTTCGACGAAGGCCTGCAGCATCGAGGGCACGAAGTGCAGCGTGGTGATGCCGGCCTCGGCGATGATGCGGCAGAGATAGGCCGGGTCGCGGTGGCCTTGCGGCCTGGCGAAGACCAGGCGGGCGCCGGTGAGCAGCGGCCAGAAGAACTCCCACACCGAGACGTCGAAGGAGAAGGGCGTCTTCTGCAGAACGCGATCCTCCGCCCCGATGGGGTAGGCGTGCTGCATCCACTGCAGGCGGTTCACCAGGCTGCGGTGTTCGATGGCGACGCCCTTCGGCCGCCCGGTGGAGCCGGAGGTATAGATGACGTAGGCCAGGCTGCGCGGCCCGGCTTCGCCGCTGGCCGCTTCGGCCGGTACGTCCGTCGGCTCGTCGATACAGAGCCGGCGCTCCGCTGGCAATGCCGCGAGGAAGTCCATGCGGCCGGCCATCGCCCGGTCGGTCGCGACGAGCTGCGCGCCGCTGTCGGCCAGCATCTCTGCCAGGCGGCCGTCGGGATGGTCCGGGTCCAGCGGCATGTAGGCGCCGCCGGCCTTCAGGATGCCCAGCATCGCGACGATCATGCCGAGCCCGCGTTCCAGACAGAGTCCGACCGGCGTGTCGGGCCGCAGCGGCCGCCCGGCCTCGGCGTGGCGCCGCAGCAGCCGGGCCGCGAAGGCCGCGGCGGCGCGGTCGAGCTCGCGATAGCTCAGCACGCCCTCCTCGGCGGCCACCGCGATGGCGTCCGGCGTCCGCGCCACTTGCCGCTCGATCAGGGCGGTGATCGTCAGCTCGTCGTCGAAAGCGACCGCCGGTCCCTGCCAGTCGGCGAGGGCCGCGCGCTCGGCAGCGGTCATCAGCGGCAGCGTTGCGACCGGCGCTTCCGGCGCCGCCGCCAGGCCCTCCAGCAGCGTCAGGAGATGCCCTTCCAGCCGCGCCATCGCCGGCTCGTCGAAGCAGGCGGCGTCATAGTCGAGGCGCAGCGTCAGCGTCTCGCCCGGGATCGCCATCAGCAGCAGCGGATAGGAGGTCTTCTCGTGGACCTGCAGGCCCAGCGGCCGCAGCGGGCCGTCGCCGGCGAGGCCCTCGGCCGGGTAGTTCTCGAACACCAGCAGGCTGTGGAAGAGGGGCTCGCCCGCCGGCACCGCGCTCTCTGCCTGGATGTCGGGCAGCGACAGGCCGCTGTGGTCGTTGATCTCCTGTACGCAGCGGTTGACCCGCGCCAGCGCCTGCGCCGCCGTGATCTCCGGCGGGAAATCCTGGCGGACCGGCAGGCTGTTGATCGCCAGGCCGATCATGCGTTCGACATGCGGCAGCTCGTTGGCGCGGCCGGAGACGATGGTGCCATGGACGACGCTGTCTTTGCCGCTGTAGCGCGACAGCAGCAGTCCCCAGGCGAGCTGCAGCACTGCGTTCATCGTCGCGGCATGCGCGCGGGCCAGCGCGTTCAGCCGGCGGTCGAGATCCGGCGCGAGCGCGAAGGAGCGCGAGCCGAGGGCGGCGATCGGACGATTGCCCTGCAGCAGCGTGCCGCTGCGCTTCACCGGGATGTCGGTCGGCTCCTCGATGCCGGCGAGCTGCGCGCGCCAGAAGGCGCGGGCGGCGGCCGGCTCCTGCCGCCGCTGCCAGGCGACGTAGGACTCGAACGAGAGGGCCGGCGCCGGAGGCGGCACCGGCTCGCCGCCGAGCTGCCGATAGGCGCGGTCGACGTCCGCCAGCAGCAGCGGCAGGCACCAGCCGTCGAAGAGGATGTGGTGCTGCGTCCAGACGCAGCGCCAGCCGCCGTCCGCCAGGCGGGCGAGGGCGACGCGCATCGGGCAGGGGGCCGCGAGATCGAAGGTCCGGCCACGGTCGGCGGCGAGGAAGGCCGCCGTCGTCGCCTCGAGATCCGCGCCGGCGTCGCTCCAGTCGAACTCCTGCCAGCCCAGCGTCGCTTCGGCGGCGACATACTGCTGCGGTTGCGTCAGGCCCTGCCACAGGAAGCCGCTGCGCAGCGCGTCGTGGTCCGCGATCACCTGCTGCCAGGCCTGGCGCAGGCGCTCCGGATCCAGGGGGCCGGCCATGTCCCACTGGAACTGCACCAGGTACTGGTCGGACCCGGCGCCGTGGCGGGCGTGGAACAGCAGGCCGGCCTGTAGCGGCGTGAGATCGTAGAGCCGGGCAGGCGGCGCCGGCAGGCTGTCGAGAATGCGGTCGAGATCGCCCTGGCTGGCGCTGCTCGCCGGAAAGTCGGAGGGCGTGCGCCGCTGCCTGGACTGGGCGAGGCAGTGGGCCACCAGCGACCGCAGCGCCTCCAGGAATCCCTCCAGCAGCGCCGCAGCCGGCGCCGGAAGCGGGGTCTGGCCGTCGAGCGAGAGCCGCACCTCGAGGCGGCCTTCGAGCACCAGGGCCGTGAGGTCGAGCGGATGTGGCGCGGCATTGCGCGGAGCGACCATCCGGCCGGGTGCCTCGGCCGCCATGCGCCAGCCGCCGGGCGCGCCGTCGAAGCGTCCGAGGTAGTTGAAGGAGAGCTCCGCCGGCGGCAGCGCGGCGATGGCCGCGTCGCGCGCCAGATAGCGCAGGGCGCCGAACCCCAGTCCCTTGTCGGGAACGGCGCGCAGCCGCTCCTTGACCGCCGGCAGCAGGGCCGACCAGTCGCTGGCCGAGCCGGCCGCCGCGACGGCCTCTGGAAGCTCCAGGGCGACGGGATAGAGGCTGGTGAACCAGCCGACCGTCTCCGAGAGGTCGATCGGCAGGATGCCGTCCTCGCGGCCATGGCCCTCCAGCGCGATGGTGGCGCGGCGATGGCCGCTCCAGTCGCAGAGCGCCGCCGTCAGGGCGGTGAGCAGCAGGTCGTCGATGGCCGCGCCATAGGCCTGGCCGGCGCGCTGCAGCAGCGCCGCCGTCGTCGCCGGGTCCAGTCGGGCGGTCAGCACCTGCGTGTCCCCGGCCGGCGCCGTCGCCGGTTGCGGCGGCAGGAAGCGCCCGCCCGCGGCTGCCGCCAGCCAGTAGTCGCGCTGCCCGATCACCCCGGCGCTGCGGGCGTAGCCTTCGAGTGTCTCGCCGACGATCCGCAGCGTGCCGTCCGGCGGCGGCGGCTCGATAACGCTGCCGCCCGCGAGCGCGGTGCAGAGCCGCTGCAGGTCGGCCAGGAGGATGCGCCAGGATACGCCGTCGACCACCAGGTGATGGGCTGCCAGGAAGAGGCGCTGGTGGCCGTCGGGGTGGCCGTCGATCAGGCCGATGGCGAAGACCCGGCCGGCCTCGATCGAGAAGTCCTCCTGCCAGGCGCTGCAGAGATCACCGATCGCTTCGGCCTGCCGCGGCGTCGCGTCGGCCAGGTCCGCCTGCCGGACCGGCCAGTCCTGCGCCGTCGCCGGCGCGGCCGACTGCTGCCAGCCGCCTTCGGCGGTGTAGGCGAAGCGGAGCCGCAGCGCCTCGTGGCGGGCCACCAGCAGGCCGGCCGCCCGGGACAGCAGCGCGGCCGACAGCGGCGTCTCCAGCGACAGCAGCAGGGCCTGGTTGAAGTGGTCCCGCTGCGGCAGCGGCAGCGCGAAGAACCAGCGCTGGATCGGCGTCATTGCCAGCGGCGCCGGGTCGTATCCAGCGGCAGGGGTCTGCGCCGCTTCCGCGGGCCGAGCGATGGCTGCGAGGCGGGCGATGGTGCCGGCCTCGAAGAGTTGGCGCGGCGTGAAGGAGAAACCGGCGGCCCTGGCGCGGGCCACCACCTGGATGCTGAGGATGGAATCGCCGCCGATGGCGAAGAAGGAGTCGTCGCGACCGACGGTCTCGAGCCGCAGCAGCTCGCACCAGATCGCGGCCAAGGCTTCCTCGGCAGGGCCCTGCGGCGGGCCGCCGGCGGCCTCGCTCGCCTGCGGCTCGATGGCCGGCAGGGCGGCCAGGTCGACCTTGCCGCTGGCGCTGAGCGGCATGGCCTCCAGCCGCATCAGCGCGCCCGGCATCATGTAGGCCGGTAGCTGCTCGGCCAGCCTCTCGCGCAGGCGCGCCGTCGTCAGGGAGGCGTCCGCGGCAACGTACCAGGCGGCGATCTGCGGACGTTCCTGCTCGGCTTGCAGCTGCACCGCCGCATGGACGACGCCGGGGCAGGCCAGCAGCGCCGCCTCGATCTCGCCCAGCTCGATGCGGAAGCCGCGCAGCTTCACCTGGCTGTCGCGCCGTCCGAGGAACTCCAGCGTACGGTCCGGCAGCCAGCGGACGACATCGCCGGTCCGGTAGACGCGGTCGGTCACCGTCTGCTCCGGGTGGTCCGGGTGGTGCAGCGTCAGGCTGCCGAAGCGCTCGGCGGTGAGCTCCGGCTGACGGAAATAGCCGATGGCAACGCCGTCGCCGCCGACGCAGAGCTCGCCGGGAACGCCGACGGGCTGCGGCTGGCCATCGGGCGACAGCACGTAGGCGGTGCTGTTGGCGATGGGCCGGCCGATCGGCACCGAGGCCTGCTCCGGCGGCAGCCGCTCGACCTCGAAGGTGGTGGAGAAGGTAGTGTTCTCGGTCGGCCCATAGCCGTTGACGATGCGCCGCGGGCGGCAGGCGGCGTCCTCCAGCAGGCGCCGCATGATCTGCGGATTGTGCTTCGAGCCGCCGGTCAGGAGCGTGTCCACGTGACGGAAGAGCCGCGGCCGGCGCTCGGCCAGTTGCTCGAAGAGCGCGGTGGTGAGCCAGAGGACGTCGGGCCGCTCCCGCGCCAGGAAGGCCTCCAGCCGGTCGGCGTCGAGCAGGTCGTCCTGCGACAGGCCGAGCAGGCAGCCGCCGTTCAGCAGCGCGCCCCAGACCTCCAGGGTGGCGGCATCGAACACGGTATTGGAGCCGAAGACGATGCGGGTGCCCGTCTTCAGCTCGGCGAAGTTGGTGTTGCGGACCAGGCGCACGATGGCGCGGTGGTCGACGACGACGCCCTTTGGGCGCCCGGTCGTGCCGGAGGTGTAGCAGATGTAGGCCGCGTCCTCCGCTTCGCCGCCGCGCCCGAGCGGGGCCCCGTCCTCGGCGGCGATGGCTGCCGCGGCTTCGGTCAGGTTGAGCGGGCGCCGGCCGCCGGCCGTCTGCAGCATCGCTCCCGCCTCGCCGGCGGCGGCATGGGTGATGGCCAATGCCGGCTCCACATCGGCCAGCAGCAGCGCGATGCGGGCGGCCGGATAGGCGGGATCGATCGGCACGAAGAGCGCGCGCAGCTCGAAGCAGGCCAGGGCCGCGACCACGAAGTCGATCGAGCGCTCGAGGCAGAGCACGATGCGGCTGCCGGCCGGCAGTCCGGCAGGCCCGGCCGCGGCCTCGAGATGCCGCGCCAGGCGGCGGGCCCGCGTCGCCAGCTCGCCGTAGGTGAGGCTCTCGCCGGCGAAGACGATCGCAGATGCCTCCGGCCGCGCCGCGACCTGCGCGGCGAAGAGCTCCAGCACCCCGGCGTCGCGCTCATAGGGGCGCTGCGCGCGCCCGGCCTCCAGCACCAGCGACTGGAAGTCCTCGCCCGATACCATCGGTAGCGCGCCAAGGCGGGCGTCGGGCTGCCGTACCATCGCCTCCAGGAGCCGCCGGTAGTACAGCGCCATGCGCTCGACGCTTGCTCGCGCGTAGAGGTCCTCGTTCCACTCGACCCGCAGGGCCAGCCCGTCGTCGATCTCCTGCAGCGAGAAGGTGAGCTCGGCCTTGGCGATCGGATAGTCCGCCTCGACCGTCAGCTCCGCCTGGAGGTCGGCGAAGCGGAAGGCGGTCTCGCGGTTGGCGCTCTGCAGGGCGAAGATCACCTGGAAGAGCGGCGAGCGCGCGGCATCCCGCTCGAGCTGGAGCGCGGAGACCAGGCGGTCGAAGGGGACGTCCTGGTGCGACAGGGCATGATGCAGCGTTTCGTCGACCCGCTCGATCAGACCGGTGACGTCCTCGACCGCCGAGAGGTCGCTGCGCAGCGGCAGGATATTGATGAAGAAGCCGAGCATGTCGGCCAGCTCTTCGCGCGGGCGATTGGCGACCGGGGTGCCGACCACCAGGTCGCGCTGGCCGCTGTAGCGCAGCAGCAGCAGCTTGAAGGCGCTGAGCAGCACGGCGAAGAGCGTGGTGCGCCGCGCGGCGGCCAGGCGTCGCGCGGCATCGGTCAGCGCGGCCGGCAGCCGCAGATGGTGGTGCCCGCCGCGGGTCCCCAGCCGCTGCGGCCGCGGCCTGTCCAAGGGCAACTCGATCGGCTGGATGTCCTGCAGGCGGGGCAGCCAGTGGGCCAGCTTCGCCGCGAGCCGCTCGTCGGAGAGTTCGCCCGCCTGCCACCGGCTGTAGTCGGCGTACTGCAGGACCTGCGGCGCCGGCCCCGCCGCTTGCGGCGCTGGGTCGGAGGCCTGCGGCGCTGGGTCGGAAGCCTGCGCCAGCGCCGCGGCATAGTCCTCCGCCAGTCCGGCAACCATCGCCTGCACCGACCAGCCATCGGTGACGATGTGGTGCTGGAGCAGCAGCAGGCTATGGTCCTCCGGGCCGCTGCGGAACAGCCGCGCGCGCAGCAGCGGTGCCTCGGCCAGGTCGAAGGGCTGCAGCGCCAGCTCCGCGACGCGCGCCGGGAGCGCCGATGCCGGACAGTCTTCCAGCGGCAAGGGCAGCGCGACCTGCGGCAGGATCTCCTGCCAGGGCTGTCCCGCCCGGGTGACGATGGCGGTGCGCAGGATCTCGTGGCGGGCCACCAGGCGGTTCAAGGCCCGCTGCAGCGCCGCCGCATCGAGCCGGCCGCGCAGGCGCAGCAGCGTCGGCACGGCATAGGCCGAGGGTTCGTCGCCGCGCGTGCTTTCCAGGTACCAGAGGCGGCGTTGTGCGATGGAGGCAGGGGCCGGTTCGTGGCGCGGCGCGCTTGGGATCGCCGCGGAACGCTGCAGCACCTTCAGGAGGGCGTCGCGGTGCGCCCGCAGGGCGGCGCGCTGGCTTTCCGAGAGCACGCGGCCGGCCGGGCTCTCGCAGCGCAGCCGGCCGGCGACGTCCGACAGGACGAAGCCTTCGGCCTGCAGCTCCGCCAGGAGAGCGGCGGCGGCCATTCAGAACTCCTCGACTGTCGCGTCGTCCCGTTGCTGCGCCCGTTCGCCGTCGATGAAGGCGGCGAGGTCGGCCAGGGTCTCCAGCGCGCGGAAGCGGCTGGCGACCAGGCCGACGGCGAAATACTCGTTCAGCCGCTGCAGCAGCCAGGTGACCCGCAGCGAGTCGCCGCCGAGCGCATAGAAGTTGTCGTCGCGCCCGACCTCGGCGAGCTTCAGCGCCTCGCACCAGAGGGCAGCGACGCGGCGCTCGGTGTCGCCCTGCGGCGGCGCGGCTGGCGAGCGATGGCCATCGAGCAGCTGCGCGAGGGCCAGGCGATCGATCTTGTCGCTGCTGTTCAGCGGCAGCTCCGGCAGTCTGACGAAGCGGCTGGGCAGGAAGGAGTCCGGCAGCTGGCGGGCGAGCGCGGCCCGCAGCGTCGTGTCGGCGGGCGGCTCGCCAGCGGCGACATAGCAGGCGACCAGGCTCTGGCGCTCGCCCTCGGCCTGCAGCAGCACGCAGCTCTGGCGCACGCCGGGCACCGCGTCGAGCACTGCGGCGATCTCGTCGAGCTCCATGCGGATGCCGCCGACTTTGACTTGGTGATCCTGCCGGCCGACGTAGTCGAACACGCCGGGTGCGGCCTCGCGCACCAGGTCGCCGCTGCGGTAGAGCCGGCCGGCACCGAAGGGATTGGCGACGAAGCGCTCGGCGGTCAGCTGCGGGCGCCCGAGGTAGCCGCGGGCGAGGCCGACGCCGCCGATGTGCAGCTCGCCGACCGATCCGGCCGTCACCCGCCGGCCCCGCTCGTCGAGCACGTGAAGCTCGAGGTTCGGCAGGGCCCGGCCGATGCGGTTGGCCGGCGTGCCGGGCTGGTAGATCGAGGCGGCCACCGAGACCGAGGCCTCGGTCGGCCCGTAGGCATTGATCAGGCGGCGTTCGCGCGACCAGAAGGCAAGGCTGTCGGCCAGCGGCACCTCGCCGCCCAGCATCACGCTATGGAGCGCCGGCAGGGCGCGCCGCGGCAGGCGGTTCAGCACCGAGGGCGTCAGCGTGGCGACGCCGATCCGCTTGGCCTCCAAGAAGCCGTGCAGCGCCTCGGCCGAATTGCGCACGCCGTCGGGCGCGACGACCAGGGCGGCGCCGGCGGCGAAGGCGGGAAAGATCTCGGCCACCGAGGCATCGAAGTTGATCGAGGAGAACTGCAGCACCCGGTCGTCGGCGCCGATGCGCAGCAGGCTGCGGTGGCACTGCGCCATGTTGCAGACGCCTCGGTGCGCGACGGCGACGCCCTTCGGCCGCCCGGTGGAGCCGGAGGTATAGATGACATAGGCCAGGTCGTCGGGCGCCACCGGCGCCGCGGCGAGGCCGGCGGCGGTGCCTGCCGCCTCCTGCAGCGGCACCAGGCGCTCGCTCGGCAGGCCCAGCAACTCGCCGGCCAGGCCGGTGTCGTCGGCGACCACGGCGGCGAGGCCGGAATCCTCGACCATGAAGCGCAGGCGCTCCGCCGGATAGCGCGGGTCCAGCGGCAGGTAGGCGCCGCCGGCCTTCATGATCGCCACCATGGCCACGATCATGCCGGCGCCGCGCTCGGCGAAGAGGCCGACGGGCGTATCGGCCGGCAGCGGCGCCCCGCCGTGGCGGCTGCGCAGCCGCGAGGCCAGGTTGGCCGCGGCCTCGTCGAGCGCGCGGTAGCTCATCGTCCGGTCGTCGGCGATCAGCGCGATCGCGTCGGGGGCCGCCGACGCGACGGCTTCCACCAGGCCGTGAAGCGTGGCCGCGCCGCTCGCCACGGTGAGCCAGGGCGCATCCCCCGTGGCGACCCCCGTGGCTGGGGCGACCCCCGTGGCTGGGGCGACCCCCGTGGCTGGCGCTGGCGGCCGGCCGGTGGGAACCAGCGATTCGCCGCGCGCCAGGCTGGCCAGGATGGTGCGGAAGCCGGCGAGCGCGGGCAGCGCTGCCTCCTCCTCGCCCAGCGCTTCCTCGGCGGCCGACCAGATCGGCTCGCCGCTTCCCCGGCACCAGAGCGGATTGCCCTGCGGATCGCTGCGCAGCACGAAGCAGCTCTCGGTGAGCAGGGTCGAGGGGCCGCCCAGCAGGAAGCAGGCGTCGCTTTCGCTATCGGCGCAGGATTCGGCCTTCTCCACCCGCGGGCGGCAGGCGATGCCCAGCGCCGCCGCCCGGGCCCGCAGATTGGCATCGTCGCTATAGAGGACGCGGACCCTGTGTCCGGCTTCGTGCACTGTCGCCAGGCAGGCCTCGGCCAGCGCGCCTTCGCCAGTGAGATCGCAAACTATCGAACGCATTCCAACTGCCTTCCAGGATTAGTGGAGAAGGCCGCGAGCCGCCATCGCCTCCCGTGTTGGCTCGTGACCAAGGACGCCGGTCTTGTCCAGCAATCGACAGATGTTCTGTACCATCGTGTGGTTGGGGCCGAGTTCGAAACCGCCGTGCGTCTCCTGGAGAATTTTGTCGATCCGCTGTTCGGGCGCGCCGATCGCCCGCAGGATCGCGCTATCGAATTCGCTTTGAATGTCGAGGCTCAGATAGAGCCCGATGAAGGTCGGCAGGACGGCGCCGAGCTGTTGCTGCCTCCCGGCGTCCAGCCCGGACCAGAAGCTCGTCAGCAGGCTCTGGAAAAAGGCCGCGTGCTGCGCTTCGTCCGCCAGATGGTCCGATAGCGCCTCGAGGAATGGCGTGGCGAGGTCGCCGTCGCGCGACAGGCCGACGATCTCCTGCGTCAGGGTGTTCTCGGCCAGGCAGACCGCCAGGACGTCGAAATCATCGTGCAGCTCCGCCGGGAGAGCCGCGTGCGCCGCCTTGATCGCGCGCGCCAGTTCGATCTCCGGCGGCAGGGGCAGCGGCTCGATTCCGGTGGCGCCCTGGACGGCGGCGATGAAGTCGCGGGCGACCAGGGCGTGGTAGGTCTCGTCGACCACCACGGTCATCGCGATCTGCCGCATGGCCGCGGGCAGGCCGTCGCCGATCTGCCCGTTGGCGATGCGCAGGGTGATCGCCGATACCACCTGGGTCTCGGTCAGGGCGACGTCGTTCATATATTTGTAGTTTGACTGCACCAGGACAAAGGTACGGGCTTCCGGGCCGAGCGCTATCACCTCAGGGTGGATCGTCAGCGGCTGCCTGACTACTGGAAAGTAGTCACCCGCCTGGGTCGACTCGGCTGGTCGCCGTCTCGGCCGGCAACGCACTGTCGCCCGCTGGTCCCAACGGTCGCGATAGCGCTCGATGAAGCTTGTCGCAGCCATTCAGAGTCGGCTTCTTTCAGAATGTTGCAAAGGCTCCGGCGCGCAGGGGACACCGTTTCTCGCTGGTGGGAAAGTCGGCATAATGAGACATTGTGTCAAGCGCTTGCGGCGACGGCTGGGTGGCGTTTGTGTTTGGGTGGTGACGACGGCTGGGTCTTGCAGGCCACGGGGCCCGCGACCGCGGCCGATCGCGGCTCGCCGTTTTGAGTATAGCCGATTGGTTGGGTACAGACCTGGGGAGAGGGGCCTGCGATGGGTGAGCGGCAGTTTGACATAGCGATCGTCGGCAGCGCCATCGCCAGTTCGGTGCTTGGCATCATCCTGGCGCGCCGCGGCCTGTCCGTGGTGCTGATCGAGAAGGGCCAGCACCCGCAGTTCGCCATCGGCGAGTCGACGATTCCGCAGACCTCGCTGCTGCTGAAGGCCATGGCGCTGCGCTACGACGTGCCGGAGCTCGATCGCCTGACGTCCTTCGAGGAGATCACCCGCGGCATCGCCAAGACCTGTGGCCGCAAGAGCAATTTCGGTTTCATCTTCCAGCGGCCAGGCGTGCCGCACGCTCTCGACGAGTGCCACCAGCTCGGCGTGGCGCGCAGCAATTTCACCGAATCGCACCTCTACCGACAGGACATCGACAGCTACCTGCTGCAGACCGCGGTGCGCTACGGCTGCGAGGTGCATCAGCGCACCGACATCAAGGACATCGCCTTCGACGCCCAGGGCGTGACCATCTCCACCGACCGCGAGGTGACCTTCAAGGCGCGTTGCATCGTCGACGGCGGCGGCTATGCCTCCTTCCTTGCCCGCAAGATGGGCACGCGCGACGCGGTGCCCACGGTGCGAACGCAGTCGCGCACCATCTTCACCCACATGATCGACGTGCGACCTTTCGACGATTGCGTGGCGGCGGACGAATCGCGCCTGGCCAAGCTCACGCCCTGGCACCACGGCACGCTGCACCACATCTTCCGCGAGGGCTGGATGTGGGTGATCCCCTTCGACAATCACCCCGACGCCACCAACCGGGTGGTCAGCGTCGGCATGCAGCTCGATCCGCGCAGCTGCCCGAAGCCGCAGGACAAGGAGCCGCTGCAGGAGTTCCGCGACTTCATCGCCGGCTATCCGGAGGTCGCACGCCAGTTCGAGAACGCCAAGCCGATCCGCGAGTGGGTCTCCTCCGGGCGCCTGCAGTATTCCTCCTCCAAGACCGTGGGCGACCGCTGGTGCCTGCTATCGCATTCCGCCGGCTTCATCGACCCGCTGTTCTCCCGCGGCCTGTCGAACACCATGGAGGTGGTCAGTCTGACGGCGGAGATCCTGCTGCAGGCGGCGGCGGACGACGACTTCGGCGAGGCACGGCTGAAGCCGCTGGAGACGCTGCAGCTTGCCACCATCGACTGGAACGATCGGCTGGTGCACGGGGCCTACGTCTCGTTCCGCAACTTCGAGCTCTGGAACGCCTGGTTCCGCATCTGGGGCCTGACCCAGGTGTTCGGCGTCCTGCGGCTGGCCCGGGCCTTCCTCGAGCACGAGCGGACCGGCGACCCCGCTGCCTTCCATTCGCTCGACGCGCCGGCGATCCCCGGTGGCTTGACGCCCGAGCATCCGGAAGTGGCGGCGCTGATCCGGCAGGCACACGAGGCCATGGAGCAGGTGGCCGACGGCAGCCTCGCGGAGGCGGCCGCCGTGGAGCGCCTCTTCACGCTGTTCCGCGAAGCCTCCTTCCTGCCGCCGAGCTTCCCCTTTACCGACCCGGCCGCCCGTTTCGGCCGGCAGGGGCTTTCCGCGCAGCTCGAAATGGACCATTGGTTGGTCGAGCGACTCAAGGCCGCATGACCGCGGCGCCGCCGAAGCCGGGGCACTGCCACCGATGCTCTTCGTAAGGATCCTGCTGGGCGAGGCCGGCGACTCGCGCCGTCGGCTGATCTTGAGCACGGTGCTGGCCGGTATCGCCATGGGTGCGGTCATGGCGGTGGTGAACACCGTCACCGACACCGACAAGGACCCGGTGCTGCAGTGGGAACTGCTGTTCGCCTTCGTGCTGGGCTGCGGGTGCTTCCTCTTCGCCAAGAGCTACGCGCTGAACCTCACGACCTTCCTGGTCGAGGACCTCTTGACGCGGATGCGCGGGCGCTTCACCGACAAGATCCGGCGGCTCGACCTCGCCGCCTACCAGCGCATCGGCCGCACCCGCATCTTCACGGCCCTGACGCGCGACGTGCAGACGCTGTCCGAGGCCGGCGCCATGGTGGTGCATGGTGCCTCCTCCAGCGTCATGCTGATCTTCTCCGCCCTCTATGTCGCCTATCTGTCGCTCGTCGCCTTCGGCATCACCCTCGTGCTCTTCGGCAGCGCGATCTACTTCTACAAGCGCAGCCAGGAGACCAGCGCCGAGCTGTGGCGCCAGGCGACCGATGCGGAGGCACGCTTCAACGACGGGCTGCAGCACCTGCTCAGCGGCTTCAAGGAGGTGAAGATCAGCAGTCGGCGTTCCGACGACCTGGTGCTCGGCCACATCCACGAGCGCGCGCGGCAATCGGAAGAGCTGAAGGTCCAGTCCGGTCGCCGTTTCAACGCCGGCGCCAATGTCACCAACCTCTTCTTCTACCTGCTGATGGGCACGATGGTCTTCATCCTGCCGCAGAACGACGAGACCGCCGGGATCGCGGCCAAGGTGATCAACGTGGTGATCTTCGTCGGCGCCTCGATCGAGATCGTCCTGAAGGCCCTGCCGATGCTGGCCAAGGCCAACCTGGCCGTGGAGACGCTGCAGCGGCTGGAGGCGGAGCTCGACCGCGCGCTGATCGACCCCGAGGCCCCGGCGACGGCGCGCCGGCCGGCGATGCGCTCGATCGAGCTCGCCGGCGCCCGCTACTCCTACTACGCGCCGGATGGCGAGAAGGCCTTCACCGTCGGGCCCTGCGACCTGCGGATCGACGCCGGACAGATCCACTTCATCGTCGGCGGCAACGGCAGCGGCAAGACTACGCTGATCAACCTCCTGACCCGGCTCTATGAGCCCGATGCCGGCGAGATCCGCTGGGACGGCCAGCCGGTCGGGCGGGAGAACGCGGCCGACTACCGTAACCTCTTCTCGACGATCTTCGCCGACTTCCACCTCTTCGACCGGCTCTATGGCCTCGAGGACATCTCGGCGGAGCGGGTGGCCGCGCTGCTGGCGGAGATGCAGCTCTCCGACAAGACGCGCTTCGACGACGGCCGCTTCAGCACCCAGGAACTCTCTACCGGGCAGCGCAAGCGCCTGGCGATGGTCGCCGCCCAGCTCGAGGACAAGCAGGTATTCCTGTTCGACGAGTGGGCCGCCGACCAGGACCCCGAGTTCCGCCGCTACTTCTACGACCATCTGTTGCCGGGCTTGAAGGCCGCCGGCCGCACCCTCATCGTGGTGACGCACGATGACCGCTATTTCCATATTGCGGACCGCATCGTGACGATGGAGGAGGGACAGATCCTGCGGGTGGAGACGACCGATGGCTGACGCCACCGAGGCGGTGCTGCGCCGCCGCCGGAGGCTGCGCCGGCTGGACCGCGCGGTGATCGCGGCGCTGGTGCTGCTGATGTCCACCCTGGCGCTCTGGCCGTCGGTCTTCGTGCGCATCGGCACCGGCGAGGTGGGCGTGCTCTACCGGCTGCTGGGCGGCGGCACCGAGACCGACTTCGTCTATCACGAAGGCCTTGTGATGAAGCTGCCGTGGGACGAGATCATCCTCTATCAACGGCAAACCCACGCGGTCAGCCAGGAGGTGGTGGCGCTGACCAACGATGGCCTGCCCGTTACCTTCGAGATCACGACGCTCTACCACCCAGACGTGGAGAAGGCCGGTTTCATCCACCGCGACATCGGCCCCGATTTCGTCAATCGCGTGGTCCTGCCGGCCTCCAACCAGGCGATCCGGCGCGCCGTCGGGCTGCATCCCTCGCGCGACCTCTACAGCCCGGCGGTCAGCAAGGTGTCGGCCGAGGCTGTCGCCGACCTGCAGTCCCTCACGGCGCCCTACTGGATCGTCATCGAGAACCTGCTGATCCATCGCATCGAACTGCCGCCGGCAATCGATTCGGCGGTCGACGCCAAGCTGCGGCAGGAGCAGATCGCCGCCTCCTACGCCTTCAGGATACCGCTGGCGAAGGCCGAGGCGGCGCGCCGGCGCATCGCCGGCATCGGCCAGCGGATTTTCTATTCCATTCTGGCCGAGAGCCTGACCCCGCAGACCCTGGCGTGGCAGGGCATCAAGGCATCGGTCGCTCTGGCGCGCTCGCCGAACACCAAGGTCGTCGTGGCCGGCAGCAGCGACGCCGCTGCCTCGCTCATCATCTCCAGCGGCCCGATCGTGGCGACGCCGCCGCAGGAGGCGCAGCAGGGCGGCACGGTCGGGGCCTGGATGGACAACCGGCTGCCGGACTTCGACGGGCTGCCGTCCATCGCCCCGTCGGACCTCGGCAACCCGCAGCTCGGCGGCATCGCGGACATGGCCACCGATTGGCTGACGCCGGGCAGCACGGTAGCGATCCCCTGAACCTGCGGCGACCGTCGCGGAGCGGCGGCAGGGCAGCATAACCTTGCCACGCGGGGTGGCTCCGCATTACCCTGAAGACCCTTACTCTGGCTCTGCAAGCAGAGCGTCCAAGACGGGAGAGCCTTAATGCCGAAAGCCGATACCAACGCCGACGCCAAGACGAAGGCGAGCGCAGCAGACGACGCGGCGGCGGCGGCGGCGGCAGCCGAAGCCGAGGACGACGAGGACTTCTCGAGCCTGAGCGCGGAAGAGAAGGCCCTGAAGGCCGAGCGCATCATCAAGGACCACGTCCTGATGGCGATGGCCGGCGGCTTCGTGCCGACCCCCGGGCTCGATGTGGCCTTCGGCTTCGGCGTGCAGCTGACCATGCTGGCGCGTCTCTCGAAGCTCTACGGCGTGCCCTATTCGCGCAATATCGCCAAGGGCAGCATGATGTCGCTGATCACGTCGGTCGGCGGCCTCGGCATGGCCGGCGCGCTGGGCATGAGCGCGGTGAAGTTCATCCCGGTCATCGGCACGACCCTGGGCATGGTCACCATGCCGGTCACCATGGGCGCGCTGACCTTCGCGCTGGGCAAGGTCTTCGGCCAGCATTTCGCCGAGGGCGGCGACTTCCTCAACTTCAACCCAAAGGCCTGGGGCACCTACTTCGGCACCATGTTCCGCCGCGGCAAGGAAGTGGCGGGCGCTGCGGCCTCCAAGGTGAAGAGCAAGGTGAAGGGCAAGGGCAAGGCGGCGGCCGAAGAGGCGGCGGCCGCCTGAGCGGCCCGCCCGTCGGCACCTCTGCCGGACTTCCATCCATGACGGGGCGACTCGTCCCTGCGTGATCGCGACTTCCTTCGGCATCGGGCCGCGGTCCCACAAGGGGCGGCGGCCCGCTGCGTTTGAGGCGGCTG
Source organism: uncultured Alphaproteobacteria bacterium (assembly GCA_942492185.1). GTDB lineage: Bacteria > Pseudomonadota > Alphaproteobacteria > Kiloniellales > JACOMY01 > CALOEA01. The sequence goes on from CALOEA010000039.1 coordinate 97,500, forward strand.
AATGACGGCGAAGAGCCTGGATGGGATGGTGCTGACGGATCTGCTGGCGGAACGGGCCCGGCAAACGCCGACGGCGGCAGCGCTTCGAGACTCCGAAAGATCTATAACTTACATAGAGTTGCTTGGCCTTGTTGAGAGATTGGCTGGGCAAATCGCCTGGCATCGCCTGCCTCCGGAAGCCGTCGTCGCCGTCTCGCTCAACCGCTCCCTCGAACTGGTGGTCGCCTTCCTCGCGACGCTGCGGGCCGGCGCCGCCTGGTTACCGCTCGACCCGGCCTATCCCCACGACCGCCTATCCTTCATGCTGGCGGAGGCGGCCCCGGCGCTGCTGCTGAGCGAGCGGGCGCTGCTGGCGGCGCTGCCGCCCTGGAGCGGCGCGACGCTGCTGCTGGAGGATGGCGACGCGGCGCCGGAGGCGGCGCTGCCGCCACCGCCGTCCGCCGGTCAGCTGGCCTATCTCCTCTACACCTCCGGCTCGACCGGCCGGCCGAAGGGCGTGCTGGTCGAGCATCGCGGCCTGGTCAACCTGGCCCGCGCCCAGGCCGCCTTCTTCGGCGTCACGGCGGAGAGCCAGGTCCTGCAGTTCGCCTCGCCGAACTTCGATGCCTTCGTCTCGGAAGTGGCGATGGCGCTGCAGGCCGGTGCCTGCCTGCACCTGGCCACTCCGGAGGCGCTGCTGCCGGGCGCCGCGCTGGCTGCCACCTTCCGCGAGCGCGCCGTCACGCACGTGACCTTGCCGCCGTCCGCCCTGGCGGCAATGCAGCCCTCGCAGCTCGCCGCCGACCTCACGATCGCGGTGGCGGGGGAGGCCTGCAGTGCCGAGCTGGTTCGCCGCTGGGCACCGGGCCGACGCTTCATCAATGCCTACGGGCCGACCGAGGCGACGGTCTGCGCGACCATGGCGCTCTGCGATCCCGCCGACCCGGCGCCGCCACCGATCGGCGGCCCGATGACGGGCGTGCGTCTGCTGCTGCTGAGCGACGACGGCCGGCCGGTCCCGGCGGGCGAGAGCGGCGAGATCCTGATCGGCGGACGCGGCCTGGCGCGCGGCTATCTGGCGCGGCCCGCCCTGACGGCCGCGCGCTTCGTCGCCGACCCGGAGCGGCCTGGGGAGCGCCTCTATCGGACCGGCGATCTCGGACGGTTTCGGCCGGACGGCCGCCTCGACTTCCTCGGCCGGATCGACCTGCAGATGAAGATCCGCGGCTATCGCATCGAGCCCGGGGAGATCGAGGCCGCTCTGGCCGACCATCCCGCCGTCGCCGCCGCCGTGGTGGTGCCCGAGGCCGCCGCCGCCGGCCGCCGCCTGGTCGGCTGCATCCTGCCGCGCGACCCCGGCGCCGCCTTGCCCGACCTGCGTCCCCACCTGCGCGCACGCCTGCCGCAATGGATGGTGCCGGCCCGCTGGGTCGGACTCGCCGCGCTGCCGCTGCTGCCCAACGGCAAGGTGGATCGGGCGGCGTTGCCGCCGGCGGAGGAGGAGCCCGCCGGCGCGCCGGCTGCCGGGCCGCGCGACGACGTGGAACAGCGGGTCCTGCTGCTGTGGGAGGAGGTCCTCGGTCGCGGTGGGTTCGGCGTCGAGGACGACTATTTCGCGGTCGGCGGCGATTCGCTGTCGGCGGCGATCCTGCTGTCGCGCCTGGCCGCGGCCTTCGGCTGCTCCCTCCCGCCGGCGCTGATGGCGCGCGAACCCACCGTCGCGGCGCTTGCCCGGGTCCTGCGCGCGGGCGGCGGCGGCGTCTGGTCGCCTCTGGTGCCCTTCCGCCCGAGCGGCGACCAGACGCCCCTGGTCTGCGTCCATCCCGCCGGCGGCACGGTGATCTGCTACCGCGCCCTTGCCGGCGCGCTGCCGCCGCCGCGGCCCTTCTGGGGCCTTCAGGCCCACGGCTACGAGGCGGACCAGCGGCCGGAGACGACGGTCGAGGCCCTGGCCACGCGCTACGTCGCCGCGCTGCAGGAGGAGCTGCCGCCGGGGCCCGTCGCGCTCGCCGGCTGGTCCTTCGGGGCGGTTGTGGCGCTGGAGATGGCGCAGCAGCTCGGCCGGGCCGGCCGCGAGGTCGCCAACCTCATCGCGCTGGATGCCTTGCTGGACCCCGATCTCCCGGTCGTCGCCGACGACGACATCGTGCTGCGCCTCGTGCGCCTCTACAGCGCGCTGCAGGGCGGCGATCCGCGGACCATCGCCGCGCCGTCCGGCGGCGACAGCGACGCGCGGATCGTCGAACTGGTGGAGCGTGCGGTCGCCGACGGCATCTTCCCGCCCGGATTCGATCTCGCGCAGGGGCGGCGCCTGGCCGCCGTGACCGGCAGCTGCTTCCAGGCCGCCGCCAGCTATCGGCCCGGGCCTTGGGGCGGTCGCGTCACCCTGATCCGCGCCAGCCGGGTGGGTGTCGCGGTCGAGGATCCGACGCTCGGCTGGTCGTCTATCGCGCCGGCGCTGGAGATCCTCTGGACCCCCGGCGACCACCTGACCATGATGCGCCCGCCCGCCGTCGCCGCACTGGCCGAGCGGATCGAGGCGATCCTGTCCGGGGCATCTCTGCGGGCCTTCCGCGAGCCGGCGCCCGAGTGACGGCTGGCGGGCGTGCCGTTCAGGCCAGACGCGCGCGCTGTGCGGCCCTGGGCAGCAGCAGCAGATAGAGGCCGGCGCCCAGCAGCAGCAGGAGCAGCGGCGCCAGCCCGAGCAGCCGTTCGCCGCTGAGCGAGGCGGCGAGGCTGCCGAGCCCGCTGCCCAGCATCTGCAGGAATCCGAGCATTGCGGCGGCGCTGCCGGTGCGGCGCTCGAAGGGGCCGAGGGCGCCCATCGTCACGCCGGGCGTCAAGAGCGCGAAGCCGGCCATCCAGAGCATCAGCGGCGCCATGACCGTGGCCACGTTGGCGGCGGTGAACTGCAGCAAGAGGAAGAGCAGCAGCGCGGCCAGCAGGCCGGCGCCGATGCCCGCCTGCACCAGGCGCTGCGGCGATAGCCTGCCGACCAGTACGGCGGAAAGGCCCGAGGCGGCGAGATAGGCCACCATCAGCAGCGACATCAGCAGCCCGAAGCGGTCGGGCGTGACGCCCAGCTGGCGGATCAGCACGAAGGGGGCGACGGCGACATAGTAGAAGGTGCTGGCGCCACAGAAGGCCAGCAGCAGCGCGTGCGCGAGGAACCGCCGCTCGACCAGGACCAGGCCGTAGTTGCGCAGCAGCGGACCGGGCCGCAGCGCACTGCGGTCGCGCGCGGCGAGGGTCTCCGGCATGAAGAGCCAGACGAGCAGCAGCAGCAGGGCGGCGACGGTGCCGAGCGCGACGAAGATCGCCCGCCAGCCATGGTCCTGCTGCAGATAGCCGGCGGCCACCGGGCCCAGGGCGGTCGCCAGCGCCAGCGCCAGGCCGACCAGGGAGAAAACCCGCGCCGCCTTCGCGCCGTCGTGGCGGTCGCGCACGAAGGCGCGCGAACTGGCCGAGCCGCCGCAGGCGCCGACGCCCTCGAGGGCCCGCGCCAGCAACATCGCCTCGATCGAGCCGGCGAGGCCGGCAAGCAGGCAGCCGCCGAGGTAGAGGATCAGGCCGGTCACCGCCACGGGCCGGCGCCCGAAGCGGTCGGCGAGTGGCCCATAGACCAGCTGAGCCAAGGCGAAGGCGACGAGGTAGACCGTCAGCGAGGCCTGCACCCGGCCCTGGGTCGTGGCGAAGGCCTCCACCATGGCCGGCATGCTGGGGCCGTACATCGCCAGCGTCAGCGGGCTGAGCGCGATGAGCCCGGCGGCGACCACGGCTGTCCGACCGAGGCCGGGTGTTGTGACTGCTGGCACCGCTTTCCTCCCCGCCGCGGCCTCGACGAGGGCGCTGCCAGATAACTACAATCCTCAATAGGTTATTCTACTAGCCGGAGCGTGGCTGTCACGCGGCGAGGGGAGGGGCGACGATCATGGCGGGCGAGAGCGCAGAGCGGGGCGCGGCGATCGCCATTGTCGGCATGGCCGGCCGCTTCCCCGGCGCCGAGGACGTCGCCGCCTTCTGGGACAACCTCCAGGCGGGTCGCGAAAGCATTGCGCGTCCCACGGTCGAGGAACTGGTCGCCACCGGCACGGCGCCGGAGGTCGCTGCCGCGGCCGATTTCGTGCGCGCGAAAGGCGTGCTGGCCGAGGCCGACTGCTTTGACGCCGCTTTTTTCGGCATCGCGCCGCGGATGGCTGCCCAGATGGACCCGCAGCATCGTCTTTTCCTGGAGTGCGCCTGGCAGGCCCTGGAGGATGCCGGGATCGCCGGCGAGGCGGCGGGGCGGCGCATCGGCGTCTTCGCCGGCGCCGCGGCGATGAGCAGCTACTACCACAGCCACCTGCTGACCGACGCGGCGACCCTGGCGGATGCCGATCCCTTCCAGCTCTTCCTGCTGAACCAGCCGGCGGCGCTGCCGACGCAGGTGGCCTGGCATCTCGATCTCACCGGCCCGGCGCTGGCGGTGCAGACCGCCTGCTCCACCGGCCTGGCGGCGGTCGCCATTGCCTGCCAGAACCTCAACGATCTGCAGTGCGACGCGGCCATCGCCGGCGCCGTCGCGCTGTCGCTGCCGCTGCTGCATGGCTACCGCTATCAGCCGGGCTCGATCCTCTCCGCCGACGGTCACTGCCGGCCCTTCGATGCCGCAGCCGGCGGCACCGTGCCGGGCAACGGCGTCGGCGCGGTGGTGCTGAAGCGCCTGGCCGACGCGCTGGCGGACGGCGACCGCGTCGATGCCGTCATCTCCGGTTTCGCCATGAACAACGACGGGCGCGCCAAGGTCGGCTTCACCGCGCCGAGCGTGGAGGGGCAGGCACAGGTCATCCTCGACGCCCTGGCGATGGCCGAGCGCGACCCTGCGGAGGTCGGCTATCTCGAGGCGCACGGCACCGCGACCGCGCTGGGCGACGCCATCGAGATCGAGGCCCTGCGCCGTGCCTTCGCTGGCGTCGCGGCCGGTGCCTGCGCCCTCGGGTCGGTGAAGAGCAACATCGGGCATCTCGACGCGGCCGCCGGCATCGCCGGCCTGATCAAGGCGACCCTGGCGCTGCGCGAGGGCAGCCTGCCGCCCAGCCTGCACTTCCGGCGGGCCAATCCGGAGTTGCGGCTGGCCGACTCGCCCTTCGCCGTGGTGGCGGAGCGCCGCGACTGGCCGGCACGCGCGGGGGAGCGGGTGGCCGGCATCAGTTCCTTCGGGGTGGGCGGCACCAACGTCCATCTGGTGATCGAGGCGCCGCCGCCCGCGTCGCCGGAGCCGCCGCCGCCACCGGTGCTGCTGCTGCCGCTCGCCGCGGCCACGCCGGAGGCCCTGGCGAGATCGGCGGCGGAGCTGGCCGGCCGCCTGGAAGCGCCGGAGGCCCCCTCCTTGGCCGCCGCCGCCTGGACGCTGCAAAGCGGCCGGCGGCCGCTGCGCCACCGCCTTGCCGTGGCGGCGCGCTCGCCGGCGCGGCCGCGGCACTGCGCGACGCCGTGGCTGCCGTGGCCGACGAGGCCGCCGGGCCGCCGGTGTTCCTCTTCCCCGGGCAGGGCGCGCAACGGGCCGGCATGGCGGCCGGTCTGGCGCGCCAGGACAGCGCCTTTCGCGCCGACCTGGAGGCGGGCTGCGCGCAGCTCGCGGCGCTCGGTGTCGAGCTGCAGCCCTGGCTCGCGGCGGCCCCCGACGACGCGGAGGCCAACCGCCGCCTGCGGGAGACGGCGCTGGCGCAGCCGGCACTCTTCCTCGTCGAATGCGCCCTCGCGCGCCTGCTCGGGCGCTGGGGTCTGCAGCCGGCGGCGTGCCTCGGGCACAGCCTCGGCGAATACGCTGCCAGCGTCGTTGCCGGGGTGCTCGCCTTCGAGGACGCCCTGCGGCTGGTCGTCGAGCGCGGCCGCCTCATGCAGGCCTTGCCGGCCGGCGGGATGCTCTCGGTGCGTCTCGGCGAGGCGGCGCTGCGTCCGCTGCTGCCAGCGGGCGTCGAGGTGGCCGCCGCGAATGCGCCAGACCTGACGGTGGTCGCCGGACCGGCGACGGCGCTGGCGCAGGCGGCCCGGCTCTTCGACGAGGCCGACGTGCTGTTCCAGCGGCTGCCGACCTCGCATGCCTTCCACACGGCGGCGATGGAGCCGGCCGTGGCGCCGTTCGCCTCCGCGCTGGCGGGCGTGACTCTGCGAGCGCCGGCGATACCGCTGGTCGGCAACCTGACGGGCGACTGGGTGAGTGGCGAGGAGGCGCGCGACGCCACCTTCTGGGCGCGCCAGATCCGCCTGCCGGTGCGCTTCTCCGACGGCGTGCGCACCCTGCTGGCGGCCGGTCACCGGCATTTCCTGGAGATCGGCCCAGGCGGCGCCCTCTCCACGATGGTGCTGCGGCATGGCGGCCGGGAGACGCCGCTGCACGCCTTTCCGACCTTGCCGGTCGAGCCGCGCGGGGGCGACCAGCTGCAGGGGCTGCTGCAGGCCCTCGGCAATCTCTGGAGCGCCGGCGCCGCCCTCGACTGGCCGTCGCTCTGGCCTCACGGCACGCCGCGCCGCGTCGGGCTGCCGCCCTATCCCTTCGAGCGGCGGCGCCACTGGGTTGGCGCCGCTGCGCCTGCGCCGGTGCCGGCAAAGCCGCAGGCCTCCTCGGACGACGATGCGGCCGGCGGCGCCGAGCAGCGGATCGTCGCCGTATGGCGGCGCCTCCTGGGGCACGAGGAGATCGGCCTCGATGACGACTTCCACCGGCTGGGGGGCGATTCACTGCTGGCGGTCCGCGTGGCGGCCGAGCTGCGGCGCCTGTTCGACAGCGACCTGCAGCCGCACGAACTGCTCGCCCATCCGACGCCTCGCCGCCTGGCCCGGCGCCTGGAGCGGACCGCCGCCGCCGCGGGCGAAGCGGCGCCCTTCTGCCGCCTGGTCCTGCGCGAAGGGCGGTCCGACCAGCCGCCGCTGCTGCTGTTCCATGCGGTCGGCGGCACGGTGAACTTCTACGGCGACCTGATCGAGGGTCTCGACCCAGGCCTGCCGGTGGTCGCCTTCCAGTCGGCGAGCCTCGACGGCCGCACGCCGGCCGACCCCACGGTCGAGACCATGGTCGAGCGCTATCTCGCCGCCCTGTCGCCCTTGCAGCGGCGGGGTCCCTACCGCCTGGTCGGTTCGTCGTTCGGCGGCATGGTGGCCTTCGAGGCGGCGCGGCAGCTGGCGGCACGGGGCGAGAGCGTGCAGCTGGTGGCGATGCTCGATACGCCAGGGCCGGGCGACTATCCGCGCGCCCATGCCGACGACGCCGAGGTGCTTTCCTACATCGCGACCTTGCTGGAGCATCCCATTGCGGCCGAGGAGCTGCGCGAGCTTGGGGCCGAGGCGCAGCTCGCACGCTTCATTGCCCGCGCCGCGCCGCGCCTGCCGCCCGGGATCACGCCGGCGGAGTTCGCCGTCTACCTGGCGGCCTTCAAGAGCAACACCCGGGCCATGCGGGCCTACGCGCCGCCACCCTGGCAGGCGCCGCCGCCGGTCCTCTTCGTGAAGGCGGCGACGCGCGATCCGCAGTTGCCGACGAACCCTGAGCGCGCCTGGCAGCGCCTGCTGCCGGCCGATCGCCTCACGGTCGAGACCGTGCCCGGCGCGCACCTCTCCATGCTGGCGGGCGCCACCGGCCGCGCCCTCGGCCGGCGCCTGATGGCGCTTCTGGGCGAGCCGGCCTTGTCCTAGCGTCGCGGCGTCCTATTCGCCGAGCAGTTCCTTGGCCAGGTCGCGGGCCAGCAGCACGAGGTTGCTCGTGCTGCCGTCGCCGTTCGCGATCAGCGTGATCGCGAGGTCGCTGCCGGCGAAGGTGGTGGTGAAGGAGCCATAGCCGGGAAAGACGCCCGACTTGCCGACGGCGCGATGGTCCGGCAGCGTCTCGAAGTCGACCAGCTCGAGGCCGAAGCCATAGCTGCCCTTGGCGCCGGGCAGGGGGTAGCTGCAGGGGCTGCCGTCCGCCAGGACCGCTGGCGCGACCATCGCGGCGCGGCTTTGGCCGTTCAGCAGCGGGCCGCCCGGCTGCAGCACCGCGGCGATCTTCGCCAGGTCGCCGACGGTCGAGACCATGCCGCCGGCGCTGAAGGGCGCCACCCAGCTCACATAGGGCGCATTCTCCAGGCTGTCCTTCTTGCCGCGATAGCCGGCCGCGCGCAGCGGCACGAGCATGCTGTTGCTGCCCATGGTGGTCGTCGTCATGCCGAGCGGCGTGGTGATCTTCTCCTGCACGAAGTCGCCGAAGCTCCGGCCCGAAACCGCTTCGATCACCTGGCCCAGCAGGATGAAGCCGCTGTCGGAGTAGAGACAGGCCGTGCCGGGCGGGAAGGAGGGCGGCGCCGCCGCCGAGAGGGCGGTCAGCTCCTGCGGCGTCCAGTCCTTCGCCTGGTTGGCGGTGAAGGCCGGCATGTTGACGGCGTTCGGCACGCCGGCGGTGTGCTGCAGCAGCTGTTTCAGGGTGATGCCTTCGGCCCCGGGATAGTCGGGCAGGAAGCGCGCCAGCGGGTCCTCGACCGTGAGCACGCCGTCCTGCTGCAGCAGCAGGATCGAGACGGCGACGAAGACCTTGGTGATCGAGGCGATCGGCAGGATCGTGGCGGCCTGCATCGGCCGCGCCTGCTCCAGGTCGGCGCTGCCGAAGGCCCCCAGCCAGCGGGCGCCATCCTGCTCGACCACGACCAGCAGGCCGGGCGAGTCGCCGGCGACGAAGTGCGCTTCGGCCAGGGCCTGCAGGTGATGCGGGTCCAGGCCGCGCGCGGCGGCCGGCGGGGTACAGACGAGCAGGGCGACGAACAGCCAGCCGAGAAACCCACGGTGCATGCTTCATTCCTCCAGGGCGGCGCCAGCCGCCATCAGTGTGTCTCCAGGTAGAGATCGTAGCGGACGAGGGAGGAGCGCGTCGCGATCTTGTCGTAGAGCGCCTGTGCCCGGTGGTTGTCGTGCTGCGTCATCCACATCAGCTTGAGCCAGCCGCCGGCGCGACCCTCCTCGGCCAACCGGTCGATCAGGCGCCGTCCCAGCCCGCCGCCGCGTGCTTCCGGGGCGACATAGAGATCGAGCAGGTAGCAGACCGGCCGCGTGCTCCAGGAGTAGGGGAAGACCACCGAGAGGACGAAGCCGACCGGGCGGTCCGCGCCATCGACCGCCAGCCAGAGGCCCATGGGATCGTCGGCCGCCAGCACCCGCTGCCAGACCGTGGCCGGCGCATCGCTGGCGCAGGGCTCCGGCCCGGTGCGCACGAGATCGTCCCAGAGTACCCGCCAGGCGGCCTCGTCGCCGGCGCGCGGCCGGCGAAGCGTGAAGGCAGTGTCCGTCATGTTCCGCTCCGATGCTGTCGTCGGGGTGCCGCGCGGCCGAGCGATAGCGCCTTGACGCTCCACCGCGTGCTGTTCAGTATAACAAAAAAAATAGCGTCATCTGAAACAAGACGACAGGCCCGGCGAGCGGGCCGGACGAAAACGGGATGGGGCGTCGGGCCGCCAGTCTAGCAAGACGGCAGGCAAGCGCGGGGGAGAATCGACTATGGCGGAAGCTGCTCTGAAGGGGCGCGTCGCGATCGTAAGCGGTGCCGGGCGCGGACTTGGCCGGGCGCATGCCCTGATGTTGGCCTCCGAGGGCGCCAAGGTCGTGGTCAACGACCTCGGCGGCGATCTCCAGGGACATGGCCAGGACGCCACCCCGGCCCAGTCGGTCGTGGCCGAGATCGAGGCGATGGGCGGCGAGGCCGTGGTCAGCGGTCACGACGTGAGCGACTGGGCCCAGGCCGAGGCGCTGGTGGCTCTGGCGGTCGAGCGCTTCGGCGACCTCCATGTGCTGGTGAACAACGCCGGCATCCTGCGCGACCGCCTCCTGGCCAACATGGAGGAGAGCGAGTGGGACGCGGTGATCCGCGTTCACCTCAAGGGACATGCGGCGCCGGCGCGCCACGCCATGGCCTGGTGGCGCGGCCGCGCCAAGGCCGGCCACGAGGTCAAGGCCTCGGTGGTCCACACCACCTCGCTGGCCGGTCTGGTCGGCAACTTCGGCCAGGCCAACTACGCCGCGGCGAAGCTCGCCGTGGTCGGGCTCTCGCGCACCATCGCGATCGAGGGGCAGAAGTACGGCGTGCGCTCGAACGCCGTCTCGCCATCCGCCCGCACCCGCATCGAGACCAGCCTGCAGCCGCCGCCGCCGGGCGTCTTCGACACCTTCGATCCGGCCAACGTCTCGCCGCTGATCGCCTGGCTGGCGACGGCGGACTGCCCGGCCACCGGCCAGGTCTTCCAGGCCTATGGCGACCGCGTCGAGGTGCTGCAGCCCTCCGCCATCGCCTTCGACGTGCGCGGCGAGGGGCGCTGGAGCGTGGCGGCGCTGGACGGCGCGCTGCGCGACCGGCTGCCGGCCCTGCCGGGCCTGTTGGATTTCGTTCCCGAGCTGGCACCGTCCAGCGATTGATGTGAGGGGGAGGCGGGGGTGAGTTTCGATCTCAGTCGCGTCGGTACGGCCCGCGAGAGCGAGGAGTTCCGTACCAGTAGCTTTCGCCTGGCGCAGTTCGCCGAGGCGCTCGGCGACGACAATGCGGCGCATGCCACCGGGCGCGTCGCACCGCCGGTCTTCGCCCATATCCCCGTCATGCAGTCGCTGGTCGAACTGCTCGGCGCCACGACCGATGGCTTCATCATTCACGGCGAGCACGACTTCCACTTCCATCGGCCGATCGAGCCCGGCCAGCGGCTCTTCACCCGCTCGATGCTGCAGGCGCTGCTGCGCTCCAGCGCCGGCGTCAGGCTGGTGGTGCGCTCGGACACCGCCACCCCCGACGGCGACCTGGCCTGCGTGCAGTACTCGGTCTGTCTCGTGCAGGGCGCCGCGCTGCCGGAATCGCGCGGCGAGGCGCCGCCGGCCCGTCCCGGCGCCGAGGGCGGCGCGGCCATCGGCGAGACGACGGTCGTGCTGCCCGACGACCAGGCGGCGCGCTATGCCGAGGCGGCGCGCGACTACTCGGCCTATACGCTCGACGCCGCGGCCGCCAAGGCCAAGGGCTTCCCGGCGCCGATCCTGCACGGCATGTGCACCCTGGCGCTGGCCAGCCGCGCCGTGGTCGAGCTGGCTTGCGACGGCGACTCGCGACGCCTGAAGCGCCTCGGCTGCCGCTTCTCGCACCCGCTCTTCCTGACCGGCGGGCAGCGGCTGACCACGCGCCTCGCCGAGGGCGGCGAGGAGCGCGGGCGCCGCGTCGTCCGCTTCGAGTCCTTCGACGCCGGCGGCGAAGGCGTGATCAAGCTCGGTTTCGCGGAGGTCCAGCCATGAGGGCGCGCGAGCGTCACCGGATCGACAGCGCCGATTTCAGCGCCGTCACCCAGCAGAACGTCATCGAGATCCTGCAGCAGGGATGCAGCGAGGATCCCTATCGCCCGGCCCTGATCATCGAGGACGGGCTGACCATCACGCGCCGCGAGCTGCTGGAGCGCTGCCAGCGCTTCGCCGGCTACCTGGCGCGCTTCGTGAAGCCGCAGGACCGCGTGGTGGTGATGCTCGACAACCGCGTCGAGTTCATGATCGCGCTCTTCGCCATCGTCGCCAATCGCGGCATCCTGGTCTCCATCGCGCCGACGGCGAAGGAGCACGATGCCGGCCACATCCTGCGCGACTCGACGCCGGTGGCGGCCATCGTCGGGCGGCCGCAGCTCGACTTGATGACGGCCCTGAAGGCCGACGCGCCGAGCCTGCAGGAGATCGTCCTGGTGGAGGGCGAGGAGCCGGGCGGCCTCGAGGCCTACGAGGGCGCCGACGGGCCGCTGGACTTCGCCAGGGTCGATTGCCGGCGCGAGGACGTGATCACGGTCTACTACACCTCCGGCACCACCGGCGCCCCCAAGGGTTGCATGCTGCATCACGGCTGGTGGCTGCGGGTGGTCGACGTTGACCTGCGGCTCTTCCGCCGCGGCTGGCAGGACCGGCAGCTCTGCTGCCTGCCGTTCTACTATGCCGATCCGGCGATCCAGCTCGTCACGTCCCTGGCCTCGCGCGGCACGATGGTGGCGATGCGCCGCTTCTCGGTCTCGCGCTTCTGGGAGGTGGTGACGCAGCACGACGCGACCGAGATCCTCTCGATCGCCTCGATCCCGGCGCTGCTGTTGAAGGGCGATCCCAGCGCGAAGGAGCGCGACCACCGCATCCGCCTGGCGGTCCATGCCGGCCTGCCGAAGGAACTCCATGCCGAGATGGTCGAGCGCTTCGGCTTCAACTGGCTCGACCAGTACGGCTCGACCGAAGGCGGCATCATGACCCGCGTGCCGCTGCATCTGGCCGACGAGCTGGTGGGCAGCGGCTCGATCGGCATCGAGCCGCCCTCGATGGAGATTCGCGTCGGCGACGACGATGACCAGGAGGTGCCGCTGGGCGAAGCCGGCGAGGCGCTGATTCGCGGACCCGACATCTACGTCGGCTACCTGGGACGGCCCGAGGTGACGGCCGAGGCCAACCGCAACGGCTGGTACCACTCCGGCGACCTGGTGCGGCGCGACGACCGCGGCCTGCTGTTCTTCGTCGGCCGCAAGAAGGAGATCATCCGCCGCTCGGGCGAGAACATCTCCGCCGCCGAGGTGGAGGCGGTGCTGCGCGGCCATCCGCAGATCGTCGAGGTTGCCGCCATCCCGGTGCCGGACACGCTGCGTGGCGAGGAGGTGAAGGTCTACATCCAGCCGAAGCCCGGCGTCGAGATGACCCCGGAGGATGTCGTGGCCTACTGCGCCGAGCGTCTCGCCCCCTACAAGGTGCCGCGCTACATCGCCTTCCATCCGGAAGACTTCGAGCGCACGCCTTCGATGCGGGTGCAGAAGCAACCCCTGCGTGACCGGGCCGACCTGACGAGCGATGCCTGGGACCGCGACAGCGGCTCCTGGCGATGAGGGAGGGCACGATGAGCGACGCCACCGAACCGCAGGCCTGCGACCTCCTGATCCTGCACGGCCAGGTGCTGACCCTCGACGAGGAACGGCGGATCATCAACGATGGCGCCGTGGCCGTCACCGGCACCCGCATCGTCGCCGTCGGCCGCAGCGAGGACTTGGCCAGGCGCTTCGTCGCCGCACGCCGGCTCGACGCGCGCGGCGGCCTGGTGCATCCCGGCTACATCGACGGCCACACCCATGCATCGCTGCATCTCTCGCGCGGCGCCATCACCGACAATCCCAACCCCAAGGGCGGCAAGCTGGGGCCCGGCGCCTATGACCGCTGGATCAACGCGCTCGACGACGAGGCGGAGTACGACAGCGCCCTGATGGCGGCGGTGGAGATGGCGCGCAACGGCTTCACCGGCTTCGTCGAGGCAGCCACCGCCTTCGAGCCCGATGCGGTGGCGGCGGCCTGCGAGGCCGTCGGCATCCGCGTGACGCTGGGCGATCCCTTCCTCTGGGACCAGGTCGGCGGCGAGCCCTCGGCCGGCAAGGTGAAGCGGGCGCCGGCCAACGCCAAGCGCTGCGAGGCGCTGCTCGGCACCCAGCTGAAGCGCAACGCCGCCAGCGATCCGCTGGTCCGCGGCCACGTGGCGCTCTATGGCCTGGGCAGCGCCACCGAACCGCTGCTGCAGGCAGCCAAGCGCCTGGCTGACGAGAGCGGCAGCGTGTTCCACCAGCACCAGAACTTCATGACCGGCGACGTGGCCTACGACCGCGAGCGCTTCGGCCGCGATCCCCTGGTCCACTTCGCCGAGACCGGGCTGCTCGGACCCAACGTCTGCTTCACCCACATGAACGTCTTGAGCGAGGCGGAGATGGCAGCGGTCGCACAGTCCGGCATGGCGCTGGTCTGGCAGCCGGGCAACTACATGTTCTACGCCATCGGCAAGCAGGCGCCGCTGCGCATGCCGGCGCTCTACCAGGGCGGCACGCCGATCTCCTTCGGCGCCGACGTCGCCAAGGTCTGGACCTACGGCGAGCTTGGCTACATCGCCTATCTCCTGACCCGCAGCGACGGCGGCTACCTTCCGTCGGAGAGCCTGGTGGAGATGTTCACCCGCTGCGGCGCCGCCGCCTTCGGCCTGCCGGACGACCTCGGCGTGCTGGCGGCCGGACGGCTGGCCGACATCGTGATCCGCGATCCCGAGCTCTCGGACAACCAGCCCAATGTCGATCCGCTGCGCCAGCTCGCCCTGGTTGATCGGACCAAGGGGGTCGACACGGCGGTGGTGAATGGGGAGATCATTCTGCGCGGCGGCCGCCTGACCCGGCTCGACGAGAGCCTGGTGCATGCCCGGGCGCGGGCCTCCGCACGGCGCATGGCGGAACGCGCCGAGGTGGCGATCGAGAGCGCCTGGCCGGTGGAAGGAACCCCCCTGAGGTGACGGCGGTCGAATTCATCGAGGTCCACAAGCACTATGGGGCAGTCCGCGCGGTGGACGGCATTTCGCTGACCGTCGCCCCCGGTGCCTTCACCACGATCCTCGGGCCGTCGGGCAGCGGGAAGACCACCATGCTCTCGCTGCTCGCCGGCATCGCGCGGCCGGACAGCGGCGTCATTCGCATCGGCGGCCGCGAGGTCACCTGGGCGGCGGCGCGGGACCGCAATGTCGGTCTGGTGTTCCAGAGCTACGCGCTCTTCCCGCACATGACGGTCTTCGACAACGTGGCCTTTCCGCTGCGCATCCGCCAAAGCAGCCGCGAGGAGGTCGAGGCGCGGGTGACGCAGGCGCTGGAGACCGTCCGGCTCGGCGGCTTCGGGCGGCGCAAGCCGCATCAGCTCTCCGGCGGCCAGCAGCAGCGTGTGGCGCTCGCCCGTGCCATCGTCTTCCAGCCCGACATCCTGCTGCTCGACGAGCCGCTCGCGGCGCTCGACCGCAAGCTGCGCGAAGAGGTGCGCGGCGAGCTGCGGCGCCTGCAGCGCGAACTCAACATCACCACCATCCTGGTCACCCACGACCAGGACGAGGCGCTGTCGCTCAGCGACCATGTGGTGGTGCTGCACCAGGGCAAGGTGCAGCAGATCGACAGCCCGACGGAAATCTACCACCGGCCCTGCAACCGCTTCGTCGCCGACTTTCTCGGCATCGCCAACTTCCTCGAGGGGCGGGCGACCCGCAGCGGCGGGCAGACCGGCATCGAACTGGAGGGCGGCGCCTTCGCGCCCTGCGCGCTGCCGGAGGGCGCCCCCGAGCGCCTGGTCGGGCTGCTGCGCCCGGAGCGGGTGATGCTGGCGAACGGCGACGGGCGCGCCGGCGGCCTGGCCGGCGAGATCAGCGAGACGGTCTTTCTCGGCGAATCGGTGCGCTACTCGGTGCGCCTCGCCAGCGGCCAGACAGTGGTCGCCAAGAGCAGCGAGACGGCGCGGAGCTATCCGGAAGGAACCGCCGTCACGGTCGACTGGGACCCCGACAGCGTTTGGGTCCTGCCGCAGCCGGAATGACGGCTGCGGTTGTGTGGAAGGGGGGCGGCGTCGCCTCCCGGGACTGGAAAAGGAGAAGAAAGATGAGAACAGGAAGCGTGTTCGCGTCTGTGCTGCTGGCCGGGGCGACAGTCCTGGCTCTCGGCCTTCCAGCCAGCGCCGAGCCGGCTGAAGTGCTGCATGTGGCACACGCCGGAGGTCAGTGGGGCGAGGCCATCGCCGAGTGCGTCGAGAAGGATATGCTGGCCAATACCGGCATCATCGTGCAGACGGACACCCCGGGCGGTCTTGCGAAGCTCAGGGCGGTGGTGGAATCGGGCAATATCGCCTTCACCGCCTTCGATATGGAGACCAGCGAACTGGTGCGGGCCCGCGAGATGGGCCTGATCCAGGACATCGACTGGGCGAAGGTCGATCCCGACCCGATCTTCCCCGAGGCCAAGCTGGCGGATGCCTTCGGCAGCTCCTACTACTCGACCATCATGGCCTGGCGGTCGGATGCCAAGGCACCCTCGAACTGGGTGGAGTTCTTCGATACCGAGAACTTCCCCGGCAAGCGGGCGCTGCCGGACTATCCCGGCTTCGTGCTGACCTTCGCCGCGCTCGGTGACGGCGTGCCGGTGGACGAGCTTTTCCCGCTCGACCTCGACCGCGCCTTCGCCACGTTGGAGCGGGTGCAGGATGACGTGATCTGGTGGCAGGCCGGCGCTCAGGCGCCGCAGCTCCTCCAGGACAACGAGGCGCAGTACGCGATCTCCTGGTCCGGTCGCGTCGCCGGCAAGGAGGGCGTCGAGATCTCCTTCAACCAGGGCATGCTCGACATCTCCTGGTTCGTCATCCCGAAGGGGGCAGATCCCTCCGAGGTCGAGTCGGCCTACATCTGGTTCAAGATGCAGAGCGAGCTGGCCCGCATGGGCTGCATGCTCGAGTACATCTCCTATCCCGGCCCGCTGCCCGGCATCGAGGGCATCATTCCGCCCGAGAAGGCGCCGGAGATGCCGACCTATGGCCCGAACAAGGAGGTTCAGTGGCTGCAGAACGGCGAGTGGTGGGTCGAGAACGCCGAGGAGGTCGAGCGGCGTTGGCAGGAGTTCAAGCTGCTGCAGTAGTCGCGAAGCCTTGAGGGACGGCGGGGGCACCGGTGGCGTCCCCGTCGCCTCTTTGCGACCTGCGGCGAATTCTTGTGGAGGTGGGCCTTGAGCGGTGAGGCGACGACAGCGGTGGCGGGTGGCAGGCGGCGAGGCGCCAGGCGATGGATGCTGTCCTTCGTCAACCTGCCGTTCGTGCTGCCGCTGCTGATCCTGGTCGTGCTCGCCTTCGACCTGCCGCTGCTGCTGGCCGGCGGCTGGTCGCTCCGCCATCCCAAGACCTACGAGTTCTCGCTGCTGCAGTACGCCGAGTTCTCCGATCCCAAGGTCTATATCACCATCGTCTGGCGGACCTTCGTGATCGCCGCCATCGTCACCGCCATCTCGGCCCTGCTGGCCTATCCGCTGGCCTATTGGATGAGCCGCCTGCGGTCGCGCTGGCAGATCGTCGCCATCTGCTGCGTCGTGGTGCCCTTCTGGGTCTCCATCCTGGTGCGGACCTACGCCTGGATCGTCGTGCTGGGCAATGGCGGCATCGTCAACCGCCTCCTGCAGGAGCTGGCCCTGGTCGAGCGCCCGGTCGAGTTCCTCTACAACCAGTTCGGCGTCACGCTGGGCATGGTGAACGTCCTGCTGCCATTCCTGGTGCTGCCGCTCTACGCCGCGATGCTCAAGGTGGACAACCGCCTGCTGTCGGTCGCGCAGACGCTGGGCGCCAAGGACCGCACGGTCTTCTGGAAGGTCTTCTTCCCGATCACCGTGCCGGCGCTGATCGCCTCGATGATCCTGGTCTTCATCCTGTCGCTGGGCTTCTACATCACGCCGGCGATCCTCGGTGGCGGCAAGGTGCCGATGATCGCGAACATGATGGACCTGCTGATCAACCGTTTCTCGCGCTGGGAGATGGCGGCCACCTGCGCGGTCATGCTGCTCGTGGTCACGCTCGGCTTCTACGGCCTTTATCAGTGGTTCAGGAGGCGCACGTGACGCCACCCGCTTCGCCGAACCGCGGCCTCTGGCTGACCACCTTCTCGATCTGCGTGCTGGCCTTCCTCTGCCTGCCGATCCTGATCGTCGTGCCGATGTCCTTCTCCAGCGCCAAGTCGCTGGAGTTTCCGCCCCCGGGGCTGTCGCTGCGCTGGTTCGAGAACTTCTTCACCGATCCGCGGTGGATGGATGCCAGCGTCAATTCGCTGCTGCTGGCCGGCGCCGCCTCGACCATCGCCCTGGTGTTCGGCACCCTGGCGGCCTACGCGCTGGTGCGCGGCGGCGTCCTGGGGCGGCGCTTTCTCGAGGCCAACTTCATCGCGCCGATGATCGTGCCGCCGATCATCACGGCGCTGGCGCTCTTCTTCCTGGCCGCGAAGTACGATCTGCTCGGCAACTTCTTCGTGCTGATCGTGGCGCACACCGTGCTGGTGGTGCCCTACGTGATCCTGCTGATGAGCGTGGCGATCCAGTCGTTCGACGAACGCATCGAGCTGGTCGCCCTGACACTGGGGGCGACGCGCCTGCAGGCGGTGACGCGGGTCCTGCTGCCCAACCTGGTGCCGAGCGCGCTGGCCTCCTGGCTCTTCGCCTTCGTCATCTCCTTCGACGAGGTCGTGGTCACGCTCTTCCTCTCCGGCACCCACCTGACAATTCCGAAGAAAATGTTCAACGAGCTGATCCTGCAGATCAATCCGACCATCACCGCGGTCGCCACCGTGCTCATCGTCTTCAGCCTGCTGATCGCAGTTGTCGCCGCCACCATGATGAAACGCGGCGGCCTGCTGCAGAAGCGGCAGGAGCTGGGCACGTGAGCGGCCTCGCGGTGGGCACGCTGCTGGCCGAATGGGTGGTGCCGGTCGACTGGATGAAGGTGCGCGACTTCGCGCGGGCGGTTCGCGACGACCACGCGGCGGAGGCGGTACCGCCGCCGACCTTCCCGGTGGTGCTGAACGCGGACTTCGTCGAACGCCTGGTCAGCGAGATCCTGCCGGTCGATCGCAGCCGGACGCTGCACGGCGAGCAGGAGTACGAGTATCGCCGCCCCTTCCGCATCGGCGAGCAGGTGCGCTGCCGCGCGCGCATCCTGTCCGACGACAGCAAGGAGGGCCGGCGCGGCGGCCGCATGCGCATCATCGTGGTCGAGATCGAGATGGCCGAGGCCGATGGCGGCGCCGTCATCGCCTGGGAGCGCCAGACCGTGATCGAGACCCAGGGCCTGGAGACGCGCGCGTGAGCCCCGTTCCGCCGCCGCCCGCCTTCGTCTGCGGCCCGCTCACGATCACCGACCTGGTGCGCTATGCCGGCGCCTCGGGCGACTTCAATCCGCTGCATCACGACGAGGCCTATGCCCGCGAGGCCGGGCTGCCGGGCGTCATGGCGCACGGCATGCTGTCCGCCGGGCTGCTGGCCTCCTTCGTCACCCGCTGGTTCGGTGCCGGCGCGGTGCGACGCTACCGCGTGCGCTTCCGCGAGCGTGTCTTTCCCGGCGATGTCTTGACCGCCGAGGGCGCGGTGGTCGGCGAAGCGGCTGCGGAGGGGGGGCGGCTCCTGACGCTGGAACTCGCGCTGCGGCGGCAGGACGGCACCGCTGTCGTCACCGGCAGCGCCGAGGTCGCCGTTTGACTCTCTGCCCGCCCTCAGTCGTCGAGCTTGATCGGGCCGTGCGGGATGTTGTTGCGCTCCAGATCCTTCATCGGGATCACCACCAGCAGCACCTTGGCGTCGCCGCTGCCGTCGTTGCGCAGGCCATGCGGCCGGTCGGCGGCATAGCGGATGGTCTCGCCCTCCGTCAGCAGGATCTCGTCGTTGCCGATCACCTGGGTGACCTGTCCCTGGACCACCGTGGTGTGCTCCCACTCGCCGTTGCCGTGGCCGTTGGCCATGAGCTGCCCGCCGGGGCGCAGCGATACCTCGTACCACTCCACCGGCAGCGAGAAGCGCCGCGGCGAGAGGATGCGCGTGGTGCAGAGGCCGTCGGCGGCGGTGATCGTCGGCGTCGAGAGGACCTTCACGTGTTCGTAGTCGCGCACCGCCTCCGGCGCCGACTGCACCTCGCCCAGCAACTCGCCGATGCCGATGCCCAGCGAGCGGGTGATGTGCCACAGGGTGGCGAAGGTGGGGTTCACCTTGCCTCGCTCGATCTGCGACAGCATCGACTTGGAGATGCCGCAGAGCGACTCCACCTCGCCCAGGGTCAGGTCGCGGCGCTGGCGCACCTCGCGCAGCCGTCCGCCGATCGGCGGCGGCGGCACGCTGCGGCGCGCCGGCGGCGGGCTGTCGCCGCTCACCAGGCAGAGCCTGCTGTTCTTGGGAACCGGAGGGGTCTTGCTGCCTGTCGCGGCCTGTCGCGGGGTCCGCTTCGGTGCCGTGGCGGCGCGTGTCGTCTGCTTCATGACTCTCGTTACCGGGGGTTCGTGTCTAGATGCCACAACCGGCCGGCGCGAACCAGACGGAAGCGGGCTTTGCACTGGACTCGGTCGGTTTTTGTAATACTGTACATATTCACTATAGCACAAATTCCGATGGCGGCCAGCGGGCCGGCGAAGCGGGGGCGGCACCGCCCCGGGGGGCGGGGAGGCCCTCGAGCATGAGCGAACTGAAGCGCCTGCCCAACGTCTACATCGCCGGCGTCGCGGAGACGCCGCTGGGCAAGGTGCCCGACCAGAGCGAGTTCTCCATGGTCGCCCTGGCGGCCAAGGAAGCGCTCGACGAGGCCGGCATGACGCTGCGCGACGTCGACGCGGTCTTCACCAACTACATGGGCGAGGAGGGCTCGGTCCAGCTTGGCGAGTATCTCGGCCTGCGCCCGCGCTACGCCGAGTCGTCCGATCTCGGCGGCGCCTCCTTCGAGTTCTTCGTGCATCACGCCATGCTGGCCATCGCTGCCGGCCGCTGCGAGACGGCGCTGATCGGCTATGCCTCGCGCCAGCGCAGCCGCAGGAATCGCAAGCGCGCCGTCGAGGGCGAGGACCAGTCGCTGCCGGCGCAGTTCGAGGCGCCCTACGGCATTCATTTCCCCATCGGCCACTACGCGCTCTCCGCCGCGCGCCACATGCACCAGTACGGTACGACGCCCGAGCAGCTCGCCGCCGTCGCGGTGACGGCGCGGCAGTGGGCGCAGAAGAATCCCAAGGCCTGGGCGCGCGATCCCCTGACGCTGGAGGAGGCGATGGCCTCGCCGCTGATCTGCGATCCGCTGCGCAAGGTCGATTGCTGCCTGGTGACCGACGGCGGCGGCGCGGTTGTGGTGACCAGCGCGGCGCGCGCGCGCGATGCGAAGAAGCAGGCGATCCGCGTGCTCGGTGCGGGCGAGAGTCAGTGCCAGTGGCAGGTGGCGCAGTGCCCGGACCTCACCGTCACGCCCGGCGCGATCTCCGGCCGCGAGGCCTTCGGCATGGCCGGCATCGGCCCGGGCGACGTCGATGTCTTCCAGCCCTACGACAACTTCACCCACGCGGTGATCCTCTATCTGGAGGACCTCGGCTTCTGCAAGAAGGGCGAGGGCGGTGCCTTCGTTGCCGAGGGGCGGCTGGCCCCCGGCGGCGCGCTGCCTTCGATGACCTCCGGCGGCGGTCTCTCCTACTGCCATCCCGGCGCGCTCGGCATCCTGCTGCTGATCGAGGCGGTGCGGCAGCTGCGCGGCGAGGCCGGCGAGCGGCAGGTGCCCGACGCCCGCATCGGCGTGGCGCACGGCACCGGCGGGCTGGCCTTCTCCACCGCCTCCACCGTCATCCTGGCACGGGACTGAGAGCCATGAGCGAGACCGCGATCCCCTACGGCGACCCGACCACCGAGCCCTTCTGGGCGGCCTGCCGCGAGCGGCGGCTGCTGGTGCAGCGTTGCGGCGCCTGCGGCCACCACCAGTTCTACCCGCGCCCGCTCTGCCTGGCCTGCGAGTCGCTGGATCTCGCCTGGGTCGAGGTCAGCGGCAAGGGCACGATCTACTCGCTGACCACCGTGCGCATTCCGGTGACGCCGGAGCTGCCGCCGCCCTATCGCGTCGCCATTGTCGAACTGGCCGAGGGCCCGCGGCTGCTGAGCAACATCGAGGGCGATGCGGCCGCCATCGGCCAGGCCGTGACCCTGGGCTGGCGGGCGCGCGACCCGCTGCCGCCGCTGCCGATCTTCCTAGCGCAGGCCTGAGCCCGGCCGATGGCCGCCGCCGCCGAGATCTTGGTGGTCGGCGCCGGCATCGCCGGTGCCGCGACAGCCTGCTTCCTGGCCCGCGGCGGCGCCAAGGTGCGCCTGATCGAGGCGGTCGAGCCGGCCTACGGCGCATCGGGCCGCAACCCCGGCTTCCTCTTCCTGCTCGGCAAGGCGGCCGGCCAGCCGCTCGCGATCTCGCAGGCCGGCCGCGCCTTCCAGGAGTCGCTTGCCGCCGAGATCGGCGACTTCGCCTTCCGGCCGACCGGCCTGCTGGCCTTCGTGCGCGACGAGCGGGCCCTGCCGCTGCTGGCGGCCTTTGCCGCGTCGCGGCGCAGCGATGGCCTGAGCGTGGAGTGCCTCGGCCGCGCGGAGCTCCTGCGGCGCGAACCGGCGCTGGATCCCGCCGCCGCCGGCGGCCTCTGGTCCGCCGCGGAGGCCCATCAGGACAGCCGCCTGCTGGTCGCGCGACTGGTCGCCGCGGCGGTGGCGGCCGGCGCGACGCTGCAGGCCGGCACCCGGGTCGAAGAGCTGCTGGTCGAAGGGGGGCGCTGCCGCGGCCTGCGGCTGGCCGACGGCAGCCGGCTCGCTGCCGAGCGGGTGGTGCTGGCGAACGGCCTGGACGGCGTTCGCCTGTTGGCACCGCTGGGGCTGGCGCCACCGCTGACCGCGACGCGCTACCAGGCGGCGGAGACGGCGCCGGCACCGTTCCGGCTGGCGGCGCTGCTGAGCGGCCCCTCGCTGTTCCTGCACCTGCCGCTGCTGACCGCCTTGCCGGGCTACGACCCCGCCTTCTTCGCCGATCCCGCGGTCGTGCTGCCGCCGGGCATGAGCTACACCCACCAGATCGCCCAGTACGAGGATGGTCGCCTGCAGTTCGGCTGCGCCGCCGAGAGCGGGCCGGTCGAGGCGGTGGCGACCTTGGCTGGACAGGCGCCGGCCCTGGCGGCGCTGGCCCGCGACCTGCCGGCCTCGGCGTCGCTCCCCCTGGAGCGGAGCTGGGCCGGCGTGGTGGCGCAGGCGCCGGATTACCTCCCGGTGGTCGACCCGCGGCCCGGGCCGGAGGGCCTGGCGCTCAATCTCGGCCATGCCTTCGGCAATCTGATCGGCGCGCTCAGCGGCCGACTCCTGGCCGACAGCCTGCTGCATCCAGCCCCCGATCCCCAGCTCGCCCCTTTTGCCTTGGCAAGATTCGGAAGTTAATCAATGACTTCGGGCGGGAGTCCGCAGGAATCTTAGTTTGGTCTGACCTTTTAACTTGCCAATGGTAAATCCATTGTGACAGCCTCCCGGCGAGAGATGGCCACAAGGCCACGGACTTCGGGAGCAAACGCTGGTGACAGCACTCGTCAACCTCGACATCGAGGGCCTTTCGGTCCCGCGAGCGTCCGACATCCTGGCGCAGCGCCTGCGCGATGCGATTCTCGGCGGCTCTCTCGCTGTCGGCTCCTCCCTGCCGCCCGAGCGCCTGCTGGTGACCCAGACAGGGCTCAGCCGCGCGGCGGTCCGCGAGGCGCTCCGCATCCTCGAGGCCGAGGGCCTCCTCACGATCAAGCCCGGCCGCGGCGGCGGCTCCTTCGTGCGCCGGCCTGGCGCCGAGGAGGTCAGCCGGTCGCTCAACCTGATGATCCGCGGCCAGCATATCCGCTTCGAGGACCTGCTGGCGGCGCGCGAGGGCATCGAGCCGCAGGCCGCCTACCAGGCCGCGCTCAACCGCTCGCCGGACGACATCCTGGAGTTGGAAGCCGAGACCATGCGCTGCAGCGAGAGCTTCGGCGAGCTCGAGATCTTCCTGCACGCCAACGTGCGCTGGCACCTCGCCGTGGTGCGCGCCAGCCACAACCCGCTGTTCGTCGCCTTCATGGATTCGATCTCGGCGGCACTGCACACCGCCACCGACATCGAGGACTTCAACCCGCTGGACGTGCGCCAGCTCGTGGTGCGCGCCCACCAGCGGGTATTCGAGGCGATTCGTGACGGCGACCCAGAGGCCGCCAAGCGCCGCATGGGACGGCACGTCGGCGCCTACGCCGAGGCGCTGTCCGATGTCGAGGCGGCGCGACTGCTCGCAGCCCATTCCGGAGAAAAGGCCTGATGCAGAACATCGTTGGTATCGACGTCGGTGGCACCTTCACCGACTTTTTCCTGTCCGGCGGGCCGGACGGCGGGGTGAAGGTGCTGAAGGTGCCCTCCACGCCCGGTGACCCCGCGCAGGGGCTGCTCGATGCGCTGACCGCCGGCGGCGTCGCGGCGTCCGAGGTCGGCGCCATCCTGCACGGCACCACCATCGCCACCAACGCCATCATCGAGCGCCACGGCGCCCGCGCCGCGCTGGTCACCACCAAGGGCTTCCGCGATCTGCTGGAGCTCGGGCGACGCGACCGGCCGCGCATGTACGGCCTCTCCGGCGCGCATCTGCCGCTCATTCCGCGCGACCTGCGCTGGGAGCTGGGCGAGCGTCTCGCCCATGACGGCAGCGTGCTGCAGGCGCTGGACGAAGCCGAGGTCAGGGCGCTGGGCGCGGTGCTCAAGGAGCAGGGCGTCGAGGCGGTGGTGATCTCCTTCCTGCATTCCTACGCCAACCCGGCGCACGAGGAGCGGGTGCGCGAGATCCTGGCGGAGATCAATCCCGAGTGGCATCTGGTGACCTCCTCGGGCGTCATCCGCGAATACTACGAGTTCGAGCGCACCTCGACCGCCTCGGTGCAGGGCTTCCTCGAGCCGCTGGTGGCGCGCTATGCGCGCGGCCTGCAGCAGCGGCTGGAGGGCTGGGGCTACGACCGCGACATCCTCATCATGCAGTCGAACGGCGGCCTGGTGCCGATCAAGGACCTCAGCGAGCGCGCCGCCTGGATCGTGCGCTCCGGCCCGGCCGCCGGCGTCATGGCCGCCGCCGAGTTGGCGCGCGAGGCCGGCTTCCGCCATGTCATCACCGGCGACATGGGCGGCACCTCCTTCGACGTCGCGGTGGTGATCGACGGCGTGCCCGACGTGGCCGAGGCGACCAACCTCGACTTCCGCATTCCGCTGCGCCTGCCGATGATCGACGTCCACACCATCGGCGCCGGCGGCGGCTCCATCGCTTTCGTCGACCGCGCCGGACTGCTCGAGGTCGGGCCGCGCAGCGCCGGTGCCCGGCCCGGCCCGGTCGCCTATCGCCGTGGCGGCACGCTGCCGACCGTGACCGATGCCAACGTCGTCCTGGAGCGTCTCGATCCCAACCGCTCGATCGCCGGCGATGGCCAGACGCTCGACATCGAGGGTGCCCGGGTCGCCGTCGGGAAGCTGGGCGAGGAGCTCGGCCTCGGCATCGAGGAGACCGCCGAGGCGGTGCTCGCCATCATCAATCAGCGCATGGCCGGCCGCATCCGCCTGCTCTCGATCGAACGCGGCTACGACCCGCGCGACTTCGCCTTCGTCGCCTTCGGCGGCGCCGGGCCGCTGCACGGTGCCGCGCTGATGCGCGAGGTCGGCATCCGCTCCATGGTGGTGCCGCCGTTCCCCGGCGTGCTCTGCGCCATGGGCTGCGCGCTGGCCGACCTGCGCATCGATCTCTCGCAGACGCTGGAGCGCGGCCTGGGCGAGGTATCGCAGGAGGACATCGGCGCCATTCTCACGTCGCAGCGGGAGGAGGGGCTCAGGCAGCTCGGCCGCAGCGGTGTCGAGGTCGCCTCCAGCGAGGTGCGGCACAGCGCCGACATGGCCTATCGCGGGCAGATCCACAACCTGCGCGTCCCGCTCGAGCCCGACTGGCCGGCGGAGAAGATCGCCGAGGCCTTCGACCAGGTCTACGCCCAGGAGTTCGGCGCCGCCCTGCCGGGCACGCCGCGGCGCATCGTCAACCTGCGCACCGCCGTCCTGGGCCAGCGCGGCGACCGCGCCCGCCTGGAGGCCGGCGAGGTGAAGCCCTACGAGGCCGAACCGATCGCCCGCCGGCGCGTCCACTTCGGCGAGTGGTGCGACACCGCGATCTATGACCGCACGGGGCTGACGCCGGGAGCGCAGTTTCGCGGGCCGGCCATCGTCGTGCAGTCCGACACCACCACCGTCATCGAGCCGGGCATGACCGCGCAGGTCGATGCCTGGGGCAACCTCATCGTGGAGCTTGGCTGATGGATCCCGTCACCCTGGCCGTGGTACGCGGCGCCCTCGAGCAGATCGCCGACGAGATGGATCTGAACCTGATCCACGCAGCGATCTCACCGATCATTTCCGAGACCAACGACTGCGCGCACGGGATCTTCCATCCCGAGAGCGGCGAGACCATCGCGCAGGGGCGCTATGGCCTGCCGGTCTTCCTGGCGAACATGCAGTTCACCACCCAGGCGGTGCTGGCCCGGGCGAACGCCGACGGCGGCTTCAAGCCGGGCGATCTCTGGATCCTGAACGACCCCTATATCGGCGGCACGCACGTGCAGGATATCCAGATGGTCGCGCCGGTCTTCGTCGAGGGCGAGATGGTGGCGCTGCTCGCCTCCACCGGCCACTGGATGGATGTCGGCGGCAGCGTGCCCGGCGGCTGGGCGCCGAAGGCCGAGGAGGTCCACCAGGAGGGCATGCTGATCCCGCCGGTGAAGCTCTATGACCAGGGGCGCCTGAACAAGCCGCTGGTCGACATGTTCCTGGCCAACTGCCGCCTGCCGGAGCAGATCGCCGGCGACCTGGCGGCGATGACCAACGTCTTCGACGTCGGCCGCCGCGGCATGGAGGCGCTGGTCGCGCGCTATGGCCTGCCCAAGCTGCGCGAATGCATCGGCGAGCTGGTCGAGCGCTCCGAGCAGCAGATGCGCCGCCTGATCGACGACATCAAGCCCGGCACCTATCGTTTCAGCGATACGCTCGACAACGACGGCGTGGTCGACGCGCCCTTCACCATCGAGCTGGCGGTGACCGTGGGCGACGGCGAGATGCTGTTCGACTTCACCGGCACCTCGGCCAAGGCGAAGGGGCCGATGAACCTCTCGCGCAATACCGCCGTCTCGACCTGCTACGTGGCGCTGAAGCACATCTTCCCGGAGGTCCCGGTGAACGGTGGCGCCTTCCGCCCGACCCGCTTCGTGATCCCCGAGGGCAGCATCATCGCGGCGCAGTATCCCACCCCGGTCGGCGGCTATCTCGAGGTGGTCGGCCGTCTGGTCGACGTGGTCTTCGGCGCCCTGGCGCAGGCCATCCCCGCGCGCACGCCGGCGGCCGCCTTCGGCACCACCGGCGTCGTCACGGTCGGCGGCCAGCATCCGGTGAGCAAGGGCTACTTCGTCGGCGTCTTCCCCTATCCCGGCGGCTATGGCGCGACCCGCGGCTCCGACGGCCTGGTGAACGGCAACACGCCGCAGTCGATGGCGAACTTCATGTCGCTGGAGATGTCCGAGCACCGCTTCCCGCTGCGCTTCGACTTCTTCGCGCTGCGCGAGGAGTCGGCGGGGGCCGGCGAGTGGCACGGCGGCTGCGGCACGACCTATGGCTTCACCGCCTGGTCCGATCTGCTGGTCTCGGTGCTGGGCGACCGCGTCGACAGCCAGCCCTTCGGGATCGAGGGCGGCGGCTCGGCGGCACCGAACCTGGTCAGCTTCCGCACCGGCAACGAGACCTGGGTTCCGCCGATGCGCAGCAAGTTCGAGAAGCAGCCGCTGAAGCCCGGCGACGGCATCGTCGTCGGCTCGCCCGGCGGCGGCGGCTACGGCGATCCGTTGAAGCGCGATCTGGAGGAGGTCGAGCGCGACCTGAACCTCGGCTACTACGGCCCCGAGACCGCCAGCGCGAAGTACGGCGTTGTCGCCAAGGAGGCACGGCGTCTCGGTACCCGGCCGGTCTATGCGGTGGACCGCGCCGGCAGCGAGAAGCGCCGCATGGAATTGAAGGCCAAGCAGGAGAGGGCAGCGGAGTGAGCATCGACGACGCCACGATGGAGAGCGGCAGCTGGGAGCTGCCCTATGAGTTGCGCAGCTTGCAGGACACGGCGCGGCGCTTCATGGAGAAGGAGGTCCTCCCCGAGGAGGACAAGGTCGAGCACGACGCCATCGAGCTGTCGGCCGAGGCGACCTCCAGGCTCCAGGCCAAGGCGCGCGAGATCGGTCTCTGGTGCGTTCAGACTCCCTCCGAGTACGGCGGCGCCGGTCTGCCGCTGCTGGCCCAGTGCCTGGTGGCCGAGGAGGCCGCCAAGTGCCGCATGGGCGCCTACATCCCGGCCTGCGGCGCCTTTGGCTTCGATCCCCCGAACGTGATCTACAAGGGCACCAGGGCGCAGATCGAGAAGTACGCCCTGCCGACGGTGGAGGCCGGCGAGAAGACCTTCGTCGCCATTTCCGAGGCCTCCGGCGGCTCCGATCCGGCGCGCGCCATTCGCACGCGGGCCGAGTTGAAGGGCGACCGCTATGTGCTGAACGGCAGCAAGATCTGGATCTCCGGCGCCGGCCAGTCGAAGTGGGGCGTGGTCTTCGCCCGCACCGGCACCGAGCGCCAGCGCGGCAACATCACCTCCTTCATCGTCGAGAAGAACAGCCCCGGCCTGTCGCTGAAGCCGATCCCGGTGATCCGCTCCTACTTTCCCTATGAGCTGACCTTCGAGGACGTCGAGGTGCCGGTCGAGAACCGCCTGGGCGAGGAGGGGCAGGGGTTCCAGCTCGCCGAGACCTGGCTGGTCCACGGTCGCGTGCCCTACGCCGCGGCGACCCTGGGCATCGCCGAGGCCTCGCTGAAGATCGCCATCGACTGGGCCAAGCAGCGCGAGCTCTTCAAGAGCCGCCTGGCCGACAAGCAGGCGATCCAGTGGATGATCGCCGACAGCGAGATCGAGCTGCGCGCCGCGCGGCTGCTGGTCTACCAGGCGGCCTGGAAGGCCGACCTCGGC
Organism: uncultured Alphaproteobacteria bacterium; assembly: GCA_942492185.1. Taxonomy (GTDB): domain Bacteria; phylum Pseudomonadota; class Alphaproteobacteria; order Kiloniellales; family JACOMY01; genus CALOEA01. The sequence goes on from CALOEA010000039.1 coordinate 125,883, forward strand.
CACGACATCAAGATCGATGCCTCGATCTGCCAAGGTCTACGCCACCGAGACCGCGGGGCGGGTCGTCGACCGCTGCATCCAGATCCTCGGCGGCATGGGCGTGGCGCACGAGTTGCCGCTGGAGCGTTGGTACCGCGAGATGCGCATCAAGCGCATCGGCGAGGGGCCGTCCGAGGTGCACCGCATGGTGATCGCGCGCGATCTCCTCGGCGGCCAGCGCTCGGCGCCGACCGGCTGAGGGCGCAGGGCATGGCAATCGATCTCACGCTGGAGGAGGGCGGCATCGCCCTCATCACCATCAACCGTCCGGAGCGGCTCAATGCGATGGACGCCGAACATTACGAGGCCTTGTCCAGGGCCTGGTGCACGGTGCGCGACGACGCGCAGATCCGCGTCGCCATCGTCACCGGGGCAGGCGACGCGCGTTCTGCGTCGGTGCCGACATCAAGTCCTTCCTGACCACGCCGCCCTCGATGGCGGACATGTGGATGACGCAGAAGGACCAGATGCTCAACCGCGGCCTGGAGGTCTGGAAGCCGGTGATCTCCGCGGTCAACGGCTATTGCCTGGGCGGCGGCATGACCCTGATGCTGGCGACCGACCTGCGGCTCGCGGCACCGCATGCCACCTTCTCGCTGGCCGAGGTGAAGCGCGGCGTCATTCCGGGCAACGGCGGCACGCAGCGGGTGCTGAAGCAGCTGCCCTACCCGATCGCCATGGAGATGCTCCTGACCGGCGACGCCATCGACGCCGAGACGGCGGCGCGCTGGGGCCTGGTCAATCGCGTCGTGCCGCAGGCCGACGCTGCTGGAGACGGCCCTGGCGCTGGCGCGGCAAGGTTGCCGCCAATGCGCCGCTGGCGGTGCAGGCGGCCAAGGAGCTGGCGGTGCGCGGCGCGACATGGACGCTGGCGCGGGACTGCGGCTGGAGCAGCTGGTCAACCGCCTGCTGATGCCGAGACCGACGACGCCAAGGAAGGCCCGGCGGCCTTCGCCGAGAAGCGTCCGCCGAAGTTCAAGGGAGCCTGAGCGGAGATGACACGGCGTTACCCCCTCGAAGGCGTGACGGTGGTGGATCTGGGGCAGATCTACAACGGCCCCTATGCCACCTTCCTGATGGCCATGGCCGGCGCCCGGGTGATCAAGATCGAGCCGCCGAACGGCGAGAACCTGCGCCGGCGCGGCGTCGTCGGCGGCGCCATGTTGCCCTTCGCCATGCTCAACTCGAACAAGGCGTTCACCACGCTCAACCTGAAGACGGAGCGCGGCGCGCGCTGCTGCGCCAGATGGTGGTCAAGGGCGACGTGGTGGTGGAGAACTTCGCACCCGGCGTGATGGACCGCCTCGGCCTGGGTTACGAGGCGCTGCGCCAGGTCAACCCGCGGCTGGTCTACGGCGCCGGGCTCGGGCTACGGCTGGAGCGGGCCCAACCGCGACTATCCGGCGATGGACCTGACGGTGCAGGCGATGGCCGGCATCATGACCGTCACCGGTTTTCCCGACCGCCCGCCGGTCAAGGCCGGCCCGGCGCTCTGCGACTTCTTCGGCGGCGTGCATCTCTATGGCGCCATCGTGACCGCGCTCTACGAGCGTTCGGTGACCGGGCAGGGGCGCTTCGTCGAGGTCTCGATGCTGGAGGCGGTCTACGCCTCGCTCAGCTCGACCCTCGGCCTCTTCCACGGCTCCGGCGGCCAGGCGCCACCGCGCACCGGCAACCGCCACGGCGGCCTCGCCGAATCGCCCTACAACGTCTACCCGACCAAGGACGGCTTCATCGCGCTGATCTGCGTGTCCGAGGTGCATTTCCAGTCGCTGCTGCGGGCCATGGGCCGCGAGGACCTGAAGGACGACCCGGGCTACGGCTCGCTGAAGGAGCGGGTGATGCGCATGGACCAGATCGACGAGATGGTCGGGTCCTGGACCGCCGGCTTCGGCAAGGAGGAGCTGTTCCAGCTGCTGATGAAACACCGCGTGCCCTGCGCTCCGGTGCGCGACCTGCCGGAGGTGGTGAACGATCCGCACATGCATGCGCGCGGCAGCCTGAAGCGTGTCGAACACCCGCTGCTCGGCTCCGTCGTGTTGCCGACCGGGCCGATGCGCTACGAGGATGCGCCGCCGCAGGAGCTGGTGCCGAGCAAGGAACTCGGCGCCGATACCGACAGCGTGCTGACCGACTGGCTCGGCCTCTCGGCCGCCGAGGTCGCCGACCTCCATGGCGAGGGAGTGGTCTGATGAAGGGACGCGCCGTCATCGCCGGCATCGGCCATACCGCCTTCGGCCGCCTCCCGGGACGCGACAGCTACTCGCTGAACGCCGAGGCCTGCGGCAAGGCCCTGGCCGACGCCGGCATCGAGAAGGCCCGGGTCGACGGGCTCTTCGCCAAGGTGCCGACCAGCAAAGTCGAGTTCATGTATGGCCAGAAGCTGGCCGAGGCCCTGGGCATGATGCCCAAGGTCGGCGGCGTCTGGGACCAGGGCGGGGCATCGAACATCTCGATGATCTCCTATGCCGCCATGGCGGTGGAGAACGGCCAGTGCGAGGTCGCGCTGGTGACGTTGGCGGACAACCCGAAGAGCGGCACCACCCAGGCTTACGACAAGGCCTGGGGCGAGGATGCGGTCTTCGGCTGGTTCTCCGTCGCCGCCGGCTACGCCATGCTGTCGCAGCGCCACAGCGTCGACTACGGCACCCGGCCGGAGGATCTCGGCGCCATCGCCATCGCCTGCCGCAAGCACGGTGCCGCCAATCCCGACGCGCAGCTGCGCAAGGCCATCACGCTGGACGACTACATGGCCTCGCCGATGATCATCGAGCCCTTCCGGCGCGACGACATCTGCCTGGTCTCCGACGGCGCCGCGGCGGTGGTGGTGACCTCCGCCGCCAAGGCGAAGGAACTCGGCATCGACCAGGCCGTGCCGATCCTCGGCTTCGGCCAGGGGCAGTCGTCCTGGGACGTGATGTACCGGCCGAACCTGACCGAGACCATGGCCGGGGCCTCGGCCGACAGCGCCTATCGCATGGCCGGCCTGGGCCCGAAGGACATGGACGTGGCGCAGATCTACGACTGCTTCACCATCACCGCGCTGATGACGCTGGAGGCCTACGGCTTCTGCAAGCCGGGGCAGGGCGGCGCCTTCGTCGCCGACGGCGCGCTCGAGGTCGGCGGCGCGCTGCCGCTCAACACCGCCGGCGGCCTGCTGTCGGAGACCGGGATGCCCGGCATGCAGCTGGTCATCGAGGGGGTGCGCCAGATGCGCGGCAGCTCGGTCAATCAGGTCGGTGGCGCCCGTCACTGCATCGTCGCCAACCAGGGAGGGATCATGCATACGCACTCGACGCTGATCCTCGGCCAGCCATGAACGAGACCTTGCCCTTTCCGCTGCCGGAGACGCCCTTCTGGGAGGCGCTCGAAGGCGGCAGCCTGACCTTCCAGCGCTGCGACTCCTGCGGCCACGCCTGGCTGCCGGAACGTCAGGCCTGCCCGAACTGCTGGTCGCTCGCCGCGCATCGCGAGACCGCCTCGGGCCGGGCCCGGGTGGTGAGCTGGGTGGTCTATCGCATCGCCTATCACGCGGCCTTCAAGGACCGGCTACCCTACAATGTCGCCATCGTCGAACTGGCCGAGGGGCCGCGCATGGTGACCAACCTGACCAATCTCGACGGCTGGGACGGCCCCGTGGCCGATCAACCCTGCGAGCTGGTGATCGAGGAGGACCTCGGCAGACGCATCCCGCGTTTCCGCCTGCTGCCATAGCAGGCAGGAACGCCAAGAGGCCGGCCAACGGCTCCGTGCAACGAAATCAATCTTTGGGAGGAAGCATCAATGTTCACCCTTGGTAAGCGCTTGGTCGGGGCGGGCACTGTCGCCCTCGCCCTCGCCGTCGGAGCCAGCGGCGGTGCCGCGGCGCAGGAGACCCTCAAGGTCGGCGCCATCAATCCCTACTCGGGCCCCCTCGCGCTCTACGGCGACGAGCTCGCCCGCGGCTACGAGCTGGCCGCCGAGGCGGTCAATGCGAAGGGCGGCGTGCTCGGCCGCCAGGTCGAGATCGTCCGCGGCAACGCCACCAACCCGCAGGAGGGCATCGCCACGGTCGAGGGACTTGGCGACGAGGTCGATGTCTTCATCGGTACCTACGTCAGCGGCGTCGCCAACACCGCCAGCGAGGCGGCGATGAACTTCGACAAGATCTATTGGGACACCAATGCGCTGGCCGCCGGGCTGACCGAGCGCGGGCTGCCGAACTTCATCCGCGTCGGACCCTACGCCGGCTCCTTCGCCGAGCGTTCGGTCGACGCGGTGGTGAACCTGATCGCCAAGGAACTGGGCAAGTCGCCCAGCGAGATGACGGTCTGGATCGAGCACGAGGAGTCGATCTACGGCACCTCCATCGCCGAGAGCCAGGCGGAGGGCCTCCAGGCCGCGGGCGTCACCGTCCTCGGCGTCGGCGCGCACTCCTTCAAGTCGATCGATCTGACCGACTCCATCCTGCTCGCCAAGAACGCCGCGCCGGATGTCTGGATCCAGACCGGCTACATCCCCGACGGCACGCTGCTGCTGCGCACCGCGCGCGACCAGGGCTTCAAGCCGGCGGCGATGCTGATGGTCGGGACCGGCGACACCTTCGAGGTGATCGACGCGCTCGGCGCCGACTATCTCGAGGGCGTGCTGATCGTCTCCTACCCGCGCCCTGACGTGATCGAGACCTACGGCCCCGGCGCGAAGACGTTCCTCGAGGCCTATCGGGCGAAGTTCAACAGCGACCCGGTGGCACCGCAGTCGATGACGGCCTTCGTCGGCGCCACGGCGCTGTTCGAGACCATCGAGGCGGCCGGCTCGACCGAGGTCGAGGCGGTGCGTGCGGCGGCGGCGGAGATGGACAAGCCGTTCAACTCCTACGCCACCGGCTATGGCGTGAAGTTCGACGAGAACTTCCAGAACACGCGCGCCATCCCGACCGTCGCCCAGTGGCAGAACGGCGTGGTCGTGACCGTCTATCCGACGGATGCCGTGGCCGCGGACGTTGGTCTGGTCGATCTCGCCCGGCCCTAAGGGCTTCTGTATCTCGTTCGACGGGGGCCTCCGCGCTGCGGCGCGGGGGCTCCCGGCAACGCGCTGGACTCTGCGGGGAGGGCCTCGGTGGAAAGCTTCCTGAACGTACTGGCGGCCGGATTGCTGCTCGGCGGCATCTATGCCGTCGTCTCGATCGGCCTCAATCTGATCTTCGGCGTCGTGCGGATCGTCAATTTCGCGCAAGGCGAACTGATCATGCTCGGCATGTACATGACCGCCGGGCTCTACATCGCGATCGACCTCGATCCCTACCTCTCCATCTTCCTCGTCATGCCGGCACTCTTCGTCGTCGGCGCGTTGCTGCAGCGCTTCATCCTGCAGCCGCTGCAGGGCGAGCCGATGATGCAGATCTTCGCCACCTTCGGGCTGCTGATGCTGTTCCAGAACTCCATGCTGGCGATCACCCGCGGTGAGAACGTCTCCATCGACACCAACTACGGCGCCGCCGTCATCCAGATCGGCACGCTGAACCTCTCGCTGACCCGCGTGCTGCTGCTCATCGCCGCCATGCTGGTCGCCATCGGCCTGAACGTCGCACTGCGCCGCACGCTGATCGGCAAGGCGATCCGGGCGGTGGCGCAGGACCGCCAGGCGGCCCGCCTGATGGGCATCAACGTCGAGCGGACCTTCATCCTGGCCTTTGGCATCGGTGCCGCGCTGGCGGGACTGGCCGGCACGCTGATGACGCCGATCTACACGCTCTCGCCGCAGATCGGCGGCAACTTCATCCTGGCGGCCTTCGCGGTCGTCGTGCTCGGCGGGCTCGGCAGCGTTACCGGCGCCTTCATCGGCGGCATGATCGTCGGCGTCATCGAGGCCTTTGCCGGCTACTACATCGACCCGGCGCTGAAGCAGGCGATCTGGTTCCTCATCTTCATCATCGTCTTGATCGTGCGTCCGCAGGGCCTCATGGGGCAGGCCGGCGCCGAGGAAGTGGGCCTCCGTGAGCAGCGGTGACATCACAGTGACGGCGCCCGGGGCGCCGCGGCGGGGACTCTCGCGCGCCGCGCGGGAGATCCTGCGATCCGGCATCGGCCTGGCACTGCTCCTGGTGCCGGTGCTGCTGCTGTCGGGCAGCAACTACTGGCTCAACATCCTCGCCTACGCCTTCCTCTTCGGCGGGCTGGCGTTGGCCTGGAACATCATCGGCGGCTTCGGCGGACAGTTCTCGCTGGGTCACGGCGTCTTCTTCGCGGTCGGCGCCTATATCGCCGCCGACCTCTATACCGAGCTCGACGTCTCGCCCTGGCTGGCGCTCTTTCCGGCGGCCTTCTTCGCCGCCCTGGTCGCGCTCTTCGTCTCCTGGCCGACCTTCAGGCTGAAGGGACCCTTCTTCGCCATCGCCACCCTGGCGCTGAACGAGATCGGCTTCGTGCTGGCCAACTATTTCGACAGCATCACCGGCGGGCCGCGCGGCATCCTGATCTCCTTCAAGTCCGGCTTCGCCAACATGATCTTCAAGGACCGCCTGTCGTACGTCCTGCTGATGTTCGGCTTCCTGGCGCTCTGCATGGTGGTGGCGATCGCGGTGCGCTACAGCCGCCTCGGCTACCAGCTGCTGGCGATCCGCGACGAGGAGGACACGGCCCGCGCCGCCGGCGTCAACGTCCTGGCGGCGAAGCTGAAGGGGATCGCCATCTCCGCCGCGCTGACCGGCGTGGGCGGCGTGCTCTTCACCATGTACGTGCGCTTCATCGACCCGCCGACGCTCTTCTCGCTGCCGGACATCGGCGTGAAGATCGCCCTGATCGCGCTGATCGGCGGCATCGGCACGATCTGGGGGCCGGTGGTCGGCGCGCTGCTGATCATCCCGGTGGAGACCTACCTGCGCTCCACCCTCAGCGGCCTCTGGCCCGGTTCGCACCTGATCGTGCTCGGCGTCGTGCTGGTGGCCGCCGCGCTCTTTATGAAGCGCGGCATCGTCGGCGCCGCCCGCAGCCTGTGGTCGCGGCTCAGAGGGACGCGCGCGGGGAGGGCCGGCTCATGACGGTGCTTCTTGCCGCCGAGCAGGCGACCAAGCGCTTCCAGGGGCTGGTCGCGGTCGACCAGGTATCCTTCCAGGCGATCAAGGGCGAGACCCTGGCCATCATCGGGCCGAACGGCGCCGGCAAGACGACGCTGTTCAACCTGCTGACCGGCCAGCTGATCCCCAGTTCCGGCCGGGTGCTCTTCAAGGGCGAGGAGATTAACGGCCTGCCGCCGCATCGCCGCGCCGCGCTGGGGCTCGGCCGTACCTTCCAGATCGCCAAGACCCTGACCTCGCTCACCACGCTGGAGAACGCGCTGGTCGGTGCCTTCCTGCGCCACCGCCGCATGGCCGATGCCGAGGCGGTGGCGATGCAGGCGCTGGAGCGGGTCGGTCTCGGGCGGCGCGCCCGCATCTCGGCCGGCAGCCTGACGCTGGGCGAGCGGCGGCGGCTGGAGGTGGCCCGCGCCCTTGCCACCGAGCCGGAGATCATCCTGCTCGACGAGGTGATGGCCGGGCTGAATCCCTCGGAGATCGATGCCGCGATCGAGCTCTTCAAGGGCCTGCACGGCGAAGGCCACACCTTCCTGGTGATCGAGCACAATCTGAAGGTGGTGCGGGCCTTCTCGCAGCGGGTGCTGGTGCTCGACCACGGCGCCCTCATCGCCGAGGGCACGGCCGAGGAGGTGCTGACCAATCCGGCAGTGATCGAGGCCTACATCGGGAGGAAACGCGCATGAAGCCGCATCTCGAAGTCGCCTCGCTCAGTGCCGGCTACGGCACCTTGACCGTGCTCAGCGAGATCACCGTCAGCGTCGCACCGGGCGAGGTGGTGGCCATCGTCGGCGCCAACGGCGCCGGCAAGACCACGCTGCTCGGCGCCATCGCCGGGCTGGTGCAGGTACGCCACGGCCACGTCCGCTTCGAGGGCACCGACCTGCGCGGCCAGGGCGCCGACCGCATCGTCGACCGTGGCCTGGCGCTGGTGCCGGAGGGCGGGCGGCTGTTTCCCTTCCTGACGGTGCTGGAGAACCTGGAGCTCGGGGCCTTCGCGCGCCGGGCGCGCGGCGATGCCCGCGCCGCCATGGAGGAGGTCTTCCAGCTCTTCCCGATCCTGGCGGAGCGGCGCGGCCAGATGGCGGGCAAGCTTTCCGGCGGCGAGCGGCAGATGTGCGCCATCGCGCGCGCCCTGATGAGCCGCCCCGCCATGCTGATGCTGGACGAGCCCTCGGCCGGCCTCTCGCCGTTGATGGTCGGGCGGGTCTTCGACCTGATTCAGCAGCTGGCCAGCGAGAAGCAGCTCACCATCCTGCTGGTCGAGCAGAACGTGACCGAGGCCCTGGAGGTCGCCAGCCGTGCCTACGTGCTGGAGCGCGGCCGGGTGGTGAAGGAGGGGGCCGCCTCGGACCTCGCCAACGACCCGGAAGTCCGCGAAGCCTACATGGGCGTGTGAAGCAATCTATCCAAGGAGAGAGAGAACGATGAGTGCTGGCGGCAAGGTCATCATCACCTGTGCGGTAACGGGTTCCATCCACACGCCGACGATGTCGGAGTACCTGCCGCTGACGCCGGACGAGATCGCGGCCGACGCGATCGCGGCGGCGGAGGCCGGCGCCTCGATCCTGCACCTGCATGCGCGCGACCCGAAGGACGGGCGGCCCTCGCCGGACCCGGCGATCTTCATGGAGTTCCTGCCGCGCATCAAGCAGCAGACCAACGCGGTGGTGAACATCACCACCGGCGGCGGCCACGGGATGACGCTGGAGGAGCGCACGGCGGCGGCGCGCGCGGTGAAGCCGGAGATGGCGTCGCTGAACATGGGCTCGATGAACTTCGGGCTCTTCCCGATCCTCGACAAGATGAAGTCCTTCAAGCACGAGTGGGAGCGCAACCACCTGGAGATGACGCGGGACTTCATCTTCCGCAACACCTTCAAGGACATCGAGTGGGTGCTGAAGGAGCTCGGCGAGGGCTGTGGCACGCGCTTCGAGTTCGAGTGCTACGACGTCGGCCATCTCTACAACCTGGCGCACTTCGTCGATCGCGGGCTGGTGAAGCCGCCGTTCTTCGTGCAGACGATCTTCGGCATCCTGGGCGGCATCGGTGCCGACCACGACAACCTGATGCACATGAAGCGCATCGCCGACAAGCTGTTCGGCGACGACTTCGAGTGGTCGATCCTGGCGGCCGGTCGGCACCAGATGTCCTTCGTCACCATGGGCGCGATCCAGGGCGGCAACGTGCGGGTCGGGCTGGAGGACTCGCTCTACCTGGGCAAGGGCGTGATGGCGAAGTCGAATGCCGAGCAGGTGACGCGCATCCGCTCCATCCTGGAGAACCTCTCGCTGGAGATCGCCACCCCCGACGAAGCCCGCCAGCGCCTCGCCCTCAAGGGCGGGCACGACGTCGCCTTCTAGCGGCGGCGGCCGGGCGCGTGCCGGGCGCGCGCCCGGCCGACCGCGTGACGAGCGGGTACCGCACTCCCGCAGAGGGCGCGGCACCGCCCGTTCGGCAGCGCCAGGGCGGGAGAGGCCGCGATCCCTACTGCAGGATGATGTCGATCAGCGTCTCGCTGACCCGGCCGTCGTACTCCTGGCTTTCCGGGGCGTCGTGGTAGGCCGCCAGGCGGTCGCCCGCCGCCTGGCCGGGCTGCAGCACCACCCAGTCGTATTCGAAGAAGCAGCGCACCGCCAGGTCCGGACAGAGAAACTCCTTCTCCCAGCGTAGCGCGACGGCACCGGGATTGCCGGGGTCGGCGCAGGTGACCACGCGCTGGATCGCGATGGCGGGATTCTCGATCCCCATGACCTGCCAGGTGCCGGTCGCCACCACCTCGGCCACGAGGGTGCAGGCGGCCTTCGGGCTGCGGGCCTGCGGGTCGTCGTCGCAGATCTCGGCGATCTCGTAGGCTGCGCTCCAGTCGCTGCCCTCCGCCATCGGCCAGGCGTAGCGCCCGGAATGCGGTTCGCTGACCAGGCGGCAATGGCCGATCTGCTGAAAAAGCACATTGTTGTCGCGGTCGAAGACCCACTCGGTGGCGCTGCTGTCGCCGCCGCTGCCTTCGGTGATGCGCAGGCGATGGCCGGCGCTGTCGGAGGCCAGGACTTCCCAGGCGACGGCGGTGCGCTCCAGTTCGCCGCCCTGCGCGTCCAGGCGGATGCGTTCGTAGAGGAAGCGGTCGCCGACCAGGAAGGCGGGGTCGAGCGTCTCCGCGGTGATGGCGCCGCCCGGCAGCAGGAGAGCCACGACCGCTGCCGCCGCCCGAACCTGCCGCATCCGATACTCCCTCCTGGCCGGCCAGGCACTGCCCTGGCGCGCAACTCTAGCGCCGGGAGGTGGCTGCCGGGAATGGCCCTTGCGACGCCTACCAGTAGTTCACCCGCGGCCAACGGGCGACGATCGACCCGTCGCCCTCGGTTACCGCGTAGTCCGGCCAGGCGGCGGCGGTCATGCAGGCGTGGTTCGGCCAGATGCGCAGCCGCTGGCCGATGGCGAGCTCGGCGGCCCGGGCCGGGTCGTCGAACGTGAGGAAGCCGTGCTCCTGATTGACCCGCGCGACGCGGGCGCCGGGCCAGGGCGGGCCGTTCAGCGGGCCTGCCAGGCCGTAGCCGGCATCGCCGCTCTGCTGGCCGGTCGAGCGATCTTGCGAGAGCGCCAGGGCGCCGGCGTCGATCAGCACGGTATCGCCCTCCGGCCGGCGGCCGATCACGCTGGTGACCACCGAGACCGCGAGCTCGTCGCGACGGCAGCAGCCGAGGCCGGCCTGGTAGAGATCCATGGCGAAGAAGACCCCGGGGCGCATCTCGGTCACGCCGCTCAGGTCCTCGGCGAAGAGCGCCGTCGGCGTCGAGCCGACCGAGACCAGCGGGCAAGCGTGGCCGCCGGCGCGCAGCCGCGTCGCCGCCAGGACCACCGCGTCGCGCTCGTCGCGGGCGATGGCGCGGATCGCGGCCGGATCTGCCGCTCCGTAGGATTGCCCGGCGTGGGTCATGACCCCGGCCAGCGCCACGCCACCGCGCTGCAGGATCGCGGCGATGGCCGGCAGCAGGTCGCTCAGCGCCGCCACCCCGCCGCGTCCGGCGCCGCAGTCGATCTCGATGACCGCCGTGTGGTTTTGCCCGCCGGCGGCGGCCAGCGCCTCGGCCGCCGCCGGCGAGTCCAGCGTGACCTTCAGGTCGATGCCGGCGGCACGCAGCGCCGCGACGCGCGGCAGCTTCGACGGCACGATGCCGACACCGTAGAGAATGTCGCGATAGCCGGCGGCGGCGAAGTGCTCTGCCTCTGCCAGCGTGGAGACCGTGATGGCCGTGACCTCCGGCAGGGCGTGGCGCAGGGCCTCGACCGACTTCAGCGTCTTCACATGCGGCCGCAAGGCGACGCCCAGCGCCGCGGCGCGGGCGCGCATGCGCGCGCCATTGGCTGCCAGGCGCTGGCGGTCGAGCACCAGGGCGGGGGTGACGAGGGCGGTGAGGTCCATCGGGCGGGCATCCTTGGGCGGCGAGGCTGGCGCAGCATAGCGCCGCTGGCGGGCGGCGGTCAGGGGGCGCCGTCGGCCGTGGGCCATCGCAGCGCGGTGAGGCCCAGCAGCCCGGGTTGCGGGTGGGTCATGAGGTGGAGCGGCAGCTCGCGCAGGTAGGCGGAGAAGCGCCCCTTGTCGGCGAAGCGCCGCCGGAAGCGCGCCCAGTCGAAGGCGGCGCCCAGCCGCGGCAGCACGCCGCCGGCCAGCGTCACGCCGCCACGCGCGCCGAAGGTGAGGGCGGCATCGCCCGCGACGGTCGCCAGGAAGTCGGCGAAGTGGCCCAGGCAGGCGCAGGCCCGCGGCTCGCCGGCCAAGGCCGCGGCGGCGATGGCGGGGGCGTCTGGCGCAGCGGCCTTGGCGGCGATGATCGGCTCCTGCACGACGCGATAGAGCGCCTCCAGGCCGGGGCCGGAGCAGATGCGCTCGGCCGAGAGATGGGCCGCGCCGGCGCCCAGGCGCTGCAACAGGCGCCACTCCGTGGCGTCGCGCGCCGGCAGGGTGACGTGGCCGCCTTCGCCGCTCGCGACCGCCCAGCCGCCGCGGCCGTCCGGCACGGCGGCGGCGAGGCCGAGGCCGGTGCCGGGGCCCAGCACCAGCATCGTCCGCGGTCCGGCATCCGTCTCCGGCCCGGCGCCGGCCCCCGGCCGGTCGCCGATCGGGCGGCGGTCGGCCGGGCCGAGCAGCGGAAGGGCCAGGGCGACGGCGGCGAAATCGTTCAGCAGCGCCACCGACTCCAGCCCGCTGTCGCGGGCCAGCGCGCTCGCCTCGAGCTGCCACGGCAGGTTGGTCAACGCGGCGCGGCCGGCGATGACCGGGCCGGCCACGGCGAGGGCGGCCTGCCGCACGGGGCCCTCCTTTGGCGGGCCGAGGCGCTCCATGGCCCGGCGCAGCAGGATCTCCGGCGCCGCCTCCGCACTGGCCAGTTCCACCACCGGGCCGAGGTGGCCCGGCCCGCCGCTCAGCGCGAAGCGCGCGCGCGTGCCGCCGATGTCGGCGACCAGCCGCGGCGGCGCCGGCGGGGCGTCGGTGGTCACGATCCGGTCAAGGCCCGCAGGAAGTCCTCCTGCCAGGCGCTGAGGTCGTGCGCCGCCAGGCGGTCGTAGAGCGCCGACCAGCGCGCCTGCCGCTCCGCCAGCGGCATGCGCAGCGCGCGCTGGATGTTTTCCGCCATCTGCTCGATGTCGTAGGGATTGACGATCAGCGCCTCCTGCAGCTCCTCGGCGGCGCCGGCGAAGCGCGACAGCACCAGGACCCCGGGATCGGCGGCGTCCTGCGAAGCGACGAACTCCTTCGCCACCAGGTTCATGCCGTCGCGCAGCGGCGTCACCAGTCCGACCCGGGCGTGCCGCAGGAAGCCGGTCAGCGTATCGCGCGCGAAGCTGCGATTGAGGTAGCGGATCGGCACCCAGTCGATGTCGGCATACTGCCCGTTGATCTGGCCGGAAAAGGCTTCCAGCTCGGCACGGATCGAGCGGTAGCTCTCGACGTCGCTGCGGCTCGGCGGCGCGATCTGCACCAGGCTGACGTCGCCGCGATTCTCCGGGTAGCGCGCCATCAGCTGGCTGAAGGCCTGGAAGCGATTGCCCAGGCCCTTGGAGTAGTCCAGCCGGTCGACGCCGAGCAGCAGCTTCTTGCCGTGCAGTGAATCGATCAGGCGGCGGCTGGCCCGGCCGCGCACCGCCTTGGCGGCAGTCTGGCGCAGGCTGGCCGGATGGATGCCGATGGGGAAGGCGCGCACCCGGGCACGGCGGCCGAAGGCGAGCACCCGGTCGCCTTCGGTCCGGCCGCCGGCGACGCGTTCGATGTAGGCGGCGAAGTTCAGCACGTCGTTGCGGGTCTGGAAGCCGATGAGGTCGCAGGCCATCAGGCGGCGCACCAGGTCCCAGTGTTCCGAGCAGGCCGTCAGGAGATCGGGCGGCGGGAAGGGGATGTGCAGGAAGAAGCCGATGCGATTGCCGATCCCGGCCTTGCGCAACTCGTCGGCCAGCGGGATCAGGTGGTAGTCGTGTATCCAGATCATGTCGTCGGGCTCGACCAGCTGTGCCAGCTTGCCGGCCATGGCTGCGTTCACCCGGCGATAGCCCTCGACGAAGCTGGCCTGGCTGCGCACCAGGTCGATGCGGTAGTGGAACAGCGGCCAGAGCGTGGAGTTGCTGTAGCCCTTGTAATAGAGCTCGTAGTCCTGCCGGTTCAGGTCGACGGTGGCGTAGGTGACCGGTCCCTGCTCCAGCCTGGTCACCGACGCGATGCCCTCGGCCTTCACCCGGCCGGACCAGCCGAACCAGATGCCGCCGTGTTCCTGCATCGCCTCCTGCACGGCAACGGCGAGCCCGCCGGCCACGGCGGCCTTGCCTTCCTCGACGGCGGCGACGCGATTGGAGGCGACGATCAGTCGGCTCAAATGGCGTCCTCCCAGGGCTTGCTGAGCCGCATGGCGCACTTGATCAGGCCGACCATCGAATAGGTCTGCGGGAAGTTGCCCCAGAGTTCGCCGCTCGCCGGCTCGATGTCCTCGGACAGCAGGCCGAGCGGATTGCGGCACTTCAGGACCTCTTCGAAGATCTGCCGCGCTTCGGCCGTGCGGCCGATCGCGGCGAGCGCCTCGATGTACCAGAAGGTGCAGACCGTGAAGGCCGTCTCCGGGGCGCCGAAGTCATCCGGCGCGATATAGCGGTAAAGATGGTTGCCGCGCCGCAGGCCGCGTTCGATGGCCGTCACGGTGCTGGCGAAGCGCGGATCGTCGGCGGCGATGAAACCGAGTTCGTGCATGAGCAGAAGGCTGGCGTCCAGGTCCTGACCGTCGAAGCTGGCAACGAAGGACTGCAACTCCGGGTTCCACGCGCGCTGCAGGATTGCCACCTTTATCGTGTCGGCCGCGCCCTGCCACTCGGCCCGGTCGGCGGCCTTGCCCAGGCGCTCGGCGATGCGGGCCAGGCGATCGACGGCGGCCCAGCACATCATGGCCGAGAAGGTGTGGACCGCATTGCGCGTCCTGAGTTCCCAGAGCCCGGCGTCGGGCTGGTCGTAGCGCTCGATCGCCAGCCTGCCGAGGCGCTTCAGGTGCTCATAGAGCTGCTCCTCGCCCTGCAGTTCCAGGCGGCGGTCGAAGAAGGACTGCGCCACGGCCAGCACCACCGAGCCGAAGACGTCGTTCTGCACCTGCCGGTAGGCGTCGTTGCCGACCCGGACCGGCCCCATGGCGCGATAGCCCTTCAGGTGCGTGACGCTGCGCTCCTCGATCCGGCTTTCCAGCGACAGGCCGTAGAGCGGCTGCAGGTCGCCGTCGCTCGCCGCCGCGACGTTCTTGATGAAGCGCAGGTAGTGCTCGAGCGTGCGGGTGGCCGAGAGGCGGTTCAGCGTATGAACGACGAAGTAGGCGTCGCGCAGCCAGCAGTAGCGATAGTCCCAGTTGCGCTGCGAATTGGCATGCTCCGGCAGCGAGGTGGTCATCGCCGCGACGATGGCGCCGGTCTCCTCGAAGGTGCAGAGCTTCAGGGTGATGGCGGCGCGGATCACCTCGTCCTGCCACTCGAAGGGGATGTTCAGCGAGCGGGTCCAGTCGCGCCAGTAGTTGGCGGTGCGTTCGAGAAAGGCGCGGCCGGTCTCATGGACCGACTCCACCAGGCTTTCGTCGGGACCGAGCAGCAGCGTCGCCGGCGCCTCCAGCAGGAACCAGGTCTCGTTCAGCAGGAAGGAGATCGGCGCGTCGGTCGTCAGCCGCAGCGTCATGTCCGGGCCGATCATGCGGATGTGGTTCGATCCGCGGGCCAGGCGCGGAGCGACCTCGCCGTAGCCGAAGCTGGGGCGCAGTCGGATGCGGATGCGCGGATTGCCGGCGAGCGGTCGCAGCAGGCGCACCAGGCTGGTCGGGCGGAAGTTCCGCTCGTACTGGCGGAAGCGCGGGATGAAGTCGATGACCTCCAGCGCGCTGCCGTTCTCGGCATGCAGCACCGTTCGCAGGATCGCGGTGTTGGCCTCGTAGCGCTGCTCCGTGCGGACCAGACCCTCCAGGTCGACCGCGTAGAACCCGCGCTCGGCTTCGTCGGCCTCGCTCGCTTCGTTCAGCAGGCAGTTGAAGACCGGGTCGCCGTCGAACTGCGGCAGGCAGCACCAGACGATCCTGGCGCGCTGGTCGACCAGCGCGCCGATGCTGCAGTTGCCGATGAGGCCAAGATCCAGAGTGCTCACCGTGCCTCGCTATCCTATTCCCGATGCCGGCGTTCCGGCGGTGATGATGGCCCCGGCCAGCCAAAGCAGCAGCGCCCGTGGGTCGGCCAGGCGAAAGGTCGCCGCGGTCGGGCGGCCGGCCGGCGGCGGGCCGATGGCGACGGCGAGCCCGCCGGCCTGCAGCGCCGCGGCGAAGCCGTCCTCGTCGGTCACGTCGTCGCCGACGAAGACCGGCCGCCGCCCGGCGAAGGGAGGCTGCGCGGCGAAGCGGCGGACAGCATCGCCCTTGTCGATCCGGCGCGGCTTGATCTCGACCACGGACTTGCCCTGCAGCAGGTGCCAGTAGGCCGGGTCCTCGGCCACGCAGCGCTCGGCCAGGGCGACGCAGGCGGCTTCGGCCGCCGGTGCGCCGCGATAGTGCAGGGCCGTCGCCAGCCCCTTGTCCTCAACGATGACCCCGGGATGCTGCCGCGGCAGCGCCGCCAGCTCGGCGAGAAGCGCCGCGGCGAAGGGGCGGGCGGTGGCGCTGCGCTCCAGTGGACCCTCGGGGCGGCTCCGCCGCTCGGCGCCGTGCAGGCCGGCCACGGCGAGCCGGGTCGGCGCCAGAAAGGCCTCGATCTCGGCTGCCGGGCGCCCGGAAACCACGGCCGTCGCCCCGCCGGTCGCTCGGAAAAGGTCGGCAAGCGTCGAACGCAGCGATGCGGCGACCTCCACCGCGTCAGGCGTCGCGGCGATATCGACCAGCGTGCCATCGAAGTCGAGAAAATAGGCCCAGTCGGGCGAAGCGGCTGGCGGTCGCCTGGTCATCCTGCCGGAAGTTCGTTGATGGGACGGGGTGTTACCGGGCGATCATAGCAGAGCGCCCGACGATGCCAAACCGCTCGAGCGCCGGACGACGGCAGGTTGCGGCTCCAGCCACTTCACAATTCTCACCTGAATGGTACAAATCCACCTAAGGTTAGTGCGGATGAAGCACCTTCGGCGAGGAGGCGAGCGGCGGCCGCCTCGATCGAGAGGAGCTAATGACTTGGAGCTATGAACGCGACGAACGCGTTTCCTGGCGCAGGATGAAAAGCCCGGCGAGCCGCATCGCGGTTCTCTATGCGCTGTGCGGGTCGCTGTGGATTTTCTTCAGCGACCGCGCGCTCGAATGGTTGCTGATCACGCAGCCCGGCGATCTCGGCATTCAGCAGACCTTGAAGGGTCTGGGCTTCATCGGCGTCACGGCGCTGTCGCTCTATTTCATCATCGACCGCTCCAACCAGAAACTGCGCAGCCTCGAGACCGCCCTCGACCAGAGCAAGGCCAGCCTGGAGCTGATGGTCGGCGAGGCCTCCGACTACGCCTTGATGCTGCTCGATGCCGAGGGCCGGATCAGGAGCTGGAATCGCGGCGCCGAGCGCATCAAGGGCTATCGCGCGGAAGAGGTCATAGGGCAGCCGATCGATATCCTCTATAACGAGGAGGCGCGGGCCGCCGGCTTGCCGGCGGCGCTGCTCGAGCGCGCCCGCCGCGACGGACGCGCCGAGGAGGAGAGCTGGCACCAGCGTCGCAATGGTGAACGCTTCCTGGCCAACGTCGTGGTCAATGCCGTTCATGACAAGCGCGGCAAGCTGCTGGGGTTCGCGCGGCTGACACGCGACGTCACCGAGCGGCGGCGCGCGCAGCGCGACCTCGAGCAGATGCAGGAACGCCTGCGGCTGCTGCTGCAGTCAGTCGAGCTGGGGCTGTCCGACTCGCTGCTGTCGGAGCGCCGCATCAAGTTCAGCGGCGGATGGCTGAGGCATTTCGGCTACGAGGAGGGCGACCGCTCCCTGACGGTGAAGGAGTGGGAGGCCCTGGTGCATCCCGACGACCGCCCGGTGATCCGCGCGCAGATCGACCGCATGCTGAGCGGCCACGGCGGGATGAGCGACGGGGTCTACCGGTTCCGCTGCCGCGACGGCAGCCATCGCTGGATTCTGGCCAAGGCCCGGGCGCTGCTCGACGAGGACGGCAAGCCTGTTCGCCTCCTGGCCTCGCACCTCGACATTACCGAGCGGCGGGCGACCGAGGAGCGGCTGCGACGCGCCCAGCGGCTGGAAGCCGTGGGCAAGCTGACCGGCGGCGTGGCGCACGACTTCAACAACCTGCTGACCGTGGTGCTCGGCAACGCCGAGCTGCTCGCGGAGCGCCTCGGCCACGACGCCGAAGGGGCTCAGCTCGCCCAGGTGGTCTATGCCGCGGCCGAGCGCGGCGCGTCCCTGGCGCGGCGGCTGCTGGCCTTTGCCGGCAACAACCCGGCCGGGCTGCGCGAGACGGCGCCGGCGCGGCTCGTCGATGCCCTGATGCCGCTGTTGCAGCGGACGCTGGGCGGCGGCATCGACCTGGCGGTGGAGAGCCCGGAAGAGCCCTGGACCGTCTTCGTCGATCCGCAGCTGCTGGAGAACGTGCTGATCAACCTGGCGTCGAACGCCCGCGACGCCATGCCGGAGGGCGGCACGGTGACGCTGCGCCTCGCCAACTGCCGGAGCGCCGCCGGCAGCGCGCTGTCCGGTCCGGTGGTGGAGATCGTCGTGGCCGACGAGGGGAGCGGCATGACGCCGGAGGTCGCCGCGCGCGCCTTCGATCCCTTCTTCTCGACCAAGCCGGCCCACAAGGGCAGCGGCCTCGGTCTTTCGCTGGTGCAGGACTTTGCCCGCCAGAGCGGCGGCGAAGTGGTGATCGAGCGCAACGCTGCGGGCGGCAGCAGCATCATCCTGCGTTTGCCGACCCGCTCGGCGCCGCAGCTCGCCGGCCCGGAGCACCAGCCCGGGACCGCCCCGCGCGGGACCGGCGAGCGGGTTCTGGTGGTGGAGGACGACGATGCCGTCCGCCGCCTGATCGTCGAGCTGCTGGAATCGCTGGGCTACAGGATCCTGTCGGCTGCCAACGGCGAGGAGGGCCTGGCCCTGCTGCAGGGCGAGCGCCCGGACCTGCTGGTTACCGACGTCACCATGCCGGGCCAGATGAGCGGCGTCGACCTGATGCAGGCGGCACGCGCCAGCAATGCGGCGCTGCCGCTGCTGCTGATCTCGGGCGATCTCTCCGAGATCGCCGATCTCTCCCGCCTGCCCGGGCCGGAGATCCTGTCGCTGCAGAAGCCCTTCACCCGGCGCCAGTTTGCCACGGCCATCCGCTCGGCGCTGGCCAAGGTGGCCTGAGGCGGCGCCGCGCGGCGGCCTCCGCCCCGCGATGGCGGCGCCTTGACAGGCTCGCGCCGGGCGCGCTGTCGTGCCACCCTCTGGCCGGATCGGCATGTCCGGTCTGGCGAGAGCGCGCTAAGCGCCGATTGCGGCCTGGTTCGGGGGAGAGCACGGATGAGCGACGACACTTTCAACATGAGTCTCAGGAAATTCCTGAAGCGCGTCGGCGTCACCTCGCAGCAGACGATCGAGGAGGCCGTGCGCCAGGCGCGCGCCGACGGCACCCTCGCCGGACGCGGCAGCGTGACGGCGCGGATGGTCCTGACCATCGACGGGCTCCCCGTCGAGCACCGGGTGGACGGCGAGATCTCGCTGCAGGACGAATGATGAAGGGCCCCAGCAAGGAGGCGGTGCTGGAGGCCCTGCGCACCATCGTCGACCCGGCGCAGGGCGTCGATATCGTCACCGCCGGCATGGTGCAGGGCGTGGCGATCAGCGGCTCGGCCGTCGGCTTCACGATCGAGGTCGATCCGCGGCGCGGCGGCGGCATGGAGCCGCTGCGCAAGGCGGCCGAGGAGGCTGCGCGCCGCGTCGCCGGGGTCGGCTCGGTGACGGTGGTGCTGACCGCACACCGCGGCGCCGCGGGCCCGGAGTCCGCGCCGGCCGCGGCCCCGCGGGCGCAGGTGGGCGACAAGCCGATGCGCCCTCTGGCACCGCCGCCGGCGGACGGCCGCATCGCCGGCGTGGACCGGATCATCGCCATCGCCTCCGGCAAGGGTGGCGTCGGCAAGTCGACCGTCGCCGCCAACCTGGCCCTGGCGCTGGCGGCGGAAGGAAAGCGCGTCGGACTGCTCGACGCCGACGTCTATGGCCCGTCGCAGCCGCGCATGCTGGGGATTTCGGGCCGGCCGTCGACGCCGGACGGACGCACCATCATGCCGCTGCGCAACTTCGGCATCACGGTGATGTCGGTGGGCTTCATGGTCGAGGACAACCAGTCGGTCGTCTGGCGCGGCCCGATGCTGATGTCGGCGCTGACCCAGATGCTGCACCAGGTCGCCTGGGGAACCCTGGACTACCTGCTGGTCGACCTGCCGCCCGGCACCGGCGACGTGCAGCTCACCCTCAGCCAGAAGGCGCGGGTGGCCGGCGCCGTGGTGGTCTCGACGCCGCAGGACATCGCGCTGATCGATGCGCGCAAGGCGATCGACATGTTCGGCAAGATGACCGTACCGATCCTCGGGATGATCGAGAACATGGCCACCTACATCTGCCCGACCTGTGGCGATGAGGCCCACATCTTCGGCCACGGCGGCGCGCGCAGCGAGGCGGAACGGCTGGGCATTCCCTTTCTCGGCGAGGTGCCGCTGGACATCGACATCCGCGTCACCTCCGACGAGGGGGCGCCGATCGTCGTCTCCAAGCCGCAGAGCCCGCAGGCCAAGCGCTTCCGCGAGATCGCGCGGCGGCTGATGGCGGCGCCGCAGTTGCAGCCGGTCGCCGTCGAGGCCTAGCGGTGAGCCCGCCGCGATGAGCGCCGAGCGGGAGCCGTCGCTGCTGGACGCCGGGGCGTTGCCGCACTTTCCACCCCTGCTGCGCGGCCGTGCGGTGGCCGCCGGCGGCGACCCCTTCGAGGCGGCGCTCGCCGCCGCCGCCGCCGGGGAGGACCCCGGCCTCGTGACCTGGAGCGACGATCCGCAGAACCTGCGGGCGGCCATCCTGCTGGCTCCGGAGGTCGCCCTGGCGCCGGCCCTCGCGATGGTCCTTGCCGCCGCCAACGCCCTGAACGACGCCGTCGGCGCGCTGGCGCCGCCGGAGATCGGGCTGACCCACGTCTGGCCGGACGGCGTGAAGCTGAACGATGCCTTGGCCGGCAAGATCGACGCCGCCGCCTCGCTCGACGATCCGGCCGCCGAGCCCGACTGGCTGGTGGTCGGGGTGGCGTTGGCCCTGCGCAATCCGCCCGGCCGCGACCCGGGCGAGACGCCGGATCGGACCGCCCTGGCCGAGGAGGGCGGCGGCGAGGTCTCTCACCGCGCCCTGGTGGAGAGCTGGAGCCGTCATGTCCTGCTGTGGATGAACCGATGGCAGGAGGACGGTCTGCGCCCGCTGGCCGATGCCTGGTTCGACCGCGCCGCCGACCGGGGCCGGGAGGTGACCTTCGCGTGGCGGGGCCGCCGGATCGGTGGCCGCTTCCTCGGGCTGGAGGAGGCGGGCGGCATGATCCTGCAGGGCGAGGCCGGCGCCGAGACCGTGCCGCTGAGCGCAATTCTGGAAAGGCGGCGTTCCTGGCCGCCGGAGGAGACCTCTTGAAGGCCCTACGCGCGATCCGCTTCGACGAGTCCGATGCCAATGTCTTCCGCGCCGCTGCCGAGCCGGGCGAGTGGTGCATCTCCGGCGGCTTTGCCTTCGCCGACCTGACGCCGGAGGACCTGACCGGCAAGCTGCGCCAGGAGTTCGCCAACGGCTGGCTCGGCCTGGAGACCTTCGGACGCACCACCTTCGTCGCCGTCGCCGAGATCGCCGAGGCCGAGCGCGACGCCGCGGTGATGCGGCTGGCTGCGCACTTCGCCGGCGACTACGGCGCGCCCAGCATCGAGGCGGCGCTGCCGGTGGCGCGTGCCGAGATCGACTACGCCGTGGCGCTCTGCGAGGAGCACAAGCCGAACACCCTCCTGGTGGTCGAACGCAACCTCGAGGACAACGGCATCCGCGAGGCCTTCCGGGTGATCCAGACGTCGGAGGCGACGATCATGGACGTGCTCGGCGCCGAGGCCTCGGCACATGCCGCCGAGAAGCTCTTCGGCAAGACGCTCGAGGACGACTAGCCGCGCTGCCGGAACCAGACGCCGGAGGCCACGGCGGCCGTCAGGCTGGTGCCGTAGACCAGCAGCGCGACGCCAAGCGCCGCGAAGACCCACGACAGCGAGCCGGTGACCTCGAGCGCCAGCCAGCCGCCGCCGACCGCCAGCAGCATCCGCAGCAGGCTGGCGAGCAGCGGCCATAGCAGCCGGCCGGCGCCCTGCGAGGCGAAGTAGAGACAGAGCCCCAGGCCGAAGAAGCCGTAGGTCGGCCCGACCATGCGCAGGTAGGCCGCGCCGGTCTCCAGCATGCGCGGGTCGCTGTCGAAGAGCGTGAGCCAGGCCATCGGCCAGATCGCCGCGGCCAGCCCGATGGTCTCCGTCATCGCGAAGGCCAGGGCGCCGCCGATCAGGGCCGCGCGCAGGGCGCGCTGCGGCTGCCCGGCGCCGATGTTGGTGCCGACCAGCGCCACCAGCGGCGCGCCGAGGCCGAAGACCAGCGGGATCAGCAGGTACTCCAGCCGCGATGCCGTGCCGAAGCCGGCCACCGCCACCGGTCCGGCGGCGGCGCCGACCAGCGCGGTGATGAGCGCGACCGTCAGCGTGGTCTGCAGGGTGTTGATCGACCCCACCGCGCCGACCCGCAGGATGTCGAGAAACAGGCTCCGGCGCAGCCGCCCGAGCGTCGGCCTGACCAGGCTGTGGCGCGACAGGAGGTAGAGCGCCAGCACCAGGCTGGTCAGGCCGGTGGTCAGGATCACGGCGGCGCCGGCGCCGGCAATGCCCATGGCCGGGATCGGCCCGAAGCCGAAGATCAGCAGCGGCGACAGCGGGATCAGGATCAGCACGCCGATGCAGACGGCGAGCGAAGGCACCAGCATGTTGCCCGTGCCGCGGATCACGCTCGCCAGGGCGTTCATCAGCCAGACCAGCAGGTTGCCGGCGAAGACCACGTCGGAGTAGGCGAGGGCGGCCTCCAGCGAGCCGCCCTCGCCGCCCATCGCCCCGTAGAGCTGGCGCCCGAACAGCAGAAAGGCGGCCGAGAAGCAGAGGCCAAGGACCAGGTTGATGAGCAGGGCGTGGAGCACCAGCGCGCTGGCGTCGGCCTGGCGGTTGCCGCCCAGCGCGCGCGCGATGGCCGAGGAGATGCCGCCGCCGATGGCGCCGGCGGAGAGCATCTGCATCAGCATGAAGCCGGGAAACACCAGCGCCATGCCGGCCAGCGCATCGGAGCCGAGGCGCGACACCCACCAGGTCTCGATCAGTCCGGTCGAGGACTGCGCCAGCATCACCAGGATATTCGGCCAGGCCATGGCCAGCAGCGTCGGCACGATCGGCCCGCGCAGCAGGCGCAGCGTACGCGCGTTCATCGCCGGCGGGGGGAGCGGCGGGGCGGGCTCCGGCGCGGCCGTGGCAAGCTCGACGGCGATGGACATCTGCGGCTCCGGGCAAGGCGCCGCGGACAGCAGCGGCAGGGCTTGCGATAGATAGGGGCATATGCCCCTATTGTAAAGACAGCCGCGGCGAAATCTTTGCCGCTATGCTGCGGCAGCCCCCATGACCGCTTGGAAGGTGACGCTTGACCCGTACGAAGGCCCCGAGCGCGCGACCAACCGCGCCGACCGGCGAGAGAGAGGCCCCCGAGGCGACGCGCCGCGCCGGCCCCTGCTACGGCACGGCAATGCGCAAGGCGTCGCGGCGTGTGTCGCAGCTCTATGACGACGCGCTGGCGCCCTGCGGGCTCCGCGGCACCCAATTCGCCATCCTGGCGGAGCTCAGCGCCCGCGAGCAGCCGCCCACTCTGGCTGCCCTGGCCGCGGCGCTGGTGATCGATCGCTCGGCGCTGGGCCACAGCCTGCGGCCACTGGAGCGCGATGGGCTGGTGGCCCTGCAGGCCGGCAAGGAGGACCGCCGCCGCCGGCAGGTCGTGCTGACCGCGCTCGGCAGCGAGCGCTACCAGGCCGCCAGGCCGCTCTGGCGCCAGGCGCAGGATCGCTTTCGCAGCGTCTTCGGCGAGGCGGAGGGCGAGCGGCTGCGCGCAACGCTGCTGCGGATTGCCTATGACGAGCGGCTGGGCGGGCCGGGAAAGGGCGCCGACTGACGCCTGGCCTCAGTGGACGCTGCCCTCGCCGGGGTCCTTCTCGTCCTGCGCCTGTTTCGCCGCTTCCTCGCGCTCCCGCAGATAGTCCTCCGTCGAGCGCGGCTTCGGCCGCTCTCCCAGCCGGAAGGGCGAGTCGGTGGAGTGGTACTGCGCCCGGATGCGGCAGTCGTCGCACATCTGGATCAGCTTCACCCGCTGGTCGTCGGCGAACATCCAGTGCTTGCCGGCGAGCTTTTCCGAGATGCGCTCGACCGTCGAGCGCACGCCGAAGGGCTTGCTGCAGGAGATGCACGCGAAGGGCTCTTCCTCCTTGAGCACCACCGGCTGGCGGGCCTGTTCGCCCAGCAGGTAGCGCGGCGTCAGCGTGATGGCATTCTCCGGGCAGGTGCTGCGGCAGATGCCGCACTGCAGGCAGCGGTCCTCGACGAAGCGCAACTGCGGGCGGTCGGGGTTGTCGACCAGCGCGCCGGCCGGGCAGAGCGACACGCAGGAGAGGCAGAGGGTGCAGGCGGCGACGTCCAGCGTCACGGCACCGTAGGGCGGGCCGCCGGGGAAGATGTCGGCCGGCAGCTGCACCGTGGCGCTCTTCGTCCCGGCGCCGGCCGCCAGGGCGGTCATCGCCAGGCGGGCGACGCCGCGCTGGTCGCCGAGCGGGCGCACCGGCTCCACCTTGAGGCTCTTCGGCTTGGCGGCATGGAGGACCGATTCCAGGACGTCGGGATCGGCCGTCTCGACGATGTGGATGCAGCTCGCCGGCAGGCCGAGACCGCCGGTCATCGCCAGCGCCAGTGCGACCTGGCCGCGCAGCGCCTCGGCCTCCTCGGCCTTGCGCGGGTCGAGATGCAGCACGACCTCGCTGGCGCCCATTGCCAGGGCCGCCAGCAGCAGGGCGTGGCTCACCTGCGTCACCTGATTCAGCGCGAAGGGCACCACGTTGGCCGGCAGCCCGCGTCCGAAGCGGGCGGCGGCGGCGATCATCTCGTTGGCCGAGCCGTCGTGGATCAGCAGCCGCAGGAGGCCGCCGCCGGCGGCGCGCCAGCCGTCGAACAGCGCCTGCAGGCGGCGATAGGTCGCCTCGCCCGCCGGGTAGGCATAGGCCACGGCCCCCGAGGGGCAGACGGTCGAGCAGGCGCCGCAGCCGGCGCAGATCAGGGGATCGATCTTCACGCCCTCGCCGGCCGGCGCGATGGCCGAGGTGGGGCAGACCTGCAGGCAGCGCTCGCAGCCCTTCTTGCTGGCCCGCGAGCGGGCACAGAGAACCGGATCGTAGGCGACGTAGAAGGGCTTCTCGAAGGTGCCGACCAGGGCGGTCGCCTGCAGCAGGATGCGGGCGACGGCGGTCGGGTCGGTGGGGTCGGCCCTGAGATAGCCGTCGCGCTTCTCGTGCGCGCTGAAGAGCGGCGCGCCGCCGGAGAGATCGACGATGAGGTCGCAGCGCGCCGTCACGCCGTCGCGCGGTGCCTCCAGGCGCAGCGCCGCGCGGCCGTCGGGACGGGCGTCGCGATAGGCCGAGACGCGCAGTTCGAAGTCGCCGAGCACCCCTTTCGCCGACGCGATCCGGCCGGCGGTCAGGCCGACGTCGCGGGTCGCCGGCGGCAGCTGCTCGGCCAGGGCTTCGCCGTCGGTCGCCATGACGGTGACACTGAGGCGGCCGGCCACCAGCGCCGCGGCCTCCAGGACCACCGCGGCCGGGCCGTAGATCAGGCAGGCGCCGTCCGAGGTGAGGTCCATTGCCGGCGTCGGCGGGATCGTCACGGCCGCGTCCGCCAGCAGGGCGGCCATCTTCGGTGCCGCGTCGGCGCCCTCGCTGCTCCAGCCGGCACGGTCGCGGATGTCGACCGTGCGCAGGCGCTCGGCCGCGCCGAGCTCCTCGGCCAGCTCGGTGAAGAAGGGCGCTTCCTGGCCGCAGGCCACGACGATCGAGTCCCCGGCCTCCAGCGCGGCCTCCACCCGCTTGGCTTCGCGGCGGCAGAACAGCGTGCCCCGTTCGAGCGCCTTGGCATTGCAGGCCGTCGCCACCCGCTGCGCGTCGAGCGGCATGGAGCCGCCGCAGTCGCAAAGGAAAAGCCGCTCCGTCGGCACGTCGGACGCGTCTGCCATGAACCCTCCTGTCTGTGCGGTCTTTTGCCTGACCGCTTGCATGGCATCATAGGTCGTGCCGCAATGGTGACAAGCAAGCCCGCTATCGCAAACGGCAGGGCAGCAGACAGTCAGCGAGAGAGGCCGTGGCCGAAAACCCGCCGGAGCGCACCCGCTCCATGTCGCTGGGCATCGTCATCCGTCGCGCCCCCGGCGTGACCCGATGGGCGCGCTGGAGCTGGCGCGTGGTCGCGGTGCTGCCCGGCGCCGGCCCGGCCGACTGGCAGGAGCTGCGCCGCGACGGCGAGGCGGCGGAGTATCATCTGGCGACCCTGCCGCTGGAGCTGCACCGCGCCGATGCCGAGGCCTACGACGCCAATCTCTCGACCCGCTCGCCGGCCATCTGGGTGGCGCTGCGCCCCTCCGACGACGACGCGCGGCCCTATCGTGCCCACGTCGTCACCGCCTCGCCCTATGAGGCGCAGGACCTGATGGACAGCGGCGAGGAACTGGTCGAGGCCGTACCGATGAGCGAGGGCCTGCTGGCCTGGGTGCGTGACTTCACGGAGCTCCATTTCCGCGAGGAGCAGTTCAAGAAGCGCCGCCGCGTCGATCTCGATCTCGATCAGGTCGAGAGTGGCAAGGGCGATCCGAGAATCCGCCAGGATGCCGACGTCTATCGGGCGCCGGGCGTGGCGAAGCGCCGGCGCGACGACGCATGAGCGGGGCTGGCGACCGCGAGCGGCAGGACGGGTTTCTCGGCCGCTGGTCGCGCCTGAAGCGGGGCGGCGAGGCGCCTGCGGCGGCGCCGGAGGAGGGCGACGCGCCGGCGCCGGAGGCGGCGGCGGCAGAAGCGCCGCCGCTGGAGGAACTGTCGGACGAGGAGGCCTTGCAGCGGCTCGGCCTGCCGCATCCCGACGCGCTGCAGCGCGGCGACGACTTCAAGGTCTTCCTGCAGGCGGCGGTCCCTCAGCGCCTGAAGCGGCTGGCGCTGCGCCGCCTCTGGGCGGTGAACCCGCTGCTGGCCAATCTCGACGGCCTGGTCGACTACGCCGAGGACTATACCGATGCCGCCACCGTGGTGCCCGGCCTCGTCACCGGCTACCGCGTCGGCAAGGGCATGGTCGCCCACGTGGAGCGCCTGGCCGCGGCCGCTTCGGCAGAGACGGAGACGACGGCGGCGGGCGAGGGATCTCCGGGCGCGCCGCAGGCGGCGGCCGAAGCTGCGGGCGAACCCGGCGCTCTGACCGATGCGGCCGGCGACGGCGCCCCGGCGCCGGCCCGGCCGGCGGTGGCCGGCGCGCCTGAGCCCGGCCCGGCTGCCGACGCCACCGGCACCGCGATCGCCACCGGTCTGCCGCCGCCGGCCCCGGAACTGGTGCCGGTGCGACGGCCGGACCCGGCCCGGCGGGAGACGACGAGCGAACCGTCCGCCGACCCTGCGGACGCCAGCGCGGCCGCCCCGGCACGACGGGCCCCCCCGGCCGCCCGTCGGCGGCAGGTCACATTCCGAGAATGACAAGATCCTGTGAATTGAAGGCATAAATAGGCCTGATCGGCGCTGGCCGAAACAGCGAGTCCTTCGTAAAATGTTTCCGAGACGTTGTGCGCGAAACGATCTTTCAAACAAAGAAACGCGCAGGGGAGATACGCTTGGGCTCTGTCAACACACAGGTCCACGACCTTACGGAGGAAGACCGCCTGCGTGCGGACTTCTACGGTCTCCTCGCCGCGCTCCTGGCACGCCCGCCCTCCACCAAGTTCCTCGCCACGTTGAAGGGCTTCGCCGGCGACGACTCGCCGATCGGCAAGGCCGTGGGAACGCTGGCGCACCTGGCCGGCAGTTTCGATGGCGCCGCGGCGACGCGCGAGTTCAATCGCCTCTTCATCGGCGTCGGGCGCGGCGAGCTGCTGCCCTTCGCCAGCTACTACCTGACCGGCTTCCTGAACGAGAAGCCCTTGGCTGCCTTGCGCGCCGACATGCGCCGGCTCGGCATCGGCCGGGCGCCGGCAGTGAAGGAGCCGGAGGATTCCGCCGCCTCGCTGCTGGAGATGATGGCCGGCCTGATCCGGGGCAGCTTCGGCCGCCCGCTGCCGGTCGCCGAGCAGCAGCTTTTCTTCGACCGCCATCTCGGCCACTGGCTCGAGCACTTCTTCGCCGACCTCGAGGCGGCCGAGGGGGCGGTGCTCTATGCACCGGTTGGGACGATGGGCCGTCTCTTCATCGAGGTGGAGAAGATGGCATTTCGCATGGAGGCGCAGTCCAGCCTCCGGGAGAGCGGCGTCTCGCGGGACGCCTAGAAAGGGAGGGTCGAGATGGTTGACAAGAAGCCCGAGACCACCAGCCGACGCGATTTCATGCGCGTCGCATCGGTCGGCGCGGTCGCCGCCGGCGCGACGATGATCGCCAAGGCGCCGGCCGAGGCGGCGACGCTGGAGAAGCCCTCCGGCGGCTATCGGGAAACCGAGCATGTGCAGGCCTATCTGGCGACCTGCCGCTTCTGACGGCGGGGCCGACGACGGCTTCCCGCAGACCCACAAGGTGCAGCAAGCACCGGGGCCGGGCAGGGAGCCCAAACGTACGGACGCCGAGGCGCCCGACGACTAGGGGAGAGAGACATGCTGAAGAAGAAGTCCAACGGGGTCGCGGGACGCGCCCGGTCAAGCTTCGTAACCCAGGTGGCCGAGACCTCGGTCAACCGCCGCGCCTTCCTGCGCGGCTCCGGCCTCGCGGTCGGCGGGCTGGCAGCCGCAGGCGCCCTCGCTGCCGGGACCGTCACGCCGGTGCAGGCCGCCGCCAACGGCGGCTCGGTCGAATCGATCAAGTCCATCTGCACCCACTGCTCGGTCGGCTGCACCGTGATGGCCGAGGTGGCTGACGGCGTCTGGATCGGCCAGGAGCCGGGCTGGGACAGCCCCTTCAACCTCGGCGGCCACTGCGCCAAGGGCGCGGCGGTGCGCGAGCACGCGCATGGCGAGCGCCGCCTCAAGTATCCGATGAAGCTGGTCGGCGGCGAGTGGCAGCGGGTCAGCTGGGAAGAGGCGATCAACGAGATCGGCGACAAGATGCTGGCGATCCGCGAGGAGAGCGGCCCCGACTCGGTCTACTGGCTGGGCTCCGCGAAGCACAGCAACGAGCAGGCCTATCTGATCCGCAAGTTCGCCGCCTACTGGGGTTCGAACAACATCGATCACCAGGCGCGCATCTGCCACTCCACCACCGTTGCCGGCGTTGCGAACACATGGGGCTACGGCGCCATGACCAACTCCTACAACGACATCCACAACAGCCAGGCAATCTTCGTCATCGGCGGCAATCCGGCCGAGGCGCATCCCGTCTCGCTGCTGCACCTGCTGCGCGCCAAGGAGAAGAACAACGCGCCGCTGATCGTCTGCGATCCTCGCTTCACGCGGACCGCGGCGCACGCCGACGAGTACGTGCGCTTCCGCCCGGGCACCGACGTCGCCCTGGTCTGGGGCCTGCTCTGGCACATCTTCGAGAACGGCTGGGAGGATCGCGAGTTCATCCGCCAGCGCGTCTGGGGCATGGACCAGATCCGCGAGGAGGTCGCGCAGTGGGATCCGGAGGAGACCGAGCGGGTCACCGGCGTTCCCGGGACCCAGCTGCGCCGCGTCGCCATGATGCTGGCGAACAACCGCCCCGGCACGGTGATCTGGTGCATGGGCGGCACGCAGCACACCAACGGCAACAACAACACCCGGGCCTACTGCATCCTGCAGCTGGCGCTGGGCAACATGGGCGTGGCCGGCGGCGGCACCAACATCTTCCGCGGCCATGACAACGTGCAGGGCGCGACCGACCTCGGCGTGCTCGCCGACACCCTGCCGGGCTACTACGGCCTGGCCGAGGGGTCGTGGGCGCACTGGGCGCGCGTCTGGGAAGAGGATCTCGACTGGCTGAAGGGCCGCTTCGCCTCGCCGGAGCTGATGGGGGCCAACGGCATCCCGGTCAGCCGCTGGATCGACGGCGTGCTCGAAGACCCGGCGAACATGGACCAGCCGAACAAGCTCCGGGCGATGGTGCTCTGGGGCCACGCGCCGAACTCGCAGACCCGCATGCCGGAGATGCAGACGGCGATGGGCATGCTCGACCTGCTGGTCGTGGTCGATCCCTACCCGACCGTCACGGCGATCCTGCAGGACCGCACCGACGGCGTTTACCTGCTGCCGGCCTCGACGCAGTTCGAGACCTACGGCTCGGTGACCGCCTCGAACCGCTCCCTGCAGTGGCGCGACAAGGTTTTCGATCCGCTCTTCGAGAGCCTGCCGGATCACACGATCATGGCGATGTTCGCGAAGAAGTTCGACTTCGCCGACCGCATGTTCCGCAACATCGAGGTCAACGCCGACACCGGCGAGCCGCTGGTCGAGGACATCACCCGCGAGTTCAATCGCGGCATGTGGACCATCGGCTATACCGGCCAGTCGCCGGAGCGGCTGCGGGCCCACATGGAGAACCAGTACACCTTCGACCGCACGACGCTGCGGGCGATCGGCGGTCCGGTGGACGGCGACTACTACGGCCTTCCCTGGCCCTGCTGGGGCACGCCGGAAATGGGCCACCCCGGCACGCCGATCCTCTACGACACCTCCAAGCCGGTGTCCGAGGGAGGCCTTACCTTCCGCGCCCGCTTCGGCGTGGAGCGGGACGGCGACAACCTGCTGGCGGAGGGCTCCTGGTCGGCGAACTCGGGGATCCAGGACGGCTATCCCGAGTTCACCATGGCGATGCTGACCGAGCTCGGCTGGGACGGCGACCTGACGGCCGACGAGCGTTCCGCGATCGACGCGGTCGCGGGCGAGAAGACGAACTGGAAGACCGACCTCTCCGGCGGCATCCAGCGCGTCGCCATCGCCCACGAGTGCGCGCCCTTCGGCAACGCCAAGGCGCGGGCGGTGGTCTGGACCTTCCCGGACCCGGTGCCGCTGCACCGCGAGCCGCTCTACACCAACCGCCGCGACCTGCTGCCGAAGTACGCCACCTACGACGACCGCAAGTTCTGGCGCCTGCCGACGCTCTATGCCTCGATCCAGGTGAACGACTTCAGCAAGGACTTCCCGATGATCCTGACGTCGGGTCGTCTGGTGGAGTACGAGGGCGGCGGCGACGAGACCCGCTCCAACCCCTGGCTGGCCGAGTTGCAGCAGAACATGTTCGTCGAGATCAACCCGCGCGACGCCAACAACCTCGGTGTCCGCGACGGGAAGATGGTGTGGCTCGAGGGGCCGGAGGGTGGCAAGGTGAAGGTGATGGCGATGGTGACCGAGCGGGTCGCCAGCGGCGTGGCCTTCATGCCGTTCCACTTCGGCGGCTTCTTCCAGGGCGAGGACCGGCGCTCGAAGTACCCGAAGGACGCGGATCCCTACGTTCTCGGTGAATCGTCCAATACCGCGCAGACCTATGGCTACGACTCCGTCACGCAGATGCAGGAGACGAAAGCCACGCTCTGCCGGATCATGCCGGCCTAAGGGAGGACCAGACCATGGCTCGAATGAAGTTCCTCTGCGATGCCGAGCGCTGCATCGAATGCAATGCCTGCGTCACGGCCTGCAAGAACGAGCACGAGGTGCCCTGGGGCATCAATCGCCGCCGCGTGGTGACGATCGGTGACGGCAAGCCGGGCGAGCGCTCGATCTCGGTGGCCTGCATGCACTGCTCCGACGCGCCCTGCATCGCGGTCTGTCCGGTCGACTGCATCTACCAGACCGAGGACGGTGTGGTGCTGCACTCGAAGGATCTCTGCATCGGCTGCGGCTACTGCTTCTACGCCTGCCCCTTCGGCGCGCCGCAGTTCCCCACCGCGGGCAACTACGGTTCGCGCGGCAAGATGGACAAGTGCACCTTCTGCGGCGGTGGCCCGGAAGAGGACTTCTCCGAGGCGGAGTTCCAGAAGTACGGCCGCAACCGTCTGGCCGAAGGCAAGCTGCCGATCTGCGCCGAGATGTGCTCGACCAAGGCGCTCCTCGCTGGCGACGGCGACGACGTCTCGGCGATCTATCGCGAGCGCGTCGTGGAGCGTGGCTTCGGTTCCGGCGCCTGGGGCTGGCCTTCAGCAACACCGGCGAGGGGCCGCAGTCCGGCGTGCTGATCCAGGCGCAGGGCGAGAGCTTCCAGGCGCAGCGGCGCGAATTCCTGCCGATGCTCGGCGCCTGGCTGATCGGCGGCATGCTGGCGCTGCTGCTGCTGTTCTACCTTTTCCGCGGCCGCATCCGGGTCGAACACGGCTGTCTACTCCGATGAGCTGGTGGAGCGCCTTACGCCTCCATGCTCCGGGACCTCACCGGAGAGTTCGTGGACAACGCCGGCCACTTTTCAGAAGAGAAGGCCCAACAGGTAATGGTCACCAGCGCCCTGAGGCGGCGGTTCAGCCAGCAGCGTGGAGAACTTCCGCTACCTGGAGCTCTCCTACGGCTCCTTCGGCCTCTCGGCCTTGAACGCCCTGCGGGAGCTCCTCACCACCCTGGTGATGGCCGTCACCGAAGAGCGCACCGACGGGCCCCTCCCCTACGCCGAGGGGGATACCCTCCCCTTTGAGACCTACCCCGCCATCTCCCGAAAACGCCTCGAGAACCTGTTCCACCACAACGCCTTTTACATCAAGGACTTTTCCGAACGCACCACAGGAGGCACCATCGGGGTCACCCTACGAGGAAGTCAAAGGCTCCCGCCTGGGCCCTTCCAGCCTCAGGAGGTATGCCTCTCCCCCACGGACACCCAGGCCCGCGACCCCAAGGTCCTCTACCTGGCCAGCCCCTGATCAACAAACCGGACATCTTTGACCTCACCCCCGGCA
>CALOEA010000040.1:0-19959 GCA_942492185.1 uncultured Alphaproteobacteria bacterium
TGGTTTGGATCGGAAGTCTCAGGCGAGAGCCACTCTTCCCGCGCGAGCGTGGCGGAGCGCCCAGAGCGTGAGCGCGATGCCGATGAGCGCGGGCAGGGTGACGGCGGGGAAGTCGCGTGGAATGACGGAGGGCGCGCAGATGCCGACGGCGACCTCCCACAGGTGGAACAGGGCGTGCGCCATCAGCCACAGCGTGGCGGCAGCCCAGAGGCCGATGCGGCGCTCCGGTCGCAGCAGGCCAACGATGAACGCGGCGCCCAGGAAGAGCTGAATGATGCCGATGTCCCGGATGAAGTGCTGATTGAAGAAGCCGGTATCGGTCACCCCGGGAACCAGCTCGTACCACCTCAGGGGCGCAACCAGCATGAAGATCCCGTTTGCGGAGAGGGACAGGCCATTGACCGCGACCATGATCAGGACGATGGCAAGCACCGCGCGGTTCCCTTCGATGATCCTCATGACTTTGCTTCCCTTTTTCGGCGAAGGCGTCGAGTGGGCGGCCCTGCCCCGGATGAGGCGGCGCTCATCCCGTCGACCGGATGAGAGGAAAGGCAGCTCTGCCGCCTATCGGCGCGACGACGCCCGACCGAGCCAGTCGTCGAGGCGCGTCGCGCCGATGCGCGGGTTGTCGCCGGGCGTCAGCGAGTGATCGTTCACAGCGATGCCGAAATAGCCTGCCTTGGCATCCGCGATCACCGTGCG
Source organism: uncultured Alphaproteobacteria bacterium (assembly GCA_942492185.1). Taxonomy (GTDB): domain Bacteria; phylum Pseudomonadota; class Alphaproteobacteria; order Kiloniellales; family JACOMY01; genus CALOEA01. The sequence continues at coordinate 703 of CALOEA010000040.1, forward strand.
CGGATCACGCGTCGCCCTCAGGAACCGGCCTACCAGCTCGTCAATGGGCGCGCGCTCCGGGCCGGCGATCTCGATCGTGCCGTCCGCTGGAGCGTCGAGCGCGGCCTCGGTCACCGCGTCAGCGACGTCATCGGCTGCGATGGGCTGGAACAGGACCGGCGACAGGTGAGCCGCCTGCCCGGCCGTACCCGACTGGGCGATCCCGGCCAGGAACTCGAAGAACTGCGTCGAGCGGACGATCGTGTAGGGAATCCCCGAGGCCTTGATCAGCTCTTCCTGGACCAGCTTCGCGCGGAAATAGCCCATCTCCAGGAGGCGTTCGGTCCCGACCACCGAGAGGGCGACATGGTGCGTCGTTCCGGCGGTGGCCTCTGCCGCCAGAAGGTTTCGGCCCGACTTCTCGAAGAACTCCATCGCGACCTCTTCCTCGAAGGAGGGCGAGTTCGCCAGGTCGACGACGACCCTCGCTCCCTCGAGGGCCGCGGCCAGTCCCTCGCCGGTGACGGTGTTGACGCCCGAGCTGAGCGATGCCGCCACAACCTCGTGGCCCTTCTGGCGAAGCCGGCTCACGACCTTCGATCCGATGAGTCCGCTGCCTCCGATAACTGTGATCTTCATGACGATCTCCCTGTGATGGCAAGCAGGCGCGAGGCCTGTCGCCCGGCCTGGGGCCAGGTGCCCGCCGGCGTTAGGCTTTGATGAAGGCGAGCAAGTCGGTGTTGACCTGCTCCTGGTGGGTGGCGGTGATGCCGTGAGGCGCACCCGGATAGTAGATTTCCCTGGCACCCTCGATGAGCCGCGCTGCCTTCACCGAGGAGTCGCGGACCGGAACGATCTGATCGTCCTCGCCGTGCATGAGCAGCGTCGGCACGTCGATCTTCTTGAAGTCTTCGGTGAAGTCGGTCTCGGAGAACGCCTTGATGCATTCGTAGGCGTTCTTCAGTCCGGCCTGCATGCTCCAGAGCCAGAACTGATCCAGGGTCCCCTGCGAGACCGTGGCGCCCGGCCGGTTCGCGCCGTAGAACGGCAGCGCCAGATCCCTGTAGAATTGCGAGCGATCCTTGACGATCCCGCTCCGCAGATTATCGAACACCTCCAACGGCAAACCTTCTGGATTGGCGACGGACTTCAGCATGATCGGCGGGACGGCAGCGACGAGCACCGCCTTGGCGACCCGACCGGTCCCGTGCCGGCCGATATAGCGGGCGACCTCGCCACCTCCGGTGGAATGCCCGACCAGCGTGATGTCCCGGAGATCGAGCGCCTCGATGACGGCTGCCAGGTCATCGGCATAGGTGTTCATGGCGTTGCCGGACGAGGCCTGGCTCGATCGGCCATGGCCGCGCCGGTCATGCGCGACGACGCGGTAGCCCTGCTGGGCGAAAAAGTGCAGCTGCCCGTCCCACGCGTCGGCGTTCAGCGGCCAGCCATGGGAGAAGGTCAGGACCGGGCCCTTGCCCCAGTCCTTGACGTAGATCTCCGTGCCGTCCTTGGTCGTGATCATGCTCATCGTCAGGCTTCCTTCTCCGGGCACGCGCCTTACTGGAGGGGCGGAAGACCTGTGGCCGCACATTCGATCCGACCACGTCCACCGCCATCGATGAGCGGAGGATGACCGAAGCGCGGCACGAAGACTTTGAGGCGACCTTGAATTACTGTTGATCTTGGGTTGGATTTTTGTCCAAGAAGCATTGTCTCGGCCGTGCTACGAGTTGCGTCGCCGCATGGGCAGCGGCGGCCGGGCCGGTTCGGCTGCCTACTCGACCTCTCTGTACGGCGGTGAAGGAGCGCCGAATGCCGTTCGTATTCGGGGACTGCGTGCTTGACCCTGACCGGCGTGAGCTCATCCGCGGGTCCGAGGTCGTTGCAATTGGCCCGCAAGTCTTCGACCTTTTGCTCCACTTAATCGAGAATCGAGAGCGTGTCGTCAGCAAGGACGGCCTGCTCGATGCGGTGTGGAACGGGCGGATCGTCTCCGAATCAACCCTGGCCAGTCATATCAATGCGGCGCGCAAGGCCGTTGGCGACAGCGGCCAGGAGCAGCGCCTGATCCGAACGATCGCCCGCAAGGGCTTTCGCTTCGTCGGCGGTGTCAGGGAAGCGCCGGCGGCTGACGGCTCCGGCTCCGCGATCGCGGAGGCGCCGCTGGCGGAGCACGCGGCGCGGGGCCTGGTCCTTCCCGACAAGCCCTCCATCGCCGTCCTGCCGTTCCTGAACCTGAGCGGAGACCTCGCGCAGGAGTACTTCATCGACGGCGTGGTCGAGGACATCGTCTCGGCCTTGTCACGGATTCGCTGGCTGTTCGTCATCGCGCGCAACTCGAGCTTCACCTACAAGGGCAGGGCGGTCGACGTGAAGCAGGTGGGCCGCGACCTCGGCGTGCGCTACGTGCTGGAAGGCAGCATGCGCAAAGCCGCGACCCGTGTGCGCATCACCGGCCAGCTCATCGATGCTACGACCGGGGCGCATATCTGGGCGGAGCGGTTCGAAGGCACGCTCGACGACATCTTCGACCTGCAGGATCAAATCTCGGCGAGCGTCGTTGGCGCGATCGCGCGGCAGCTCGAGCTGGCCGAAATCGAGCGCGCGAAGCGGAAGCCGACCGACAGCCTCGACGCCTACGACTACTATCTGCGCGGACGGGCGAGGCTGAACCTGGGAACGCGGGAAGCCATCGACGAAGGGCTACCCCTCTTCATCAAGGCGATCGAGCTCGACCCCGACTATGCGGCGGCCTACGCGATGGCGGCGTGGTGCCACTTCTGGCGTAAGGTCAATGGCTGGATGAACGATCGCCCGCGAGAGACCGAAGAAGGCGCGCGCCTGGCCCGCTGCGCCGTCGAGCTGGGCAAGGACGATGCGGTCGCGCTGACCAGAGGCGGTCATGCGCTCGCCCATTTCGAGGGCGACCTCGATATGAGCATTGCGCTGGTCGACAGGGCGCTTGCGCTCGATCCCAACCTGGCAGCTGCCTGGTTCCTCGGTGGCTTCCTGCGAACCGAGCGCGGCGATCCGGACAGTGCCATCGGCTACTTCTCCCGCGCCATGCGTTTCAGTCCGCTGGACCCGGAGATGTTTCGAATGCAGGCGGGAATGGCGCTCGCGCACTTGTTCGCTGGGCGCTTCGACGCGGCCGTATCGTGGGCGGAAAAGGCATACCGGGAGCTGCCGAGCTTCCTGATGGTCGTGGGCATCATTGCCGCGAGCCACGCGCACGCGGGCCGATCGGTCGAGGCGCAACGGGCAATGAGCCACTTGCGCCAGCTCGATCCTACGTTCCGCATCTCCAGTCTTGCGGATTGGCTCCCGATCAGTCGAGCGGAGCATCTCGCAACCTTCTCCGAAGGTCTACGAAGGGCAGGCCTGCCGGAGTGACGGGGGAATGCCCGCCAATGGCGCGGCTCCCTCCGCTGGCAGCCGCGGGCCCTCAACATCCAGCCGACCATCATCATCCTCCCCCGGATCTGGTCGGATTTCTCCAGGGTGTTCTGGCCACGCAGCCTATCGCGGCAATGAAGCGCGCTGCCGCCAGATCCCAATAGCTGGAAGAAGTGATGGTGCTGCCGAGTGGAATTGAACCACCGACCCCGTCCTTACCAAGGACGTGCTCTACCCCTGAGCTACGGCAGCGCCCGGTCCGCGTCGACGGCCCCGATGGTGCGGGACGGCCTCGCTGCGGCGCGGGCGGAACCTGCCACCCTCGGCCGGGAAAGGCAAGCGCGCTGAGATGGCGGGTCGACGCTTCGGTGCAACGCCGCCTTGACCCGGTCACGCCGTTGTCGGCAGCCTGCCATGATGGCCGCCGACAAGGAAACACCGGCCGCCCGGCAGCAGCGGCTGGCGGCGGCCCTGCGCGAGAACCTGCTGAAGCGCAAGGCGCAGCAGCGTTCGCGTGTGGCCGCCGGCGAACCGCCGCCTGAGAGCCCAGCGGCGAAGAGCGACGATCTGCCGCCGCCAGTCGGCAGAAGGCCCGCCGGCGAGGCGTGAGCCCACCCTCCGACCCCGGCCTTGAGCCCCGGGAGGCGGTGGTCTAGAAACCGCGGCTTCAGTCCCCTGCCGGCAGGCGGACGGCAGCAGCGGCGAGAGAGACGGCCCGTCGAGGGGCCTGCCGAAAGGGAATCGAGAGGGTCATGGACAGCATCAGGATCGGTGGCGGACGGCCCCTCAAGGGCGAAATTCACATCAGCGGAGCGAAGAATGCGGCCCTGCCGCTGATGGCCGCCGCGCTGCTGACCGAGGAACCGCTGGTCCTCAGCAACCTGCCGCATCTGGCCGACATCACCACGCTGGGCAACCTGCTGACCCAGCTCGGCGTCGAGCTGACGCTGAGCGGCGGCGACAATGGACTGGGCCCCTCCGGCCGGGTCCTGGAACTGCATGCCCGCAGCATTGCCTCGACCCGCGCGCCCTATGACCTGGTGCGCAAGATGCGGGCCTCGGTTCTGGTGCTGGGTCCGCTGCTGGCGCGCGAGGGCCATGCCGAGGTGTCGCTGCCCGGCGGCTGCGCCATCGGCACGCGACCGGTCGACCTGCACCTCATGGGCCTGGAACTGCTCGGCGCCGAGATCGAGCTGAAGGACGGCTACATCCAGGCCCGCGCGCCACGGGGCCTCAGCGGCGCCGAGGTGGTCTTCCCCAAGGTGTCGGTCGGCGCCACCGAGAACCTGATGATGGCCGCGGCCCTCGCCCGCGGCACCACGCGGCTGGTGAACGTCGCGCGCGAGCCGGAGATCGCCGACCTCGCCGACTGCCTGACCAAGATGGGCGCGGCGATCGAGGGCATCGGCAGCGACTGCCTGACGATCCAGGGCGTCGAGCGGCTGCGCGGCACCCGCCACGCCGTGGTGGCCGACCGCATCGAGACCGGCACCTATGCCATGGCCGCCGCCATCACCGATGGCGCGCTGGAGCTGGTCGGCGCCCGCCGGCAGCACCTGGGCGCGGTCTTCGACCTGCTGGAGCAGACCGGGGTGGAGACGACCGAGACCAACCGCGGCCTCTCGGTGAAGCGCGCCAACGGTCGCCTGCACGGCGCCGACGTGATGACCGCGCCCTTCCCGGGCTTCCCGACCGACCTGCAGGCACAGTTCATGGCCCTGGCCACGCTCGCCGAGGGCGCCTCGATGATCACCGAGACAATCTTCGAGAATCGCTTCATGCACGTGCCGGAGCTGATGCGCATGGGCGCCTCGATCAACGTGCACGACTCCTCTGCCCTGGTGCGCGGCCGCGATCGGCTGACGGGCGCCCAGGTCATGGCCACCGACCTGCGCGCCTCGGTCAGCCTCGTGCTGGCCGGCCTGGCCGCGGAGGGCGAGACCGTCATCAACCGGGTCTATCACCTCGACCGGGGCTACGAGCGGGTCGAGGAGCGCCTGGCTGCCTGCGGCGCCGATATCGAGCGGATCCACGCATGAGGCGGCGATGGCGGGCAAACTGAAACTCAGGGCGCACGATCCCGCCGACCTGGCGGTGATCTCGGCCCATCTGCAGGACGCGCTGGTGCCACTGCGCGACATGACCTGGCTGCCGGCAGAGCGGCGCTTCGTGCTGCTGGCCAATCGCTTCCGCTGGGAGAGCGAGCCGGAGGCCTCGCCACCGGACGAACCGGACGAGCAAATCCCGGCCCGGGACGCGAAGTTTGCCGAGACGTCGCTGCGCGCCGGCGGCGGCCGGCTCTACAGCCGTGTCGTCTGCGGCCTCTGTTTCGACCGCGTGACCGCCGTCAAGCGGCGCGACCTCGACCCGGAGAACCGCAGCCGCCTGCTGAGCCTGCTGGCGCTGAAGCCGGAGCGAGGGGCGATCCGCCTGGTCTTCGCCGGCAAGGGCGAGATCCGCCTGGAAACGGCGCGCATCGCCGTCCATCTGGAGGACCTGGGCGAAGCCTGGCCGACGCAGTGGCGCCCCAGCCATAGCCTGGACGATCGCGGGTCGGCGGGGTAAGGGAAGGCCGCCGCCGGCGATCGTCCGACCGCCGCCGACCGCGATACCCCCTGCGGCGCCCTGGCGCCGTCGCGCCCAAGACGAAAAGGCCCGCCGCCCGTGACCACGCCCAGCGAAGGCAACGACCGCCTGGTGATCGCCCTGCCGAAGGGCCGGATCCTCAAGGAACTCACCCCGCTGCTCGCCAAGGCGGGCATCGAGCCGGAACCGGCCTTTGCCGACGAGGACGCGCGGCAGCTCCGCTTTCGCACCAGCGACGCCGACCTCGACATCATCCGCGTGCGCTCGTTCGATGTCGCGACCTTCGTCGCCTTCGGGGCGGCCGACCTGGGGGTTGCCGGCAACGACGTGCTGATGGAGTTCGACTATCCGGAGATCTATGCGCCGGTCGATCTCGGCATCGGTCGCTGCCGCGTCTCGGTGGCGGAGCCCAGCGCTCTCTCGCGCGACGACGATCCCTCGCGCTGGAGCCACATCCGCATCGCCACCAAGTACCCGGAGATCACCCGCCGCCATTTCGCGCGGCGCGGCGTGCAGGCGGAATGCATCAAGCTGAACGGCGCGCTGGAACTCGCCCCCGGCATGGGCCTCAGCCAGCGGATCGTCGACCTGGTCTCGACCGGCCGCACCCTGGCGGCCAACGACCTCGAGGAAATCGAGGTCATCGCCGAGGTGACCAGCCGCCTGATCGTCAATCGTACCGCGCTGAAGACCCGGCCGCGCCGTCTCGGCGTCTGGATCGAGCGCTTCCGCGAGGTTGTCGATGCCGCATGAGCTCTCCACCCGCGATGCCGCCTTCGAGGCCGGCTTCAGACGCCTGCTGGCGGCCAAGCGCGAGACCAGCGAGGAGGTCGGCCGGACGGTCGCCGAGATCATCGCCGCGGTGCGCACCGAGGGCGACGCGGCGCTGCTGCGCCTGACCGCCCGCTTCGACCGGCTGGAACTGCGGGCCGAGGAACTCGCCATCGGGCCCGCCGAGGTGAAGGCGGCCCGGGGGAAGGTGCCGGCGGAGACCCTGGCGGCCCTGGAACTGGCTGCGGCACGGATCGAGGAGTTCCACGCCCGGCAGCGGCCGGCCGACCTGGATTTCACCGACGACCATGGCAATCGCCTGGGCCAGCGGTGGACGCCGCTCGCCGCCGTTGGCCTCTACGTCCCGGGTGGGACCGCGGCCTATCCCTCCTCGGTGCTGATGAACGCGCTGCCGGCCAAGGTGGCCGGCGTCGAACGGCGGGTCATGGTGGTACCGACCCCGGACGGCCGGCTCAGTCCCCTCGTGCTCGCTGCGGCCGAACTTGCCGGGATCACCGAGATCTATCGCGTCGGCGGCGCCCAGGCGGTCGCGGCGCTGGCCTACGGCACCGCGACCATCGCCGCGGTCGACAAGATCGTCGGCCCGGGCAATGCCTGGGTGGCGGCGGCGAAGCGGCAGGTCTTCGGCCAGGTCGGCATCGATTCCGTTGCCGGGCCCTCGGAGATCCTGGTGGTGGCAGACGCCGACAACGATCCGGCCTGGATCGCCGCCGACCTGCTGAGCCAGGCCGAACACGACACGGCCTCGCAGTCGATCCTGATCGCCACCGACGCTGCCTTTCTGGCCGCCGTGGGCGTCGCGATCGAGCGGCAGCTGGCCACCCTGCCGCGCGCCGAGATCGCGCGCGCCTCCTGGCAGGCGCACGGCGCCTTGATCGAGGTGACGAACTGGGACGAGGCCGCGGCGCTGGTCGACCGGGTGGCGCCGGAGCACCTGGAGCTGGCGGTGGCGGACCCGGAAGGCCTGGCGGCGAAGGTTCGCCATGCCGGCGCGATCTTCCTCGGACGCCACACGCCGGAGGCCATCGGCGACTACATCGCCGGGCCGAACCACGTGCTGCCGACGGCGCGGGCTGCCCGCTATGCCTCGGGCCTGTCGCTCTACGACTTCCTCAAGCGCAGCTCCATCATCGGCTGCACGCCGGCCGGGCTGGCCGCCCTGGCGCCGGCGGCGATCCGCCTCGCCGAGGCCGAGGGGCTGCCGGCGCACGCGCTGTCGCTGGCACTCAGGCTCGGGCGGATCGACGGATGAAGCGGCAGACGCAGGAGCCGGAGCGGCCGGACGATCGCAAGAACCGCCTGGTCAAGGTCTCGCTGGACGAGAAGAGCGTGGTGCGCCGCAGCGCCGAGGTCGAGCACGAGCGCGCAGTGGCGATCTACGACCTGCTCGAGGACAACGTCTTCGCCCCGGTGGCCGAGGCGACGGACATGGCCGAGGGCCCCTATGCCCTGCGCCTGCGCATCGAGGAGGGACGCCTGGTGCTCGACATTCGTGCCGAGGACGAGGCGCCGCTGCAGGCAATCCACCTCTCGCTGGCGCCCTTCCGGCGCATCGTGAAGGACTACTTCGAGGTCTGCGAGAGCTACTTCGCCGCCATCAAGGCGGCCAGCCCGGCGAAGATCGAGGCAATCGACATGGGGCGGCGCGGCCTGCACAACGAAGGATCGGAACTACTGCGCGACCGGCTGGCCGGCAAGGTGGAGATGGACCTCGACACCGCCCGGCGGCTCTTCACCCTGATCTGCGTTCTGCACATTCGGGGCTGATGGCCGTGCCGTCGCCGTCGCTACCGGGGGAAGGGCGGCTGCCGGGGGCGGTGCTCTTTTCCTGCACCAACAATTCGATCCGCTCGCCGATGGCGGAAGGACTGCTGAAGTATCTCCTGGGGCACCGGGTGTTCGTCGACAGCGTCGGCATCCGCGCCGAGCCGGTCGATCCCTTCGCGGTCCAGGTGATGGACGAGATCGGCATCGACATCTCGCGCCACCGCGCCAAGACCTTCGACGATCTCGAGGACAGTTCCTACGACCTCATCGTCTCCCTCTCGCCGGAGGCGCAGCACCGGGCAGTGGAACTGACCCGCACCATGGCCTGCGACGTCGAGTTCTGGGCGACCTTCGATGCCTCGGTCGTCGAGGGGAGCCGCGAGCAGCGGCTCGACGCCTACCGGCAGGTGCGCGACATGCTGCGCCGGCGCATCGAGCAGCGCTTCACGCTGGACTTGAAGCCGAACGTCTAGGCCGCGGCCGGGCCGTTTCATCGGGGCCGGCACGCTGGAATCGAGCCCTGCGTTCCAGTATTATCCGCCGCCGCGCGGCTCAGGGTGGATTTCCCTACGAAAACAGCCTATGTCCAGTGCCGCGCGCCTTAGCGCTCACTATGAAGTCGGAAGGTATGGCGAAAGAAGATCTCATCGAATTCCAGGGCACGGTGACCGAGCTGCTGCCCAATGCAATGTTCCGCGTGAAGCTCGACAACAATCACGAGGTCCTGGCGCACACTGCCGGCAAGATGCGCAAGCATCGAATCCGTGTGCTTGCGGGCGACCGGGTGAACGTCGAGATGACTCCCTACGACCTGACCAAGGGCCGTATCACCTTCCGCTTCAAATAGCTGCTTCCAGCTAGAGCTGTTGTCTTTCAACCGCTCAGCGGAGACACCAGGCTCCCATCCGATGCCGCATCCGCAACCGGTCCCTCGAGGGGCCGGCCCGCTTCTGCCGCTCCTGCCCTCGCGCCTCCGAAGAGGCGACTGCTGGCCGGAGGGCGGCACCGGCGGCCTCGCCGCGCCTTGCGGCCGCCACGCTTGGCAGGCAGCCGCGAAGTGGCCAATGTGGATGACCGGCATGTTTCGCCATGCTTGCGGGATCCAGGGGTGGAGGTGACGATGCGTAGGCTGCTGCTGTCCGTCGTGCTGTGTCTTGGCTGGAGCGGTGCAGCGCGTGCGGACACCTTTACCGCGGAGCAACTCTACGATCTCTGCAAGACCGGCGCGGAAGAGCCAGGAACCTATCCCAACGGGTTTTGCTCTGGGTACTTTCTCGCCTTCACGGTGACGCTGCCTGTCTCGAACAAGGACATGCAGAAGAAGCTATGCTACGACGACAGCCGGAAAATTACTGTTGCGGAGCTCAGGCAGCAGTTCATGGATTACTACAGACCGGAGCACAAGGATTTCTCCTCCTATGCCGTGGTTTACGTCGCCATGAAGAAGATGCTGTGCAAGTAGCGCGCCGGTGAAGGAGCGAACGGTGCGCAAGCCTTCGCTGGCCGTCGTGTCGGGCTTCGGGTGGTAACGACTGCCGTGGACGGTCGCTCGAACAGTTCCCCATCCCAACGCCTCGGCGCTCCGGAGCCCGAGTCTGGCGGTGCCCCCCTGGTGCTGGCTTCGGCCTCGCCGCGGCGCCTGGCGCTACTGCGTCAGGTCGGTATCGAGCCGGCGGCGGTCGACCCGGCGGAGATCGACGAGAGCCCGCTGAAGGACGAGGCACCGCACCTCTACGCCCGCCGCATCGCCGCGACCAAGGCGGCGGCGGTGGCCCCGCGCCATCCCGGCGCCTTTGTCCTCGCCGCCGACACCGTCGTCGCGCTGGGACGTCGCATCCTGCCGAAGGCGGAAACCGACGCGGAGGCGGTGCGTTGCCTCGCCCTCTTGTCCGGTCGCCGGCATCGCGTGCTGGGCGGCCTCTGCCTGCTGGCGCCCGATGGGCGGCGCGGCGAGCGGCTGGTCACCACGCAGGTTCGTTTCAAGCGCCTTTCCCCGCAGGAGAGCGCAGCCTACCTGGCCGGCGGCGAGTGGCGCGGCAAGGCCGGGGGCTACGCCATCCAGGGCGCGGCCGCGGCCTTCATTCCCTGGATCGGCGGCAGCTATCCCAATGTCGTCGGCCTGCCGCTGGTGGAGACCCTGGCATTGCTCCAGGGTCTCGGCTGGCGGCCCTAGGACGCGGTTGGCGTGGCGGCCCCCGACCGGCTCTGCCTGCAGCACCTTCCCGGCGAGACCCGGGCGTTCCTCTATCGCGGCGATCGGCTTGCGGCCTGCGCCGTCGAACGCGCCGAGGCCGCCGCCGTGCTGGGCGACCTCTTTCTCGGCCGCGTCACGAAGCTCGACCCACGGCTGTCCGGCGCCTTCGTCGACCTCGGGCGCGGTCCGGCCGGCCTGCTGCCACTGAACCGCGCCCCGGCCGGCCTTTCCGAGGGCGACAGCCTGCCGGTCGCGGTGACCCGCGTGGCGATGGAGGGCAAGGGACCGCGCCTGACCGCGACTCTGCCGGCCGATGCCACGGCACTGCTCGGGGCCGCTGCGCCCGGCAGCGCGCCGCGGCTGCTGCGGGCCGGCCTCGGCACCCTGGCGGTCCTGCTGGCCGGGAGCCCGACGGAGACCGTCACCGACCATCCAGACCTGCAGCGCCGCCTCGCCGCGGCCGGTCACGCCGTGCGCTTTCTGCCGGGCGGCTTCTCGGCCGTCGAGGCCGGCGCCTTCGACGCGGCGCTGGAGGCTCTGCTGCGCCCGGCGGCGGCCCTCCCCGGCGGCGGCGGCCTCTTGATCGAGACGGCGCGCACACTGACCGCCGTCGACGTGAACCTCGGCGCCCGACAGGGCGGCGACGCGGTGCTCGAGGGCAACCGTGCCGCGGCGGCCGAACTGGTGCGCCAGATCGGGCTGCGGTCGATCGGCGGGCGACTCGTGGTGGACTTCCCCGGCGTGGCCGACGCGCGGGTTCGCCGCTCGACCGAGGCGGCGCTCAAGGCCGCCTTCGCTGACGATCCGGAGCGTGTGCGCTTCCTCGGATGGTCGCGCGGCGGGCTCTACGAGTTCACCCGCCGCCGAGCCCGGCCGGCGCTGGCCGACCTGCTCCTGGAGCCCGACGCCGACGGCCTGGGTAGACGCAAGAGCGCCACGACCGTGGCCTTCGAGGCGCTGCGCGCCGTGGCGCAGGCCGGCCGCAGCGCCGCGTCGGCGCCGCTGCTGCTCCGGCTGGCGCCAGCCTTGCACCCTCTCGTGGCCGCCATGCCGGCGCTAGCCGATCTGCAGGAGCGGCTCGGGCTCCCCGTTCGCCTCGAGGCTGCTTCCGATCTGGCCTGGCCAACCGCCACACCCTTCACCTGCGCGGTCGAGCCGCGCTAGGGTCGCCGCCATGAACGGGAACGACGAAGACTCTGGAGGATCCGGCGACGGCGGCGCGAGCGCCGCCCCCCGCATCCTGCCGATCGGCGGCAAGGCCGGAGCGCGCCGCGCCAAGGGCGGTTGCACGCTCTGCGGCAAGCCGGTGGTGGAAGCCTACCGCCCCTTCTGCTCCAAGCGCTGCGCCGATATCGACCTGCACCGCTGGTTCTCCGACAGCTATCGCCTGCCGACGAACGAGCGCCCTGAGTCCGACGCCGGCGAAGGACAGAGCGGCGGCGACGATGGCGAGGGAGCGGCCTCGGACTGACCGGCCAGGCCCTGCGGAGAGGAGCCGGCGGAGGTGGCGGCGAAAGCCCTCTGGACAGCCCGCGCCGATCCCGCTACAAGCGCCCGTCCGTCGCGCAGTGCGCTGCGCCGGCCGGGGCCCAGGTAGCTCAGTTGGTAGAGCACGTGACTGAAAATCACGGTGTCGGTGGTTCGACTCCGCCCCTGGGCACCATTCTCTCCATCATTGCTGATCCAGCCGCATCGTTCGGTGCCGCTTCTGCGTTTGAGGCCGGCCTGCGGCGATGCAGGAACGCGGAAGCGATCGGAACGGGGCAAGCCCCGGACGACCCGGCCGCGGATCCCTGAGCGGCCTGCAACAGCCATGGAGAGCCCCCGGTCGGGCGGGAGCACCCTGGATGCAGGCCGGTCCTGGGGCCGCTCAGTTCGGCTTGCGGCTACAGGCCAGCAGGGCTTGCATACTGCAGCACACGCAGTCGTCCTGCCTGACCACCGAGACCTCGTAGGTCAGGATACCGATCTGCTCGCTCTTCGGCCGCGCCTCGCGGACCTCGCCGATGGCATGGATCGTATCGCCAAATCTGACCGGGTTCGGGAAACGAAGGCGCTCGATACCGTAGAAGGCGATGAAGGAGCGTGGCAGGACCGTCTCCAGCCCGAGGCGGAACAGCAGCGGCAGCCCTGCCGACAGGACCAGCAGGCCATGAGCGATACGCTCCTTGAAGCGCGAGGTGGCGGCGGCCTCCGCATCGGTATGCAAGGGGTGCCAGTCACCGGTCAGAGCGGCAAAGGCATGCACGTCGCCTTCCGTTATGGTCCGCGCCGGGGAAACGAACCGCTCGCCGATCGCGTAGTCCTCGATCCAGAGCCGGTTCATGCTCCCTCCTCCCGTCATGCTCCCTCTTCCCGGCCCGCGCCGGGGGCCGCGACGGGGGCCGCGACGGGGGCCGCGACGGCGCGCGCCCTCTGCCGCAGCCGCCCGACGATGCCTTCGGGAAAGTAGTAGACGCTGATGACGAAGAGCAGGCCCAGCCAGAAGATCCAGCGGTCGGGATGGATCACCACGGACAGCACCGGGATGTCCTCCACCAGGGGCGCCGCCGAGGCGATCGCGTCCTGCAGATAGGTCTCCGCCAGAACGAAGAGGGCGGCGCCGACGACGGCGCCGTAGAGCGTGCCCATGCCGCCGATGACGACGATCAGCAGGACGTCGAGCATCACCGTCATGTCGAAGGTCACCTCGGGCCCGACAAACCGCAGCCAGAGCGCGTTCAAGGCGCCCGCCGTGCAGGCAAGGACCGCAGCGATGCAGCTGACGATCACCCGGTGGCGCAGCACGCTGAACCCCAGCGCCTCGGCGCGGAACTCGTTCTCCCGGATTGCCTGGAGCACGCGGCCAAAGGGCGAGTTCACGACCCGCAGCATCAGGAGGAACAGCGCAGCCGACACCAGGAGGATGAGGTAGTAGGCCAGAACGGTGCCATTGACGGCGGTCCCGAGAACCTCCGCCGGAAGCAGGACGAAGGCAGGCTTCAGCACCCGGGGCGTCTGGAAGATCAAGCCGTCATGCCCGCCGGTGATCGTGTAGAACTGATTGACCAGAACGGCAAAGGCGCTGGCGACGGCCAGCGTGATCATCGCAAAGAAAATTGTCTTCGCGCGGATGCTGAAGAGGCCGACCGCGGCGGCCAGCAGCAGGGAGGCGACGCTCGCCAGCCCGAAGCCGACCGCGACCGCCCCCCAGCTCGCGCCCATGGCCTTCAGGGCGATACCCACGCCGTAGGCGCCGATGCCGTAGTACATCGTATGGGCGAAGGAGATCATGCCGGTGTAGCCGAGCAGCAGATCGAAGGACCCGACCAGGACGATGAAGATTGCGATCTTCACCAGGGCATTCATGATCGGCAGGCCGCCGATCGCGAAGGGCGCGATCAGCATCGCGATCAGCAGCGCCACCAGAAGCGCGGAGACCAGCCCGCTGCGCGGCGTGTCGTGGGACAGGAGGCTCTTCAGCATCGCCCTGCTCCCTATCGCTTCGAGAGCGGGAACAGCCCCCGCGGCCGCCAGGCGATGACGGCGACGAGGAGGAAGATGGTGGACGCGACGGCAACCTGCGGCGCCAGGAAGGCAACGTAGTTGGCGACGATGGAGACCAGGATCGCGCTGATGAAACAGCCGCTGATCGACCCCAGCCCGCCCATGATGACCACGATGAAGGCGAGAATCATCAGCTCGCCGCCGACCTCGGCGTTCAGGGTGCCGCGATAGAGCACCCACATGACGCCGCCGCAGCCGGCCAGCGCCGAACCGACCATGAAGAGGCCGATGAAGAGACGCCGGATGCGATAGCCCAAGGCCTCGATCATCTCCGGGTCCTCGACGCCGGCGCGGATCAACAGGCCGATCCGCGTCCGCGACAGGGAAAGGTGCATGAGCACGAACAGCAGGGTGCCGAAGGCGACCACGACCAGGCGATACTTCTCGATGATGGCCTCGCCGACCGGCACCGAGCCGCGCAGTGTCGCCGGCAGCTCGACCAGCTGCTCCTGCGGCCCCCAGATCATCAGCACCACCTGCTCGACGATGATCATGCCTCCCATGGTGATCAGGATCTGCTTCAGGTGATCGCCATAGACGCGCCGGACGATGATGCGCTCGAAGGCGAGGCCGAGCAGGCCGGCGCCCACCGCCGCCACCGCAAGCGCTCCCAGCAGTGCGACGATGTTCGAGAGCAGGTCGTCGGCGCTGGTCAGGTCGGTGGTGAGGGAGAGGACCGTGAAGGCGAGGTAGGCGCCGATCGTGATGAAGGCACCGTGTCCGAAATTCAGCACGTCCATCAGCCCGAACACCAGGGTCAGTCCGGACGCGACGATGAAGACCATCATCCCCATCGCGAGCCCCGCCACTGTCAGCGTCAACCAGGTGCTCACTGTCCCGATCAGCGCGAGCGCGCCCACCGCGATCACCACGATCAGCAGCAAGGGTATCCAATCGATCCTCCGGAGGCGCTCGAAGAGGCCCATCCTTCGCCGCCGAGGCCAACGCGCTTCCCTCACTCATCGAGCGCGAGCCCCAGGTAGCGTTCCTGCAGCGCCCTGTCGGAGCTCATCGCCGCCATCTCCCCGCTATGCACCACCCGGCCGTCATCCATCACGACGACCGTGTCCCCCAGGGCCGAAGCGAAGCCGAAGTTCTGCTCCACCAGGAGCACCGTGGTGTGAGCTCGCTTCAGCTCAAGGAAGGCGTCGATCATGTCCTCGATGATCGCCGGCGCGATGCCCTTCGTCGGTTCGTCCACCAGCAGCAGCTCGCGCGGCTCGATCATCGCCCTGGCAATGGAGAGCATCTGCTTCTGCCCGCCGGAGAGGTTGCCGGCCGCCAGGGCCCAGAACTTCCGCAGCGGAGGAAAGAGCCCCAGAACCCACTCCAGCCGCGCCGGGTCGAAGCGGCCGCCTCGCGCCGCCAGAACCATGTTCTCCCGCACCGTCAGGTCGCCAAAGACACCCATGCTTTCCGGCACGTAGGCGATCCCCGATCGCGCGATCTCCGGCGTCGGCAGCCGGGAAATCTCGCGGCCCTGGAACTGCAGGCTGCCGCGGCTGGCCTGCCAAAGCCCCATGATGGTGCGCAGCGTCGTCGTCTTGCCGGCGCCGTTGCGGCCGACCAGCACGGTGAAGCCACCGGCCGGAACCGCGAAGGAGACGCCCTGCAGTATGTGATAGCGGCCGATGTGCGTATGGACGTCCTCCAGCCGCAGGATATCCTGGCTCATGTCGCGGTCCGCTCCGCAGGCTGGCGAGCGCGACCGAGATAGGCCTCGCGCACGATGTCGGAAGCCATCACCGCCGCCGGTTTGCCGTCCGCCACCGCCACGCCGTTGTGCAGCACGATGATCCGGTCGGCCAGCGAGCGGATCACGTCCAGCTTGTGTTCGACCAGCAGGATCGTCTTCCGGCCGTCGGCCTTGAGGTGCTGGATCTGCTCCAGGATGATGGGGACCTCGTCGAGACTCATCCCGGCCGTCGGCTCATCGAACATGTAGACGTCCGGCTTCAAGGCGGTCAGCAGCGCGACCTCCAGCTTGCGCTGATCGCCGTGGCTCAACGCGGCCGCCAGCGTATCGGCGCGCCGCGCCAGCCCGCCGAGCACCAACAGCTCGTCGGCCTGCTCCATCAGCGTCCGGTCGGCGCTCCAGTGGGACAGGAACCTGTCCGCGGTTTGCCTCTCGACTGGACGGCAAGGCGGACGTTCTCGCGTGCGCTCAGGTTGGGAAAGAGATTGGTGAGCTGGAAGGCGCGGCCGACTCCCCGCCTGGCGCGCTGCGCGACCGACAGGCCGGTGATGTCCTCTCCCTTGAGGAGCACCTGACCCGACGTTGCGCGGATCTGCCCGGACATGAGGTTGAAATAGGTCGTCTTCCCGGCGCCGTTGGGCCCGACAATGGCCGTCAGCGTGCCCTGGTGGAAGGCGCAGGACACCTGGTCAATGGCGGTATGGCCGCCAAAGCGAACCGACAGCCCCCGGGTCTCGATGACCGGGCCATCGCTTGTCGCCGAACCGGAAGGTGTCTGGCTGGTCATGTCGCACTTCCAGCAGCTTCGAAGTGGATCGACAGACTAGTCGACCCGGCCGCCCAGGCCAGGAGGTGCCATGGCGGGGCCGCAGCAGGCCACGTCCCCGCCATGACTCGCCCCTAGCGCTCGTTGCGGATCGGAATGTCGAGCTCGTCGGCCTCGATGGTGCGCACCAGCACCGGCACGGCCCAGTCGACCCCCTCCTGGATCTCCAGCACGGCGTGGTACATCGGCATCATCGCCTGATGATCCTCAGGGCGGAACTGCATGGTGCCGCGCGGCGAGGGAAACTCCATCCCCTCCATGGCCGCGATCAGGTCCTCGGTTTCCGTCGACTGCGCGGTCTCCAGCGCCGTGACGACGGCCGATGCCGCA
This sequence comes from uncultured Alphaproteobacteria bacterium, assembly GCA_942492185.1. Classification (GTDB taxonomy): domain Bacteria; phylum Pseudomonadota; class Alphaproteobacteria; order Kiloniellales; family JACOMY01; genus CALOEA01. The sequence goes on from CALOEA010000040.1 coordinate 17,818, forward strand.
GCGAATCCCTCGACCGTGAAGAAGTCCGGCGGCGTACCGAAGCGCTTCAGATGCTCGGCGACGAGCCAATCGTTGATCTCGTTCTGCGGCAGCTCGTAGTAGTAGAAGGCGCCGCCTTCCAGGCCGGGCACGACCTTGAAGGTTTCCAGGGCCGAGAGGGTCAGCAGAATGGAGGTGGGCTCCAAGCCATAGCGCTCCGGCCCCCAGTTCACGATCTTGCCCATGTAGTTGGGCAGGAAGCCGAAGTAGGCGAAGAGGATCTTTCGCCCCTCCAGGTCCTTCATCTCCTGGGCGATGCGCTCGAGGGCCGGCGTGAGATCGGCGGCGTTGACCTCGACGTATTCCTCGGCAACCACGGTGGCGCCGTACTTCTCGACCGCTTCCTTCAGCGCCGCGGCGCCATCGCGAACGAAGGCGTAGTCCTCGCCGATGATCCCAATCGAGGTGTTCTCGTCCAGGCGCATCGCGATGGCCTGCGCCTGCATGTCGAAGGAGTTGTTGCGCGAAGATTTGAAGATGTAGCGGTTCCAGTCCGCACCGGTGATCGAATCGGCAACCGCCGGCGCCACCAGCAGGATCTTCTCGAAATCGGCAGCGACAGGCAGCATTGCCTTGGTGATGCCGGAGGAGGTCGAGCCAACGACCAGCACCGAGCCCTCCTGATAGGCCTCGGCAAGCAGGGCCCGCGCCCGATCCGGCTTCACCGTCGTGTCCTTGCGGATGATTTCCAGATCCCGGCCGAGCACCTGCCCGGTCCCCTTGGTCGCCCACTCGATACCGAGGTCGAAGCCCCGATAGACTTGGCCGGCATAGTCCTCCAGGACGGCGCTTCCGGTTGCGTCCTGGATGACCGTGATCTTGATCGGGTCGTCGGCCTGGGCGGCCGTAATCGAGCCCATTACCAGCATGGCCGCGGCAACGAGATGCTTCATCTGCCTCACCCTCCTGCGTTCTACCGTGTCGCTTGCAGCACCACGTTTCGTGCTTGTCGCGGCCTGCCGTGAGTGATAAAAGTGACATCACCTTCATTTTTCTGCAAGCGCAATTCATGACCCTCTCGTCACATCGTGGAAAGCAGCCTGCGGGCTGGTCCGATCCGGACGATAGCGACGATCTGGACTTTCAACTGGCGTTGAGAGCGAGGACCGACGACGGCGGCATGCGCAAGGGTGAGCGGACGCGCTTGGCGATCCAGATCGCCGCCTGCGAGATCCTCGAGAAGGCATCGTTCTCCGCATTCAAGGTCCAGGACCTCTGTCAGCGGACCGGCATCGCCCAAGGCACCTTCTACATCTACTTTTCTGACCGCAACGACCTGGTCAACCGCCTGCTCGAGGACTTCGTCGAGTTCGTCCAGGACCGCATGATCATGCGCGCGCGTCAGACGGCCGGCGATCCGGCGCGGGCCTCGACCAAGGCCTATTTCCAGATGTTCGAGCGCAATCGCGGCCTGATGAAGTGCCTGCTGAGCTACTACGAAGAGTTTCCCGATGCGCGCGCCATCCTTCACAAGATGAACCGGGGCTGGATCGCGACCGTCGTCGCCGCCGCCAAGCGCAAGCTCGCCGCCGAGGGGCGCACGGGCTCGATCGGCGACGACGAGCTGTTCCGCCGCGCCTATGCCTTGGGCGGCATGGTCGACCAGTACCTCTCCTCGCTGTTTCTCTATGAAGACGAAAACGTGGCCGCGGTCTCCCGCGATCGGGAAGCCGTCACCGACACGCTGACGTTCATTTGGAAGCGGACGATGACCGCAGAACGCTGACCCCAACGCTGAGAGGCCGAACGATGATCGACGAGAAGGACTACGTGAGCCGCGACGGCCTGGCCCTCGCGGAACTGGTCAAGGAGAAGAAGGTCACTCCCGACGAGCTGCTGGACACGGCGCTGGCCCGCCTGGAGCGCCTCAATCCGAAGATCAACGCCGTCATCAACATCTTTGAGGACCGCGCGCGCCAGCAGATTGCGCAGGGCGTGGGCGACGGCCCCTTCGCCGGCGTCCCTTTCCTGCTGAAGGACCTTCGCGCCTCCTACAAGGGCGTGCCGAGCACCGCCGGCAATGCCTTCATGACCTCGACGCCGGACTTCGACAGCACGGTCACGACGCGCTACAGGGCGGCCGGCCTGGTGATGTTCGGCAAG
>CALOEA010000041.1:0-4915 GCA_942492185.1 uncultured Alphaproteobacteria bacterium
GGCCTCGGCAGCGAAGCGCTGCTGATCTGTGCCGGCAGCGTCGATTCGCCGGAGCGCATTGCCGCTCTGGCGGCGGCGGGCTGCGACGCCTTCACCATCGGCTCGGCCGCCTTCGACGGCTCCTTTTCGCCGCGCAAGGGGCTGTTGTCGCACCAGCTGGCCGACATCCTGGCGGTGTCGCGGCCCGAGGAAGCGCAGCGCGCGGCGGGCTGAGCCCCGACGTTCCGCGGGCGGCGCCGCTTGCCAGCCTCAGCCCGGGCGGCGGATGATGCCGCCATGAAACGCAAGCTCGGCAAGCAGGCCCGCCGCGAGCGCATCGTCGCCGAACTGCGGGCCAATCCCACCGTCCGCATCTCCGAGCTGGCGCGCGCCTTCGGCGTCACCACCGAGACGGTGCGGCGCGACGTCGATTCGCTGAGCGAGGAGGGGCTGGTCAGCCGCACCTACGGCGGTGCCGCCGTCACCGCGCTGGCGCACGAGCCCTCGCTCGACGAGCGCACCGCCATCCTGGTCGAGGAGCGCACGCGCATCGCCAACCGCGCGGTCGGCAGTTCGTCAAGCCGGGCGACGTGCTGATGGTCGACAGCGGCGCCACCACCGCGCATTTCGTGCGCCGCCTGGCGGTCGAATCGATGGAGGTGACCCTGATCACCAACTCGATCGGTCACGCCGCCGTCGCCGGCAGCAACCCGGCGATCAAGGTGATCCTCTGCCCCGGCTACTACGTCGCGCGCGAACGCGGCACCTACGGCCCCGAGGTCGCGGAGTTCCTTCGCCGCTATCGCGCCAACCACGCCTTCATCGGTGCCGGCGGCATGACCATCGAGGGGCCGAACGACGTCTCGGCCGAGCTCTGCTGGGTGAAGCGCGCGATGCTGGAGCGCGCCGGCGAGTGCTCCCTGCTGGTGGACTACGGCAAGTTCGGCAACCTCGGCCTGGAGGTGATCTGCCCGCTGGAACGCGTCGCCCGCGTCATCACCGACCGCGCGCCGCCGCCCGAGCACCAGAGCATCTTCCTGAAGGGCCGGCCGGAGCTGGTGATCGGGTAGGGCGGCGCCTTCGCCCTGGCCGGAGAGTCGGAACCCGGGCTCGCCGGGGTCAATGCACCTCGAGGTACTCGTTGCGCTCCCAGTCGGTGACGTGGCTGTGGAAGCGGGCGAGTTCGTAGCGCTTCACCACGCCGAAGAGCTTCACGAAGTCCTCGCCCAGCAGGGCGCGCATGGCGCGGTCGGCCTCCAGGTCGGCCAGGGCGGTCGGCAGGTTCGGCGCCAGCTTCTCCAGGCTGGCGTTCTCCTCGCTCGGCCCCTGGGCGTTGGTCGGCGGGCCGAGCTTCGCCTTGGCCTTCACGCCGGCCAGGCCGGCGGCCAGCACGGCGGCGGCCGAGAGATAGGGATTGGTGATCGCCGAGGCGCCCCGCATCTCGATGTGGGTCGCCTGGTCCCGGCTCGCCTTGACCCGCACCAGCGCGGTGCGGTCCTCGATGCCCCAGGAGATGTTGGAGGGCGCGAAGGTGTGCGGCTTCAGGCGGTGATAGCAGTTCGGCGTCGGCCCGATCAGCGGCATCATCGCCTTGGCATGCTTCACCACGCCGGCGGTGAAGGAGCGGGCGACGGCCGAGAGACCGTCGGGGTCCTTGGCGTCGAGGAAGGCGTTCTTGCCGGTCTTCTTGTCGAGCAGGCACATGTGCACGTGGCAGCCGCAGCCGGCGGCATCGGAGAAGGGCTTCGACATGAAGGAGGCGAGGTAACCGGCGCGATGCATCAGCTCCTTCACCGCGTTCTTGAAGGTGAAGGCCTTGTCGGCGGCGGCGATGCCGATGGCGGCGTCGTAGTTGATCTCGAACTGCGAGGGCGCGTACTCGCAGTTGTGCGTGATGAGGTCGATGCCGATGGCCTGCAGGTTGTCGAGGAGCGCCTGGATCTCCTCGACGTAGTTGTTGCGCGTGGTGTTGAAGATATGCATGCCGCCGAACAGCGGCTCCTGCGTCTCGCGGTCGAGCAGGTAGAACTCGAACTCGTGGCCGGTCATCACCTGGAAGCCGAGCGAATCGGCTTCCTCGATCAGCCGCTTCAAGACCCAGCGCGGGCCGGCCGCGACCGGGCTGCCGTCGAGGTGATGCAGGTCGCAGATCACCTTCGCGGTCGCCTCCTGCCAGGGGATCTGCACCAGCGTGTCGAAGTCCGGCCGCAGCATGGTGTCGCGGTAGTTGATCTCCTCGTGCAGGCCGGTGCCCGGCACCACGTGCGAGGCGGTATCGAGCGCGATCACGCCGCCGTAGAAGTTGAGGCCCTTGCGGGCGTAGCCCTCGACCGCGGCGATCGGCACCAGCTTGGAGCGCGAGGTGCCGTGCAGGTCGCTCTGTTCGAAGCGGACGTAGCGGATGCCGTCCTTGCTGCAGACGGGCCTGCCTGGCCGATCCTGTCCCCCTTGGCCATCGTGTCCTCCCCACCGTTGCCGGCGAGGCTAGCGAAAGCGAGCTTGGCAGGCTCAACAGGCTAAGTTGCGAGGTGCCACGCGGCGGGGCAGGATCGGGGCGACGATCGTGGCGGGAGTACTCCGATGCGCATGGCAGGCAAGCGCGCGTTGGTCACCGGCGGTGGCGCCGGGATCGGCCGCGCCACGGCCCTGAAGCTGGCGGCGCGAGGGCGCCGCGGTGGCGGTCGGCGACCTGCGCCGCGCCGCGGCCGAGGAGACCGCGCAGCGCCCTGATCCTCCAGGCCGGCGGCAAGGCCATCGCGGTCGTCGGCGACGTGGCCGACGAGGCCTCCTGCGAGGCCATGGTGGCCGCCGCCGAGCAGGGCCTCGGCGGGCTCGACGTGCTGATCAACAATGCCGGCGTGGTGCTGCCGGACGACAACGGCGCCGTCGACACCACGCTCGCCGCCTGGAACAGGACCCTCGCGGTCAACCTGACCGGCGTCTTCCTCTGCTGCCGCTATGCCATCCCGGCGATGCAGCGCGCCGGTGGCGGCGCCATCGTGAACCTCGCCTCCATCGTCGCGCTGGTCGGCTCCGCCTATCCGCAGCTTGCCTACACCGCGGCCAAGGGCGGCGTGCTCTCGATGACCCGCGAGCTGGCGGTGATGTACGCGCGCGAGAAGATCCGGGTGAACGCCGTCTGCCCCGGACCGGTGGCGACCGAGCTGGTGAAGACCTTCCTCTCGGACGAGGAGAAGTGGCTGCTGCGCCGCCGCTACATGCCGATGGGCCGCCTCGGCCAGCCGGAGGAGATCGCCAACGTCGTCGCCTTCCTGGCCTCCGACGAGGCCAGCTACATGAACGGCGCCGGCGTTCCCATCGACGGCGGCATCACCGCCGCCTACGTGATCAAGGACGAGTAGCGACGCACGCCGGCTGCGGGACGAGCCGCGGCGCTAGGCCACGAAGAGCGCGTGCAGGCGGTGGTCGAGCGCCTGCAGGCGGACCGTTGCCTCGCGGTAGATGGCGTAGAGCGCGTCGTAGAGGTCACGGTTCGCCGGATCCGGTGCGTTGCGGTCGAGCGTGGTGACGCAGCGCGCCACGGCGTCGCGGGCGTCGGCGAAGAGGCCGACGCCGACGCCGGCGACCAGGGCCGCGCCGAAGGAGGCGTCGCCGTTGCCCGGCCGCTCGATGGTGAGGCCGGTGATGTCGGCGAGGATCTGCCGCCAGGTCGCCGACTTGGCGCCGCCGCCCAGCAGCTTGACCGTGCCGAAACTCTGGCCGAAGCCCTTGGCCTGTTCCACCAGGTCGCGGATCGAGAAGGCGATGCCCTCGTAGGTCGCGCGCGCCAGGTGCGCCTTGCCGTGCCGCATCGTGAGGCCGAGGAGGTTGGCGCGCAGCTGCGGGTCCCACCAGGGCGCCCGCTCGCCCTGCAGATAGGGATGGAACAGCAGCCCCTCGCTGCCGGCGGGTACCGCGGCGGCCAGCGCGTCCATCGCCTCGAAGGCGCCGGCGGCCGCGCTGTCGGGGCCGAGGAAGAGCGTGTCGCGCACCCAGCGGTGCGCCGAGGCGCAGGAGTTGGTGCCGGTCGCCGTGTACCACATGCCCGGCAGGATGTGCGGGTAGCAGGAGATCGGCGGGTTCACCACCGGCCGGTCGGCGGCGAGGAAGAGCACGCCCGCGGTGGCGAGCTTGATCGCTCCCATGCCCGGTTCCAGCGCGCCGACACCGTAGAACTCCACCGTGGTGTCGTTCGAGCCGCAGACCACCGGCGTCTCGGCGGCGAGGCCCGTCGCCGCGGCCGCTGCGGCGGTGACCCCGTCCACGACGATCGGCTCCGGCTCCACCACTGGCGGCAGGGTGTCCATGTGCCAGCCGATCAGCCCACAGATCTCCTGCGACCAGGCGCGCGTGTGGTGGTCGGCCATCAGGGCGCCCAGGACGTCGGAGTAGTCGGTGGTCCCAGGCGCCGGTCAGGCGGCTGCGCAGCCAGTCCTTGGCGATATCAGTTTGGCGCTTCACGCGCGCGATGGCCTCAGGCTCGTGCTTCTGCAGCCGTGCCAGCATCGCACAGCGTCCAGGTCGGGTTGACGCGGTTCAGCCCGGGGGCGATGATCGTCTCGCCGGCGCGCTCGTGCAGCTCGTGCGCTTCCTTGGCCACTGCTGCGCTGGTCGTTCCACAGGATGGCCGGCCGGATGACCTTGTCGTCCTTATCCAGCAGCACCGGGATGTGCGCGCCGCCCGACAGGCCGATGCCGGCGATCTCGCCGGGCAGTACGCCGGCGGCCGTGAGCGCCGCCGGCACCGCGGCGGCGAAGGCCCGCACCCATTCCTCGGGGTCCTGCTCGGACCAGCCGAAGTGCGGGATGGCGGTGGTGACCGGGTGCGCCGCCTCGCCGGCCAGGCTGCCGTCGGTGCGGATCACCGAGCGTCGCCTTGAGGCTGCCGGCGCCGAGGTCGACCCCCAGGAGGTGCGATTGTTCACGTGTCCATCCC
>CALOEA010000042.1:0-193490 GCA_942492185.1 uncultured Alphaproteobacteria bacterium
CTGCAGCAGGAGAGCTCAATGGCCCGCCAGACCGAACGCATTCCCCTGGAACAGCCGGACCCGGCACCCGCCAGGAGCTGCTGCTGCACCGCTATGGCACGCGCGGCGCCGGGCCGAAGGCCTACCAGGCCCGCCCCATGCCGACATGACGCTGGCGATGCCGGCGGCACACCACCTGCTGCGGCTGCTCGAAGAGGCCGACGCCAAGGGCCTCGTCCGGGGTGAGATCGTGGTGGTGCCCTATGCCAACCCGCTGATCGGCCTGGCGCGGGTCAACGACGGCCCGGCTGTCGCCGAGCTGCGCGGCGGCGGCAACTTCAATCGCGGCTGGCCCGACCTGACGGAGCCGCTGGCGGCGGCGCTGGACGGCAGGCTGGGCGCGCAGCGACGTGGCGGCCAACGTCGCGGTGGTCAGGGCCGCCATCCCTGGCGTGCTGGCGCAGATCAAGCCGCGCAAGGAACTGGATGCGCTGCGTCTGGCGCTGGCGCACGAGGCGCTCACCGCCGACCTCGCGCTCGACCTGCATTGCGACGACGATTCGCTGATGCATCTTTTCGTCATTCCGCAGCATTGGCCGGAGGCGGCGCCGCTGGCGGCCGAACTCGGCGTCCACGCCGTGCTGCTCTGCGAGGATCTCCGGCGGCGGCTGTTCGACGAGTTCGTTCGACGCCTGGGCGCGGGCGGCAAGCGCCTTGCAGCACGCCCTGCCGGCCGCCTGCCTGGCTGGCACGGTCGAGTTTCGCGGCCAGGGCGACGTCTCCGACGAACTGGGCGAAATCGACGGCCGTGCGCTCTATCGCATCCTGGCGCACCGCGGCTTCATTGCCGAGGCCTCCCGGCACAACGCCGAAGGCGCTCTGCGAAGTGACCGACCTTCTCGGCCACGCAGTGGATCAAGGTTCTCCTGGCCTACGGCATCCTGGCCTACAAGGCCGCGCTGGGTGAGCGGGTGACGAAAGGCCAGCTGATTGCCGAACTGATCGACCCGGCGGCCGTGCCTGGCGCCGCGCGGCGGCAGATGCTTGCGGAGACCGACCGCATCCCGCTATCGCGCCGCTACAGCAAGTTCGTCTGCGCCGGCCAGAGCGTCTGCAAGATCGTCGGCAAGGAGCCGCTCCAGCGAGAGCGTCACCTGCTGGCCGACTGAGGCGGCGAACTCCTTCGCGGGCGCCTGCTGTCGGCGCCAGTCGATCATGCTGTAGCGGCCGAGCAGGCCGAGCCGGCGTGACACCAGACTGGCCACCACCACCGCCGCCAGAACGCGCGCAAGGCGAAGTCGCTGGAACAACTCGACGATCATCACCGCGGTGAAACCGCGCGCCGAGCATGGGCGCGGCGACCGCCCCCATGCCGGCCAAGAAGAGGCGCCGCCAAGGAGACGTAGTCCGGCGCCAGGGTCGAGAGCACCGGCAGCCCGGCACCGCCGCCGAGCGCCCCCAGCACCAGCGACGGCGAGAAGATCCCGCCGATGAAGCCGCTGCCCAGGCAGAGCGCGCGGTCGCCGGTTTCAGCTTGAGGGTCATCAGCAACAGCAGCAGGTGCAGCGATAGTCGCCGGCCAGGGCGGCCGAAGTCGCCTCGTAACCGACGCCCAGGATGTGGCTGTCGAGCAGTGCCAGGCCGGCGACGACCAGTCCGGCGAGGCCCGGCAGCCACAGCGGCAGGCGCGCCCGCCGCATGCCGCCATCGACCAGGTAGATCGCCTGCACCAACGCCAGCGCCACGGCCGCCGCGAACAGCCCGAGCAGCATGAAGGCCGGCAGCTCCACACAGGGTGATGGCCCAGCCGTCCGGCACCACGAAGGCCGGATCGGCGCCATGACGATGAAGGTCGAGGTTGCCGGCAACGGCCGCCAGCCCGGCGAAGGCGGAAAAGGCGTAGCGCGCCACCACGACCTCGAGGGCGAAGAAGGTGCCGCGAGCGGCGCGTTGAAGAGGCGATCGGCGGCGGGCGCGACGCCGGCGTCGAGCAGCAGCCGGCGGCCCGCGACGGTGAGCTTGTAGCGCTCGGCGAACCAGCCGCCGAGCGTCGCCCCAAGACGTACCACCGGCCCCTGCGCCTCGATCGGCCAGCTCCAGCGTCGCGGATGGCGCCGAGCGCGGTCTTCAGGGCCGGGGTGGAGAGGCCCATGGTGGCGCCGCGGAAGACCGCCGGATCGATGACGCCGGCGACACCGTAGGCGCGGCGCCCCGGCAGGCACCAGCGCACGAAGAGGCCGACGGCGAGACCGCCGAGACCAAGAATCAGGCAGGGGCGCCACCACACCAGCTTGCCTGCCTCGCTGGCCATCGACTCGACCTCGAAGCCGTAGAGCAGGCGGCTGAGGGCGCCGACGCTCTCGCGCAGCCCGATGGCGGCGGCGCCGCCGCAAAGGCCGGCCAGCACCGCCAGGCCGAGCAGCGTCAGCGGCGCGGTTCCCGCCAGCGGGTCGAGACCGCCGCGCCGGCGCGGCCCGGCGGTCATTGCGGGCCTGCCGTCATGCCGGCTTGGAGACCGTCATCATGACCCGTCCGACCTCCTGCGGCGGTGGCAGCTGCGCCTGTAGCCGGCAGAGCGCCTCGACCTGCGGCCGCACCACCTCATCCCAGGGCACCACTCCCGGCGACCGAGGGCCGACCGAGAGCTGCATCCACTCCATCGTCGCCGCCTGCACCCCGCTTTCGTGGAACATGCGATAGAGGCCGTGCAGCCGCTTGTCGTCGAAAGCCAAGAAATGCAGCTCGTAGCGCAGCGGGTCGTCGCGGTGGAGTTCGCGCTGCCAGGTGATGTGCGCCTCGGCGGCGAACATCGAACGGCCGGTGCGCGTGCGATAGGCGTGGTCCAGGCCGACGCGGTCGAACAGCCTGTCGACCACCTGGTCGAAGGCGAGCACGTAATAGGCGACGTTCTGCGACCGCGAAGTCGATCCACTCCGGCAGCACGCGGTCGCCCAGCACCTTGACGCGACCGTTCTTTTCCAGTTCGCACCACTTCAAGCCGGCGCCCTCCCCCATCGCGTTATCCAGCTCCTCGACCTCCAGCGCCGTGGCGCGTTGCCGGGAAAGGCGCTAGCGTCCACCGGCATGCCGTCCGCCGCTCCGACGCCCGCCCCGCTCCTGGCACCGCTCGACTTCCTCGGGCGCCATGCCACCAGCGCACTGTTCGGCGTCTTCATTGGCTTGGCACTGCCCGAGTCAGCCGCCTGGCGCGCCCGCTGCTGCCACCAGCCGTGGTGCTGCTGCTGACCGCGACGCAGCTGCGCCTCGACTGGTCGGCGATCGGCCGCGAGCTGCGCCATCCAAGCCTGCAGATCGTCCTCTTTCCCTGGCAGCAGCTGCTGCTGCCGCTGATGGTCTGGGGGCTCTGTCGCGTGCTGTCGATCCCCGACAGCCTGACCATCGCCCTGGGCGCTGATGGCGCTGGCACCACCGATCATCAGCTCGGCCGCCCTGGCGACCCTGCTCGGCCTCGGCCGGGCCGCTCGCCCTGGTCGGATCGCTGCTCGCCACCCTGCTCACACCGCTGGTGTTGCCGCCGCTGGCGCTCGGGCTGCTCGGTCTGGAACTGGAGATCGGACTGGGCGCCTTCATGCTCCGGCTAGGCCTGCTGATCTCGCTGGCGCTGCTCTTCGCACTCGGCTTCCGCATGATCGCCGGCCCCGCCCGCCTGGTCCCGCCTGGCGCTTTGCTGATCGACGGCATCGTGGTGCTCATCACGCTGGTCTTCTACGTGGGCGATCATGGACGGCGTCACCCGGCGCCTCGCTGGGGAGCGCCCGGACATCGCCTTGGCCTGGCTGGCCGCCGCCTGGCTGGCCAACCCGCTGCTGCAGGTCCTGGGCGCGGCGGTCTTCTGGCGGCTGGGGCGGCAACGGGCGCTCACCGTCGGCCTGATGACCGGAAACCGGAACATGGGCCTGCTGCTGGCGGCGCTGCCCAGCGCGGTCGAGTGACCGATATCCTGCTGTTTTTCGGCCTGGCGCAGACTCCCGATGTACGTCCTGCCGGCACTGACGCGGCCGCTCTATCGCCGGATCCTGCTGGGACGCCGACGGTCGGCCGTCCCGCCTTCAACCCGGGCAGTGCCCAACCCGCCAGCAACAGCCGCGAATCCGCGCTAGTCCAACAAAGACGCTGCGGCTTTTTTGCCACAGAGTTTCGTCCAGAGGCCTCAAGTGCCTCACATTTCTGGTCTAGTTTCGGGGGGGGCTTATGCTATTCCGGCTAAGGTGGTTGGAACACGGCTGCGGCGTGCTGGATGGCAGAATCTGCCGGAATGGCAGGACATCCAGGCCTCATGGTGCGGCCGGGCCTGATCGGGGGTTGAAATTGCGGGCAGGTCGAGGGCGCTAGGCTGGACATCTTGTGCTAGCGTTGCGCCACGCGAGGCTACGGCCGGCCAGGAGCGAGGGATCGGACGGGGTGATATGACGATTTGGGCAGGCAGGCGCCTCGGGCGCAACGTGGCAGTCGCGGTAACGGCCGGTTTCCTGATGACCGGCGCGCTCGGCGGCTGTGCTTCGAACAGCGGCACGCAGACCGTCTCGGCGGACGACGAGGGCATCTTCGGCCCCGACAACGATCCGCTGGAGTTCGTCAACCGCTTCACCTTCGCGTTCAACGGCGCGCTGGACACCATGGTGCTACAGCCGGCTGCGGCAACCTATCGCTTTCTGCTGCCTGATCCGGTCCAGGATGGCGTGCGCAACGCGATGCGCAACATCGGCGCGCCGGTGGTCTTTGCCAACGATATATTCCAGGGCGAATGGGAGCGCGCCGAGACCACGGCCATGCGCTTCCTGATCAACACCACCTTGGGCGTTGCCGGCATCTTCGATGTGGCAGCCGAGTGGGGTTACGAGTACCACGACGAGGACTTCGGCCAGACCCTGGCGGTCTGGGGCGTGGGCGAAGGCTTCTATCTGGTGCTGCCGCTGCTGGGCCCCTCGACGGCCCGCGACACGGTCGGTCTGGTCGTCGACAGCTTTATCGACCCCTGGCCCTACCTCTTCGACTACTTCGACCGGTGAGCGACGAGACCAAAACCTACATCTTGATCGGGCGCCGCGCCCTGCAAGGCATCGACATGCCCGGGCGCAGAACATCGAGGTGATCGATAGCATCAAGGCCGATGCGGTCGACTACTACGCGCGGATTCGCACCCTCTACCGGCAGAATCGCGAAGCGGCGATCCGCAACGGCCAGCTTGAGGATATCCCGCTTCCAGCCCTCAGCGAGGGCGACTGGAACAAGGAAAGCACGCCGACCCTGGGGCTTTCGATCAGCGGCAAGCAAACGAGCCAGTGGAGCGAGTAGGACAGCATGACCTCCCGTCGAACCTTTCTCCTGGCCGCAGCGGCGGCCAGTACCGCCCTGATAACCCTGCCCGGCGCGCTGCAGCCGGCCGCCGCCTCGGTCGAGGAGGAGGCGAGCGTGTTCCTCTCCGACCTCGGCACCCGCGCCATCAAGCAGCTCACCGACAAGAGCGCCTCGGCCCAGGAGCGGGTCGATCGCTTTCGCACGCTGCTGATGGAGGCCGTCGATTTCGCGCTGATCTCGCAGCAGGTGCTCAGCACCTACTGGCGCAATACCGACCCGGCGGTGCGGCAGGAGTTCAACGCGGTCCTGCGCGAGACCCTGATCCAGCGCTTCCTGCCGCTGTTCGACAGCTACAAGGGCGAGACCTTCGACGTGGTCTCCACCCGCACCAGCTCGAAGGACCCCACGGTGGTGGCGGCGACGACGAACGTGGTCGCCCCCAATGGCAACGTGGCCAAGGTCGAGTGGTACATGAAGAAATTCGACATCGGCCTGCGGATCTATGACTTCTCCGCCGAAGGCATCCGCCTGACCATCTCGCTGCAGGACGAATACAACACGGTGCTGCGCCGCAGCGACGGCGACGTCGCGGCCCTCATCGCCGAGATGAAGACCAAGCTGCCGGCGACCGCCAAGCTCGACTAGGTCGCGGAGCGAGAGCCAGACGCGGAAGGCCGCCCCCCCGCGGGCGCGGCCTTCTTCGTCCGGGGGCGGCCGGTCTCAGGGCTCCGCCTCCAGCGCACCGGCGAAGGCGGAAAGCGCCTCTGCCAGCCTCTCCGCCTTCGTCTGGTGATTGAAGAGCGCCAGATTGCGTCCTTCGCCATCGAGCAGGTAGAGCATCGTGGAGTGATCGACGGTGTAGTCGCCTGCTCCCAGATCGACCTTGGCATAGTAGGCGCGATAGAGCTTCGCCATCGCCGCGATCTCGGCCGGCGACGCCGTCGCCCCGACGATCGCCGGATGGAACAGCGAGACATAGCCGCGCAGCACCTCCGGCGTGTCGCGCTCCGGATCGACCGACACGAACAGCGGCCGGAAGCGCTCGGCCTGCTCCGCCGGCAGGCGGTCCAGGGCCTGCGCGACCGTCAGCAGGGCGGTCGGGCAGACATCCGGGCAGTGGGTGAAGCCGAAGAAGAGCAGCGTCAGGCGGCCGGAACCCGCCTGCTGCGTCACGCTCCCGCCATTCATGTCCTGCAGTGCGAAGGGCCCGCCGATCAGCGGCGAACCGCCATAGCGCTCGACCAGCGGGTCCAGCCGTTCCGACAGGCTGAGACGCTCCGGCAGCAGCACCAGCAGGCCGGCACCCAGCGCCAGCAGGAGCGTCGCCGCAATGCCCAGGATGACGAGGACGGGGCGTCGCCCCCGCCCTCCCCCCGCGGGAGCCCCCACCGGGCCCGCGGCCGGTCCCGGCCCGCCGCTCACGACCCGCCGCCCTGCGAGTGCTGGTGCTCCCCGGCCGGGGCGTAGTCCAGCGGCTCGACCTTGAACTCGACCGCCAGGCGGCCGGCCTTCTCGAAGAGCAGCGTCGCCGGGAACCGCTCGCCCTCGACGAGCGGCGCGGCGAGATCGACGAACATCACGTGCAGACCGCCGGGGGCCAGTGCGACACTCTCGCCGGCCGGCAAAAGGATGCCGTCGGGCAGTGGCCGCATCTTCATCACACCGTCGACGTCGCGCATCTCGTGCAGCTCGGCACGGCCGGCAACGTCGCTCTCTACGGCCAGCAGGCGGTCGTCGTCGTCGCCGGCATTGGTGATCACCAGATAGCCGGCACCGACCTTCGCCGTCGGCGGCGTCACGCGGCTCCAGGGGTGAGCGACGCTGAGGGCGCCGATATCGAAACTGTGCGCCAGCGCGGCGGCCGGCAGGGCGAACAGGGCAAGGACCAGGACGAAGAGACTGCGCATGGCAGGGCTCCTTTGAAGCGGGCGCACGGCAGCGAGGCTCGCGCCGGCGCCATGGATCTCGAAAGGGTGAAAGAGGGGGGAGCGGTCAGGCCGTCGGCGGCCCGCGGCAACCCTTGGCCGCGAAGTGGCGGCCGTCCGGCGAGACCACGGCCGGCTGCGACAGGCTCTCGTGCCGCGCCAGCGAGGGCGCCGGCAGCAGCGGCGGCAGGGCCAGCTCGACCAGCGCCGGTCCCACCTTGGAGATGCAGAGGATGCAGTGGGCATGGTCGCGGTGCGGCCGTGCCGGCGCATCGGAATCCTCCGGCGGCGCGCAGAAGTCGCCGGAGAGGACATCGAAGATGGAGTCGAAGATCGGCGCGGCCTGCACCATCGGCACCAGCGTGCCGGCCAGCACCTGGCCTAGCAGCAGGCAGGCCAGCCAGCGCCGCCACCCGGCGCGGAAACCCCGGCGGTGTCGGTGGCCCAAGCCCGGTCGCTCAGCTGCGCCCCTTCGCGTCATGAGGCCGACGATAGGCGCAGGTCTTCTCGCCAGCCGATGCGGCAAAAGGCCTCTCGCCGCGCAGGCGCGCGCTCAGCGCTCCAGCGGCTTGTACTGGTCAGCCGCGGCCCCGAGCCGGCGCTTCTTGTCGACCTCGTAGTCCTCGTAGTTGCCCTCGAACCAGACGACCTGGCTGTCGCCCTCGAAGGCCAGGATGTGGGTGGCGATGCGGTCGAGGAACCAGCGATCGTGGCTGATCACCACGGCGCAGCCGGCGAAGTCGAGCAGCGCCTCTTCCAGCGCGCGCAGCGTGTCGACGTCGAGGTCGTTGGTCGGCTCGTCGAGCAGCAGCACGTTGGCGCCCTGCTTCAGCATCTTGGCCAGATGCACGCGGTTGCGCTCGCCGCCGGAGAGCTGGCCGACCTTCTTCTGCTGGTCGGCGCCCTTGAAGTTGAAGGCGCCGACATAGGCGCGGCTGGGCACCTGGTGGCGGCCAAGCTCGATCACGTCGAGGCCGTCGGAGATTTCCTCCCAGACGGTCTTGTTGCCGGCCAGCGAATCGCGGCTCTGGTCGACATAGCCGAGCTTCACCGTCTCGCCGACCTTGAGCGAGCCGCCGTCGGGCGTTTCCTGGCCGGTGATCATGCGGAACAGCGTGGTCTTGCCGGCGCCGTTGGGGCCGATCACGCCGACGATGCCGCCCTTGGGCAGCTTGAAGTCGAGCCCGTCGATCAGCAGCCGGTCGCCGAAGCCCTTGGTCAGGTGTTCGGCGCGGATGACCAGATCGCCCAGCCGCGGGCCGGGCGGGATGACGATCTGGGCGGTCTCCGGCGCCTTCTCGCGGCGTTCGCCAGCAGCTCCTCGTAGGCGCTGATGCGGGCCTTGGACTTGGCCTGGCGCGCGCGCGGCGCTCTGGCGCACCCACTCCAGCTCGCGGCCAGCGTGCGCTGGCGGGCGCCTCCTGCTTCTCCTCCTGCGCCAGGCGCTTCTGCTTCTGCTCCAGCCAGGAGGAATAGTTGCCCTCGTAGGGGATGCCGCGGCCGCGGTCGAGCTCCAGGATCCAGCCGGCGACGTTGTCGAGGAAGTAGCGGTCGTGGGTCACCGCGACCACCGGTCCCGGGTATTCCTGCAGGAAGCGCTCCAGCCAGGCGACGGATTCGGCGTCGAGATGGTTGGTCGGCTCGTCGAGCAGCAGCATGTCGGGCTTCGACAGCAGCAGCCGGCAGAGCGCGACGCGGCGGCGCTCACCGCCGGACAGCTTGGCGACGTCGGCGTCGCCCGGCGGGCAGCGCAGCGCGTCCATGGCGATCTCGATGGTGCGGTCGAGGTCCCAGGCGTCGGCGGCGTCGATCTTCTCCTGCAGCTCGCCCTGCTCGGCGAGCAGCGCGTCATCTAGTCGGCGTCCTCGGCTCGGCGAAGGCGGCGGAGACGGCCTCGAAGCGGTCGAGCAGCGCCTTGGTCTCGGCCACGCCCTCCATGACGTTGCCCAGCACGTCCTTGGCCGGGTCGAGCGCCGGCTCCTGCGGCAGGTAGCCGACCCGCACGCCGTCGGCGGCCCAGGCCTCGCCGTCGAACTCGGTGTCGACGCCGGCCATGATCTTCAGCAGCGTCGACTTGCCGGCGCCGTTGAGGCCCAGCACGCCGATCTTGGCGCCCGGCAGGAACCTGAAGGCGGCGATCGACCTGATGGTGGAGTGCGGCGTCAGCTCCGTCTTCGTCGAGCTGGCGGACGGCGGCCATGGCATTGTCACCGAGCGCGACGTGCTGCGCGCGCTGCATGGCCACGCCGCCGCCGCGGAGGCGCCGCTCGCCGATTTCACCTCCTCGCCGTTGGTGACCGTACCGCAGGCCGCCTTTGTCTATCGCGCCATCGGCCGCATGGAGCGGCTGCACTTGCGCCATCTCGGCGTCATCGATGCGGAGGGCCGCCTGGTCGGCGCCCTCACCTCCCGTCACCTGCTGCGCCACCGCATGACGACCGCGATGGTGCTGGGGGACCAGATCGACGCCGGGGCGGACGAGGTGGAGCTCTCTGCCGCCTGGGGCAAGCTGACGGCCATGGCGGGTCGCCTGACGCAGGAGGAGGTCGATGCTCGCGCCGTCGCGG
Source organism: uncultured Alphaproteobacteria bacterium (assembly GCA_942492185.1). Taxonomy (GTDB): domain Bacteria; phylum Pseudomonadota; class Alphaproteobacteria; order Kiloniellales; family JACOMY01; genus CALOEA01. The sequence goes on from CALOEA010000042.1 coordinate 9,791, forward strand.
CGGTCATCAGCGGCGAACTCTGCGCCCTCACCCGTCGCGCCGGCGAACTGGCCGAAGCGCGCATGCGCGCGGCCGGGCACGGCGATCCGCCGGTGCCCTATGCCCTGCTGGTCCTCGGCTCCGCCGGCCGCGGCGAGAGCCTGCTGGCGGCCGACCAGGACAACGCCATCGTCTACGCCACGGGCGCCGCCGACGGGCCTGAGGATCGCTGGTTCGAGGCGCTCGGCACCCACATCGCCGACATTCTCGACCGGGTCGGCGTGCCCTACTGCAAGGGGGGCGTGATGGCGAAGACCGCGGCCTGGCGGCACTCCCTGGCGGACTGGCAGGCGCGGGTCCGCGGCTGGATAACGCAGCAGCGGCCGGAAGACCTGCTGAACGTCGACATCTTCTACGATGCCCTGCCGGTGCACGGCCAGCGGAGCCTGGGTGACGCCCTCTGGCGCTTCGCCTATGAGGAGGGTGCCCGGGCACCGGCCTTCTGGCGGGCGCTGTCAGAGACGCTGCGCAGCTGGCACTCGCCGCTCGGGCTCTTCGGCGGTCTGCAGAGCGGCAGCGATGGCCGGGTCGATCTCAAGTGGCACGGCCTGCTGCCGCTGACCACCAGCGCGCGCCTGCTCTCGATCAAGGGCGGCTTCCTTGCCCGCAGCACGCCGGAGCGCTTCGCCGCCGCCGCCGAGCAGGCCTCGGCACACCAGCTGGAGGGGCTGCGCAACGCGCACGGCACGATCCTGGCGGCGATCCTGCGCCAGCAGATCGCCGATGGAGCGGCCGGCATCCCGCCGGGCTCCAGGGTCGACCCGAAGATCCTCTCGAAGCGGGAGCGCGGCGCGCTGCAGGCGGCGATCCGGCAGATCCCCGGGGCGATCGATCTCGCCCGCGAGGGAATGCTGTAGCGGTCGCAGGACTAGGGCGAGGCGCCGCCGAACATGCGATAGGTCCAGCCGGCGATCTCGCTCTCCAGCGGGAAGGACAGCATGCCCATCACCGAATAGCCCAGCGCCCAGGGGACCAGATAGAAGCGGATCATGAAGAAGAACCAGGCGACGTAGAGCGGGATCAGCGGCTCGACCAGGAAGGGCGGCGTGATCGGCCGGAAGAGCCGCAGCAGCGGGTCGGTCAGCCAGACGAAGGCCCGCATGAAGAAGAAGGGCGAATTCACCGGCAGGAAGAAGTTCATCGCCGCGCGGCCGATCAGGGTCCACATCACCATACCCAGGACGTAGTCCAGGATGATGATCCAGATCGAAAAGGCCTGCAGTGTTCCGTCCATCGTTCCGGCTCTGTCAGTTCGTTCCAGGCAAAAAAAGTGGTGGGAGCGGGAGAAACTCCCGCCCCCACCAGATCGTAGCAGCAGCGCCGCCTAGTGCGTGGCGCGTAGGATCGTTTCGCCGGTCGGATCGCGGCACTCGTCCACCATCGCCTGCGTCTCGGCATCGGGTGCCTTGGTCATCAGGCTGACGACGATCATCGCCACCAGGCTGACCGCCATGCCGACCATCCCGAAGCGCAGGTGGTCGATGCCGAACCAGGGCTCCATGCCGGTACGCACCGCGTAGAGGTACGCCGATCCGGCAAGGAAGCCGCCCGCCATGCCGGCGATGGCGCCGGCACGATTGGCCCGCTTCCACCAGACCCCGAGGACGAGCGGGAAGAAGAGACCCGAGCAGGCGAAGCAGAAGGCCCAGGCAACGGCGCCCAGGATGCCCGTCAGCTGCAGGCTCGCGACCAGCGCCGCCCCCGCACCGATCACCAGCAGCAGGACGCGGGCGACGATCAGTCGACGCCTCGTCTCCGCCTTGGGATCGATGATCTTGTAGTAGAGGTCGTGGCTGAGCGCGTTGGCGATTGCCAGCAGCAGTCCGTCGGCGGTGGACATCGCCGCCGCCAGGCCGCCAGCAGCCACCAGGCCCGAGATCACGAAGGGCAGGCCGGCGATTTCCGGCGTTGCCAGCACGACGATGTCCGGCCGCATGAAGAACTCATTGAGCTGGACTATGCCGTCTCCGTTCTGGTCCTGGACGGCCAGCATGCCGACCTCAGCCCAGTTCTTCACCCAGTCAAGATTGACAACGGTGTCATAGGCCTGCCCGATCACCGCCGTCGGCAGGGTCGGGTCGAGCAGCTGCAACTTGGTCAGCGTCGCCAGAGCCGGGGCGGTGAAGTAGAGCAGGAAGATGAAGAACAGCGACCAGGCCACCGACTTGCGCGCGGAACGCACCGACGGCGTCGTGAAGTAGCGCATCAGGATGTGCGGCAACGATGCCGTGCCGGCCATCATGCAGATCGCCAGGGTGATGAACTTCCAGGAGTCGGCACCGCCCTGCGGGTTGAAGTGCGGCGTGGTCAGCACGGAAACACCGGCAACCGCCTCGGCGGCCGGCTGCAGACCGTACTGCGCTTCCAACTCGCGGATCCGCTCCACCGCCTCGCCGTAGTTGAAGTGCGGGATGATGCCGAAGCCCTGCGCGTTCGACATCCAGATGACCGGTACCAGGTAGGCGATGATCAGCACGATGTACTGCGCCACCTGGGTCCAGGTCACCGCCCGCATGCCACCCAGCATCGAGCACATCAGGATGCCGACGAGACCGAGCCAGACACCGGCCCCGAAGGGAATGCCCAGCGTCTCGGCCGCGATCGTGCCGGTGGCGTTGATCTGCGCCGTCACGTAGGTGAAGGACGCGACCACCAGCACGACGACCGCGACGAAGCGCGCGAGATTGCCGCCGTAACGCGTGCCGACGAAGTCCGGCACGGTGTAGCAGCCGAACTTGCGCAGGTAGGGCGCCAGCAGGGCGTTCACCAGCACGTAGCCGCCGGTCCAGCCGATGATGAAGGCCAGATAGGGGTAGCCGCCGAAGTAGATGCCGCCGGCGAGCGCCACGAAGGACGCTCCGGACATCCAGTCGGCGCCGGTGGCCATGCCGTTGTAGAAGGCTGGCACCTCGCGGCCGGCGACGTAGTAGGCGTCGACCTGCATGGTGCGGGACAGCCAGCCGATGCCGGCGTAGATCAGCAGCGTGAAGACGAGGAACAGGATGCCGATGGTCTGCGCCCCGACGCCGAAGCTCTCGAGCAGCGCCATGAGTGCGAAAAAGACCAGGAATCCAAGCGTGTAGAGGGCATAGACCTTCCCCAGGTTCTGGGTGAAGCTAGTGCCTGCAGTGCCTTGCGTGGCCATTGTCCACCCCTCCTAGAGTTCGCCGCTGCCGTACTCATCGTCGATCCGGTCTTGCACCAGATTATGGACGATGATCAGCAGCACGAAGACGATGAGCGAGCCCTGGACACAGAAGTAGTATCCCAACTCGAACCCCAGGAATGTCATGGTGTCGAGATCCTTGGCGAACCACGGCGCAAGGATGCTGAACACGAACCATACGGCGAGCACCATGAACGTCACGTTCCTGGTTTTCGCCCAGTGGATTCGCCTTTTCTCGGATCTAGCCTCCGGCATGTTATCCTCCCCCCTCGTAGCGTCATTATCTGATTATTGCCGTTTCAACGGCACTAAGCGCACTCTAGGGAACCTAAACTACCGCAGCAAGCAAGATAACCGACGATTGCCAAGCATGACAAGTTTACCCGTTCCACAGTAGTGATAGGTTAGCTCTTGTCGGGATTTTCAAGTACTTTCAGTCACATTGTGCGGCTTTTCGGGCTCAATTCCGAGCGCTTCAGGAAAGACCCCATCGAGTCGGTCGAGTCGCTCGGCCTATTCGTGCAGACCCGTACATCCTTCATCGCCCAGTCGTCTCTTCATGGCTATTTGAAGACTCGGATGGGAACGTCCTTTCGACAGTATTTCCAGGACGATGTCTTCTCTCGTTCGATCCGGATTTCGGCGATCAAGGTCTTTTCCTCCTGCCTCTCGGATCTCAGCGTCTTCGCCGTAGCCACGGCGGGGCGGGACGGCGGCCTGACCGACCCCGAATCGGCCGCCCTCGCGCGCTACACCTTCGATGGCGCCCTGGCCCGGCACCTCGACGCCAAGGATCTGATGCACGTGCCGGAGGGCGCCTTCCAGGCCTTCGTGGCGCGGACGCAGGAGACCGACTGGGCCCAGGCCGCCGAGGGTGAGAGCGCCTTCATGGGCAGCGCCAACGACCTGATCCGCTACGCGCCGGTGATCGACGAGTTCAAGAAGCTCGACCGCGAGATCGTGCGCAACTCGATCCGTTTCCGCTGGCGCGACGTGCGGGCCGACTTCCGCAAGCGGGTCGTCGGCGCCGCGGTGGCCGCGGACTACCGGCAGCACGACTATCCCGACCCGATGGTCGCGCCGCCGGCCTAGAGCCCGTAGTAGCTGCGGAACCAGGCGAGGAAGCGGCCCAAGCCCTCCTCCAGGCCGGTGCTGGGCGAGAACCCGAGGTCGCGCCGGCTGGCGGCGATGTCCGCCCAGGTGGCCTCCGGCTCGGCCGCCGACAGCGGGGCGTCGCGAATGACCGCCTGGCGCCCGCACAGCGCCTCGAGAGTCGCCAGGAAGCTGCGCACCGTCACCGGGCTGTCGTTGCCGATATTGTAGAGGCGGTGGGGCACACCGTCCTCGGCGGGGGCGGGGATGCGGTCGAGCGCCGCCAGCACCCCGGGCACCACGTCGTCGATCGCGGTGAAGTCCCGCTTCATGCGGCCACCGTCGAACAGCGTCAGCGCCTCGCCGGTCAACAGCGCGCGGGCGAAGATGAAGGGGGTCATGTCGGGACGGCCCCAGGGGCCGTATACGGTGAAGAAGCGCAGGCCGGTCATCGGCGGGCCATGCAGCCGGGCATAGCAGAGGCTCATCAGCTCCCCCGCCCGCTTCGAGACGGCATAGAGCGACAGCGGCTCGTCCACCCGGTCCTCGACCGCCGCCGGCAGGTTCCGGTTGGCGCCGTAGACCGAGGAGGAGGAGGCATAGACCAGGTGGCGGCAGCCCGGCAGCCGCCTGGCCAGTTCCAGTACGTTCAGGTGGCCGGTGACGTTGCTGGCCAGATAGCTCCAGGGATCGCTCAGCGAGTGGCGGACCCCGGCCTGGGCCGCAAGGTGCACGATGCGGTCGATCGCCGGCTCCCGCGCGGCCAGCGCCAGCACCGGCTCGGCCTGCGCCAGGTCGCACTGCAGGAAGCGGAAACCGGCCTGCGCCTGCAGGCGCGCAAGGCGGGCGCGCTTCAGGGCCGGCTCGTAGTAGCTGTTGAGGCTATCGAGACCCAGGACGGATTCGCCGCGGGCCAGCAGCGCCTCGCTCACAGCGGCTCCGATGAAACCGGCCGCGCCGGTCAGAAGGATCGTCACCCTGTCACCGCCCTTCGCATGATCGCGCCGCTTTATAGGCAGCGGCCCCCCGCGCGACAAGCGCGGCCGGCGCCGTGGGGCCTCCCGCCCACCGCCGCGACAGGCTAGAAGGAACCATGTCCGCCCCCCCGCCCCCAGCCTCGTTGATCGCGCTCTACCACGCCGTCGGCACCCCGGCGGCCACCGGCTACCGCGATGCGGTCACCGGCGCGGTGCTGCAAGGGCAGCTGGAGTGGCTCCTGTCCCACTACCGCGTCCGGCCCTTGGACGAGCTGGTGTCGCGCCGCCGCGCCGGCGAAAGCCTCGACGGACTGGCGGCCATCACCTTCGACGACAACCATCCCTCGCTGCTCGCCGAGGCGCTGCCGCTGCTGTCGCGCCTCGGGCTGCCGGCCACCTGGTTCCTGATCGCCGCGCCGCTGCGCGGCGTGCCCTTCTGGCGCCAGCAGGTGCGCAGCCTCGAGCGCGGCGGCCAGGTCGAGGCCTTCCTCGCCTTCGCGCGCGGCCGCGAGCCGGCCGCCGCACGACTGCGCGCCGAACGCTTCTACCGCGACAGCAAGGACCCCTCGCGGATCGATTCGATCCGCATGATGGCGCTGCTGGACGCCTATCCCGGGCTGGCCGGTCTGCCGGCGGAGGGGGTGTCCGCCGCCGCCCTGGCCGCGGGCCTGCCGCCGGCCGTGCAGCTTGGCAACCACAGCGACCGCCACCCGGTCTTCGCCGGCCTGCCGGAAGCCGCCCAGCGCGCCGAGATCCGCCGCGGCCGCGCCGGCCTCGAGGCCCTGGGCCAGCCGTTGAGCGCCGCCTTCGCCCTGCCCTTCGGCGGCGCCGGCAGCTGGGACGGCACGACGCTGGCCGCCGCGGCGGCAGAGGGCGTCGCAGCGCTCCTCACCACCGTCGAGGGGCTCGGCGCGGCGGTCCCGGCCGATGCCGGCACGAGCCGGCCGCCGATCCTGCAGCGCTCGCTGCTCGGGCGCGCCCTCGCCGGCTAGCGGCCGGGGGCGGCCCGGCCGGCCGCTCAGCGCGGTTCGCTCATCAGCCCCTTCACGATGGCGTAGCAGCCGAGCAGCAGTACGACTGTGAAGGGGAGCCCGGTCGAGACCGCCATCGCCTGCAGCGAGGCGAGCCCGCCGCCGAGCAGCAGGGCGATCGCCACCAGCCCCTCGAAGCAGCACCAGAAGACGCGCTGCGGCAGTGGCGCGTCGACCTTGCCGCCGGCGGTGATGGTATCGATCACCAGCGATCCGGAATCGGAGGAGGTGACGAAGAAGACCACCACCAGGACGATGCCGAAGAAGGAGGTGATGGAGGCCAGCGGCAGCTGCTCCAGCATCACGAAGAGCTTCACCTCCAGCGCTGCCTCGGCAACGCCGCTCAGCCCCTGGTCGACGATCTGGCTGACCGCGGTGCCGCCGAAGGAGGTCATCCAGAGGACGCAGACCAGCGAGGGGATCAGCAGCACGCAGAATATGAACTCCCGCACCGTGCGGCCCCGGCTGACGCGGGCGATGAACATGCCGACGAAGGGCGACCAGGAGATCCACCAGGCCCAGTAGAAGGAGGTCCAGCCCTGGCTGAAGTTGGCGTCGTCGCGCCCGAAAGGATTGGCGAGTGACGGCAGGTACTCCGCATAGGCGACGAGGTTGAGGCCGAAACCGCTCAGGATCGATTCGGTGGGGCCGACCACGATGACGAAGAGCAGCAGCAGCACCGCCAGGCCCATGTTGATCTCGGACAGCCGCTTCACGCCGGCGTCCATGCCGGCGACGACCGAGGTCAGCGCGATGGCGGTGATGCCGGTGATCAGCAGGACCTTGGTGACGTCGGAGACCGAGATGCCGAAGAGGAAATCGAGTCCGGCATTGGCCTGCTCGGCGCCGAACCCCAGCGAGGTGGCGAGGCCGAAGAGCGTGGCAAAGACCGCCAGCGTGTCGATGACATGGCCCGGCCAGCCCCAGATCTTCTCGCCGAAGATCGGGTAGAAGATCGAGCGGATGGTGAGCGGCAGGCCCTTGTTGAAGGAGAAGAGCGCCAGCGCCAAGGCGACGATGGCGTAGATCGCCCAGGGATGCAGCGCCCAGTGGAAGATCGTCGCCGCCATGCCGAGGCGGCGCGCGGTTTCCGGATCGCCGGCGGCGCCGGCCAGCGGCGCCCAGCTGTCGGGCGAGCCTGCGCCCTCCGCCACCGAGCTGGAGAAATGCGAGATCGGCTCGCCGACGCCATAGAACATCAGGCCGATGCCCATGCCGGCGGCAAAGAGCATGGAGAACCAGCCGAGGTAGCCGTAGTCCGGCTTGGCGTCCCTGCCGCCGAGGCGAACCTTGCCGAGCGGCGAGATCATCAGCACGACGCAGAGGACGACGAAGACATTGGCGGCGGTCAGGAAGAACCAGTCGAAGGTCGAGACGATGAAGTCGCGCAGCCAGCTGAAGGCGGCGGCGGCCTGCTCCTGCAGCGCCAGGGTGAAGATGACGAAGGCCACGATGGAGAGGCCGGAGACGAGGAAGACCGGGTTGTGGATGTCGAAGCCGAAAGGCCCGATCTTCGACTGGATGTTGTCCTGACCGACCTCGTAGTCGGTCTCGATGAGAGTGACGGCACCGTCGGGGCCGATGTTGCTGTCGGACATTCTGTCCCCCCTCGTCTGTGTTGCTCGAGATCCCGGCGCGTGCGCTCAGCGCACCACGAAGACCGACACCTTGGCATGCGACGCCAGATGGCCGCCGTGCGATGCGAAGATGTGCTCCGGCAGGCCCGGCACGTGCGAGGCCATGACCACCAGGTCGGCGCCGCTGTCGGAGATCGCCTGCATCAGGCGTTCGTTGAGGTCGACCGCGGGGTCGTGGCTGCTGTAGGCGCGGGTTTCGGCCTGCAGGCCATGGCGCCCGGACTGCGCCCTGCCGAAGGCCTCCAGCTTGGCGGCGTACTCCTGGGGATTGTGGGCCACCGGTCCGGGCGTCGTCGCGGTGACGCCGGCAAAGCAGAGCGTGGCGTCGTACTGCCGGGCCAAGTCGGCCGCAGTCTGCAAGGCCTTCTCCAGGCGCTCAAGATGCGCCAGATCGACGGGCACGAGTATTCTCTTGTACATCCCGGCCTTCCTCGAAGCTGATCCGAATTGCCGGATGTTGGCCTATTGTATAGGCCCGATCAACCCGAGCGTCACCGGGGCTCCGCAACAGATTCCTGAGCGGCCCAATATGAAGATCCTTCTTGATTCTTTACTTGTCGAATACGGGAATACTAATTTCTAAATGAACTATTATTCAATTAAGAGAGAATCATTGCTGAATATATCGACTCAAAAGGGCACGATACTACCGCTGGATTTGGGCGGCAGCGCACGCTTCGATCGCGACGGTCTATGCCGCTGTCACAAGAGATCGGCGATCCCGCGCATGCCGGGCGTATCGCCATAGTCGAAGCGCCCTTCTTCCAGCATCCGCCGCGCAACCTTCAGCATGGCGCCGTAGGCCACCCAGGTAAGGCCGCCGCCGGTGCTGACACGCTTGACGCCTGCGGCCGCGAGTTCGGCCACGGTCATCTTGCTCGTCCCGCCGATCAGCACGTTGACGGGCCGTGAGACCGCCCTGGTGACCGCACGCACCTGCTCCAGATCGCTGAGCCCCGGCGCGTAGAGCACGTCGGCGCCGGCAGCCTCGAACGCCTGCAGGCGCCGGATGGTGTCGTCCAGATCGATGCGGCCGCGAATCAGGTTCTCCGACCGAGCCGTCAGCATGAAGTCGCCCGGCAGCGACCGCGACGCCTCCACCGCTGCGGTGACGCGTTCGACAGCATGGCCGAAGTCATAGATCGACTCGCCCGAGAAGTCCTCGATCGAGCAGCCGGCGAGGCCGGCGGCGGCGGCGAGCCGCACGGTTTCAGCCGCGTCTTCCGGGCTGTCGCCGTATCCCTTCTCCAGATCGCCGTTCACCGGCAGGGGCGTCGCCCGGACGAGCTGGCGGCAGTTCTCCAGCGCCTCTTCGCGGGAAGTCTTGCCGTCCTTCTTGGCGATCGCGGCCGCAAAGCCGGAACTGGTCGAGGCGAGCGCCTTGAACCCCAGGCTGTGCATCATCTTGGCAGAGCCGGCGTCCCAGGGGTTGGGGATGACGAAGAGGCCGTCAGCCTCATGCAGCGCGCGGAATGCTGCGCCGATATCACTCGCCATGGCACTGCAGCCCTTTTCGGCAAATTTGGTCAAGGTTCCCACGCCAGAGGCGTCCAGCCCGGGGATAATCTCACCAGAACCGCCCCTGTCCGCAAGCCTTTGCCTCCGACGCTGCGCTCGAGAAGACGCTCGGCCGGAAGGGGCGGGCCGAAGCTCACGCCGTCTCGGCCCTGCGCCCCAGCGCCTTGAGACGGCACACGTCGCGACAGGCGAATCGCTGCCCGGTCAGCCGCCTCGCGCAGTCCGCCGCTGCCTAGCGCATCACCGGCCCGACGGCGTCCGCGTGCTCGGCGATCGGCACGCGGCGCAGCACCCGCTTCTCGGCCGGGTCGAAGTTGGTCCGGGCATGCTGCAGAATGCGGTTGTCCCAGAACACCAGGTCCTGCCGCTGCCAGGCATGGCGGTAGATGACCTTGGGATCCTCCAGGTAGGGGAAGAGCTCCTCCAGCAGCGCATCGCTCTCGTCCTGGCTCAGGCCGACGATCTGCGCCGTCATCAGGCGGTTGATCAGCAGCACCAGGCGGCCGGTATCGGGGTGCGGCCAGGCGATGGGATGCTCGGCCCGCACCGTGCGCTCGCTGAGATTGCGGGTGTCGACGCGCCGGTCGCCGCGATTGGGGCCATAGTCGTAGACGTTGTCGGTCCGCAGGCCCTGCACCCGCTCCTTCAAGCGCGGCGGCAGGTTGTCCCAGGCCATGGCGGCGTTGGCGAACAGCGTGTCGCCCCCGGCGCTCGGCACCTCGACCGCATAGAGGGCGATCGCCTTCAGGGGATACTTGAAATAGACCTGGTCGGAGTGGAACAGCAACTCGCCGGTGGGCAGCGCCCCGTCCTTGTGGGCATTGGAGATGTTCATGGTCTTGCCGCCATGCTGCATATGCTCCCCCATCCGCGAGACCGGGCCGAAGAGCTCCGACAACCGCACCTCGTCCTCGGTGGAGCAGTCCTGGCCGCGGATCAGGAGCAGGTGATGCTCCAGGAAGGCCTGCTTGAGCGCCGCGACGGTATCGTCGCTATAGGGGGCGCTGAGGTCGAAACCGATCAGCTCGGCACCCAGCATCGGTGAGAGTCGCTTAACCTGGAACGACATTGCCGCTTCCTCCTCAAGCCTTCTTCGCCTGGTCCTGCTGCCAGGTGACATCGCAGATTTCGGCGCCGCTGGCGTCGATCGCCTGGGCGATCCCCAGGATGTCGTAGAGCGTCGCCCCGGTGGCGAGCTTGGCGCGCACAGCGTCCTCCTTGGCCTTGCGCGCGCGGGCCCCCTCGACCGCGTGCTGCAGGTACTCCGGCGGGATCACCAGCACGCCGTCGGCGTCGCCGACGACGATATCGCCAGGATTGACGATCACGCCACCGACCACCACCGGCACATTGACCGCGCCGGGGCCGCGCTTTTCCGGATGGGAAGCGTGGATCGAACTCGACCAGGTGGGAAAGCCCAGCTCCACCAGCTGCGCGCTGTCGCGCACCGACGCGTCCGCCACCAGACCGGCGATCCCCTTATTCTTGGCATAGTGCCCCGCCAGCTCGCCCCAGAGCGCACCCTGGTGGCCGCCGCCGTTGGCCATCACCAGGACCTGGCCGCTGGTCGCCTGGTAGAGGGCCTGGTGCATCATCAGGTTGTCGCCCGGATAGTTGAAGGCGGTGACCGCAGGGCCGGCGACCTTCATCCTGATGTCCAGCGGCCGCATGCGCGGATCCATCAGCAGCATGCGGCCGGTGACCGCGCCCAGCGCCTCGTGCAGGTCGGCGACGCCGGCTTCGGCGGCCTCGGACAGCAGCGCGGGATCGCTCGCGGGGATCTGGGTGTAGATGACAGGCTTGATCATGGCTTGCGGCCCTCCCAGAGATCGCCATTCAACAGCGTCGGCGGGCGGCGCCCGGCGAAGACATCGTCGATTGCCGTGGCCACGCTCATCGCCATGCCGCGCAGCGCATCCTCGGTAACGCCGGCGACGTGCGGCGAGAGCACCACGTTCTGCAGCGCGAAGAGCGGATTGTCGGGCGCCGGCGGCTCCTGCTCGAAGACGTCGAGGCCGGCGCCGCCGATGCGCCCGTCCTGCAGCGCGGAGATCAGCGCCGCCTCGTCGATGAGGCCGCCGCGCGAGGTATTGACGATAATGGCGTGTGCCGCCATCGCCGCGATGACCTCGGCGCCGACCAGGTGCTCGGTCTTCGCGCTCAGCGGCACGTGGACCGAGAGCACGTCGGACTGCGCCGCGAGGTCGGTCAACGCGTCGACCTTGGTCGCGCCGGCGGCAGCCATGTCGGCGGCACTGACGAAGGGGTCGTAGGCGAGCACTTTCATGTTGAAGCCGGCGCCGCAGATCCGCGCGACGACGCGGGCGATCTGGCCGAAACCGACCAGGCCCAGGGTCTTGCCCCAGAGCTCGTGCAGGCTGAGTTTCCAGCGTTCGTTGAAGCGGCCCTCGCGCACGCAGGTGTCCATCGCCCGCACCTGCCGCAGCACCGAGAGCATCAGCGTGACCGCGCCCTCGGCGACCGAACTCGAATTGGCGCCGCCCGGCGTGTTGCAGACCAGCACGCCGCGCTGGCTGGCCGCCGGGATATCGATGTTGTCGACGCCGGAGCCATGCTTGGCGACCAGCTTCAGCTTCGGCGCGCCGCCCAGGAGTGCCTCGTCGATCTTGAAGACGCGGACCACGATGGCGTCCGCCGCGGCGATGGCCTGGGCACGGGCTTCCGCCGCCTGCATCTCGGGCAGGAAGGCGACCTCGTAGTCGGTGCGCAGGCGCTCCAGGCCGGCGGTATGGATTGGATCGGCGACAACAATCGTCGGACGGGACATGGGACGCGGAACTCCTAGAACACCTTGAGTAGGAAAAGCGAAAGTTCAGGCACGTAGGTGATGGCCATGAGGGCCACCAGTTCAACCGCGATCAGCGGTATCAGCGGCCGCACGATCTTGTCGACCGGAACGCCGCTGACCGCCGAGGCGGTGAAGAGCGTGTAGCCCAACGGCGGAGTGGTCAGGCCGACGGCGATATTCATCACCACGATAATGCCGAAGTGGATCGGGTCCACGCCGATGGTGTTGCCGATATGGATCAAGAACCCGGAGAGGATGATGATGGCCGCAAGCTCGTCCATGAAGGAGCCGACGATCAGCAGCAGTATGTTGATCATCAGCAGGATGATCACCGGATCGTCGGACACGCTGAGCAGCATGCGCCCCAATCGGTCCGGCAGCTGGTTGTAGCCCATGAACCAACTGAAGGTGGCCGACATGCCGACGATGAAGAGGATCATCGCGCTGGTCTTCATCGAGCGCAGCACGATGGCCGGCAGGTCGGGCAGGCGGATCTCGCGCGACAGCAGGCCCACCATCAGGCCGTAGAACACACCGACGGCGCCGGCCTCGGTCGGCGTGAAGACGCCGCCGTAGATGCCGCCCAGGATGATGACGGGTGCCATCAGCGCCCACTTTCCATCGTTCAGCGTCTTGAGCAGCAGACGCAAGGAGAAGCGGCCGGAATCGACCGGAATGCCGTTCCGCTTGGCGTGCAGGTGGCACATGCACATCAGGCCGACAGCGATCAGCAGGCCCGGCACGATGCCGGCGATGAAAAGCTTGGTGATCGACTCGTTCGCGATCACGCCCCAGATGATCAGCGGGATCGAGGGCGGGATGAGGATGCCGATCGGCCCGTAGGTGGCGGCCAGCGCGGCGGAGAACGGCCGCGAGTAGCCGCGACGCGCCATCTCGGGGATCGTCGCCTTGCCGATCGCCGCCGTGGTGGCATTGGCGGAGCCGGTGATCGCGCCGAAGGCCGTGGCCGAAGCGACGGCGACAATGGCCACGCCGCCCGGCCTTCGCCCCAGCAGGACCATGGCTATGTTGACCAGCTTGCGCGACAGCCCGCCGGTAAACATCAGATCGCCGGCCAGGATGAAGCAGGGTATCGACAGCAGCGTATAGAGACTGATGCCGGAGATCAGGTGCTGTGGCACCACCACCAGGTCGATGCCCTCGACCCACAGCGCCGACAGCGCCGAGAGCCCGATGGCGAAGGCGAAGGGCGTGCCGACCAGCAGCAGCACGCCGAAGACCGAGAGCAGGACGACCTCGCTCTCGCTCATGGCGCGGCCCTCCCGGGCACGGCAGGGCCGATCAGCAGGTTGGTCACCGCATGCAGCACCATCAGGACGCCGACGATGGGCAGCACGAAATAGAGGGCCTGCAGCGGATAGTGCACGGCCGGCGAGAGATTGCCCCACACCAGCTCGAGCAGGTCGGCGCCGGTGGTCACCAGAACCACGCCGAAGCCGACGATCAGCAGCGTGATCACGATGTCGAGGCCCCCCGAGATGCGGGCCGGCAGGGCGTTGATGATGAAGGTGAAGCGCACATGGCTGCGCTCACGCACGCCCAGAGTGGCGAGCAGCAGCATCAGCCAGGCAAAGAAGAAGATCGCCAACTCGTCGGTCCAGGCCAGGGGCGCGTCCAGCACGTAGCGGAAGAAGACCTGCAGGAGCAGACTGCCCACCACCGCGAAAGTCAGCAGCAGCGCCAGCAGCGCCGTGACCTGCGCGACGCGGTAGCTCAGCTCCTCGGCGGCAAGCACCAGGGCGTTCCGGCCGGCCAGCGGACGTCGCCGCGGGCCGGCCAGGATCGTCGTCTCGTTATGGCCGGAGTCCTGCGGCTCCATCGCGCCGTCGCTCTGGTGCAAATCCTGCACGCTCGGCCGCTCAGACTGCTCCTGCATGGTCTCAGTTTCGAACCGCGGCCAGCCAGCGATCCATGATGTCCGCGCCGATCTTCTCGCGATACTCGTCGTAGAGCGGCTGCATCTTGACCTGGAAGGCGGCCGGGTCCTCGATCTCGTTGACCTGCACGCCATTGGCCTTCATCAACTCGATGACCTTGGCTTCGTAGTCCTGGCTGAACGCGCGCTGCTCCACGCAGGCCTGCTGAGCGGCGGCCTTGACCAGGCCCTGGTCCTCGGCGCTCAGGCCGTCGTAGAACTTGGCCGACATCAGGATCGGCGCGGTCGAGTAGATGTGCCGGCTCATCGAGACGTAGTCCGCCGCCTCGGTCATCTTGTTGGCCCAGAGCGACCAGGTCGGGCTCTCCATGCCGTCGATGGTGCCCTGCTGCAGGGCGGTGAAGACCTCGCCGAAGGGCATCGGCACGCCGCCAGCGTCAAGCAGCGTGAACATGCCGACGAACAGCGGATTCTCGATCACCCTGAACTTCATCCCCTTCACGTCGTCCGGGGTGTAGATCGGGTGCGTGCGGTTGATCATGTTGCGAAAGCCGGACTCGCACCAGGCCAGGCCGACGATCTTCTTCTCGCGCACCCGGTCGAAGAGTTCGTCGCCGAGCGGGCCGTCGAGAACTTCGTATACCTTCGCCGAGCTGGGATAGAGGAAGGGAAGATCGTTGATCGTGTAGCTCGGGTCGACGTTGGCGATGATCGGATTGGTGATGATCGCCGAGTCGACCGTGCCGAGCTGGATGCCTTGCAGCATGTCCTTCTCGTCGCCGAGCGTGCGGTTCGGATAGTAGGCGACCTCGAAGTGACCCGGCTTCGCCTCCTCCAGCGCCGCACCGAAGGCGCGGGCGGCAAAGTTATAGGCGTCGGTCTCCAGGTCGGTGGTCGCCCAGCCAAGGCGGATCTTCACCTCCGCGGCGCCGGCCTCCGGACCGAAGGCCAGCGCTGCGGCGAGCGTCAGGGCAGCGGCCTTCATGGTGCGACTAGACATCATCGTGCTTCCTCCAGGTTCGCCGCGACGTTGCGCGACTGTGCAGTTGGCGGCCCCGCCGCCTGCGGGGGCGCCTGTGTCCACCGTCTCGCGGCTTTTGCCGTCAAGCGGTTTCGAGAATTGAGTCCCGGCTGCGCAGCTGCAGCGGTGTGTGGGTGCGGCTTGCCTTCCAAAGCGGCCGGGGCTTGGCCACCGGCGACATCACGTTGGAGACGGCGTTGTAGACGATGTAGAGCTGCCACCGCGGGTGCACCGACATGTTGTGACCCGAGCCGTGCACCAGGTGCGGATGGAACAGCACGACGGTGCCGGGGCCGCCGGTGATCGGGACCGGTTCGCCACGGCGGCGCACCAGGTCGGTCATCTGCTCCAGCGTGATCGACTTCAGGATGATCGAGGTCGTCTCGTCGTCATAGGGAGCGTCGATGTCGCCCTCTTTGTGGCTGCCCGGAACGAAGTAGAGGCAGCCGCCGACCTCCGTCGCCGCGTCCAGCATCAGCAGGGTGGTGACCAGCCGCGGCTCGGGCAGGCCATCGGTCCGCCAGACGCCGAAATCCTGGTGCCACTGCCAGATCTGCCCGGTAATGGCCGGCTTCAGGTTGCATTTCGTATGGAAGATGTGGGCCTCGTCGCCGAGCACATCCATCGCGGTCTGCAGCAGTCGCGGCGAGCAGGCCAGATCGTGCACCGCCGCGCTCCCGGTCGGGCCGTCCGGGTCGTGCAGGCCGTAGACGATGCGCACGTCACTGCTGCCCTTCTCGCGGATGACCCGTTCGTCCGTGGTCTCGCAGGCCCGCGCCAGCGCCTGCTTCACCAGGCCGACCTCCTCGCGCGAGACCAGGTCGGGCAGCACGAGAAAGCCATCGCGGTCGTAGGCGTCCAGTTGGCTCTTCGTCAGATTCATCGTGTGCCTGCCTCCTCGGTTCCGGCAAGGGAAGGCGGGCAACGGCCGTCCGGGTGGTCTCCCGGACGGCCGTGCCCGCGACGAGCGAACCCGCCGCCTACTTAACGGCCGCCAGCCAGCGGTCCATCAGGTCGGAGCCGATCTTCGGCCGATACTCGTCATAAAGCGGCTCCATCCTCGACTGGAAAGCCGAGGGGTCGGCGATGTCGTTGACCACCATGCCCTTCGAGACAAGATCGGCGATGATCGCCTTCTCCTGCTCCTGGGCGAAGGCGCGCTGCTCGCTGCAGGCCTGCCGCGCCGCCGCCTTGACGATGCCCTGGTCCTCGGCGCTCATCGAATCAAAGAGCTTTCCGGACATCACCACCGCCGCGGCCGAGTAGATGTGGCGGGTGAGCGAGAGATACTTCGTCACCTCGTCGACCTTGATCGCCTGCATCGACCAGGTCGGATTCTCCATACCGTCGATCGTGCCCTGCTGCAGCGCGGTGAAGACCTCGCCGAAAGGCATCGGCACGCCGGCGCCGTCCAGGTTGGCGAACATGCCGACGAAGAGCGGGCTCTCGATCACGCGGAACTTCAGGCCGGCCACGTCTTCCGGCGTGTTGATCGCACGCACGCGGTTGGCCATGTTGCGAAAGCCGGCCTCGCACCAGGCCAGGCCGATGATCTTCTTGTCCTCGACGCGATCGAAGAGCTCCTGCCCGAGCGGACCGTCCAGCGTCGCGTAGACCGTCTCGGCATCCTTGTAGAGGAACGGCAGGTCGTTGATCGTGTAGGCGGGGTCGACGTTGCCGATGATCGAGTTGGTCACCAGGCCGGAGTCGACCGTGCCGAGCTGCACCCCTTGCAGCATGTCCTTCTCGTCGCCGAGCTGGCGATTGGGGAAGAACTTCACCTCGAAGTGACCGGGCTTGGCCTTCTCCAAGGCATCGGCGAAGCGGTGGGCGGCGAAGTTGTAGGCGTCCGTCTCCTTGTCGGTCGTGGGCCAGCCGAAGCGGATCGTGATCTCCGCCGAGGTCGCCGCGGTCACGGGCAGGACGATCAACGCCGCGCCGAGCACCACGCCAGCCGCCTTCATCAGGGCAGTACGATAGGACATGCATTTCCTCCCAAGTGATGCTGCTTCTGCAGCTTTCGTATACAATCGATTAGAGACCTAGCGGCGCAACACTGTCAACGTCCGGCGCCGGTGCGGACACGCTTTTGCATCCAAGGATCAGGGCGCCGCCGCGATAGCGTCGATTTCCACCACCCACTCCGGCCGCGCCAGCGCGGCGACCACGACCAGCGTGGAGGCGACCTCGACGCCGCGCAGCGTTTCGTCGCGCACCGTCCGGTAGTTGGCCACCTCGTCGCGGGAGGTGACGTAGCAGCAGACCCTGACCAGATGCTCGCGCTGCATCCCCGCGGCGGCGAGCAATGCGACGATGTTCGCCCAGATCTGCCGATGCTGGCCCAGCGGCGTGTCGGCCAGCTTGCCGTCGGCGTCGAGGCCGATCTGGCCGGAGATATGCAGCCAGCGCAGGCCCGGCGCGGTCTCCACCGCCTGCGCGTGCTTCGAGGGCGGCTTGGGCACGCCGTCGGGGTTGTGCCAGGTGTGCATGGCCGTTCCTTCCGTGATCCGGGGGCGCGCGGCGCGCGCCTAGTGTGGATGGCCGAGGAAGTCCTCGATCACCGCGTCGAAATCGGCTTCCGGCCGGATGCCGGCGGCCAGCGCCCGGGCGGAGGTGAAGCCGCCCGGCATGCCGCTCAGCAGGTTCTGCAGCTGCGGGTCCGGGTTCCAGCTCACCAGCGCGCGCGCCTGCGGCCCGGCCCGGCGGGCCACCGCATCCAGCATGTCGGCGAAGGTGACGGTCACGGCCGGCAGGTTCAGGCTCCGCACCGAACCGAGGGCGGCATGCGGCAGCTCGAACAAGCGGATCAGGCCGCGCGCCACGGCCCCGACCGAGACCACCGGCATGCGCGTGCCGGCCGCGAAGGGACAGTTCACCGGCCGGCCAGCCAGGGGCTCGCGCGCCACCGCGGAGATGTGCTCCGACAGCGCCGGGGCCGCCCCCAGCGGGCGGATCAGCACGACCGGCAGGCGCAAGGCCCGGCCGTCGAGGAAGCCACGCCGGGTGAAATCGTCGAGCAACAGCTCCGCGATCGCCTTCTGCACGCCATAGCTGTTGCCCGGCCGCTGCGGATACTCGTCCGGCACCACGTCGGGGAACGGCTGGCCGAAGGTCGCCATCGAGCTGGCAAAGACCAGCTTCATGCCGCCCTGGCGCCGGCAGTCCTCCAGGAGGTCCAGCAGGCCGCGCAGGTTCATCGCCAGCCCCTGGTCGAAGTCCTGCTCGGCCTGGGCGGTCAGCGTCGCCGCCAGATGGAAGAAGCCGTCGACCTTGCGACTGAAAACCTCGGCGCGGATGGCCGGGTCCAGCAGGTCGCCGGCGAGATGGCGCACGCGCGGGTCGCCGGGCGGCTGCGGGAAGGCCCGGTCGACCAGCAGCATCTCCTCGATGCGCCGGCCGTCCAGCGACTTGGCGGCGGCCAGCGCCGTGGCGAGCCGCCCGCCGATGAAGCCGGCGGCCCCAGTTACGACAATCCGCATCGGCAGGCTATTCGGCCGGCTCGAGGATCGATTCCTTGGCGCGGATCTGCAGCGGCACGTTGTTGCGGTTGGCCTTGTAGGAGGGCCGCGGCTTCGGCACCGGCTGCATCACGTTGGAGACGGCGTTGTAGACGAAATACATCTGCCAGCGCGCGTGGGTCGACATGTTGTGGCCCGAGCCATGCACCGTGTCGGGATGGAACATGGCGACGGTGCCCGGCTCGCCGATGACCGGCACCGGCTCGCCGCGACGCTTCACCAGGCCGGTCATCTGCTCGCTGGTGAGCGTCCAGATCCCGACCGAAGTGGTCTTGTCGTCGAACGGCGCCTCGATGGTGCCTTCCTTGTGGCTGCCGGGGACGAAGTAGAGGCAGCCACCCAGCTCGGTGGCACGGTCCAGCATCAGCATGGTGGTGACCAGGCGCGGCTGCTGCAGCCCGTCGGTGCGCCAATAGCCAAAGTCCTGGTGCCACTGCCAGATTTCGCCGGTCATGGCCTCCTTGAGATTGGCCTTGATGTGGAAGAGGTAGGCCTCGTCGCGCAACACGTCGCGTGCCGCCTGCAACAAGCGGCTCGAGCGCGCCAAGCCCTCGGTGGCCGCGCAGCCGGTCGGTCCCTCCAGCTCGTGCAGGCCGTAGACCATGCGTGCCGAGCCACCGCCCTTCTCGCGGATGACGCGATCGTCCTGCACCGTGCAGGCGCGCGCCAGACCCTCCTTGATCAGTGCCACCTCCTCCTTCGAGACGAGGTTGGGCAGGATCAGGAAGCCGTCGCGGTCGTAGGCCTCCAACTGCGCTTGCGTCAGAAACATCGATCATCCTCCCAGGATGGGGGCCGTCAGAGGCCTAGGCTCTCTGAATGGAGCCCCTATTCCTGGCAGCGTAAGAATTGCATACAGAAACGTCAAGCGCCGGAATGGGCTGGCCCTGAGCCGGTCGGCCTGCCGTCAGGTGGCGTGACTATTACCTTCTGATTTCATTTGGTAAATCGCCCCATCGCCAAGGCGCCCCGCAGCGAGAGGCTTTCCCCTTCCCCAGGATTCGTATACAAGACTCGAAAGAGAAAATCAGGGGAAGCGCCGAATGAGTTCAGATCCAGCGGACACGGCGCCGACCTGCGCCGGGCCCGACCCGGCCCCGCGGCCGCCGCGCGAGCCCGTGCCGCCGGGTGCCTGCGACTGCCATGCCCATGTCTTCGGCCCGTCGGATCGTTTCGCCCATGCCGCCCAGCGCAGCTACACGCCGCCGGATGCGCCGCTGGCCGCCTATCTCGGCATGCTGGATGCCGTCGGGCTGGCGCGCGGCGCGCTGGTGCAGCCCAGCACCTATGGCGAGGACAATGCCTGCCTGTTGGATGCGCTCGCGCGATCCGGCGGCCGCTTGCGCGGCGTCGTGGTGGCCGATCCGCGCCGGCTGGACGACGCAACGATCGCCGACTGGACGGCCAAGGGCGTCCGCGGCATCCGCATCAACATGGTGACGCCGGCCGGCCTGCCGCTCGACGCGATGGAGGGCATGGCGGCGCGTCTGGCCGAGGTCGGCTGGCACCTCGACCTCATCACCGACAGCTGCGAACGCCTGGTGGAGCTGGAGCAGCGGCTGGCCGCCCTGCCCTGCGAGGTGATGATCGAGCAGATGGGCCGGATCAAGGGCGGGCAGCCGGTCTCGACACCGGGCTTCCAGGTGCTGCTGCGCCTGCTGGCCGAGCGCAGGGCCTGGGTGAAGCTGTCGCACGCCTATCACATCTCCACCGCCGGACCGCCCTATGGCGACACCACGCCGCTGGCGCGCGCCTGCGTCGACGCCGCGCCGGATCGCGCGGTCTGGGGCTCCGACTGGCCGCACCCCATGCTGCACGGCCCGATGCCGAACGACGGCGCGCTGCTCGACCTGCTGGCCGAGTGGGTCCCCGACGCGACGCAGCGCCATGCCATCCTGGTCGACAATCCGGCCCGGCTCTACGGCTTTTCCTGAGGGAGTTTCGCTCATGGTCGACACCTTCGGCTGGCGCTGCAAGTTCGGCGTCATCACCCCGTCCACCAACACCATCGTGCAGCCCGACTACGACGAGCGCCGGCCGCACGGCGTCACCAACCACGTCTCGCGCATGCACATCCCCGACGACCCGGTGGCGAGCGACGAAGACTTCAACGAGCTGATCCGGCGCATCGACGTGGCGCTGGAGCAGTCGGTCGAAAGGGTGATGACCTGCAAGCCCGACCACATCGTCCTCGGCATCTCGGCGGAGTCGATCTGGGGCGGCGGCCTGGCCCCGGCGGAGCAGATCGTGAAGCGCATCCGCGCGCTCTCCAGCCCGGAGATGAAGGTGACCCAGGCGGCCTATGCCTTCCCGGCGGCTTTGCAGGCGCTGGGCATCGCGCCCGGCGCCACCATCGGCCTCGTCACCCCCTACTTCCCCGTCGCCGAGAAGCACCTGAAGGAGTACGTCGAGGCGATCGGCTACCGCCTCGGCAAGTCGACCCACCTCTCCTGCGGCGGGCCGACGCTGATCGCCCATGTCGACGAAGCCACGCTGCGCGGCGCGGTCCGGCAGGTCGACGGCCCGGACATCGAGGCCATCATCCAGTTCGGCGCCAACCTGGCGATGAGCCGCGTTGCCGTCGAGGCCGAGAAGTGGCTGGAGAAGCCAGTGCTGGCGGTGAACCCCACGACCTACTGGCACGCCCTGCGCAGCCACGGGATCGTCGATCGCCAGGCCGGCCAGGGGCGGCTGTTCTGGGAGTGCTGAGCCGGCGACCGGCGATGGCGGCGACCCGGCGCTAGGCCGTCAGGTCGCCGTGGTGGCCAGCGCCAGCGGGCGGGCCTCCTCGGGCGCGGCCCGGCTCGCATCCAGCGAGTCGGCCTGCGGCGTCCAGCGCCGGTCGGTGCTGCGGCCGGCCTCGATATGCGCCGTCATCACGCTGCGCGCCCAGAGCGAGTTGCGCGCGCGCATGGCCTGCACCAGTTCGCGGTGATGCGCCATCGAGCGCGTCAGGTCGGCGCGCGAGAAGCGGCTGTACGAGCGGATCATGAAGTTCAGGTCGCCCAGATTCTCCGCCACGCGCTTGACGAAGACGTTGCCGCCGGCGACCAGCAGCGTCATGTGGAAGTCCTTGTTCAGGCGCGCGATCTCGGTGAGATCGGGGATGTCGCGCTCGGCGATCCGCTCCATGGCCTGGCTCAGTGCCGCCAGGCGGTCGATGTCGGCATTGCTGGCACGCTGCGCCGCCAGCTCCGCCGCCAGGCTCTCGACCACGACGCGGAACTGGTAGACCTGATCGATCTCCTCGGCCGGCAGCACGCGGACCACGGCGCCGACATAGCGGCGGAACTCGACCAGGCCCTCGGTCGCCAGCCGCTGCAGGGCGCCGCGCACCGGGGTGCGGCTGGCGCCGACCTGCAGCGCCAGGGCCTCTTCGCGCAGCCGCTCGCCCGGGCCATAGGTTCCGTCCAACAGCTCGCGCCGCAGGAACTGGTAGGCGCGCTCCTCGGCGCTCGGCGGCAGGCTATTGCTTCCATTGGAACGCTTGGCTTTGGGCACGTCGCACCAACTCGCTGTCCGATTGTGGCACACGAGTTTAGCCGAGCGGCGGAGGCCGCACCAGATCTTGCATCCAATCGACGATGGAGGCCGCGGCGGACCGCGGCCTCCGACGCCCGTCAGTCCTATCGCTTGCCGGCCGGACGACCCTCCATCCAGGTTCCCTTGTGGACCTTGGTGCCGGAGGCTTCCACCACCTTGCCCATGCCCATGATGTCGTAGAGCGCCTCGCCCTTGGCGATGCGCTCGCGGAAGCCGACCTCCTTGCCGCTGCGCGCGCGGGCGCCGGCGACCGCCTGCTCCAGGTGCTCCAGCGGGATCACCAGCACGCCGTCGGCATCGGCCACGACGATGTCGCCGGGATTGACCAGCACGCCGTCGCAGACCAGCGGCACATTGACCGCGCCGGGGCCGCGCTTCTCGGGGTGCATCGCACTGATCGCCGTCGCCCAGGTGGCGAACCCCATCTCCTCCAGCCCCGCCACGTCGCGCACCGCGCCGTCGCAGACCAGGCCGGCCACGCCCTTCTTCTTGGCATAGGTCGCCGCGATTTCGCCCCACAGCGCGCCCTGCGTGCCGCCGCCGTTGGTGAAGACCAGCATGTCGCCCGGCTGGGCATGATAGATCGCGGCGTGGATCATCAGGTTGTCGCCCGGGTAGTTGTAGGCGGTGACCGCGGGCCCGGCGACGCGCAGGCTGCGATCGAGCGGCCGCATCCGCGGGCTCATCAGCAGCATGCGGCCGCCGACACCGCCCAGCGCCTCGTGCAGGTCGGCGATGCCATAGGTCGCGGCCTCCGCCACCAGGGCGGCGTCGCCACGGGGAATATCGGTATAGATCACGGGGTCCAGCACTGCAGTTCCCTTTCCATCATGCAAAGTCGTAGAGAGCGAGCGGGTTCTCGGCCAGGATCAGCCGGCGCTGGGTCTCGTCGGTGATCCAGCCGGCGAAGGCGTCGAGCAGCACGCGGTCGTCCGGCGGATGGTCGCGATGCGAAGGATGCGGCCAGTCGGTGGCCCACAGCACCCGGGTCGGATCGGCGGCGACCAGCGCCTGGGCCAACGGCGCCACGTCGGCATAGGGCGCCCCGGCGGCGGTGACGCCATAGGCATGCGAGACCTTGACCCAGGTGTTGCCTTCGCGCACCAGGTCGAGCAGGTCGCGGAACGCCGGCGCGGCCGGGCCATCGGCCACCTTGTTCAGCGCGATATGATCGAAGACCAGCTTCGCCCGGGTCCGCCGCAGCCGGCTCTTCATCTCGGTGACCAGGGCGCTGTTGTTCAGCATCAGCACGATGTGCCAGCCCAGCCGCTGGACCATCGAGTCGACCGCCTCCAGCGCATCGAACGACACGCCGCCCTTGGCCATGTTGGAGAGGCGCACGCCCCGCACCCCCTGCTCGTGCAGGCGGTCCAACTCGCTGTCGGTGATGGCGGCAGGGTCGATCGCGGCCACCGCGCGGAGCCGCGCGGGCAGGGCGGCGGCGGCATCGGCCGTGCAGCGGTTGTCGGTGCCGTAGACCGAGGGCTGCACGATCACACCGCGCTGGATGCCGAGACGGTCCAGCAGCGCGATGTACATCTCCAGCGAGACATCGGCCGGGGTGTAGGAGCGATCGGCATAGTAGGGATAGCGCGCCTCGGGGCCGAAGACGTGCGCATGGCAGTCGCAAGAGCCGGCCGGTGGCCGATAGCCGGATTGCTGTTCGCTGGCCTGCGTCATGGAGGAGGCTCCTTCTTCACGTCTAGCGCATCAAGTGCGGCAGCCACAGGGAGAGGTCCGGCACATAGGTCACCAGCAGCAGCACGCCGATGGCCAGGGCCAGGAAGGGCAGCACGGCCTTCACCAGGGTCTCCAGCGGCAGCTTGCTGATGCTGCAGACGATGTAGAGACAGATGCCGACCGGCGGGGTCATCAGGCCGATGGTCAGGTTCAGCACCATGACGATGCCGAAGTGCACCGGGTCGATGTCCATCTGGAGCGCCACCGGCAGCAGGATCGGGGTGAAGACGATGATCGCCGAGGCGGTCTCCAGCAGCATGCCGGCGACCAGCAGCACGACGTTCACCAGCAGCAGGAAGATCAGCGGGTCGCTGGAGATCGTCAGCATCAGCTTGGCCAGCATGGCGGCGGTCTGCTGCGTGGTCAGCACCCAGGCGACGCTGCTGGCCAGCGCCACGATGATCATCACCACGCCGGTGGTGCGCGCCGTGTGATAGAAGATCGCCGGCAGGCGCTTGAAGGTGATCTCCTTGTATACGAACGCGCCGACGAGCAGGGCGTAGAGCGCGGCGATGGCCGCCGCCTCGGTCGGCGTGAAGCGCCCGCCGATAATGCCGCCGATGATGATCAGCGGCATCAGCAGCGCCAGGCCGCCATCGAGGATCGAGCGCAGCAGCACGCGCCGCGAGGCGCGATCGCGGCGCGGGAGGCCGTGGCGGTGGCTGTAGAAGACGACGTAGGCCATCAGCGCCAGACCCAGCAGAATGCCCGGAATCAGGCCGGCCAGCAGCAGGCTGCCGATCGAGGCGTTGGCGCTGGCGCCATAGATCACCAGGGGGATCGAGGGCGGGATGATCGGCCCGACGGCCGAGGCGCCGGCGGTCAGCGCGGCGGAGAAGCTGGCCTTGTAGCCCTCGCGCTTCATGCTGGGGATCAGCACCGAGCCGACGGCGGCGCAGTCGGCCGCGGCCGAGCCGCTGACCCCGGCCATCACCATGTTGGTCAGCACGTTGACATGGCCCAGGCCGCCCCGCAGGTGGCCCACGACGGCCTGCGAGAAGTTCACCAGGCGCAGCGTGATGCCGCCCTCGTTCATCAGGTGGCCGGCCAGGACGAAGAAGGGAATGGCGGTCAGGATGAAGTTGCCGCTGGCCGAGATCGACGTCTCGACCAGGATCGAGGGCGTGATGCCGGCCTGCAGCAGATAGATCAGCGCGCTCATGCCCATGGCCAGCGAGATCGGCAGGCCCAGCATGAGCAGGATGACGAAGGCGATGCCGAGCGTAATCAAGAGGCGGCCTCCACCGGATCGCGCGTGCGCGGCTCGACGCCGGCCAGGATGCCGACGATGCGGCAGAGCGCGGTGACGGTCACCAGCCCCATGCCGACCGGCACCGCCAGGGTGACGTAGAACTGGCTGATGGCCATCGTGTAGCCGGTCGCGGAGGCATTGATGACCGCCAGGCGCCAGCCATAGATCGCGAAGCAGACGAAGAAGGCGACCAGCAGCAGGTGGGTGACGATCGCCAGGCTGGCACGCAGCTTTGGGCGCAAGCGCGTGACCAGCAGCTCCACGGCGATGTGCTCGCCATAGGCGAAAGCCGCCGCGCCGCCCAGGAAGGTCAGCCAGATCATCAGATTCTGCGTCGCTTCGGAGGTCCAGATGATCGGGATCAGCAGGAAGCGCGCGGCGACCTGCAACACAACGATCAGCAGCATGGCGGCGACGATCACCACCAGCAGCCACTTCACCAGCACGCCGAGCAGTCCGTCGACGCGCTCGAGCCAAGCATGCAGCACGGCGAGCCGCCCCTGCTGCGCATCCCCCCCCGCCATCGAGGCCTACGCCTTCTCCGGCAGGCGCCGGCTCAGTTCGGCAACGGCCTCCTGCCAGGTCTTCGGCATTTCGCCGTGGAAGGTCTCGGCCACGCCCGAAGCGGTATCGCGGCGGAAGAGCTTCAGCGCCGCCTCGGTCATCACCGGCTCGATCCCGGCGGCCACCACGGTCTCGCGGATCAGCGAGAGCTCGTCGCCGCGCCGGCCGGAGTGGATCATGTGGCTCTTCACCAGGAAGGCCCCGAAGTCGTTGAAGGACTCGTCGTCCATCGCCTGCACGACCGAGGCTAGCACCTCGGCGCCGACGCCGAAGCGCTCGGCGGTCAGCAGCATCTCCACCATCAGGCCCTCGACGCCCTTCATCATGACGCCGCGCACCATCTTCAGCGCCGAGGCGGCGCCGATCTTGCCGCCCAGCACCTTCATCTCCAGGTCGTAGGGCTCAAGCTTGTCGAAGAGCGCCTGCGAGTCCGGGCCGCTCATGTAGATGTAGAGGCCGCGATGGCCGCGGATGTGCACGCCGGTGCCGCTCATCGAGGCGTCGACCACCTGCACGCCCTTGGGGCGGAGCAGGTCATCGATCTCCTGCTTCATGGTGGGGGCGCTGGAATTGACGTCGAGGAAGTACTGGCCCTTGCGGGCATGCGGCGCATAGGCCTTGGCGGCGGCCACTGCCGCCATCGGTGTCACCGCCGAGAGCACCACCTCGCAATCGGCCAGGATCGCGGCGTCGTCGCTGATCGGAATGTCGAGCTGCTGCGCCCGGCCGCGGACCACGTCGGCCAGGGGGCCGTCCTTGGCCTGGCGATCGAAGGCGACCAGCGGGCGAGCGCCGGCCGCTTGCATGCCCTTGGCCAGGGCGAAACCGATCTCGCCGAATCCGAGATAACCAACGCTGAGCGACATGGGCGGTCCTCTGTTCGTTCGATTCCGGCCGGCAGCGCGGCTGCCGGCCGGATCGCAGGCTGCTACAGGGTTCAGTTGGCCTTGGCGGCGGCGATGGCGAGATCGAGCAGGTCGCTGCCGACGATCGGCCGGAACTGCTCGTAGACCGGGGCCATGGCCTCCTGGAACGCGGCCAGGTCGACGTCGACGAACTCCATGCCTTCGGCCTTCAGGTCGGCGCGCAGTTTGCCCTCGCGCTCGGCCACCGCGGTGCGCATGGCGACCGCGGCCTGGTGTCCGGCCTCGACCACCACCTTCTGCTGCTCCGGCGTCAAGGATTCGAAGACCGAGAGGCTCATCATGATCGGCTGGGCGTTGTAGCTGTGCTGGGTCAGCGAGACGTAACCGGTGACCTCGAACATCTTGTTGGCGTAGATCGACACCAGCGGCACCTCAAGCCCGTCGACGAGGCCCTGCTGCAGGGCGGTATAGGTCTCGGCCCAGGCCACCGGCGTGGGAATCGCATCGACCGCCTTGAACATGGCGGCGAACAGCGGGCTATCCTGGATGCGGATGCGCAGGCCGGCGAGATCCGACGGCTTGGCGACCGGCGTCGAGACCGTCTCCATGTTGCGGTAGCCGCCCCAGCCCCAGCCCAGCCCCTTGATGCCGGCGGCCTCCAGGTCGGCGTTCAGCGCCTCGCCGATCTCGCCGTCCAGCAGCTCGGCCGCCACGTCGGGATTGGAGAAGAGGAACGGCAGGTCGAGCAGCTGGCTGCGCGGGAAGTTGCTGGCCAGGAAGCCGGCCGAGGTGATGCCGCAATCGATCGAGCCGGTGCGCAGGCCCTGCACGATTTCCTTCTGGCCGCCGATCAGGTTCTGGCCGAAGACCTGGATCTCGAGCTCGCCGTTGGTGCCCTTCGCGACCAGTTCGGCGAAGACCTCCGCCGCCACCTGATGCGGGTGGGTCGGGGCCTCCGGATGGCCCAGGCGCAGCACGCGCGTCTCGGCCGCCGCCCCGGTGGCAGCGCCGGCGAGCAAGCCGCCGGCAACCGCAAAGCACATGACCTTATTGATGAATTTCCTACCCGACATGACGCTTCCTTTCCCCTTGGCCAGGCCGCCATGTCCCCGCTGGGTTGGCTGCCTCGTTGATTGTTTAACAGTCGACCGTAGACTAGAGAGCGGAACCTATGGTAGGGTCCGCGCCCTGTCAACGAGGGTTTCGGGTAGGCTCACGACGCAGCAGCGAACCGAGGGAGCCATGCCGAGAGAAGAGACGAAAAGCGTGCAGGGATCGGACTTCGTCCTGACCATGGAGCGGCCGGCAAGCCTCGCGGAGGTTGCCGCCAAGCAGCTGCGCGAGGCGATCCTGGCCGGCCAGTTGCCGGTTGGAACGCGCCTGATCGAGGCCGAGGTGTCGCAGCGCTTCGGCATCAGCCGCTCGACCCTGCGCCAGGCGCTGCATGCGCTGAGCCGGGAAGGCCTGATCGAGATCCAGAAGAACCGCGGCACCTATGTCGCCGACCCCCATCCCGAAGACATCGAGCACATGAGCCTGCTGCGCGGCCTGATCGAAGGCGCCGCGGCCCGGCTGGTGGCGTCGCGGCGCGATCCCGAGACGCTGGCACGCCTGCGCACCGTGCTGGAGCGTCAGCGCCAGGCGGTGGGTGGCGAGGATCGCGAGGGCTTCATCGGGCTGCACTGGATGTTCCACCAGGGCATCTGCGAGGAGGCCGGCAATCCCTTCATCCTGCAATCCTGGACCGTGCTGGGAAACACCATCCGGCTCTACTACCGCCTGGTGATGAACATCCGCACGGCGGTGCGCGACAACTCCTTCTATCTGCAGTACCTGGAGCAGGAGTCGCCGGACGCGGCCGAAGAGCTGGTGCGCGGCCAGCTGCTGAACCGCGCCTACTTCCATCTGAAGAAGGCGATCCCGCCCAGCGTGCTGCCCTATGTGCGCCGCTACGTGGACTCCGAGGGCCGCATTCAACAAGGTCATCCCTAACGAGCGCCGCAGGGCGCCGCTGTGTAACGCGCAAAGCCATGGAGGAAGCGCACAGATGAGCACCGATACAGCCACCCGAGTCAGCGTCGAGCCGCTCGGCCGTCTCAAGGGTGCCGTGGTCCGCGGCCTCGATGGCACCAGCCTCACGGCAGAGCAGAAGGCTTTCCTGCGCCAGCAGTGGTACGAGCACGGCGTACTGATCCTGAAGGACCAGAATCTCGACGAGGAGCAGCAGAAGGCCTTCGCCACGATCTTCGGGCCGATCTCCGACGAGGGCGAGTACGGCGCGCAGATGTACGTCGGCAACGTGCAGGCCGGTGCGCTGACGCCGCATGGCGAGCTGGCGTTCCACTGCGACCATTCCTGGTCGCCGGATCCGCTGCGGGGCATCATGCTGCACGCGATCGAGGTGCCGCCGCCGGGCGCCGGCGGCGAGACGCTCTTCGCCGATGTCGGCAAGGCCTACGAGCTGCTGCCGGCAGAGGTGCGCGCGCGCATCCAGGGCCTGCAGATCGTCCACACCTATCCCGACCAGAGCAAGTATGTGCCGATCCCGGGCCCGGACCCGCGCCCCGGCATGCCGACCGCGCAGCATCCCATCGTGATGCAGCACCCGGTGACCGACGAGACGCTGCTGTTCTGCAGCCCGCGCCACTTCGACCGCATCGTCGGCTGGGAGCATCAGAAGGGCATCGACCTGGCGATGGAACTCGCCACCTACATCAACCGGCCCGAAGTGATCTACAGCCACCCCTGGGAGGCCGGCGACCTGGTGGTGTGGGACAACCTGAAGTTCCAGCACGCCCGGACCAACTTCGACCGGAAGTACCGCCGGCACCTGCGCCGCACGCAGATCGGCACGCCGGCGGCCCACTAGGACGAGACGCCTCGGCCTCGCTGTCGCGTTCTGGGCGACCTGAACGGCGGCGAGGCCGCAGGCCGGACAAGGCTGGCGGGCGCGGGCTGCGGCGGAGCGGCCCTTCGCCGCCTAGCGGCAGGCGATCGCCCTGCCCCTCATCGGGTTGCCCAGCCGGTCCTTGAAGACCGGGTCGTATGCCCATTCGCATCTCGCTGAGAGCGCGGACAGAAGCTCGGCGTGCGGGCCGGCGGCTTCGCAGTTGATCTGCCCCGTCTCCCGAAGCGCCAGGCATCCGGATTCGACGGCATCGCCGGCCGCGCCGACCGTCTCATTGCAGAAGAGACGCCCCAGCGCCGGACCGGGATCCACCACACAGGCCTCGACCAGGTCGGCAAGCGTCACGCCCGCGGCTTGCACCAAGGGCGGATCGGGCTGTTCGTCCCGCGCTTCGCCAGGCGCGACGAACGCCAGAACGGCCGAAGCGGCGGCGGCCCTGCCGGCGAGAGCCCCCGGCGGTTCCGTGGCCGCGGGGCCGCTCGCCTGCGCGGCAGCCTGCGGCGGAAGGATGAAACAGCCGATCGCGAAAGATAGGCCGACCCAGAGTCCTGTCAGGCTGAAAATACGCATAAGAATCCCCGCGTTCAATTGAGCGCCCCTTCGCGATTGGGCGACAATTCCAGGCCTTGCGCGGAGGACTGTGCCTGCCAGGACTCCCCAGAAGCCTGGTCGATATCTTGATTCATTAACGTCTTTACAGCTCTGCCTCAAGCCAGAACGCCAAGATGCAAACGAGAACTCCCGAGCATTGGGTCCGGACAGCGGCCGCGTCTCTAGGACGTGACCTGCCAGAGCACAGCTACTTGAAGTCTGCATTGATTGTCATCTGCCAGCAGTCCGGCCAACTCCTGCCGCGTCCCGGACCACCTGAGGCGCAGGGCAAAGCAAGCGGCAAGCAGACCAAACAACACGCGGGCCCAGAAGGGAATCGTTCGCCAAGCCAGATCAAATTTTGCCGGCGAGAGGTCGGCAAGCGCGACGGTCGGGTTTCCCTCATCGCTGGTCAGATAGCGGGGTTGCATGCTCAGCCCCAGGCGTTTGCCGGAGCCACTCCAGCGGCAGACGCGCGAGATGCGCCGAGCAATGGGGGAGTTCACGCCCTCCACGAGCACGATGTCGCGCGAGAAGTCATCACGGTAGACCGTCTCGAAGAACGCCGCCTCGCCCATGTGCACCATCGGGAAAAGCGTGACCTGGAGTGGATGATCCTGCCTGGACAGGACGATCCGGGCGGAGCGCAAACCGAGCGCCGAGCTTTCCAGTATCTGCATCGCCTCTCGCCGTCCGCGCCGCCTGCGTGCCACTGGGCCCGGCAGGGGTGGTCGTTGCAGGACTTGCGAGAATGGTGGGCCCGGCAGGACTCGAACCTGCGACAACACCGTTATGAGCGGCGCGTTCTGACCAACTGAACTACGGGCCCCCCGGAAGCCGGTCGGCACAACGAGTAGCCTATCGGCCGGGCGGTTGGAAGGCGTGCCGGGGGCGGCGATGCGGCGCGGCGAAGACGGCACAGGGCGGCCCTGCAGAGTTCGCAGGCCCGCGGCCATTGCCGCGCCGCGTCGGCGCGGCCTAGCCTTGCGGCGGGCAGAGAGAGGGAAATCGATGGCCAAGCGCGTCGCGCTCGCCTGGTCCAGCGGCAAGGACAGCGCCTGGTCGCTGCACCGCCTGCGCCAGGATCCGGCCTTCGCGCCGGCGGCGCTGCTGACCACGCTGCGCGCCGACGACGGCGCCGTCACCATGCACGGCGTGCCCCGCGCGCTGCTGCGGGCGCAGGCCGCCGCGGCCGGCCTGCCGCTGATCGAGGTCGAGATCCCCTGGCCCTGCCCGAACGAGGCCTATGAGGCGCGCATGGGCGCGGCGGTCGCGCAGCTGCGCGACCAGGGCATCGCGGCCGTGGCCTTCGGCGACCTCTTCCTCGAGGAAATCCGCGCCTACCGCGAGCAGCAGATGGCGGGCAGCGGGCTGGAGCTGGTCTTCCCGCTGTGGCGCCAGGACACCACCGCCCTGGCCGAGGAGATGATCGCCGGCGGCCTGCAGGCGCTCCTGACCTGCGTCGACACCCGCCAGATCGCCGGCCGCTTCGCCGGTCGCGCCTTCGACCGCGGGCTGCTGGCCGAGTTGCCGGCCACGGCCGATCCCTGCGGCGAGAACGGCGAGTTCCACTCCTTCGTCACCGCCGGCCCGATGCTGGCCGGCCGCATCGCCGTCACGGCCGGGCCGGCCGCGGACGATGGCCAGGGCTTCGCGCGGGTAGCGCTGACGGCGGCCGGCAGCTGAGCCATGCGCTGGCTCCACCTGCCGAGCTCGCAACCCGACCAGCTGGCGCCTCTGCGCCACCGCCACCTCGGCTTCGCGATGCTCTTCACGCTCTCGATCGCCTCGCGCGCGCTGCTGCTGACCGCCACGCCGCTGCGCGCCTTCCAGATCCTCGGCAGCGAGGAACTGGTGGGCCTGGCCTATGTCGCCGGCTCCTGCGGCAGCCTGCTGCTCACGCTGACGCTGCCGGCGCTCTACGCCCGCCTGCCGCGCTCCCGCGTCTACCTGCTCGGCACCCTCCTGGCGATGGCCGCGCCGCTGCTGATCTCGACCAACGAGATCGCCCTGCTGCTACTCGGCCTGGCCGCCCAGCTCGCCGCCGTGGCGCTGCTGGAAATCACGCTGAACCTCTACGTGCTCGACCACGTCGAGCGGAAGCACCTCTCGCGCTTCGAGCCGATGCGCCTGGCGCTCTCGGCCACCGCCTGGACCGCCGGCCCCTGGCTCGGCATCAAGCTTGCCACGGTCCTCCCCGACCTGCCGTTCTACGTCTCCTCGGCCATTGCCGTGCTGCTGGCACTTGCCTTCCTGGCCATGCGCCCGACGGTGAAGGGCCGCGCGGTGAAGGCCAGCGCCATCGCCAACGTCGGCCTCTTCCTCAAGCAGCCGCGGCTGCGGCTGGCCTGGGTCCTGGCCTTCTCCCGCTCGACCTGGTGGGTACTCTTCTTCGTCTACGGCCAGATCTACTTCGTCGAGGGGCTGGGCTTCGACGTCGAGACCGCCTCGCTGCTCTCCTCGCTCGTGATGGCCGCCACCTTCCTGATCCCGCTGTGGGGCTGGATCGGCCGGCGCATCGGCATGCGCCGCCTGCTGTGGATCGGCTATGGCCTCTCCGCGGCGGTCACCCTGCTGCTGGCCGGCGTCGCCAGCCCCGCCTGGCTCGCCGCCACGCTGCTGGTGGTCTGCGGCGTCGTCACCAGCGTGATCGACGGCGCCGGCAACGTCGCCTACCTGCGCGCGGTGAAGCCGTCGCAGCGCTCGCGCATGACCGCCGTCTTCATGACCTACCGCGATGCCTCGCAGCTGATCCCGCCGGCAATCTTCTCCGGCCTGCTGGCGATCTTCCCCTTCGCCGCGCTCTTCGTGGCGACCGGCCTGCTGATGGGCGGCATGACCCTGCTGGTGCGCCACATACCCCGTCGCATGTAGGGGGCGCATGTAGGGGGCGCATGTAGGGGGCGCGTGTGGTGGCGCACCTCGGGGCGGCGCGCGCTGGCCCAACCGAATCAGATAATAACTAACTGTTGATGTTCAACTACATATCCATTGTTTCACTCTGAATAATTCGCGATTATCGCATAGTATTCGGCGATCCAAACGCAGGTTCCGCTTTCCAGTCTAGCGCCGCGGCCCAGTCCCGGGCCGCCGAATCCCTTGTGTGACTTTCGATCGGGGGGACTCACCATGAAGCAGCCTTTGGCGACGCTCGTCTGTGCTCTCGCCCTTGCCGGCGGTGCGCTCCAGGCGGAAGAACTCAACGACCTCGGCTTCAACGCCTACGTCAAGTCGAGCTTCGGCAGTGGCGTCGACTACGACAGCTACAGCAGCGTCGGCGCCGTGCTGGGGGCGCCTCTCGGCGACAGCGACGGCATCGGCAACGGCTTCCTCTTTCTCGACCTGCGCGGCCACTACGAGTGGGAGGGACGCTACGCCCTCACCAGCGACCTCGGCTGGCGCGTGCCGCTGGACGAGGACGGCCGGCTGCTGGGGTTGCACGCCGGCTACGACTGGCGCCAGGGCGACGAGGGCGACTACGGCTGGGTGAACCTCGGTGCCGAGCTGCTGACCGAGGACTGGGACCTGCGGCTGGACGGCTACCTGGCACCGGGCGACCAGGCCACGGTGCAGAAGACCATCGCGCGCGGCTATCGCGGCAACGAGCTCTTGCTGCGCGACCAGCAGGAGAAGCCGGCCTGGGGCATCGAGGGCGAGGCGCGCTATCGCTCGGTCGTGGGGCTCTTCGACAGCGAGCCGGTGCCCTACTCTTTGGCTGCCCGCGGCTACCACTTCGCCAGCGACCTCGACCAGGACAACGCCACCGGCTTCCGGCTCGGCGGCGAGGTGGAACTCTTCGACAGCGTCACCGCCGGCGGCTCCTTCTCCTGGGACACGCGCTTCGGCAGCCAGGGCCTGGCGACGCTGCGGATCGCCTTCGGCGACCCGCCGGGCAACGCCAGCCAGCTCGCCGCGCAGCCCTGGCGCAAGCGGCTGATCGAGCCGATCGTCCGGCAGGAGCTGGTGGTGCTGACCCAGGGCGAGGGCGAGCTCTATGCCTTCCAGCCGGCCGACGGCGGCACGATCCCCTTCTATCACGTCGACAACACCGCCGACGCCGGCGGCAGCGGCACCTACGAGGACCGCTTCCAGTCGCTGGCGGAGGCGGAAACCGGCACACCGGAGGGCGCGGTCATCATCCTGCACCGCGGCGACGGAACGACGGCCTTCTACGACAGCGACTTTCACCTGAAGGACAACCAGTCGCTGCTCGGTGCCGGACTCTTCGACGAACTGGTCTTCGGCGGCGTGAACATCTGCTTCCTCGGCAACGGCGAGCGGCCGACCGTGACCAACCCGCTGGACGGCAACGGCATCACCCTGGCCGACAACACCCTGGTGCAGGCAATCGACTTCGTGCAGACCGATCTCGACAACCGCGCCTTCCCCGACGCCGGCAACTCGATCTTCGCCGCCTTCGTGCGCGACGTCACCCTGCGCGACCTGCGCGTCTTCGGCGACGGCGGCCCGAAGGGGCCGACGGTCGACGCCGAGGACGCGATCCACATCCTCGATTTCGGCGGCACCATCCTGATCGAGGACCTGCTCGTCGATTCGGTCCGCGACGACGCCGTCCACATCGACGGCGTGTCGGCCGGCGGCGCCGGCCAGGTGATCGTGCGCAATGCATTCTTCAACGGCGGCGAGGAAGGCTTCACCATCCGCACCTTCAACGACTTCCGCTACGAGCTGGAGATCGATAGCGTCGAGGTGGTGAACTCCGGCGCCAGCACGCTGCTGCCCGGTTCCGGCTCGGGCAGCGCGCTCTTCATCGTGGTGAACGACAGCTCGCGCATGGATGCCTACGTCCACGACAGCAGCTTCCACGATCCGGCCAGCGACTTCTCGATCGCCGGGCTGGCATTCCAGGTGGCCGGCGCCGGCGCCGTTGCCGACGTGACCTTCGAGCGCAACTTCGTTCGCGGCTACAACCAGAGCGGCCTGCTGTTCGGCGTCGCCGGACCCGGCGACGGCAACGGGTCGCGCCTGATCGCCCGCGACAACATCATCTCCGATACCTCGGCCTTCCCGATGTCGCCGCTGGCGCCCGTCTCGATCCGCGTCTTTGCCAACGCTCCGGGCAGCGGCTGCGCGGTGATCGAGGGCAACACCACGACCGAGCACATCTCCATCGCCACGCCGCCGACCAGCGGCCCACTGTTCTACGAGCCGCTGGTCGGCAACAGCGGGCCGGCGCCGGAACTCGGGCCCAATGCCGTGGCGGTCGCCTCGGGGACCTGCGTCACGCCGTGAGCCTGGGCGGTTAGCCGGCGACAAGGTTCCCTGCTCTCCGCTGACCGCGATCGCGGGCCGCTCCGGTTTTTGCCGTGCCATTTCTTGATTGAGATCAAGGCGCCAGACGCGCTTGCCCTCTAGCGTTCGAAGCCACGATGGCGCTCCCGCCGTCGCGCAGCGGATTCGCGTTCGAGGGGGAGATCCTTGCACGAGCAAGAGCGACGAGGTTCGGGACCGCCTTCACAGGCCCCGGACGGCAACCGGGGTCTGGCCGGCCGCGGCGCCGGCGCTATGCGATGAGGCTCCGCCGCCATCTCGCCTCGCTGCTGCCGATCCTGGAGTGGGGGCCGCGCTATGGCCGTGCCGACCTCGGTGGCGATCTGCTGGCCGCGGCAATCGTCACCGTGATGTTGATTCCGCAGAGCCTGGCCTACGCACTGCTTGCCGGCCTGCCGCCGGAAAGCGGCCTCTATGCCAGCATCCTGCCGCTCTTGGCCTACGCACTTTTCGGCTCCAGCCGTACCTTGGCGGTTGGTCCGGTCGCCGTGGTCTCGCTGATGACCGCCGCGACCCTGGCCGCCCTCGTCCCGCCCGGCGACACGGTGGCCTATATGGGCGCCGCCCTGTTGCTGGCACTTCTTTGCGGCCTCTTTCAACTGGCGCTCGGGCTGCTGCGCGCCGGCGTCATCGCCAATTTCCTCAGCCATCCGGTGATCTCCGGCTTCATCTCGGCCTCTGGCCTCCTGATCGCCACCAGCCAGTTGAAGCACATCCTCGGCATCCCGGCCGCCGGCGACACGCTGGTCGCTCTGTTGCCGGCGCTGGCAGAGGGCTTGGGCGCGATCAGCCTGCCGACCCTGGCGATCGGGCTTTCGACGCTCGCGTTCCTCGTCTGGGTCAGGAAGGGACTGAAGCCACGGCTGATAGACCTCGGCCTCGGCCCGCGCGCCGCCGACAGCCTGGCCAAGGCCGGGCCAATCGTCGCGGTGGCCGCGGCCACTGCGGCTGCGGCGCTGTTGGATCTCGGAAGTGTCGGCGTGCGGCTGGTCGGCACGATTCCCAGCGGCCTGCCGCCACTCACACTGCCGCCGCTCGATCCCGGCCTCGCCCTGGACCTGCTGGTGCCGGCCGCCCTCATCAGCCTCATCGGCTTCGTCGAGTCGGTCTCTGTGGCGCAGACCCTGGCAGCCAAGCGCCGCCAACGCATCCAGCCGAACCAGGAACTGGTCGGCCTCGGGGCAGCCAACCTCGCCGCAGCCTTTACTGGCGGCTATCCCGTCACCGGCGGCTTCGCCCGCTCGGTGGTGAACTTCGACGCCGGGGCGCGCACGCCGGCCGCCGGTGTCTATACCGCCGGCGGCATCGCGCTCGCGGCCCTGTTCCTGACGCCGCTGCTCACCTTCCTACCGCAGGCCACGCTGGCCGCCACCATCATCGTCGCAGTGCTCTCGCTGGTCGACTTCGGCGCTATGCGCCGCACCCTGCGCTACGCGCGCAGCGACTTCGCCGCGATGCTGGCGACCTTCCTAGCGGTGCTGGCCATCGGCGTCGAGGTCGGCATCATTGCCGGCGTCGCCCTGTCGCTGCTGCTGTTCCTCTGGCGCGCCAGCCGACCGCACTACGCCATCGTCGGCCAGGTCCCGGGGACCGAGCACTTCCGCAACGTGCTGCGGCACAGCGTGGTCACCAGCCCCAGGGTCCTCTCGATCCGCGTCGACGGCAGCCTCTACTTCGCCAACGCCCGGTTCCTGGAGGATCTGGTGCAGAGCGAGGTGGCACGCCGCCCCGCGGTGACCGACCTGGTGCTGGTCTGCGCGGCGATCAACGCCATCGACGCCTCGGCGCTGGAGAGTCTCGAGGCGATTGCCGAGCGGCTGACGTCGGCTGGCGTGCGGCTGCACCTTTCGGAGGTAAAGGGTCCGGTGATGGACCGGTTGCAGCGCAGCGACTTCCTCGGCCAGCTGACCGGCGGCCTCTACCTGACGCAGCACGCCGCCATGGCGGCACTCGACGCCGAGGTCACCCGTGCCGCCGACGGCGGCGCGACGCCGCCGCTGCACATCGGCGGCGCGGCCCAAGCATCCTGTCCCCACGAGCAAGGAGCGACGCCATGACGAGCAACCCCGCGGTGACGGGCTTCTTCGATCCGGCAACCTTCACCATCAGCTACGTCGTCTCCGACCCCGCGACGAAACGGGCCGCGGTGCTGGACAGCGTCCTGGACTACGATCCCAAGGCCGGCCGCACCAGCACGGCCTCCGCCGACGCCCTGATCGCCTGGGTGCAGGACAGCGGCCTGACGGTCGAGTGGATTCTCGAGACCCACGCTCACGCCGACCACCTGACGGCCGCTCCCTACCTCAAGGAGAAGCTGGGCGGCGAGATCGCCATCGGCGCCCACATCACAACGGTGCAGCAGACTTTCGCCAAGGTCTTCAACACCGGTCCCGAATTCGCCACCGACGGCTCGCAGTTCGACCGCCTTTTCGCCGATGGCGAACGCTTCGCGATCGGCGGTCTGGAGGCGCGGGTGCTGCACACCCCCGGCCACACGCCGGCCTGCCTGACCTACGTGGTGGGCGACGCCGCCTTCGTCGGCGATACGCTCTTCATGCCCGACTACGGCACCGCGCGCTGCGACTTTCCCGGCGGCGACGCTGCGACGCTGTTCCGCTCGATCGGCAGGGTGCTGGCGCTGCCGCCGGAAACGCGGCTCTTCCTGTGCCACGACTACATGCCCGGCGGCCGGCCGGTGCGCTGGGAGACAACTGTCGCCGAGCAGCGGGCCGAAAATATCCACGTCCACGCGGGTGCGACCGAGGCGGCCTTCGTCGAGATGCGGAACGCGCGCGACCAGACCCTCGCCATGCCGGTGCTGATTCTACCGTCGGTTCAGGTCAATATGCGGGCGGGCACCTTGCCCCCCGCCGAGTCCAACGGCGTCGCCTACCTGAAGATACCGTTGAACCAGCTTTGAGTCGGACAACTGGAGAAGAGCCATGCATCCCTGGGCCTGGGCCGCCGTGGGCGGCGGCCTGATCGGACTCGCCGCCGGCCTCACGATGCTGCTGCAGGGCCGCATCGCCGGCATCAGCGGCATTGTCGGCAGCCTGCTGCCACCGAAGCCGGCCGGCGACTGGCAGTGGCGCGCCGGCTTCGTCGCCGGCCTGGTGCTGGGCCCGCTGGCGCTCGGCCTCGTCACCGGCGCCGACGGCATCGGCCTGCCGGCGCTGGGCCTCGCCGGCATGGCGCTGGCCGGGCTGCTGGTCGGCCTGGGCACCGCGCTCGGCTCCGGCTGCACCAGCGGTCACGGGATCTGCGGCCTGGCGCGGCTCTCGCCGCGCTCCCTGGCGGCGACCGCGACCTTCATGGCGGTGGCACTGGTCACCGTCACCCTGATGCGCCACGTCTTCTAGGAGGATCGCAGATGCGCGCGCTCTTCGCCGGCCTCGCCATCGGCCTCGTCTTCGGCGTCGGCCTCGCCCTCGCCGGCATGACCGACCCGGCCGTGGTTCAGGGCTTCCTCGATCCGCTGGGCGACTGGAACCCGGCGCTGGCCTTCGTCATGGCCGCCGGCCTCGCCGTCACCTTCCTGCTGTTCCGCCTCGCCCGCCGGCGCAGCGCACCGCTGCTGGCCGAGCGCTTCCACTGGCCGACGGCGAAGGCGATCGACGCCGACCTGCTGGGCGGGGCGGCGCTCTTCGGCCTCGGCTGGGGCCTGGCCGGCTATTGCCCCGGCCCGGCCGTCGCCTCCTTGAGCGGCGGCCATCTCGGCACCGTCGTCTTCCTCGCCGCCATGCTGGCGGGGGGTCGTGGTGAGGCTGATCCCGCGCGGGCGGCAGCCGGCCGGCCGCCGCGGCGCTCCCGCGCACTAGCGTCCGGCCCGCCTGCGGACGGCGGACGGCGGGACCGGTTCCGGGCCTAGTTGTCGAGGAAGGACCTGAGCTTCCGGCTACGGCTGGGGTGCTTCAGCTTGCGCAGCGCCTTGGCCTCGATCTGCCGAATGCGCTCGCGGGTGACGTTGAACTGCTGCCCGACCTCTTCCAGCGTGTGGTCGGTGTTCATGCCGATGCCGAAGCGCATGCGCAGCACGCGCTCCTCGCGCGGCGTCAGGGTGGCCAGCACCCGCGTCGTGGTCTCGCGCAGGTTGGCCTGGATCGCCGCGTCGA
Organism: uncultured Alphaproteobacteria bacterium; assembly: GCA_942492185.1. Lineage (GTDB taxonomy): Bacteria > Pseudomonadota > Alphaproteobacteria > Kiloniellales > JACOMY01 > CALOEA01. The sequence goes on from CALOEA010000042.1 coordinate 49,364, forward strand.
TCGGCAGCACCGCGTTCTTGTCCTCGATGAAGTCGCCGAGGTGGCTGTCCTCCTCGTCGCCGATCGGCGTCTCCAGGCTGATCGGCTCCTTGGCGATCTTCAGGACCTTGCGCACCTTCTCCAGCGGCATGCCGAGGCGCTCGGCCAGCTCTTCCGGGGCCGGCTCGCGGCCGATCTCGTGCAGCATCTGCCGGCTGGTGCGCACCAGCTTGTTGATCGTCTCGATCATGTGCACCGGGATGCGGATGGTGCGCGCCTGGTCGGCGATCGAGCGGGTGATCGCCTGGCGGATCCACCAGGTGGCGTAGGTCGAGAACTTGTAGCCGCGGCGGTACTCGAACTTGTCCACCGCCTTCATCAGGCCGATGTTGCCTTCCTGGATCAGGTCGAGGAACTGCAGCCCGCGGTTGGTGTACTTCTTGGCGATCGAGATCACCAGGCGCAGGTTGGCCTCGACCATCTCGGTCTTCGCCCGGCTGGCCTCGCGCTCGCCCGACTTGACCGTGTTGGAGACGCGGCGGAACTCGATGATCGGCAGGCCGACCTGCTCGGAGATCGACTGGATCTCGTCGCGGATGACGCGCACGTCATCGCTGTGGCGCTCGCCCAGCTTCTGCCAGCCCTTGCCGGTCAGGCGCTTGACCCGCGACAGCCAGCGCGGATCGAGCTCCTTGCCCTGGTACTGGGCGAGGAACTGGTCGCGCGGCACGCCGCAGCGGTCGGCGAGGCGCATCAGCTTGCCCTCGGAATTCATCAGCGCACGCGAGTAGCCGTAGAGCTGGTCGAGCAGGGCCTCGATGCGGCTGTTGTTGAAGCGCACCGACTTCATCTGCGCGAAGAGCTCGTCCTTCAGCTTCTCGTAGCGCTTCTCGGTCTGCGGCGTGACCTTGGTGCCGCTGGTCAGCGCCTCCAGGCGCTTCTCCTGCACCTTCATCAGCCGCTTGTAGGTGTCGGCGATGGCATCGAGATTGGCCAGGACCTGCGGCAGCAGCGCCTGCTCCATGGCCGAGAGCGACATGTTGCTGTCGTCGTCCTCGTCGTCGCCGTCGGCCTCCTCGGTCGGCGCCGCCGTCTCGCCGTCGGCGGCCTTCGCGTCGCCGCCCTTGGCCTCGGCCGGCTTGCCCGGCGCCGGCGCCTTGGCCCCGTTGGTCGCGGCCGCACCATTGGCCGCGCCGTTCGCCGCCGGCCCGCCCTGCGCCGGCGCCGCGGCCGTGTCGCCGTCCGGACCGCCGCCATAGGTGGCGTCGAGGTCGATGATGTCGCGCAGCAGGATCTCGCCATTGATCAGCGCCTGGCGCCAATGCAGCAGCGCGTGGATCGTCAGCGGGCTTTCGCAGAGGCCGCCGATCATCTTCTCGCGGCCGGCCTCGATGCGCTTGGCGATGGCGATCTCGCCCTCGCGGGAGAGCAGCTCGACCGAGCCCATCTCGCGCAGGTACATGCGTACGGGGTCGTCCGTACGGCCGACATCCTCATCGGAGATGTTGCCGCTGGGGCCGGGGCCGTCTTCCTCGTCGCGGCCTTCCTCTTCCTCCTCCTGCTCCTCGTTCTCCACCACGGTGATGCCCATCTCGGAGAGCATCGCCAGGGTGTCCTCGATCTGCTCGGAGGAGACCTGGTCGGGCGGCAGGACCTGGTTGATCTCGTCATAGGAGACGTAACCGCGCTCCTTGGCCTTCGCGATCATCTTCTTGACCGCCGCCGCCGTCACGTCCATCAGCGCCCCATCGACCGCCTCGTCGGTGGTCGCCGTCGCCTGATTGTCCTGCGCCTTCGCTGCCATGGTCTGTTCTGCCCCAGATGCCAAAGGGGGCCGGCCGGTGGCCGCACCCCGTTTCTCCTCGCCAACGGCCGGAGGACCGGCCGCGTGATAGCTCGTCCCCTCTTGCGGCGCGCCCGCGCCGGGAGGAAGACTGCCGGGTCCGATCAGGCGGGCTCCTGCCCGCCGCGCCGTCCCTCGGCGTCCCGCTGCAGGCGCAAGGCGGCCTCGACGCGGGCAAGATTCTCCTCGCTCGGATCGGCTGCCAAGCGCCGTTCGGCCTCCTCGACCGCGCGGGCTGCCTGCCCGGCCGCATAGTCGGCCAGCAGGGCATCCAACGCCTGCCTTGCCAGGTCCAGCGATGCCTCGGGGCGGGCCGCAGCACAAAAGGCGTAGACGGCCGGAGATCGGACCTCGGCAAGCGTTTCGCTCAAGCCTAGCGATGACAAGTGGCGCGTGAGGCCGTCGCTGTCAAGCTCGGGCGCACCCGCCAGAGCGTCGAGCAGCCCGCCGCGCAGCCTCGCCAGGGCGGGGACCGAGAGCTCCAGGGCCGCCACCTCCTCCAGGCAGTCGAGCAGCGCCAGCGGGTGGTTCAGCGCCACCGCCAGCAGCGCCGCCTCGCGCCGCCCCAGCAGACGCTCGGGCCGCGGCTTGTTGCGGCTGGGCGCTTCCGGCGGCCGGTTCCAGGCGCCGCGGCCGCCGCCCCAGGCGCCGCCGGGGGACCTGCCGGCACCGCGGCCGGTCGGGCGATCCTGGCCGCGCGCGCGCCGCCGCGCGGCATAGAAGCGGTCGAGCAGCTCGTCGCGGTAGAGCCGCTGCACCTCGGGCTCGGCCACCGCTTCGGCGCGGGCCATCAGGCGGGCGCGCAAGGCCGCCCAGGTCTCCGGGGTCACCGGCGCCTGGCTGCCCCACTCGCTGGCCCAGACGATCTCGACCAGCGGGCGGGCGGCCTGCAGCGCCTCCTGCAGGGCCGGCGGCCCCTGCGTCCGCAGCAGGCTGTCGGGGTCCTCGCCGGCCGGCAGGAAGGCGAAGCGCAGCGACCGTCCCGGTTGCAGCAGCGGCAGCGCGCGGCCGGCGGCGCGCAGGGCGGCGCGCTGGCCAGCGTTGTCGCCGTCGAGGCAGAGGATCGGTTCGTCGGCAAGGCGCCAGAGCTCGGCCAGCTGCTCCTCGGTGACGGCGGTGCCGAGCGGCGCCACGCCGCCCTCCAGCCCGGCCTGCGCCAGGGCGATGACATCCATGTAGCCCTCGACCACCACCAGCGGCTGGCCGTCGCGCACCGCCTGGCGAGCGCCGGCCAGATTGTAGAGCAGGCGGCCCTTGTGGAAGAGCGTCGAGTCGGGGCTGTTCAGATACTTCGGCTGGCCGTCGCCGAGCGTGCGGCCGCCGAAGGCCACCACCCGGCCGCGGCGGTCGGCGATCGGGAAGATCACACGGTCGAAGAAATACTCCCTGAGTGCGCCCTCCTCGTTGCGCTTCACCAGCCCGGCCTCGACGAGCTGCGCCTCCTCGATGCCCTCGGCCTTCAGGGCCTGGGTGAGCGCGCCGCGGCGCGCCGGCGCGAAGCCAAGGCGGAAGCGCTCCAGCGTCGCCCGGCCGAGGCCGCGACCCTCGAGATAGCGACGCGCCGCGCCGCCGCCCGCAGCCTCCAGCTCGGCCTGGAAGAAGCGGCAGGCGGCCTCGACCACCTCGATCAGCCCCTTGCGGCGCACCTCCGCCTCGCGCGCCTGCGGGCTCGGCCTGGGCACCTCCAGGCCGCCCTCGGCGGCCAGCTTCTCCACCGCCTCGGGGAAGCTCAGGCCCTCGGTCTGCATGACGAAGGAGATGACGTCGCCGTGCGCGCCGCAGCCGAAGCAGTGATAGAAGCCCTTGTCCTCGACCACGGTGAAGGAGGGCGTCTTCTCGTTGTGGAAGGGGCAGAGCCCCATGTGCTCCTTCCCCTTGCGCGTCAGCTTCACCCGCCGGCCGATCACCGCCGGCAGGCTGACCCGGCTGCGCAGCTGATCGAGGAAATCGGGGGGCAGGGACATGGGGACTCGCGGGGGCCCTTCGGTGGCGGGACGACAAGCCTAGCAGGCCAGGCCGGGGACGCGCAGAGCCGCGCTGGCCGCCCTGGGGATAGGTCGGTGGGTAAGGCTGTGGGCAACCGCGCGGTCGCGCCGATGGCGACCCGTCCGTCGACCGGCCAGCCCGGCGGCGGCGTCAGGCCAGCTTGGACTTCACGATGGCGCTGGCCTTGGAGAAGTCCATGCGGCCGGGGAAGCGCTCCTTCAGGGTCGCCATGACCCGGCCCATGTCCTTGATCGATTCGGCGCCGATCTCGCCCATCACCTCGGCCACCGCCGCCTCGGTCTGCTCGGCGCCCATGGCCTGCGGCAGGAAGCGGCCGATCACCGCGATCTCCTCCTCCTCCTGCTGCACCAGGTCGTCGCGCTGGCCCTTGCGGTAGAGGACGATCGACTCCTGGCGCTGCTTCACCATCTTCTGCAGCATCTCCAGGATCTCGTCGTCGCCGATGCCGTCGGACTGGCCGCGGCCGCGCGCGGCGATGTCGCGGTCCTTCAGGGCCGCCAGGATCAGCCGGACGGTGGAGAGCGCCCGCTTGTCGCCGCCCTTGGCGGCGGCCTTCATGGCCTCGTTCAAACTCTGGCGCAGCATGGCCAAACCTCCGTGCGGCAACGACAATGGCCGGCCAAGCGAAGCGCGGCCGGTGGAACGTGAGCGGAGACTAGCAAGAAGCCCCGCCTTTGGCAAAACCCTGCCATGCGACAGCAAGTCCCTGATTTTCAATAGACAAATCTGATGGCCACGACTTGACCGACGGGCCGTCTTGGCCTAGAACCCTCACCCCAAGCGCGGCTCGGCGCGCCCGTCCGCCTGCCCGCATGCAGGCCGGTCGGCAGCGCCGCCAAAAGGGACCCAGACCATGTCAGATGCAACCGAATCCGCCGCCGGCCTCACGCCGGGGCCCGCCATCGTCGCGCGCCCGGAAGGCGCCACCGCCGTCGTCGTGCTGGCGGACGGCACGCGCTTCTGGGGCCGCGGGCTCGGCGCCGTCGGCCACAGCGTCGGCGAGGTCTGCTTCAACACCTCGATGACCGGCTACCAGGAGATCCTGACCGACCCCTCCTACGCCGGGCAGATCATCACCTTCACCTTCCCGCACATCGGCAACACCGGCACCAACGCGGAGGACATCGAGACCACGACGCCGGCCGCCCGCGGCCTGATCGTGCGCGCCGACGTCTCCCAGCCCTCCAACTGGCGCAATGCGCAGCATCTCGACGCCTGGCTGAAGAGCCACGGGCTGGTCGGCCTCTCCGGCCTCGATACCCGCGCCCTGGCGCGGCGCATCCGCGACCTCGGGGCGCCGAACGGCGTGGTCTGCCACGCCCCCGACGGCCGCTTCGACCTGGCGGCGCTGGAGCGTGAGGCCGCCGGCTGGCCGGGGCTGGAGGGCATGGATCTGGCCAAGGAGGTCTCCTGCCGCCAGAGCTATCGCTGGGACGAGAGCCGCTGGGCCTGGCCGGATGGCTATGGCCGCCAGGAGAACCCGGCGTTTCACGTGGTCGCCGTGGACTACGGCGCCAAGCGCAACATCCTGCGCTCGCTGGCCTCGATCGGGGCGCGGGTGACGGTGGTGCCGGCCAGCGCCACCGCCGAGGAGATCCTGGCGTTGCAGCCCGACGGCATATTCCTGTCCAACGGCCCCGGCGATCCGGCGGCGACCGGCGCCTACGCCGTGCCGACGATCCAGGCCCTGATGGCCAGCGGCAAGCCGCTCTTCGGCATCTGCCTCGGCCACCAGATGCTGGCGCTGGCGCTGGGCGGCGAGACCCGCAAGCTGCACCTCGGCCACCGCGGCGCCAACCACCCGGTGAAGGACCTGCAGACCGGCAAGGTCGAGATCACCAGCCAGAACCACGGTTTCGTCGTCGAGTCGGACTCGCTGCCCGACAGCGTCGAGGTCACCCACCTGTCGCTGTTCGACGGCACCAACGAGGGCCTGAAGGTGAAGGACCGGCCGATCTTCTCGGTACAGCACCACCCGGAGGCCTCGCCCGGTCCGCAGGACAGCCACTACCTCTTCGAACGCTTCCGCGACCTGATGACGGCACAGGGCGCCGCCGGCTAGCGGCGCCTCGCCTTTTCGCTTTCCTTCGCCCGGCGCCCGTGGCAAGAGGCTGCCTTCAGCGAAGAGAGTTCCGAACCGCAGCCCACCGGCCGATTTGCCTGCCGGTGACGGCTTTGCGCGAGCCAAGGGAAGTACAGCGGTGCCGAAACGCCAAGACATCAAGTCCATCATGATCATCGGCGCCGGGCCCATCGTCATCGGCCAGGCCTGCGAGTTCGACTATTCCGGCGCCCAGGCCTGCAAGGCGCTGCGCGAAGAGGGCTACCGGGTGGTGCTGGTGAACTCCAACCCGGCCACCATCATGACCGACCCCGGCCTCGCCGACGCCACCTACGTCGAGCCGATCACCCTGGAGGTGGTCACCCGCATCCTGGAGAAGGAGCGGCCCGACGCCCTGCTGCCGACCATGGGCGGGCAGACGGCGCTGAACTGCGGCATGGAGCTGGCGAAGAGCGGCGTGCTGGAGCGCCTCGGCGTCGAGATGATCGGCGCCAAGGCCGACGTGATCGACAAGGCCGAGGACCGCGAGCGCTTCCGCGCCGCCATGGAGAAGATCGGCATCCCCAGCCCGAAGGCGCGGATGGTGAAGTCCTTCGACGAGGCGCTGGCCGCGCTGGACCTGGTCGGCCTGCCGGCGGTCATTCGGCCCTCCTTCACCCTCGGCGGCACCGGCGGCGGCATCGCCTACAACCGCGAGGAATTCGAGGAGATCGTGCGCGGCGGCCTGCGCGCCAGCCCCTCCGGCACGGTGCTGATCGAGGAGTCGGTGCTCGGCTGGAAGGAGTTCGAGATGGAGGTCGTGCGCGACCGCGCCGACAACTGCATCATCGTCTGCTCGATCGAGAACGTCGATCCGATGGGCATCCACACCGGCGACAGCGTCACGGTCGCGCCGGCCCTGACCCTGACCGACAAGGAATACCAGATCCTGCGCGACGCCTCGATCGCCTGCCTGCGCGAGATCGGCGTCGACACCGGCGGCTCCAACGTGCAGTTCGCGATCAATCCCGCCGACGGCCGCCTGGTGGTGATCGAGATGAACCCGCGGGTGTCGCGGTCCTCGGCGCTGGCCTCCAAGGCGACCGGCTTCCCGATCGCCAAGATCGCCGCCAAGCTGGCGGTCGGCTACACGCTGGACGAGCTGAAGAACGACATCACGGCGGTGACGCCGGCGGCCTTCGAGCCGACCATCGACTACGTGGTGACCAAGATCCCGCGCTTCACCTTCGAGAAGTTCAAGGGCGCCGAGCCGACGCTGACCACCTCGATGAAGTCGGTCGGCGAGGCCATGGCGATCGGACGCACCTTCGCGGAAGCCCTGCAGAAGGCGCTGCGCTCGATGGAGACCGGCCTGACCGGCCTCGACGAGATGGCGCTGCCGGGCGCCGCCGAGGGCGAGCGGCCGGCCGACAAGGACGCCATCCTGGCCTATCTGGCCCGGCCGCTGCCCGACCGCCTGGTCGCCATCGCCGAGGCCTTCCGCCAGGGCCTGAGCCTGGAGGAGATCGGCCGCGTCACCCGCTTCGACCCCTGGTTCCTGGAGCAGATCGAGACGTTGGTCGCGGCCGAGCGCGCGGTGCGCCAGGACGGCCTGCCGCAGGGCCCGGTCGGCCTGCTGCGGCTGAAGTCCATGGGCTTCGCCGACGCCCGCCTGGCGACGCTGGCCGGCTGCGAGGAGAGCGAGGTCACCGCCCTGCGCCACCGCCTCGGCGTCCACCCGGTCTACAAGCGCATCGACACCTGTGCCGCCGAGTTTCCCTCGGCCACCAGCTACATGTACTCGACCTACGAGGCCCCGGCCTTTGGCGGCGTCGAATGCGAGGCGCGCCCCTCGGACGCGAAGAAGGTCGTCATCCTCGGCGGCGGCCCCAACCGCATCGGCCAGGGCATCGAGTTCGACTACTGCTGCGTCCACGCCGCCTACGCGCTGAAGGAGGCGGGCTTCGAGACCATCATGGTCAACTGCAACCCCGAGACGGTCTCCACCGACTACGACACCTCCGACCGGCTCTACTTCGAGCCGCTGACCGCCGAGGACGTGATCGAGATCGCCCGGCTGGAGCAGTCGAACGGCACGCTGAAGGGCGTCATCGTGCAGTTCGGCGGCCAGACGCCGCTGAAGCTGGCGCACGCGCTGGAGGCCGCCGGCATCCCGATCCTCGGCACGCCGCCCGACGCCATCGACCTGGCCGAGGACCGCAAGCGCTTCCAGGAGCTGCTGGTGAAGCTGGAGCTGCTGCAGCCGGAGAACGGCACCGCCGCGCTCCCTGGACGAGGCCAAGGCGATCGCCCAGCGCATCGGCTACCCGGTGCTGCTGCGCCCCTCCTACGTGCTGGGCGGCCGGGCGATGGAGATCGTCCACGAGGAGGCCGAGCTCGAGCACTACATGGCGACCGCCGTGAAGGTCTCGGGCAAGAACCCGGTGCTGATCGACAACTACCTGAACCACGCCACCGAGGTCGACGTCGACGCGGTCTGCGACGGCGAGGCGGTCTACATCGCCGGCGTCATGGAGCACATCGAGGAGGCCGGCATCCACTCCGGCGACAGCGCCTGCGCACTGCCGCCCTTCTCCCTGGCGCCGGAGACCATCGCCGAGATCGGCCGCCAGTCGCTGGCGCTGGCCAAGGGCCTCGGCGTCGTCGGCCTGATGAACGTGCAGTTCGCGGTGCAGGACGGCGACATCTACATCCTCGAGGTCAATCCGCGCGCCAGCCGCACGGTGCCCTTCGTCGCCAAGGCGACCGGCGTGGCGGTGGCCAAGCTGGCGGCGCGGGTGATGGCCGGCGCCAAGCTCTCGGAGTTCCCCCTGCCGGCGCCCGGCGGCAACGGCCACGTCGCGGTCAAGGAGGCGGTCTTCCCCTTCGCCCGCTTCCCCGGGGTGGACGTCGTGCTGGGCCCGGAGATGAAGTCCACCGGCGAGGTCATGGGCCTCGACCGCGACTTCCCCCGCGCCTTCCTGAAGAGCCAGGAGGGCGCCGGCGTGCGCCTGCCGCGCGAGGGCAGCGTCTTCGTCTCGGTCAAGGACGGCGACAAGGAGGCCATCCTGCCGCTGGCGCGGCAGCTGACCGGCCTGGGCTTCACCCTGCTGGCGACCAGCGGTACCGCCGCCGCCCTGACGGAGGCCGGCATCGCCGTGGAGACCGTCAACAAGGTGCGCGAGGGCCGGCCGCACATCGTCGACCGCATGATCTCCGGCGGCGTGCACCTGGTGGTGAACACCAGCGAGGGCGCCAAGGCGATCGCCGACTCCTTCTCCATCCGGCGCCAGGCCCTGATGAGCCAGGTCCCCTACTGCACCACGATTCGCGGCGCCATGGCATGCATTCTCGCCATCGAGGCCCGCACCGCGGGGGCGCTTGAAGTGGCCCCCCTGCAAGCCTACTTTAAGCAGTCGTTCTAGGCCGGCAGCAAAACGCTCGGCGGCTAGCGCTCCTTTTGTCTGCCGATACGGCGACCGGAGAGCGCACTGGAACCTGTTGCCTAAGGGTCGAGAGAGGGGTGGGCCCCCGATGACAGAACGTGTTCCCATGACCGCCGAGGGCTTTCAACGCCTGGAAGCGGAACTCAAGCACCTGAAGACCACCGAGCGACCGGCGGTCATCAAGGCGATTGCCGAGGCGCGCCAGCACGGCGATCTTTCGGAGAACGCCGAGTATCATGCCGCGCGTGAGCGCCAGTCCTTCATCGAGGGACGGGTCGGCGAGCTCGAGGACAAGATCGCGCGTGCCGAGGTGATCGATCCGACGAAACTCTCCGGCAAGACGGTGAAGTTCGGTGCGACCGTCACGGTGATCGACGAGGATACCGAGGAGAAGGCGACCTACCAGATCGTCGGCGAGGACGAAGCCGACGTCGCCAAGGGGCTGCTCGCCATCACCGCGCCGATCTCGCGCGCGCTGATCGGCAAGACGGTCGGCGACACGGTCGAGGTCCATACGCCGAAGGGCGAGAAGGCCTACGAGATCGTGAAAGTGAAGTTCGGCTAGCCCGCTCAGGGCGTCGCAAGCCCAGGAGGGATCCCAGGACGTGTTCTATGAACCGGCGAAAAAGAATCACGGCCTGCCGCGCGATCCCTTCAAATCCTGTGTCGTTCCCCGGCCGATCGGCTGGGTGACGACGCTGGACGGCGACGGCCGGCCGAACGTCGCGCCCTACTCCTTCTTCAATGCCGTCGCCAGCGAGCCGCCGATGGTCTGCTATGCCCCCGGCGGCCTGAAGCCGGACGGCGGCATGAAGGACTCGCTGGAGAACGTGCGCGTCACCGGCGAGTTCGTCTGCAACATCGCGACCTGGTCGCTGCGCGAGGCGATGAACCAGACCAGCGCCGGCCTGCCGGCGGGCCAGAGCGAAGCCGACTTCGCCGGCCTGACGCTGGTGCCGTCCGACCTGGTCAAGCCGCCGCGCGTGGCGGAGTCGCCGATCCACCTCGAATGCCGGCTGTGGCAGATCCTCGACATGCCCTCGACACGGCCAAACAGCCCGCAGCATCTGGTGATCGGCGAGGTGGTCGGCATCCACATCGAGGAGTCGGTGCTGAGCGACGGCTTCGTCGACATGAAGAAGCTCCGCCCCATCGCCCGCTTGGGCTACATGGACTACGCCGTGGTCGATACGGTCTTCACCATGCACCGCCCGGAAGGCGGCGGCTGAGCCGCGCGTTCTTTCCGGCCTCCCCTCCTTCCACGCCGCCCTGCCCCGCGTCGTTCGGTCTTGATCGGCGACCGCCGCGCCCCACCTATCGCAGCAGTCTAACGAGCGGGTCCGGGCCCCTCTGGCGGCCGAGGCGTCGGCCGCGATGTCGGACCTCTGTCACTTAGAACTGAGCGCGCGGGAACGCGGCGCGCCGGATGGCGGCGGGCTGCCCCGGCACCCGCCTCGGTGCCATGGATTTCTTCGCCTTCCTGCTCGACCCCGTCCTGGGCAAGCCGCTCTGGGCCTGGGGCCTTTTCCTTGCCCTCGTCATCCTCCTGCTCTGGGTCGATCTGGGACTGCTGCATCGCAAAGCGAAGGCGATGAGCCTGCGCCAGAGCCTCCTCACCTACTCCGGCTACATGACGCTGGCGCTGCTGTTCGGCGCCGGCATCTGGGTCGAACTGGGCAAGGACGCGGGCCTCGCCTATCTGACCGGCTATTTCGTCGAGCAGAGCCTGGCGATGGACAATCTCTTCGTCATCTCGCTGGTCTTCGCCGCCTTCGCGATTCCGCGCGACCTGCAGCATCGCGTGCTCTTCTGGGGCATCCTCGGCGTCGTCGTGCTGCGCGGCATCATGATCGGCGTCGGCGCCGCGCTGGTCGCCTCGTTCCACTGGGTTCTCTACCTCTTCGCCGCCTTCCTCATCTTCACCGGCATCAAGATGCTGCTGGCCGGCGACCGCGAGCCGGACATCGCCAACAGCCGGCTGCTGCGCTGGCTGTCGCGCCGGCTGCGCGTCACCGACGGCCTGCGCGGTGGGCGCTTCGCCGTGCGCGAGCCGGACGCCCGCAAGGGCGGCCGGGTGGCCTGGCAGGCGACGCCGCTGCTGCTGGCGCTGCTGTCCATCGAGGTGGTGGACATCATTTTCGCGGTCGACTCGGTCCCGGCGATCTTCGCCATCACCACCGATCCCTACATCGTGTACACCTCGAACATCTTCGCCATCCTGGGGCTGCGCACGCTGTACTTCGCGCTGGCCGCGCTGCTGCACCGCTTCCGCTACCTGAAGCCGGCGCTCGCCCTCGTGCTGGTGGTGATCGGCGGCAAGATCTTCGTGAACGACTTCCTGGTGGCGGTCGATCCCTCGATCTCGCTGCTGCTGACGCTGGGCATCCTGGGCGGCGGCGTCGCCTTCTCCCTGTACAAGACCCGGCGCGAGGAGCAGCAGCCGCAACTGGCCGAGTGACGGCCGCCGCGGCCGGCGCCGCTACTCCGCCTCCAGCGGCACCTGCTCCAGCGGCACGCCGGGCTCCAGCTTGGCGGTGCGGATCACCTGGATGGTCTGCACCGTCACCACGTGCGGCGCGCTGGTGAGACGCTGGGTCAGCTGGTTCTCGTGCGCCGTGTTGCGCGCCACCAGCTTCAGCACGAAGTCGTGCGGGCCGCGTGCCATGTGGCACTCGCGCACCTCCGGCCAGCCGCCGACCTCGCGCTCGAAGGCGCTGAGCACGCTGTCCGACTGGCTGTCCAGCCCGACCAGGGCGAAGAAGGCGACCTCGAACCCCAGGGCCTCGCCGTCGAGCTGAGCGTGATAGCCGGTGATGTAGCCACTCTGCTCCAGCGCCCGCAGTCGGCGCAGGCAGGGCGGCGCGGAGATCCCCGCGCGCTTCGCCAGATCGACGTTGGTCATGCGACCGTCGGCCTGCAGATCGGTCAGAATCCGAAGGTCTATCCGATCCAGCTTTTCCCGCCGCATGCAGGTCTCCTTGTCCCGTTATGGCTCGTCGCGGTCCGCGCGGACCCGGGATGCCGCAAAGCAATCCCACCGCCCACGCAGCAATTCTGTAATTTTATTACCGAAACACCGGGGCGCGCAAGCGCCTGCCGGGGAATGCGCGCCGCCGGTGTGACCGCTTGTCAGCCTGCAAGGTGGCGTGCAAGGTCGGCGGCGCATGGAGGACAGGGCAATCACTTGCTGGGTGGTCAGCGACGGCCGGGCGGGCATCGAGATCCAGTGTCTCGGCCTGGCGGAGGCCCTTGGCCTGTCGCCGGTGGTCAAGCGGCTGCGCGGCGCGAAGCCCTGGTGCTGGACCACGCCCTGGCTGCATCCGCTGCCGCTGCGCACCCTCGCCGCCGGCAGCGACCGCCTGGCGCCGCCCTGGCCCGACCTTGTCATCACCTGCGGCCGGCAGCCGATCGCGCCGCTCTTCGCGCTACGCCGGAGGGCCAGCGGCAAGGGGCGCCGCGTCGGTCTGATCGCCATCCAGGACCCCACCTGGGCGCGCCACCGCTTCGACCTGATCGTCGCGCCGCGTCACGACCGGCTAGCCGGCGGCAACGTCATCGAGGCCATCGGCTCGATGCACCGCGTGACGGCCCAACGCCTCGCCGCGGAGGGCGCGCGCTGGCGGCCGGCCTTCGCCGACCTGCCGCGGCCGCGGGTCGGCGTGCTGCTCGGCGGCACCAGCCGGGTGCATCAGATGACCGACGCGGCTGCCGGCCGGCTGGGCGCGGCGCTGCGGCAGATGCAGGCCGACTCCGGCGCCGGCCTGCTGATCACCGCTTCGCGGCGCACGCCGGCCTCGGCCCTCGCGGTGCTGCTCGAGCGGTTGGGCGATGGCCCGCGCTACCTCTGGTCCGGCGAGGGCGAGAATCCCTACTTCGGCATCCTGGCCGAGGCCGAGCTGCTGGTGGTGACGGACGACTCGGTCAACATGACCTCGGAGGCGGCGGCCAGCGGCAAGCCGGTCCTGGTCTTCGCCATCGACGGCGGCTCGGAGAAGTTCAGCCGCTTCCATGCCGCGATGCGGGAGGCCGGCTACACCCGCCCGTTCGACGGGCGGCTGGAGCGGTGGCGGCAGCCGCCGCCCTTCGCCGAGCCGCAGCGCGTGGCCGCCGAGATCCGCCGCCGCCTGCCGCTCTTCGCCGGCGGCTAGCCGCCGCGCCGGCCGGGCAGCCCGCCTTGCGGGGCCGCGGGCCGCCGCCTATCTTCAGGGCGAACCCCCGAGACCATGCGAGTAGACCATGTCCGCCTCCTCTCCCGCGTCGGCCGAAGCCGGCACCAGCGAAGCCGTCCAGCTGCTGATCGTCGGCTCCGGCGCCGCCGGCCTCACCGCCGCCATCTACGCCGCGCGCGCCAACCTGGCGCCGCTGCTGATCGAGGGGCTGCAGCCCGGCGGCCAGATGACGATCACCAGCGAAGTGGAGAACTACCCGGGTTTCGCCGACGTCATCCAGGGGCCCTGGCTGATGGAGCAGATGCGCAAGCAGGCGGAGAACGTCGGCACCCGCTTCCTGCTCGACAGCGTGGTCGAGGTCGACCTCGCGCGGCGGCCCTTCCGTGTCGCCACCGACGGCGGCAAGCAGATCCTGGCGGACGCCATCGTGATCGCCACCGGCGCCCAGGCACGCTGGCTCGGCCTGCCCTCGGAGCAGCATTTCAACGGCCGCGGCGTCTCGGCCTGCGCCACCTGCGACGGCTTCTTCTATCGCAACAAGGATGTGGCGGTGATCGGCGGCGGCAACTCGGCGGTCGAGGAGGCGCTCTACCTGGCGCAGATCTGCAGCTCGGTGACGCTGGTGCATCGCCGCGACAGCCTGCGCGCCGAGAAGATCGGCCAGGACCGGCTCTTCCGCCACCCCAAGATCAAGGTGATCTGGGATAGCGCGGTCGACGAGGTGCTGGGCGGCAGCGGCCAGTTCGACGGCGTGACCGGCCTCAGGCTGAAGAACCTGAAGAGCGGTGCCACCAGCGAGATCGCGGTCGAGGGCATGTTCGTCGCCATCGGCCACGATCCGGCGACGACCGTCTTCAAGGACAAGCTGGCGATGGACGCCGAGGGCTACATCCTGGCCGAGCCGAACTCGACGCGCACCTCGGTGCCCGGCGTCTTCGCCGCCGGCGATTGCGTCGACAAGGTCTTCCGGCAGGCCGTGACGGCCGCCGGCATGGGCTGCATGGCGGCGCTGGAGGCGGACAAATGGCTGGCCAGCGAGGCCGATCGCCAGGCTCAGGCGGCGGAGTAGCAGCCGGCCGCCACCATGGCGGAGGTCCTCTTCACCCTGCGGCGGCCCGGTCCGGCGCGGCTCGCGCGGAATCCGACATTTCCCCCTTCCGGTGTAGTAGAAAAGCCCTGACCGCTTCGCTATAGTCCGGCAACGGTTCCGGCGACTCCAGCCCGAGCCAAAGGGCGATATTGCCCAAGGGGGGATACGGTTCCCATGCCGATGGACTGGGACAAGCTGCGGATTTTCCACGCGGTCGCGGAGGCGGGAAGCTTCACGCACGCGGGCGAGCAGCTCAATCTCAGCCAGTCGGCGGTCTCGCGCCAGATCTCGGCGCTCGAGGAGAGCCTCAACGTCCCGCTGTTCCACCGCCACGCGCGCGGCCTGATCCTGACCGAACAGGGCGAACTGCTCTATCGCACGGCGCACGAGGTCTTCGGCAAGCTGGCGATGACCGAGGCGCTGCTGACCGAGAGCAAGGACCGCCCCAAGGGCGTGCTGAAGGTCACGGCCACCGTCGCCTTCGGCTCGACCTGGCTGGCGCCGCGGATGCGCGAGTTCATGGAGGTCTATCCGGAGATCGAGCTGCACCTGGTGCTCTCGGACCGCGAGCTCGACCTCTCGATGCGCGAGGCCGACGTCGCCATCCGCATGACGCCGCCGCGCCAGGCCGACCTGATCCAGCGCCATATCCTCACGGTCCACATCCAGGCCTATGCCGCCGCCACCTATGTGAAGCGCCACGGCATGCCGAAGACGGCCGACGAGCTCGACAAGCACCGCCTCGTGGTCTACGGCGACGACGAGCGCCCGCCGGTGCCCGACACCAACTGGCTGCTGCGCGCCGGGCGGCCGCCGGGCGACTCGCGCCGGCCGGGAGTCTCGATCAACAACGTCTACGGCATCCTGCAGGCGGTGCAGTCCGGGGCCGGCATCGCCGCCCTGCCGGAGTTCATGGTTGAGGGCGCCAACGACCTGGTGCGCATCCTGCCGGAGCTCGAAGGACCGCAGATCGACGCCTATTTCGTTTATTCCGAAGAGCTACGCGCAACGAAACGAATTGCTGTGTTCCGCGACTTCCTCTTGCGCAAGGTTGCAGAATCTAATTTTTAGAGTGACTTAGCGCGCCGAGCGTTGCGTTAATCACACAGTTCTGCGGCGAGTATGCAACAGCCGCATGGCTCCCTCGACAGAACGAATCTGGACGACCACGGGGCAAATGCCTAAATCTTCGCCTATGGATGCTGCGGCGCAACACGCGCTGCCGGGATCCAGCGAGTTTCCCGGGCTTGCCCGGGATTTCCAGGGGCCCGCCACATATTGCGGGTCCTACGTCTCCCAGACGTGAAGCCTCCCTGTTCAACTTGCCGGGTCAAGCAATTGACCCGGCATTTCTTTTGCCCAAAGGGGAGGCAGCGGACCGCGGGACGGCAGGGCCGCCTCAGGCGCCGGCCAGGCCGAACCAGGCCGCCGGCAGAAGCAGTATCAGCAGCCCCGCGGCGATGCCGGCCAGCTTCAGCGGCCAACGCACCGGCAGCACCACGGCCTTGCTGACCAGCCATAGACCCAGCACCACCCGCAGGAAGCCGGCCAGCGCCAGCAGCGGCGACTCCAGCGGCGCGATCAGCGCCGGGCTGGCGACCAGCGCCAGCGGGATCAGATAGAGCCCGATGCCGAGCGCCATGGCGTGGCCGGCCACCCTGAGCCACGGCGCCCCCACCATGCCGGCGGCGATGAAGACCGTGCCGCAGACCGGCGGCGTGATGGTCGAGAGCAGCGCGTACCAGAAGACGAAGAGGTGGGCCAGCAGCGGCGGCAGGCCGAGCTCGATCAGGGCCGGACCGGCGACCGAGACGCAGATCACGTAGGCCGCGGTGGTCGGCACCTCCATGCCCAGGACCAGGCAGGCCAGCGCGGTCAGCAGCAGGGCCGGCCAGAGCTGGTCGCCGCTGACCGAGAGGATCGCCGAGGTCACCTTCACGCCGAGGCCGGTCAGCCCCAGCACGCCGACCACGATCGAGGCGCAGAGGATGATCGAGGCGATGACCGCGATCTGCTGTCCTGCGGTCAGGGCGACCTGCTCCAGGCGCCGGGCGAACAGCCGCCCGGACAGCCTGACGCGGCGGTCGTCGTAGTGCATCAGCAGCAGCGCCGCCGCCGCCACGATGGCGAGCGCGGCGGCATACTGCGGCGTCTTCCCGGCCACCAGCATGCGCTCCAGCAGCACCGCAAAGGGCACCAGGAAGAAGAGGCCGGTCACCAGGACGCGCTTGGCGCCGGGGCGGTGCTCGGCGCCGAGCGGCTTCAGGTCGTAGCGCCGGGCGAAGGCGTTGACGCCGACCCAGACGGCGACGAAGAAGAGCACCGCCGGCAGGATCGCCGCTTCCATCACCCGCGGATAGGTGGTCGCCAGCAGCTCCACCATGACGAAGGCACCGGCCCCCATCAGCGGCGGCATGATCTGCCCGCCGGAGGAGGCCACGGCCTCGACCGCGCCGGCGAAGGCCGGCGGATAGCCCAGGCGCTTCATCGCCGGCAGGGTGAAGGCGCCGGTCGAGGCGACGTTGGCCGAGGCCGAGCCGGAGATCGAGCCGAAGAAGGCGGAGGAGAGCAGCGAGACCTTGGCGGCGCCGGCCGGCAGCCGGCCGGCCAGCAGCACCGAGAGGTTCATGAAGCCCTGGCCGGCCTCGCCGGCGTTGAGCACCGCGCCGAAGATGACGAAGACCGCGACGATGCCGGCGGAGACGCCGGCCAGGGGCCCCCAGAGGCCGCCCTCGGCGATCGTCAGGGTGCCGAGGAAGCTGGCCAGCGGTATCCCGGGGTGACCGAAGGCGCCGGGGATGTGCTGCCCGAACAGGCCATAGGCGAGCGCGGCCAGCGCCACCAGCGGCAGCGGCCAGCCGATGGCGCGGCGCGCCATCTCCAGCACCAGGGCGAGCAGCAGCGCGGCCATGAGGTACTGCGCCCAGCCCTGCAGGAAGCCGTACTGGTCGGAGAGGGCGGCGGCAGTCAGCACGATGGTGCCGGCAGCGGCCCACCCCGCCGCGGTCAGCAGCAGCCCGAGCCGCCGCTGCAGCGGCGTCTTCGCCAGGAACACCATCACCCACGGCAGGGCGAGCGCGAAGTGCAGCGGCCGGCTGACCAGATTGGGCACCAGGCCGCTGAAGACCAGGCCGAGATGGAAGGCGACCGAGAGGGCGCCGAGCAGCACCCAGGTCCCGCGCCACAGCGGGGACCCGGGCGCCGCCGGCAGCACAGGGCCGCTCACGAGGCCGCTGGGCTCAGCGCAGCGCCTCCGGCACGGCGATCCCCGCCTCCTCGTAGTAGCGCAGGGCGCCGGGGTGGAGCTGGCCGTGGCCGTTGGCCAGCATGTCGGCGGTCACGCCGCCCCACCAGGCATTGCTCGCGGCCATCTTGGCCTTCTCTTCCCAGAAGGCCTTGGTCAGCTGATAGGCGGTCTCCTCGTCCATGGCGCTGGTGGTGTAGGCGAAGACCGCCAGCGAGGTGGTGACGGTGTCGGCCTCGACGCCGGGATAGGTGCCGGCCGGGATGACGATGCGGGTGCGGCCGGTCAGCGCGACCTGCTCCTCGCTCATCGACAGCAGGCGGATGCCGGTGCCGGCCGCGGCCTCGATCACGTTCGGCGCCGGAAAGGAGCCGGCGGTGGCGAAGCCGTCGATCTGGCCGTCCTTCAGCGCCGGCCCGGCGGCATTCAACTCGCCGTCGGAGAGCTCCACCTTGCCCTCGAGGCCGAAGAGGCCGAAGTACTTCTCCGCCTCCTTGGCGCCGAAGCTGCCCTTGCCGATGAGGAAGGACTTGCCCTCCAGGCCGGCGAAGGACTCGACGCCGCTGTCGGCGCGCACGACGAAGTGCATGGTGAGCGAGGGGATCGGGAAGAGCGTGCGGATCTCGGCATAGTTCGGGCTGCCGTCGGCAAAGTCGCCGCCGCCCTCCTGCGCCGTCTTCACCAGGGCCGGCGGCGACGTGAAGACGTAGTTGCCCTCGCGCAGCGCCACTTCCTTGACGTTCTGCACCGACCCCTGGCTCTCCTCGATGGTCAGCACGATGCCGCCGTCGGTGGCCGCCTCGACCGCCTCGGCGATCTGCACGCCCATCTGGTAGTAGGAGGAGGCCGACTTGGCCGACTTGTAGGTGACGCGGGTCTCGGCGGTGGCCGGGGCGGCGAAGGCGCTGGCGACGGCGAGGCCGAGGGCGGCGGCGGCAATCCGCCGGCCGGAGAGATGAAACATGGCGTGTTCTCCCTGTAAGGTTTCTTGCCGGCCGTCGCAGGCGGGACCGGCCGTCGTGGCAGGCATCGGTTGAGCTTGCGGCAATCTTGCCGACGGCGGCCCGACGGGCAAGCGGCGATTGCCGCCGGGATGCCCCGGAGCAGCAACCCGGGGCAGGAACGCGGGGCAGGAGCGCAGCCGCCGGCGCTTCGCCCGGCGCGACAGCCTCAGCGGGCCAGGCGCCGCGTCGCCGCCGCCATGCCCTTGGCCGCCTGGCGCAGGCCGTCGAACTGGCCATAGAAGTCGAGCCCGAACTCCGCCTGGGCCGAGAGCCCGTTGGGGTTGCTCAACGTCCAGACGTGGCCGCTGTTCACCTCGGCCAGCCACAGCTTGCCGGTCTCGGCCTCGCGCATGATGTCGGCGCCGATCAGCGGCTCGTCGGGGAAGGCCGCATGGCTGGCTTGGCCCAGGGCCAGCACGTCGGGTTCGTCGCAGAGGGCGATGCGGCCGCCGCGCGCCGAGGCCACGACCGAGCCGCCGCCGCCCCTGGCCGGCTCCAGCGGGTCCATCGGCCGCGCCTGGGTGTTCTCATAGCGCACCGCCATGACGACCTCGCCGAAGCAGGTCAGCACGCGGTAGGAGATCGGCTGCGGTCCGGTGAAGATGAAGCGCTGCGCCAGCATGGGGCCCTGGCGGCCAGGGTGGTCCTCCGGGTAGGACTCCGGCGGTTGGTAGCGCACCTTGCCGGTCCGGCGCAGCCGTACGTACGCGCCGCGGCGCCCCCGGCTCGGCTTCTCTACGACGTAGGGGCCCCACTCTCCGACATCGAGCTGGCACCCGGGCTCGACCACCTGCCAGCGCGGCAGCGGCAAGCCGGCGGCGTCGAGCTGGCGGAACTTGGCGATCTTGCCGCCGCCGCCGTGGGCGGCAACGGCGCCGCGCAGCGGGCGGAAGCGAAAGGGCTCGTTGATCGCCACGGTCAGGGTCGGTCGCAGCAGGCTGGCCCAGCGCGGGCCGCGGCCGCGACGATCGGTCGTCAGGTGGCGGGCGCGAATCTGCGGATCCAGCCGCTCCACCTGCTCGACGATGCGCTCGAAGTCGCTGATGTGCTGGTTCTGCGGATTGGAGACGACGAAGAGGTTGAAGCGATGCATGCGGCCGGTGCCAGGAGACGTCATTCTCCTCTATTAGCACCGACCGTTGGCGATTGCAGTCCCGCGCGGCAGGCGCGCGGCGAAACCCGCTACATATAGAGCTTCTCGCCCTCCAGGCCGCTGTAGAGGCCGGCGACCTCGTCGGCGTAGCCGTTGAACAGCTGCGTGGCGATCATGCCGCCGTCGCCGAGTTGGCGCTCGTTCGCCTGGCTCCAGCGCGGGTGCGGCACCTCGGGGTTCACGTTCGCCCAGAAGCCGTACTCGCTGTCCTGCAGCTCCTCCCAGAAGGAGACCGGACGCTCCTCGGTGAAGGAGATGCGTACGATGCCCTTGGCCGACTTGAAGCCGTACTTCCACGGCAGCGCGATCCGCAGCGGCGCGCCGTTCTGCTTCGGCACCGGCTTGCCGTAGAGGCCGGTCACCATGAAGGCGAGGTCGTTGCTCGCCTCGGCGATCGTCAGCCCCTCGATGTAGGGCCAGGGGAACCAGCTGGCGCGCTGGCCATCGGCAACCTCTGGATCCATGAAGGACTCCAGGCGCAGATACTTGGCCGACCCCAGGGGGCGCGCCATCTCCACCAGCAGCCGCAGCGGGAAGCCACTCCAGGGCACCGCCATCGACCAGGCCTCGACGCAGCGGTGGCGATAGAGCCGCTCCTCCAGCGGCATCCGGGCCAGCAGGTCGTCGATGCCGATCTCGAAGGGCTGCTCGACCAGCCCGTCGATGGCGACGGTCCAGGGCCGCAGCGGCAGCTCCTGCGCCTTGCGCCAGATCGATTTCGAGGAGCCGAACTCATAGTAGTTGTTGTAGGTCGTCACCTCCTCTTCGGGGGTGAGGGGGCGGTCCAGCGTGTATTTCGCGTTCTGCACGACCGGGTAGAGCGAGGCGCTGGGATCGGCCTCCGCGGCCAGGGCGCGCCCGCCGCCCAGGGCGCCCGCGGCGCTCATGCCTGCGGCCAGGACCGGTCCCGCCGCCAGACCCTTCAGCAGGCTTCGGCGATTGAGGTAGAGGCTCTCGGGGGTCGCCAGGCGCTCGGCGATCTCCCAACGGCGCTTCGACTTGATCAGCATCGCGTTCCGCTCCCGTCACAAGGTCCTGGGGGCAAAACTAGGGCGCGTTCGGAACGGCAACAATGCACGCCCTCTCACGATGCCGCGAGCAATGCGGACGGCAAAAGGGCGCGCCCCGCCGGGGGCGCGCCCTTCCTTGCGCAGTCAGCCTGGTCGGGCTCAGCCGAGGTGCGAACGCAGCATCCAGGCGGTCTTCTCGTGGTACTCGAGACGGCCGACCATCATGTCCACCGTCACCTCGTCGCCGCTCTTCTCCGCGGTCTCGTGGGCGCTGTGGATGGTCTTGATGATGCCCTCGTGATCGGCAAGCAGCTCCTTGATCATGTCGGTGTCTGGCTTCTTCGCCGTCGCGGCCTCCTTCAGCGAGGCGGCCTTGATCATCTCGCCGCCGGAGCTCGGCGCCCACTCGCCCAGCGAGCGGATGCGCTCGGCCAGCTCGTCGGTGACGGTCCAGAGGGCCTGGTACTGCTCCTCGAAGAGGTTGTGCAGCTCGGAGAAACGCGGGCCCACGACGTTCCAGTGGAAGGCATGGGTCTTGAGATAGAGGACGTAGGTGTCGGCCAGCACCGGCAGCAGCGCCTGGGCAACTTCATGGCGCGCATTGGCGCCGATCGAGGTATCCATCTTCATCATCGTCTCTCCTTGTTGAATTCTGTCCCAGCGGGAACGAAAGCAGCGGTGCAGCGTTGAATGCACAGAGGATATAGGAACTCGGGGGAACCCTTCAAGAGTTTTTTAGAATAATTTTAAACTATGCCTCTAAGGTCAAGCGACAGCTACCGAAAGGCCCGAAGGTCGCTTCCACTTTCTGGCCGGCGTGAAGCACCGCAAGGGGCGTCACCACACCGGTCGTCACCACCTCTCCGGCACGCAGCCCACGGCCGCGCCGGCCCTGCTGGCTCGCCAGCCATGCCAGGGCCGCGAGCGGATGGCCGAGGGCGGCTGCGCCGCTCCCGGCACCGAAGAGCCGGCCATCCACCCTGAGCTCGACGCGCTGCCGCGCGAGGTCGATGCCCCGCCAGTCGCGCCGCCCCTCGCCCAGCACCAGGCAGCCGTGCGCGCCGTTGTCGGCCACCAGGTCGAGGGCGCCGACCGTCTGCCACGCCGTCTCGCCGTAGGCCGAGGTGACCACCTCGATCGCCGGGTGCAGCGCCGCCACGGCCGCGCCGGCCTCCGCCATCGAGTAGGGCCGCGCCCGCGGCGGCAGGTCGCGGGCGAGGCGAAAGGCGAACTCCGGCTCGATCAGACAGAAGCGGTAGCCGGCGGTGGAGATCGTCGCCGGTGCCTCCAGCAGCCCAGCCTCGAGAACCTGGCCCGACATCGGCTCGCGCAGCCCGAGGAAGCGCTGCGCGCGCTCGCTGGAAGCTCCGATCTTGAAGCCGACCTGCCGCCCGCGACCGCTCCGCTCCAGCCGCCGCACCAGGCCATCCTGCACCCGATAGGCGCCGTCCAGGCTGGCCGGGTACCGCCCGCCCGCCGCGGCCGCCGGCTGCGCCGGATCGCGCCCCGCCAGAAGCCGGTCGATCAAGACCTCGTCGTTCACCGCGTTCTCCCTACTGCGCCGCCTGCTGGCGCTCCTGGATGACCTTTTCGGCCGGGCGGCCGGAGAGCTCCTGCAGGTGGTCGAAGCTCCAGGTGAAACTGCCCGCGCCCTGGGTGGCGGAGCGCAGCTCGATGATGAGGTCGCCGAGCTCGGCCATCGGCAGGTAGGTCTTGATCTCGTCCCAGCCCTGCCATCCGGCCTTCTGCTCGAAGCCAAGGATCTGCCCGCGCCGCGAGGAGATCATCGACTGCACCCGGCTCATGGCCTCGCTCGGCACGTCGATCGTCACGGCGCAGACCGGCTCCAGCAGGATCGGGTCGCAGCCCGGCAGCCCCTCGTTCACCGCCATGCGGCCGGCGGTCTTGAAGGCCATGTCGGAGCTGTCGACCGAGTGGAACTGCCCGTCGTGCAGCCGCACGCCGAGGTCGACCACGGGAAAGCCCAGCGGCCCGGCCACCAGGGCCTCCTTCACGCCGTGCTCGACCGAGGGAATGAACTGCCGCGGCACGGCGCCGCCGACCACGGCATCCTCGAACTGGAAGCCGCTGCCGCGCGGCAGCGGCTTGATCTCGACCTTGATGTCGGCGAACTGGCCGTGACCGCCGGACTGGCGCTTGAAACGCGCGTGGTGCTGGCTGGAGCGGCGGATGGTCTCCTTGTAGGGCGTCTGCGGCGGCTCGGTGACCACCTGCACATTGAAGCGGTTCTTCAGCCGTTCGACGGCGAGCTGCAGGTGGATTTCACCCTGTCCCCACAGCAGCATCTGGTGGGTGTCGTGGTTGTGCTCCAGCGCCAGCGAGGGGTCCTCCTCCACCAGCTTGGCGACAGCGCCGGTCAGCTTGACGTCGTCCTGGCGGTTCTGCGGGCGCAGCGCCAGGGCATAGACCGGCTGCGGCACCGCGGGCCAGAAGGCGAGCGCGTCCTCCTGCCGCCCGGCTTCCGTGACCAGGTCGCCGGTCCTGAGGCTGTCGCAGCGGCCGAGCGCCACCAGGTCGCCGGCCACTGCCACGGCCACCTTCTCCACCTCGCCGCCGCGCAGGCGGAACAGTCCGGAGGGCCGCTCGTCGCCGAGGCTCTGGCCTTCCTTCAACTCGCCCTGCCAGAGGCGCAGCAGCGACAGCTTCCCGGTGTGCGCCTGATAGATGGTCTTCACCACCGTGCCGGCGAGCTGGCTCTGCAGCGGCACCGCCAGGCGCGCCGCGGTCTCGCTGGCATCGGGCGTCTCGTGCCGCAGCGCCTTCAGCAGGCGGACGATGCCGTGGCCGTGCTCGGCCGAGCCCATCAGCACCGGTACGATGAGATCCTGCTTCAGGTCCTTGGCGAGCTGCTGGTAGACCTCGTCGGTCTGCGGCTCCTTGTCCTCCAGAAGCTGTTCCATCAGGTCGTCGTCGAAATCGGCCAGGGCCTCGAGCATCTCCTGCCGGGCCTCGCTCTCGCGGTCCTTCACGCTGTCCGGCAGCTCGATCAGCGTCGAGGCCTGGTTCTCCTGATAGGCCCACGCGCGGCGGCTCACCAGGTCGACATAGCCGGTGATCTGCTCGCCGTCGCGGATCGGCACTTCGCGCAGCACGAGCGGGCGGGTCGAGGCCGTCTGCAGGGCCGCCAGGATCTCGGCAATGCGGGCCGCCGGCTTGTCGATGCGATTGACGAAGATGAAATGCGGGATCGCCAGTTCGTCGAGCTGCCGCAGCAACGGCATCAGCGCCGGCGCCTTCGCCGGGTCGGGCTCGACCACCACGATGGCGACGTCGGCGGCCATCAGCGCGGCGCGGCTCTCCTGCGTCAGCTCGACCGACCCGGGGCAATCGAGCAGCGTCCAGGGCTCGTCGAGATAGCTGAAGGAGACGACGTTGGGTTCGGTCGTCATCTGCCGGCCGCGCGCTTCCGGCGAGGCATCGCCCACGCTGGTGCCCTGGGCGACGCTGCCCTTGCGCTGGATCTGCCCGGCGGCGAGCAGCATGGCCTCGACCAGCGTGGTCTTCCCGACGGTGTAGGGACCGACGACGACGGCGCAGCGTGGGCCGCGGGCGGCCCTTTCTCCGGCATTGCTTGGCATGGCTTGGCTCCCTGAAAGACGTGCGGCCTTTGGCGGCTCGGCGGCCGGATTTGTCCGGCTTCTGCCGTAATGCTCGCGCTCTTCGCCCATCGCTGGCAACAGCGAAGCCCGTAGAAGGGCTTGCCAGCGACCGCGGAAGGTCCAACTATCGGTGCTGAACGATAAGAAGGGTGCCACAAGGCACCCGATGAACAGGGTTTGCCACCAAGGGAGGTATCGAGACCATGCGGAAATTCCTGGCCGCCGTGACGGCGGTCGTCGCTCTCGGCGTGTCGGCTGGCGCCGCCAACGCCGACCCGATCGTGATCAAGTTCAGCCATGTCGTCGCCGAGGGCACGCCCAAGGGTCAGGCGGCACTCAAGTTCAAGGAGCTGGCGGAGGCCAGACTGCCCGGCCAGGTGGTGGTCGAGGTCTACCCCTCCTCGCAGCTTTTTGGCGACGACAAGGAGTTGGAGGCACTGCTGCTCGGCGACGTGCAGTTCATCGCCCCCTCGCTGTCGAAGTTCGACCGCTTCACCAAGAGCCTGCAGGTCTATGACCTGCCCTTCATGTTCAACGACCTGGAGGCGGTCGACAGCTTCCAGCAGAGCGAAGCCGGACAGGCGCTGCTCGATTCCATGCAGGACTACGACCTGCAGGGCATCGCCTACTGGCACAACGGCATGAAGCAGATGTCGGCCAACAAGGAACTGCGCCTGCCCGGCGACGCCGCCGGACTGAAGTTCCGCATCCAGAATTCCGATGTGCTGCAGGCGCAGTTCGAGGCGCTCGGCGCCAATCCGCAGAAGATGAAGTTCTCCGAGGTCTACCAGGCGCTTCAGACCGGCGTCGTCGACGGGCAGGAGAACACCTGGTCGAACATCTACTCGCAGAAGTTCTACGAGGTGCAGGCCGCCATCACCGAGACCAACCACGGCGTGATCGACTACATGGTGGTGACGAACGCCACCTGGTGGAACGGCCTGCCCGAGGACGTACGGACCGGTCTGTACGAAACGATGATCGAGGCCACCGACTACGGCAACGACATCGCCGGCCAGCTGAATGCCGAGGCACGGCAGAAGATCGCCGATGCCGGGACGCCGATCATCACCCTCAACAAGGACGAGGTGGTGGCCTGGCGCCAGGCGATGAAGCCGGTGTGGGACCAGTTCGCCCCCGACATCGGCCAGCCGCTGATCGACGCCGCCAGTGCGTCCAACGGCTCCTGACCGGCTGCCCGATCGGATGATGGTGGCCGGGCGCCCTGCGCGGCGCCCGGCTGCCGTCCGCCGCATCGACCGGCAGATCGCATGATCTTCCGTCTGCTCGATCGTTTCGAGGTCTTCTCGCTCGCCCTGCTGATGGCATTGATGACGCTCGTCACCTTTTCCCAGGTGGTGATGCGCTACGTTTTCAACGACACCTTCCACTGGGCGCTCGAGTTGACCGTCGTCTGCTTCGCCTGGATGATCTGTCGGCATCTCCTACGGCGTCCGGGTCGGCAGCCACATCGGCGTCGACGCGCTGGTCCGCCTGCTGCCGCCCAGGAATCGCGGCGCATGGTCTCCATCGTCGCGGTCGCTGGCCTGCATGCTGCTGGTGCGTCCTGATCGGTCGGCCTGGGACTACGTCGCCAAGCTGCACGAGGTCGGCATGGTCGATGCCGAGGACCTGCCGATCCAGCGCTGGATCCCTGCTGGCATCATCGTGCCGATCGGGCTTCGCCCTGGCCTTCCTGCGCTGCTGCAGGTCGGCTGGATGCCGCCTGCTGGCCAGCAGGACCGGCAAGCTCGCCGACGAGGCGCGCGAATCCGCTTCGCCGAAAGCGGCGTGAAGTTCAAGCCGACGAAGCTCCGACCAACAGGGAACCGCGCCATGACCATCGCTGTTCCTGTTCATCGTCCTCTTCCTCGTTCATGGCCATCGGCCTGCCGATCGCCATCTCCCTCGGCCTCTCCAGTCTGCTGACCATCCTGTTCTTCGCCAACGACTCGCTGGCCTCGCTGGCGCTCAAGCTGTTCGAGACCAGCGAGCACTACACGCTGCTGGCGATCCCCTTCTTCATCCTGGCCGGCAACTTCCTGACCACCGGCGGCGTCGCCCGGCGGATCATCACCTTCGCCATCGCGTCCCTCGGCCATCTGCGCGGCGGCTTGGCCATCGCCTCGGTCTTCGCCTGCATGCTCTTCGCGGCGGTCTCCGGCTCCTCGCCGGCGACGGTGGTGGCGATCGGCACGCTGGTGATCGACGGCATGGTGCGCGCCGGCTACACCAAGGACTTCGCCGCCGGCGTCATCTGCAACGCCGGCACGCTTGGCATCCTGATCCCGCCGTCGATCGTCATGGTGGTCTACGCCGCCGCCACCGAGACCTCGGTCGGGCGGCTGTTCATGGCCGGCGTCGTGCCCGGCATCATGCTCGGCCTGATGCTGATGGTCGCCATCTACGTGGCGCGCGGAAGCTGAAGATTCCGCTGCAGCCGCGCGCCCGGCGCGAGCTTCTGGCCAGCGGCCGCGAGGCCATGTGGGGCCTGCTGCTGATGGTCATCATCCTGGGCGGCATCTACGGCGGCATCTTCACGCCACCGAAGCGGCGGCGGTCGCCGCCGTCTACGCTTTCGTGGTCGCCCTGTTCATCCACCGCGACATGGGCTTCCGCGCGTGCCGCAGGTGCTGGTCGAGGCCGGCAAGGTCACGGTGATGCTGATGTTCATCATCGCCAACGCCCTGCTCTTCGCCCACGTGCTGACCACCGAGCAGATCCCCCAGTCGATCGCCCGCGAGCTGATCGACTACGGGCTCGCGCCCTGGCAGTTCCTGATCATCGTCAACGTGTTGCTGCTGATCGCCGGCAACTTCATGGAGCCGTCGGCGATTACGCTGATCATGGCGCCCATCTTTTTACCGATCGCGCTGCAACTCGGCATCGATCCGATCCACCTCGGCATCATCATGGTGGTCAACATGGAGGCGCTGCACCGTGCCGCTCAGCCATAGCAGCTCGAGCTTGTGCCGCCACTCCAGGTCGACCGCCATCGAGGCGCGGATCGGGTCGGCCACGCCCTCGATGTGGCGCCAGGTCGCGTCCTCGGCATCGGCCGGCAGGGCGACGCCCTCGGCCCGGCCGACCGCCGCCGCTTCACCCACCAGGGCCCGCAGCAGGTCGAGACCGGCCGGATTGGCCCGAACCTCCCCCATGTTGCCGCGCAGCAGCGCGGTGGCGCCGGCGAGCGAGCTCAGCATCATGAACTTGCGCCAGAGATCGACCTCGATACGGTCGCTGAGCCGTCCCTCGAAGCCGGCCTCGCCGCAGGCGGCGGAGAGCGCCGCGAGGATTGGCTGCTGTGCGGCGTGGCGGGCGCCGAAGGCCAGCGAGGCGAAGCTGCCCTTGTGGCGGATCAGCCCCGGTTCGGCGATCTCGGCGGAGATGTAGGCGATGCCCTGGGCAACGCGCTCCTCGCCCAGCGCCGGCACCAGCAGCGAAGCCGACTCGACGCCGTTCTGCAGCGGCACCATCAGGGCGCCGGCCGCCGCCGAAGCGGCCACCGCGCGGCCGGTCTCAGCCAGGTCCCAGAGCTTCACGCCATTGAGTATGACCGCGACCTCCGGCAGCTCCTCCGGCCGCGCCACCACGGAGGCGGGGCGCACCGTGGCGTCGCCCAGGGGGCTCTCGATCCGCAGGCCCGCCGCGGCCAGCGCCGCGCCATGCTTGCCGCGGGCGACGAAATGCACCCGGTGGCCGGCCGCCACCAGGCGACCGCCGAAGTATCCGCCGACGCCGCCGGCACCGATTACGGCGATCTCCATCTGCAGTCTTCTCCTTGCTGTCGTTCAGGCGCACCGTGGCCAAGAGCCGGGGGCCGCGGCTCGGCGGCCGATCCCGCGACGGTCGCCGGGGGTCAGGTCAAGGCCGCGCAGGCGCGCTGGATGCGCTGCAGGCCTCGGTCAACGCCTCCGTCGAGGTGGCGTAGGAGATGCGGAAGTGGGGCGAGAGGCCGAAGGCCGCGCCCTGGACGACCGCGACGCCCTCCTCCTCCAGCAGCGCGGTGGTGAAGTCGCTGTCGTTCTCGATCCGCTTGCCGGACTTGGTCGTCTTGCCGATCGTGCCGGCGCAGGACGGATAGACGTAGAAGGCGCCCTCGGGCTTGGTGGCAGATGCATGCCGGGCGCAGCGGTTGAGGAGCTCGGACGACGAGGTCGCGGCGCTCCTTGAAGTGCTCGTTGTTGCGCGCGATGAAGTCCTGCGGGCCGTTCAGCGCCTCGACGGCGGCGGCCTGGCTGATCGAGGAGGGGTTCGAGGTCGACTGGCTCTGGATCGTGGTCATCTGCCTTGACCAGCGCCTTCGGCCCGGCGGCATAGCCGATGCGCCAGCCGGTCATGCAGTAGGCCTTGGACACGCCGTTCATGGTCAGCGTGCGGTCGTAGAGATCCGGCGCCACCTGCGCCAGGGTGGCGAACGCGAAGCCGTCGTAGACCAGGTGCTCGTACATGTCGTCGGTCATCACGTGGACCTGCGGGTGGCGGCGCAGCACCTCCGCCAGCGCCGCCAGCTCGGCCGCGCTGTAGGCGGCGCCGGTCGGGTTCGAGGGGCTGTTCAGGATCAGCCACTTGGTCTTCGGCGTGATCGCCGCCTCCAGGTCGGCGGGCATCAGCTTGAAGCCGTTGTTGGCCGGGCAGTCGACCGCGACCGGCTCGCCCTCGGCCAGCGCCACCATCTCCGGATAGCTGACCCAGTAGGGCGCCGGGATCACCACCTCGTCGCCGGGCGAGAGCGTCGCCATCAGGGCGTTGTAGAGCACCTGCTTGCCGCCGGTGCCGACGATGATCTGGTCCGGCGCATAGGTCAGGCCGTTCTCGCGCTTGAACTTGGCGGCGATCGCCTTCTTCAGGGCCGGCGTGCCGTCGACGGCGGTGTACTTGGTCTGGCCGTCGCGGATCGCCTTGATGGCGGCTTCCTTGACGTTGTCCGGCGTATCGAAGTCCGGCTCGCCGGCGCCGAGCGAGATGACGTCGCGACCGGCGGCCGTCAATTCGCGGGCTTTCTGCGAGACCGCGATGGTGGCGGAGGGCTTGATGCGGCTGAGACGGTCGGCGAGCAGGGCCATGACGATATCCTCGGGGCGCGAAAGGCGGAATTGGGCGGCACGCTAGCCCCTGGCGCCGGACCGCGCAACGGGCCGAATGTCGCCGCACAAGCGGGGCGGCGACCGGATGGCGGAAAACCGGCGGTCGGCGTCGGCTTGGGACCGGTCGAGGCGGCGACTGGCGCGCTAACGTCTCGTCGGACCAGGGAGAACGGCGCCATGGACGACCAGCAAGCAGACTTCCGCCACATCGAGGTCACGCCCTTCAACGGTGCGCTCGGGGCCGAGATCGGCGGCCTCGACCTGGCGCGGACGCCGAAGCCCGCCGTCTTCGCCGAGATCCGCGCCGCCCTGGCCCGCCATGGCGTGATCGCCTTCCGCGACCAGAGCCTGACGCCGGAGCAGCATCTGGCCTTCGCGCGGCTCTGGGGACCGATCAACGTCAACCGCTTCTTCAAGGCAGTGGGGGATCACCCCGAGATTGCAGAGGTGCGCAAGGAGGCGCACCAGACCAGCAACATCGGCGGCACCTGGCATACCGACCACTCCTACGACGCGGTCCCGGCGCTGGGGTCGATCCTCTATGCCCTCGAGGTGCCGCCCTTTGGCGGCGACACGCTCTTCGCCTCGATGGAGCGGGCGCTGGCCGCCCTGTCCCCGGGCATGCGGGCGACGC
This sequence comes from uncultured Alphaproteobacteria bacterium, assembly GCA_942492185.1. Taxonomy (GTDB): domain Bacteria; phylum Pseudomonadota; class Alphaproteobacteria; order Kiloniellales; family JACOMY01; genus CALOEA01. The sequence goes on from CALOEA010000042.1 coordinate 79,691, forward strand.
TGGAGGGCCTGAAGGCCCGCCATTCCAGCCGCCACGTCTTCGGCGAGGAGGCCTATCGCGGGATCGGCGACGCCGAGGGGCGCACCGGCAACAGTGCGCTGGCGACGCAGGATGCGATCCATCCGGTGGTGGTCGTGCATCCGGAAAGCGGCCGCAAGGTGCTCTATGTCAATCCGCAGTTCACCCTTGGCTTCGAAGGCTGGAGCGATGCCGAATCGCGACCGCTGCTCGATTGGCTGGAGCGGCACGCGACGCGGCCGGAGTTCACCTGCCGGCTGCGTTGGAAGGCCGGGACGCTGGCCATGTGGGACAACCGGGCCACTTGGCACTATGCCACCAACGACTATCACGGCCATCGCCGCCTGATGCACCGCGTGACCGTCGAGGGCGTGCCGCTCGCCTGATCCGGCCGCCGGCCCCCGGCGCGCCGCCCCGGGTCAGTCGAACTGCCGCTGCAGGAAGGCCGCGCCGTCCGCGATCGCCTCGCGCGCCTTGGCGAGGTGCTTCGTCATGTGCAGGAAGCCGTGATAGCAGCCGAGGTAGGTCTTCACCTCGGCCGCCACGCCCGCCGCCCGCAGCCGCTCCGCCAGCAGGAAGGAATCGTCGCGCAGCGGGTCGAGCTCGGCCGGCGCCAGGAGCATCGGCGGCAGACCGGCAAGGCTCTCGGCCCGGCAGGCGGCGGCGCGCGGGTCGGCCATGTCCCGCGGATCGGCGAAGTAGGCCTGGCGGTAGAAGTCGCGATAGGCCGGCGTCAGGCCCCATTCCGGCCCGGAGTATTGCCGGCGCGAGGCCGTCTCCTGCTGTGCGAAGGCACCGTAGACCGGCCAGGCAGCCGAGAAGAGCCGGTCGCCGGAGGCCTGCTGCATCAAGAGGGCGCCCAGCGAGATGGCGGCGCCGGCGGAATCGCCGCCGATCGCCACCCGCGCCGGATCGATGCCCCAATCGGCGCCCAGGGCCTGAAGATAGCGGCCGAAGGCGACGGTCTCCTCGATGGCGAAGGGGAACTTGAACTCCGGCGACAGGGCGTAGTCGAGATTGACCACGATGTGACCCGAGGCCCTGGCCAATTCACGGCAGATCACGTCGTGGGTGTCGAGGGTGCCGACCACGTAGCCGCCGCCGTGCAGGAACACCAGCGCCGGCCGCGGCCTGCCATCGCCGAGCGGATCGTAGAGCCGGAAGGGGAGCGGCCGCTCCGGGCGGGGGAGGACCGCGTCGATCACGCGTGGCAGCGCCGGCGCGCCGTCGTTCCAGAAGCGGCGCCCCTGGTCGAACAGCAGCCGCATCATCGTCAGGTCCTCGGCCCAGACCGCATTGATGGCGACGCTCCAGGCCGGCTGCAGGCCCTGGCAGGCCTGCATCTCCGGATCGACGATCCCGGGAAACTCGGCCGGCCTATCCATCGCAGGACTCCTAGATCACCTTGGCGGGGTGCTGACCGTGCAGCGCATCGATGACGCGCCGCGGCAGCGTCGCCTGGAACAGCAGGTCGTGCAGGTCGTCGACGATGCGATAGACGGAGCGGAAGAGGCCGCCGAACTCGAAGAGGTCGCGCTTCACCGGCAGCGCCAGATAGAAGGCGCCCTCCAGGAACGCGCCGGTGAGACCCTTGCCGCCCTGCGCGCGGTCGAGTTGCAGCAGGGCCTCCAGGACCGGCGGCGTCAGCAGTGCCGGCAGATCGGCCTGCGCATCGCTCGCCACCTCGAACTGCTTCTCGAAGGCTTCGTGCGGCACCGGGGCCACCTTCAACCCGCTGCCGGTGCTCAGCATCTCCACCAGCTGGTTGCCCAGCCGCCCGAAGTCGCGGCGGATCACCACCGTGCCCGCGAAACTGAGTGGCACGCCGATCTTCAGCAACAGACCGCGATAGGCGGTACGGGTCGAACGGCTGCCGCCGCTGGTCCGGCCGCTCTCCTTCAGCAGCCTGAGCTCGACCATCTCGAAGGGCAGCTCGCTCCAGCGGCCGGCGAAATGGTCCTCGAGCTGGATGCGCGAGGCCGGTGGGATCATGCCGATGGCGGAGAGCCTTGCCGGCTCGATGGTCCCGGCCCCGCCGCGGCGGGTGTAGGTCAGGTCGCCGAGGAAGCGGCAGAGCGGCGGCAGCACCAGTTCGCGCAGGCCCTCGCGATAGATCAGGCGCGGCAGCTTCGCCACGGCCCACCCGAAAAAGAGCGCCAGGCCGGGGATCAACAGCGCCAGCACCAGCCAGTGGGCATCGGAGAGATAGAGCACGAGGGCCAGGACGGTGGCCAGGGCCAGCACGCCAGCCTCGAGCTTCCAGAAGAGCGCCACGGCGCGCAGCCGCTGCGTCTCCTGCGCCTGCAGGCCCGGCGCGATCTCGGCCTGGAACAGGGCGGCGAAACCCTGCTCCCACGGCGCCTCGGCGGCCGGCTTCTCGACGAAGATCGGTTCCCTCACTCCAGCCATCCGCTGCCCGCTTCCCTGCCTCGCCCTGCGGTTCGCACCCTAGGCCATCGCGCCGCGCAGCGACAAGCGGCAGCGCGCGCCGCCGAATTGCCGCATTGGCGACATGGCGGCGCCGGAACCGCGGCCCACATTCCTAAGGGTCGAAGCCGCACCAACGGGAGGGAACCATGGCCTTGCAGATCCTCGAACCTACGTCGTCCGCCCGCTTCGACTTCCACACCGCCGATTTCCTGAAGCGCACCGGGCTGGCCCTGGCCGGCGCGCTGGTGGCACTCGGCCTGGTGCTGGCCGTCGCGGTCGCCAAGGACCCGACCCTGGGCCAGGAGCCGGCCGCCTACAGCGACCCGCTGCTGGTGCGCGACAGCGGTCACCCGCCCCTGCCCTCGACGCTCAAGGTCTAGGTCCCGCGCAAAGCTTGCATGGCCACAGCGGCGGCCCTTCGGCCAGAATAGGGCTTCTTTCGGCCGATGAGCAGGAGCGCAAATCCATGTCAGTGCAGGCGGCAGCCCCCACCTCCCTCGCCTCCCGACGCAGCAGCGAAGCCGAGTGGCAGGCCCGCGTCGACCTCGCCGGCGCCTATCGGCTGGCGCACCACTTCGGCATGGACGACCTTATCTGGAACCACATCTCGGCGCGCGTGCCGGGGCGAGAGGACCATTTCCTGATCAACCCGCTGGGCGTCACCTACGACGAGATCACCGCCTCCGGGCTGGTGAAGATCGACCTCGATGGCAAGGTCGTCGAGGGCGAGCAGGAGATCAACTACACCGGCTTCATCATCCACGGCGCGATCCACGCCCGCCGCCATGACGTCGGCTGCGTGATGCATACCCACACGCCCGGCGGCCTCGCCGTCTCCGCCCTCAAGCAGGGCCTGATGCCGGTGGTCCAGGATGCCTTCATCTTCCATCGTCGCATCGCCTATCACGACTACGAGGGCGTCTCGGTCGATCCCGGCGAATGCGAACGCCTGGCGGCCTCCCTCGGCCACCACAAGGCGATGATCCTGCGCAACCACGGCCTGCTCACCTGCGGCGCCACGGTGGGCGAGGCCTTCGTCATGATGTACTACCTGGAGAAGGCCTGCCGGGCGCAGCTCGCGGCGCTGCAAACCGGTTGCGAGATCCACCTGCCGCCGGAGGCCGTGGTGGAGAAGGCGGCGCAGCAGTCGGCGCGCTTCGCCGCCGGCAAGTACGAGTGGCCGGCGCTGCTGCGCCTGATGGACCGCAAGGATCCCAGCTTCCGCAGCTAGCGCCGTTCCGCTCCGAGCCGGCTCACGCTTCCCGGCCCTGCCGCCCTGACGGCGCCCAGCGTAGCGCCCAGGGGCGCGCCCGCGGGGCGCCCCGGGGAGAGGGGGCGGGGGGCGCCCGCGATCCCGGCGGGGGATCGCGGGGCGACCTCTGGTCCGGCTAGGTGTGGAGCCTCAACAGGTTGTCCTCGGGGAGGCCGAGTCGGCTGATCGGGGTATTGGCCTTCAGGCTACCGTGAGGTCGGTGCCAGTTGTAGCGGTGGAGCCAGGCGGGTAGTTCCTGGGCGCGCTGCTGCGAGTTGGTGTAGGCCTTGGCGTAGGCCCATTCCCGGAGCGCGGTGTGGATGAAGCGCTCTGCCATGCCGTTGACTTGGGCGTCTAGGGCTGTGTGCGGATGTGTCTGAGAGCGAGCCGCTTGCAGGCTTTGGCGAAGTCCCTGGAGCGGTAGCAGGAGCCGTTGTCGGTCATGACGCGCTCGACGGTGATGCCGAGGCCATTGTAGTAGGCGACGGCGGCCTCGAGGAAGGCCACGGCGCTGCCCTTGCGTTCGTCGGGCAGGACCTGGCTGAAGGCGAGGCGGGAGTCGTCGTCGATGCAGACATGGACGAACTCCCAGCCGATCGCCGCGGGTTCTTGCTCTGGCCCGGTCCGATCGCCGGTGATGCGGTGGCCGACGCGCTCGAAGCGGCCGAGCTTCTTGATGTCGATGTGGATCAGTTCGCCGGGATGCTGACGGTCGTAACGGCGGACCGGCTCGGCCGGCTCCAGGGCCTTCAGCCTGTTCAGCCCGAGGCGCTTCAGGATGCGGCTGACGGTGGCCGGCGAGACCCCGACCTCCTCGGCGATCTGACTTGCCCGGTCCAGCGCTGGCGCCGTAGCGCGCCGACACGCTCGACCTGCGCTTTGGGCGTGGGCCGATGGAGCCGCGCCGGCCGCGACGAGCGGTCTGCCAGGCCGGCCAGTCCCTCGGTCCTGAAACCGCGCAACCCACTGGCGCACGGTGCGCACGCAGACCCCCCAGGCCGCGGCCACGGCCTTGGGGGTCTGCCGCTCATCCAGTACTCGCCGCACAAGCTCGGCTCGACTGTGCACCGTCAGACGGGCATTCTTGTGGATGTCCATTCGGTCCTCCGGGTTCGCTAAAGCTTCGACAACTTCAGCTTCCTCGGCCGGGGCCGGATGGACAACCTAATGAAAGCTCACAGCTAGGCCGCAGCGGCGGCCGGCGCATCGGCCAGCGCGGCCTCGGCATCGAGCACGGTCGCGGCGGCGTGGATCACCGCGGCGATCCGCACTGCGTCCTGCACCTGCTGCTTGCTGGCGCCCTTGCCGAGCACCTCGCGCTCGTGCGCCTCCAGGCACAGCCCGCAGCCGTTCACCGCCGAGACCGCCAGCGACCAGAGCTCGAAGTCGAGCTTGTCGACGCCGGGGTTGGCGATGACATTCATCCTCAGGCGGGCCGGCAGCTGGCCGTAGCCCCCCTTCGGCAGGAGGTGGACGAAGCGGTAGTAGATATTGTTCATCGCCATCACCGCGGCGGCCGCCTTGGCGGCCTGCAGGGCTTCCGGCGGCAGCTTCGCCGCCGCTTCGGCCGCGATGGCCGCGGTCAGCTGCTCATTGCGGGCGGCGATGGCGGCCGCCAGCGCGGTGCCCCAGGCCTGGCCCTCGGCGAGCGAGGACTGGCTCAGGACCGAGCCGAGGTTCAGCTTGATGTCCTTGGCGTAGTCGGGCAGCGACTGCCGCAGGGTCTCGAGGTTCATCGGGGTCTCCTCTCTATCGTCGGTTCGGGGGTCGCCAGGCCCCGGACCCCGCTAAGACGGGGATCCGAAGCCCGGCGACAGCGCCGAGGGGTCAGGCGGCGGGCTTCAGGACCTCGTCGCCCTTCTGCCAGTTGCAGGGGCAGAGTTCGTCGGTCTGCAGCGCGTCGAGGACGCGCAGGACCTCGTGCGGGTTGCGGCCGACCGAGAGGTCGTTCACCGACACGAAGCGGATGATGCCCTCGGGATCGACGATGAAGGTCGCCCGCAGGGCCACGCCCTCCTGCTTGTCCAGGATGCCCAGCGCCTGGCTCAGTTCCCGCTTGATGTCGGACACCATCGGGAAGGGCAGCGCGCGCAGATCCTCGTGATCCTTGCGCCAGGCCAGATGCACGAACTCGCTGTCGGTCGAGACGCCGAGCAGCTGGGCGTCGCGGTCGGCGAACTCGCCGTTCAGCTGGCCGAAGGCGGCGATCTCGGTCGGGCAGACGAAGGTGAAGTCCTTCGGCCAGAAGAAGATCACCCGCCACTGGCCCTCGTGGCTCGACTGGTCCAGCCGCTCGAAAGCCTGGTCCGGGGTCGGCGCGTCGATGCGGGTGACGGCCTGGAGGGAGAAATCGGGGAAACGGTCACCGACGGTGAGCATGGTTGGCTATCCTTTCCTTGCAGGTCTTGTCGCGCTACTTTTTGAATGCGACTGATTTGCGTTTGCAGGAACACAGATAGGATCGCCCCTTCCGTCTGTCAATAGAATTATTCTAACTATCGCCCCAACCATAGAACATTGCGGAATAGAGTGGCTATCCATCCGGCCGCTACCGGGCGGCTGCGGACATTCGCCCTGGGCTGCGGCCGGCCCGCGGGCTAGAGTTCCCTCTCCAGGAAGCGAAGGGAGCCGCCCATGTCGGAGGCACGCCGCTCACCCTCGGACAGGCGCCGCCGTTGGCGAAGGCGCCTTGGCCTTGCCGCACTGCTCCTCGGGATCGCCGCCCCCCGGCTGGCGGCCGATCCGTCGCTGGTGCCGCTCGACGGCATCTGGAAGATCACCGCCGGCCCCTCGCGCCTGTCGGCGGAATGCGACATTCCCCGCGGCAGCTTCAGCTTTCTCTCCGAGCCCTCGCAGGGCGACGGCCTGCTCTACTGGAACTACTATTCGACCTTCAGCTTCTCCGGCCGGCAGATCCGGGCCGAAAGCCCGGCCGAGTTTCCCGATTCCGGCAAGTGGTCCGGCACCCAGCCGCCGCAGCCGGTGGTCGAGGGGCTGCGGGCCCGCAACCTGACGAATGCGCTGGCCGCGGCGATCAGCCCGGACGGCCGGCGGATCACCGGCGTCGACCAGGAGTTCTGCATCCACTGGCGCGACGACGAGCTGCAGAGCGTCGAGGTGATGGAGATCCCGATCCTGGCGACCCGCGTGCCGGTCGCGCTGCGGGCGCTCGATCCGGCGGGCCAGCCGATCGCCGACGTGGTGCAGGGACAGCCCTTCGTCCTGGAGATCACGGCCAGCCAAGCGCTCGAGTGGGAAAGCTTCTGGATCAGCCGCCTGGGGCCGGAGCCGCTGCAATGGGTCTCAGCGGCGCCGCTGGACGGCGGCGCGCGCTTCCAGACCGGCAGCCTCACGGTGACGGCGCCAGGCGCGGAGCCGCCGGCGGACCCGGTCGCCGAAGCCGAGGCCGGCCGCTTCCAGGCGGAGGCCGGCAGCGTGCTGACCTTCCGCCTCGGCCGGACGCTGGCGCGGCTGGAGCTGCTGGTGACCTCGCAGCGCATGGCGACGATGAAGCCGCCGAAGGTCGAGGAGCTGGAGCTCGCCGTGGCGCGCGCCTCGCTCGACGCCGATATCGAGAAGACACTGCGCGACATCGCCTTCGAACGCGAGCAGATCAAGCGCCAGGACACCACGCTGGAGGCACTGTCCGAGTCGGCACGCACCAAGGACGCCGCGATCAAGGCGCTGGAAGCGCAGATGCAGGCCCTGACGCTGCGGCGCGACGCCCTGGCCATCGACCGGGCGGCGCTGCCGGCGGAACTGCGCACGCTGCTGACGCACCGCGACAACCTGCTGCGCGAGAAGCGGCTGTCCGAGGACCGCCTGCTGGCGGCGCAGGACCGCGGCGATACGGTGAACCGCGACTTCGAGGTGAAGACGCTCGATTCCCTGGAGAAGCAGCTGGCCGAGGTGAACCTGCGGATCCGCGCGCTCTGGGCCGCGGTGCCGGAAAGCGCCGACGACAGCAAGCCGACCACCCCGGCGCAGCTGGAGCGCGTCCGGCGCACACTCCAGGCAGAACTCGACCGCCTGCGCGGCGACCTGGTCGAGGCGCGCGCCCGGCGCGGCTTCGACGACAGCTCCACCACGGTGGCGCGCGAGGCGATCGCCGCCGCCGAGGCGGAGATCGCGCGGCTTGAAGCCCGGCTGGCCGAGCTGCAAGCCGCCCGCCGACGCCTCGACCGCCCCTTCGGCTACGTCCAGTCGGTCGACGCCCGGCAGGGCGACTTCGTGCGCTACGAGGCGACCCACGAGGACCTGCAGCGCCTGCAGGCGACCTTCGACGACGTGAAGAACCGCCTGCAGCAGGCCCGGGCATCGCTGTTCGAGGCGGAGCGGCTGCACTGGCGGCTGAAGCAGGACTTCCTGCGGGCCGCCGAGGCGGTCTCCGACGCCGATTGGGAGCTGCTCGACGCCAACTGGTCGAGCCTGGCCAAGCAGCTCGGGGTCGAGGTGCTGGCCCAGGGCGGCGAACTGGGCTTCGCCGCGCTGACCGGCGGCCCGCCCGGCCTGCTGATCGAGGCGACCTCGAAGCTCGCCTTCAACCTCTGGGACATCCACAAGGGCCAGGAGGACGTGAAGTCCTTCGACCCCAGCGGGATCGCCCGCCTGGTGGCGCAGCAGCAGGCCAATGCGGAGAAGCAGTACGACGCCGACGCGCTGCTCGACGACGACACGCTCTGCCGCTATGCCGCGGCGGCCGGCGCCGAGGCGCAGCGCCTCTCGATCCTGGAGCCGGACCTCTTCCCGCCCGGGTCGCTCTACGACCGCTACGGCTGGCCGGTGCTGCGCGAGACCCTCTCGATGGCGGCGAAGAACCCGGCCACCTACGCCGCCCAGCGCGAGATCCTGCAGCAGGGGATGAACCGCAGCCTGGCCAACCTCGACGAGCTGCGCCGCATCCGCGCCGACCCGAACTCCTGGATGGATGCGCTCGATCCGCGCTGGCGCGACAGGGTCGACGTCGACGGCGTCCTCGACGCCGAGAGACGCGCGCTGCAGGGCGCCGCCGACGATCTCGCCAGGCTTTCCTCCTGGCGGACCCAGGCGGCGCACGTCGGCCTCGGCTTCCTGGTCTCCGCCGCCATCAACGTCGGCAAGACCAAGGCGCAGGAGTGGATCCGCTCCGGCGAGGGCGAGGCCTACGTCGCCTTCTTCGAGAAGCAGATGGCGATGACCCAGGCCTGGCGCGCCTTCATGGGCTCAAGCTGCCTGCGCTGGAACGAACTGGACCGCGTCGAGCGGCTGCAGCAGCACTACAACGCCCTGCTGAAGGCCTACGACCTGGAGCTGGGCTTCGTCATCGGCACCAACAAGCCGATCGACCTGGCGGCCGAGCTCATCGTCTCGGTCCCGGTTTCCAGCGCCGGCTACTACCCGATGGATCTGGTAATCGCCGGCGTGACGGGCGAGCGGCTGGACCGCAGCTACCGCTTCCGCTTTCCCGCCGGCAGTCTGGCCGCCGCACCGACCGGCCAGCCGCTTTCGGTGGTGATCAAGGTGAAGCCGCCGGAGTGATTGCCCCGGCGGGCCTGGCGTACTACCAGGCACCGGGCCTGATCACGCCGCTGGACTATGGCCTGGTCGGCTTCGGCTCTGCGGCGGCGCCGGCTACCGCATCGAACGGCCCGGCGAGCTGGGCGCGGCGCTGCGGCAGGCGCTGGCGGACCGGCGCCCGGCCGTGCTGCACGTCGCCATCGACCCGAATGTGCTGGCGGCGCTGCGCACCGACCTCTTCGCCGCTCCGGCCGGTCGCTAGAGGTGGCGGGGCGGCAAGCCTGCCGCTACTCCGCCGGTGGCGTCATCGCCGCGGCGCGGTCGCCCAGCAGCGGCAGCAGCGCGGCCAGCGGCGTCGGCGTCCGGCGCCTCGTTGCAAAGAGCGCGGGGAGGCCGCGCCGTAAGGCGTTCACCGTCTCCAGGTCGAAGGCCGCCGCCTTGCTGCCCATGGCATAGCCGACGGCCATGCCCAGGATGGTGTTCTGCACCTCCATCGGCTCCAGATCGGCCGCCAGGCGGCGGGCGTGCGGGGCGAGGTGGCGAGGGTCGACGCGGCCGCCGCCGGCCCTCGCGCAAGCACGGCAAGGCCGGAAGGCGGCAGGGGCAAGAGGCGGAGGGACAAAAGGTCCCCTGGTACATGGAGACAACGAGTCCCCTGGCCCGGCGTCTAGCAAGGGGCGGGCCGCCGCCAGAGGGGGGGGGGTATTATAAGGGGGAGAACCGAGGGGAAACAGGCCGTCCCGGCCGGGCTATGCCTAGCGCAGGCTGGGATTCAAAGGGGGGAAAAGGACGGGCGCGCGCGAGCTGGCCGCGCGACTCCAAAGCCGGCCGGCGACCAGCCGGCGGCGATCGCGGAACTGCTCGGCGGGCTGACCCAGGGCGAGCGCGACCAGGTGCTGCTCGGCGTCACCGGGTCGGGCAAGACCTTCACCATGGCGCAGGTGATCCAGGATCTGAATCGCCCGACCCTGGTGCTGGCGCCGAACAAGACGCTGGCCGCCCAGCTCTACGGCGAGATGAAGTCCTACTTCCCGGACAACGCGGTCGAGTACTTCGTCAGCTACTACGACTACTACCAGCCGGAGGCCTACGTCCCGCGCTCCGACACCTACGTCGAGAAGGAATCCTCGATCAACGAGCAGATCGACCGCATGCGCCACTCGGCCACGCGGGCGCTGCTCGAGCGCAACGACGTCATCATCGTCGCCTCGGTCTCCTGCATCTACGGCATCGGCAGCCCGGAGACCTACCAGGCGATGACGCTGCCGCTGAAGGTGGGGGAGCGGATCGACCGCCGGCACCTCGCCCGGCGCTTCGTCGAGCTGCAGTACAAGCGCAACGACAATGCCTTCTTCGCGCGCGGCAGCTTTCGGCGTGCGCGGCGACACGGTGGAGATCTTCCCGGCCCACTACGAGGACCGCGCCTGGCGCATCTCGCTGTTCGGCGACGAGATCGAGGGGCTGGCCGAGTTCGACCCGCTGACCGGCGAGAAGACCGCGACGATGGACCGCATCCGCCTCTACGCGAACAGCCACTACGTGACGCCGAAGCCGACGCTGATGCAGGCGGTCGATGTCGATCAAAAAGGAGTTAAAGCTCCGGCTGGCCGAGCTCTTCCGGGAGCAGGGCAAGCTGCTGGAGGCCGAGCGGCTGGAGCAGCGCACGACCTTCGACCTGGAGATGATCGAGACCACCGGCTCCTGCGCCGGCATCGAGAACTATTCCCGCTATCTCACCGGCCGCGCGCCGGGCGAGCCGCCGCCGACCCTCTTCGAGTACCTGCCGGAGAACGCGCTGCTGATCGTCGACGAGAGCCACGTCACCGTGCCGCAGATCGGCGGCATGTTCCGCGGCGACTACGCGCGCAAGTCGACGCTCTCGGAGTACGGCTTCCGCCTGCCCTCCTGCATCGACAACCGGCCGCTGAAGTTCGAGGAGTGGGAGGTGATGCGGCCGCAGACGGTGCACGTCTCGGCGACGCCCGGCCCCTGGGAAATGAAGCAGACCGGCGGCGTCTTCGTCGAGCAGGTGATCCGCCCGACCGGGCTGATCGACCCGCTCTGCGAGATCCGCCCGACCGAGCACCAGGTCGACGACCTGATCGGCGAAGTGCAAGGCCACGGTGGAGCGCGGCTTCCGCGTGCTGGTGACCACGCTGACCAAGCGCATGGCCGAGGACCTGACGGAATACCTGCACGAGGCCGGGCTGAAGGTGCGCTACCTCCACTCCGACGTGGAGACGCTGGAGCGCATCGAGATCATCCGCGACCTGCGGCTCGGCACCTTCGACGTGCTGGTCGGCATCAACCTGCTGCGCGAGGGGCTCGACATCCCGGAATGCGCGCTGGTGACGATCCTCGACGCCGACAAGGAGGGCTTCCTGCGCTCGCAGACCTCGCTGATCCAGACCATCGGGCGGGCGGCGCGCAACGTCGAGGGCAAGGTCATTCTCTACGCCGACCGCATGACCCACTCGATGGAGGTGGCGCTGGGCGAGACCGAGCCCGGGCGAGAAGTGGGAAGAGAGAAGAAGGAAAAAGGAAGAGAAGAGGAGAGGGGAGGGGGAGAGAGAGAGAGGGAGGAGGGGGGAAGGGGGAGAGGGAGGGGGGAGAAAGAGAAAGAAGGGAAGAAGAGAGAGGGAGGGGAGGGAAGGAGGAGAGGGGAGGGGGAGGGGGAGAGGGAGGGAGGGCGGCAGCAAGGGCCGGCGCCAGCCGGCCGGCGGCAGCCCTTGGCGGGAGAGCTGTTGGCCCATCCTTCGAGACGCCGCGCGCGGCGGTGCCTCAGGACGAGGCGGCCTGTCCCTCAACGCCTGGCACTGTCCTCATCCTGAGGAGCGCCGCACAGCGGCACGTCTCGGAGAATGGACCAGAGGTTCGAACCAGCCCGGCCTCGCCCAGCCTGCCGGTCGGGGCGATGCCGTCGCCCCGACCGGTGGAGCCACCCTACTCGGCGGCCCCGTCCTGTGGCGTCTGCGCCTGCTGCGGGATGCCGTCGGGCTCGATCGCGCCCAGACGCTCCCGCTCGGCCGCCGCCTCCTGCTCGGCCTCGTAGTCGGCGCGCGAGACATAGGCCGGCGCCACCTCGAGGTCGGCCTCGTTGCCGTCGATCTGCAGCGTCTCCTGCGCCGGGTTGTAGCGCACGGTCTGCCACGGCAGCAGCACCTCCTTGGTGCCGATGCCGAGGAAGCCGCCGTTGCCGACCACCACGTGGGTGATGGCGCCATCCGGGGCGACAATCACCTCCTCGACCCAGGCAATCTCCTCGCCCTTGTTGTCGAGCACGTCGGCATCGAGCACCTCGTCGACCGTCACGCTCTCGGCCGGTGGCACGGCCTCCGCCTGAAGCTGACCGGTCGGCTGCTCGTCCAGGTCGATCTCCTCCTCGTCGAGGTCGACCGTGGACTCCTCGTCCAGCGGCGCCGTCGAGGGCGCGCCCTCCGGCACCGCCTCGACGCCCGGGGTCATCGGCTGAGGATCTTCGTTCGCCTGCTGCGCCGCAGCAAAGGGCAGGGATACCGCCGCCAGCGAGAGCAGGGCGACGGAGGTACCGGCAAGAATGGACTTACGCATGGCGCGTCCTCCTGATGGTTCACGTCGTTCCCAACTCCACTCCAGCAGATGGTGGCGGCGGGGCGCCGAATCACGGCGGCAAGGCGGCAAAATCAAGGAAAGGCGCCGCTTGCCACCGCGCAGCGGCTGCAATCTTGCCTGCCAGGCACGCCTGCCTGTCCGGGCGCAGCGGAACCTGGCCCTGGCGTCACGGAACCGCAGGCCCCACCTTCAGGGACGCCGCCACAACCGGTCGGCCGGAGAAGGGAAAAAGCCATGTCCAAGGAACGCGCAGTCATCGTCGGGGCCGGCGATGGCCTTTCGGCCGCCGTCGCCCGCCGCCTCGCCGCCGACGGCGCCGCCATCGCCCTGGTCGCGCGCAATGTCGAGAAGCTCTCCGCTCTCGCCGGCGAGCTGCAGGCCAAGACCTTCGCCGCCGACGCCAGCGACCCGGCCGCGGTCGCCGCGCTCTTCGCGGCCATCGACGCCGACTTCGGCCTGCCGGACTTCGTGCTCTACAACGCCAGCGCCCGCGCACGCGGGCCGCTGGTGGAGCTGGAGCCGGACGCGGTGCGCACGGCCCTGCTGGTCTCGGCCTATGGCGGCTTCCTGGTGGCGCAGCAGGCGGCGGAGCGCATGCTGGCCCGCCCCGGCGGCGCCTCCGGCTCGATCTTCTTCACCGGCGCCTCGGCCAGCGTGAAGGGCTATCCGCAGTCGGCGCCCTTCGCCATGGGCAAGTTCGCGCTGCGCGGCCTGGCGCAGTCGCTGGCGCGCGAGCTGGCGCCGAAGAACATCCACGTCGCCCACTTCGTCATCGACGGCGGCATCGCCAAGGCGGGCCGCGCCGGCTACGAGCCCGACGCCGACGGCCCCGACAGCCGCCTGCGCCCCGAGGCCATCGCCGAGAGCTACGTCGCGGTGCACCGCCAGCACCGCAGCGCCTGGACCTGGGAACAGGAGCTGCGGCCCTGGGTGGAGCGCTTCTGAAGCCGCCGCGCCGGCGGCACCGCCTCTTGCCCACGCGCCGCCGAGGCGCCATCACTAGGAGAGGAGACGGCAGCGACAGGGAGCCGGCGGTGGCGCAGGACGAGACGACCCGCGAGAAGATCCGGAAGAGCGACGCCGAGTGGCGCCTGCAGCTCACGCCAGAGCAGTATCGCGTCACCCGCAAGCACGGCACCGAGCCGGCCTTCAGCGGCGCGCTGTGGGACGAGAAGCGATCCGGCCTCTATCGCTGCGTCTGCTGCGGCCAGCCGCTGTTCTCCTCCCGGAGCAAGTACGACAGCGGCACCGGATGGCCCTCCTACAGCAGCCCGCTGACCCCCGCGGCGGTGGAGACGCAGCGCGACCGCAGCTTCTGGACCGTGCGCATCGAGGTGCACTGCGCCCGCTGCGACGCCCATCTCGGCCACGTGTTCCCCGATGGCCCGCCACCCGACGGCAGGCGCTATTGCCTCAACTCCGCCGCGCTCCAGTTCGAGCCGGCCGGCGAGAGCGGCGAGGACTGAGCGCACCATGAACGACGCTACCCCGACGGCGGCGGCAGCGGCGGCGCTGCCGCACGGACTGCCCGGTGTCGCGCTGGTCACCGGCGCAGCGCAGCGCATCGGCCGCATCCTCGCCCTGGCGCTGGCCGCGGAAGGCTTCGCCGTGGCCCTGCACTATCGCAATTCCGGCGCCGAGGCCGAGGCCCTGGCGCGCGAGATCGAGGCCGCCGGCGGCCGTGCCGCGCCGCTTGCCGCCGACCTGGCACGGGAGAGCGAGGTGCAGGCGCTGGTGCCGCAGGCGGTCGCCGCACTCGGGCCGCTCGGCCTGCTGGTGAACAACGCCAGCCACTTCGCCCGCGATACCGTCGCCTCCGCCGATCGCGCGAGCTGGGATGCGCATCTCGAACCCAATCTGCGGGCGCCGCTGGTGCTCTGCCAGGCCTTCGCCCGGCAGCTGCCCGAGGAGAACCGCGGTCTCATCGTCAACCTGCTGGACCAGCGGGTGCTGAAGCCGGGGCCGACCTTCATCTCCTACGGCGTCGCCAAGGCGGGGCTCTGGGCCCTGACCCAGTCGCTGGCTCTGGCGCTGGCCCCGCGCATCCGGGTGAACGGCATCGGCCCCGGCTTCATGCTGCCCGACCGCGGCCAGAGCGAGGCCGACTTTCGCCGCTTCGTAGCGCGCCAGCCGCTGCAGACCGGCGGCACGCCGGACGAGGCCGCCGCCGCCCTGCGCTTCATCCTCGATGCCGGCTCGATGACCGGCCAGATCATTGCGCTCGACGGAGGACAGCACCTTGCCTGAGCCGGCCCCTTCCCTCGAAGCTCTGACGCTGCTGATCGAGGCGCTGGTCCTCAATACCCGCATCGGCGTCGGCGATGCCGAGCGCAGTGCCCCGCAGCGCATCCTGGTGGAGCTTGCCGTCGAGGTGACCGCCCGCCAGCCGGAAAGCGACAGCGTTGCCGAGGTGGTCGACTATGGCGCCATTGCCCAGCGGGTGCGCGCGCTGGCCCAGGGCGAGCGCCACCTGCTGGAAACGCTGGCGCGCGAGGTGGCCGCCGCCGCCTTCGTCGATCCGGCGGTCGCGGCGGTCGCGGTGACTCTGCGCAAGCCCGATCTCTTCGCCGACTGCGCCGCGGTCGGCATACGCGCACGCTATCGACGGGACTCGCGATAAGCCGGCTAAGACCTTGCCGTATCAGGCTTTCCAACGACCAATCGGAGCGGGAGTTTTCAACAGGGGGAAGACCGCCACTTATGTTGAGCCGCAAGGGGCTGAAGTCGCGCAATCGTCATGAGACTGTTACCCCGGCCATGGGGTAAGTTAATGATAAGATTGAGAATGATGGAATTGCCTATTTTTTGAGCAGGCCGATGAAGTCCCTTTAGTGACAGGTCCGACCTTTGCGCCACCGGCAGATAATCACAAGGTTATCCACAGTTTCCGTGGATAGCTTTTGGAAGCCTGCGTAACTGCTGCCTTTCGCATCCTCTTGACAGCTTTGCAGCGGCGGGCGAGGGCAACGGGATGGCACGCAAGGGACGACAGAGAGCCAAGGATCCGACCCAGGGCGGCAAGCGCGCGGCCCCCCTCGGCGAAGGCGAAACGAGTCTCGAACCGCAGATCGTGGAGGCCCTCGGCTTCGCCGAGCCGGGCGCGGCCTTCACCGGCGCCGATCCGGCGCCCTCGGAGCCCGCCAGCGACAGCGCCCGCGGCGTCGAGGTGCTGCGGCACGCCCTGCGGCAGCTGCCGTCCAGCCCCGGCGTCTACCGCATGCTCAACCGCAAGGGCGAGGTGCTCTACGTCGGCAAGGCGCGCCATCTGAAGCGGCGCGTGACGACCTACACGCAACTCGCCCGCCTGCCGATCCGGCTGCAGCGCATGGTGGCCGAAACGCTGCGCCTCGAGGTCATCACCACCGGCAGCGAGGTCGAGGCGCTGCTGCTGGAGAGCAACCTCATCAAGCGTCACCTGCCGCGCTACAACGTGCTGCTGCGCGACGACAAGTCCTTCCCCTACATCCTGCTGAGCAAGGACCACCCGATCCCGCGCATCAGCAAGCACCGCGGCGGCCACAGCACGCCTGGCGACTACTACGGCCCCTTCGCCTCGGCCGGCGCGGTTGCCCGCACGATCACGGCCCTGGAGAAGGCCTTCCTGCTGCGCTCCTGCTCCGACAGCGTCTATGCGCTGCGCACCCGCCCCTGCCTTCTCTACCAGATCAAGCGCTGCTCGGCGCCCTGCGTCGGCAAGATCGACGAGGCCGGCTACGCCCGCCTGGTCGCCGACGCCAAGGCCTTCCTCACCGGCAGCGAGGCCGGCCTGCGGCAGGACCTGCAGGCCGAGATGGAGAGCGCCGCCGAGGCGATGGACTACGAACGCGCGGCCCTCTATCGCGACCGTCTGAAGGCCCTGGCCCACATCCAGTCGCGCCAGGACATCAACCTCGAGGGGCTGGACGACGCCGACGTCATGGCGGCCGCTGCCGAGGGCGGGCAGACCTGCATCCAGGTCTTCTTCTTCCGCGCCGGGCGGAACTACGGCAATCGTGCCTACTTCCCTTCGCACGACAAGGCGCTGGAGACGCCGGCGGTCCTGGCCGCCTTCCTGGCGCAGTTCTACGACGACAAGCCGCCGCCGCCGCTGGTGCTGCTGAGCCACGCGGTGCCGCAGCAGGCCCTCCTGGCGGAGGCCCTGAGCCAGCGCGCGGGACGCAAGGTCGAGCTGCTGCGCCCGCAGCGCGGCGACAAGCGGAAACTGATGGAGCAGGCCCAGACCAACGCCCGCGAGGCGATGGCGCGACGCCTCGCCGAGACCTCGACGCAGCGCCGGCTGCTGGCCGCCCTGGCGGAACGCTTCGGCCTGGAGCGGCCGCCCGAGCGCATCGAGGTCTACGACAACAGCCACATTTCGGGCAGCAACGCCTATGGCGCGATGATCGTCGCCGGGCCCGACGGCTTCGTGAAGGCGGCCTATCGCCAGTTCTCCATCCGCGAGGAGGGCGGCAGCAGCGGCGACGACTACGCCATGATGCGCGAGGTCCTGACCCGCCGCTTCGCCCGCGCCCTAAAGGAGGACCCGGACCGCAGCGGCGGCAACTGGCCGGACCTGGTGATCCTCGACGGCGGCAAGGGCCAGCTCTCGACGGCCGAAGCGGCGCTGGCCGAACTGGGCCTCACCGACCGGGTCGCGCTGGCGGCGGTGGCCAAGGGCCCCGACCGCGACGCCGGGCGCGAGCGCATCACCCTGCCCGGCCGCCAGCCCTTCATGCTGGAGCCGCGCGACCCCCTGCTCTACTTCCTGCAGCGACTGCGCGACGAGGCCCATCGCTTCGCCATCGGCGCGCACCGCCGCGGCCGCAGCAAATCCCGCCTGGTCTCCAGCCTGGACGCCGTCCCGGGGATCGGCGGCAAGCGCAAGAAGGCGCTGCTGCTGCATTTCGGCTCGGCGGCGGCGGTCGCGCGGGCGGGGATCGCCGATCTCGCCGCGGTGCCGGGAATCTCCGATACCGTCGCGAAGCGGATCCACGAACATTTCCATAGCGAATAGGGATGGAAGTCGTTTCTATTGTCGTAACGCTGCCATTCGGACGGCAATCAGGAGGACCACGAATGTCCCGCCCCGCCCCTATCCGCGCATTTCTCGCCGGCGCCCTGACGGGCCTCTTCCTGGCCGCCAGCGCCGCGCCCGCTGCCGCCTATTCCGGCAGCATCATCCTCTTCGACGGCCCCGACGGCACCGGCGCGTCGCTGAAGGCCGAAGGGCAGGTCACCAACCTCGGCGCCACCGGCTTCAATGACAAGGCGAGCTCGCTCTATGTCGCCCAGGGAGTCTGGGAGGTCTGCGCCGACTCCAACTTCAAGGGCAAGTGCCAGACCTACGAGACCGGCCTGCACAACCTCGGTGGCTTCTCCAACCAGATCTCCTCCTTGCGCCCGCTCGACGCCAGCAGCGACAGCGGCAAGGGCAACGGCAGCAAGAAGAAAGGCGGCTTCGTCGCCTTCCGGGACTACAACGGCGAGGGCGAGGTGCTGCGGGTGCCGAACAATGTCGGCGACCTCAACAATGTCGGCTTCAACGACTCGATCTCCTCGATCGCCATCTTCGAGGGCCGCTGGCAGATCTGCGAGAACTCCTTCTACGGCGGCAAATGCCTGAAGTTCGACGCCGGCACCTACAATCTCACCAACTTCAACGATCGCGCATCCTCGGTCCGCCGCCTTGGCGACTGAGGACGGACAGGAGCAGTCCGGCGTGGCGCGGACGGCCGCGAGGCGCGAGCTGACCGCCCTGCCCAACCTGCTGACCCTGGCGCGCATCGTCCTGATCGTGCCGGTCGTGGGCCTGCTCTACCTGCCCGACGGCTGGGCACGCTGGGTGGTCCTGCTGCTCTTCGTGGTGGCCAGCGTCACCGACTGGCTGGACGGCAAGCTGGCCCGCGCCCAGGGGCTGGTTTCGCCGCTGGGCCGCTTTCTCGACCCGATCGCCGACAAGCTGCTGGTGGTCGCCGTGCTGGTCATGCTCGCCGCCATCGGCCAGCTCCGCGGCCTGGAGATCCTCGCCGTCCTGCTGATCCTCTTCCGCGAACTGCTGGTCTCCGGCCTGCGCGAATATCTGGGGGAGAAGGGCATCGGCGTGCCGGTCACCAAGCTCGCCAAGTGGAAGACCACGGTGCAGATGGCCGCACTCGCGCTCCTGATCGTCGCTCCCGCCCTCGGGCCGCCCTGGCTGCAGATCGGCGACGGGCTGCTCTGGCTGGCGGTCGCCCTGACCCTGATCACCGGCTGGGGATACCTCCGCACCGGGCTTGCGCACATGGGGATAGGCCGCGCGCCCTGAGGGCTGCGCCGGCCGCGCGCTGCGGCTTGGCGCCCGGCGGCCAACTGCCTATGTTCTGCGCCATGACCAAGGGAACACCCGGCGGGACGCCGCAGAAGGTCTTTGGCCTGGCGGGCTGGTCCGGCAGCGGCAAGACCACGCTGCTGGAGCGGCTGATCCCGGCCCTGATGGGCCGTGGCCTGGCGATCTCCACCCTCAAGCATGCCCACCACGCCTTCGACCTGGACCAGCCGGGCAAGGATTCCTGGCGCCACCGGCAGGCCGGCGCCCAAGAGGTGATGGTCGCCTCCGCGCGCCGCTGGGCGCTGCAGCACGAACTGGCCGGTACGCAAGAGCCGACGGTCGCGGAGCTGCTGGCGCACATGAGCCCGGTCGACCTGGTGCTGGTCGAGGGGTTCAAGCGCGAGGGCCACGAGAAGCTGGAGGTCCATCGCCCCGGCCTGGCGAAGCCGCCGCTCTGGCCCGACGACCCCTTCATCGTCGCGGTGGCGAGCGACAGTGCCCTGCCCGACTGCCCGCTGCCGGTGCTGCCGCTGGACGACGCCGCGGCCATCGCGGGTTTCATCGTGCGCCACTGCGCCCTCTCCGATCGCGAGGTCGCCTGATGGCGCAGCTCACCGACGACTGCTTCGCCTTCGGCGGGCCGCTGCTGCCGCTGGCCGACGCCTTGGCGCTGCTGGCCGAGCGGGTCCGGCCGGTGGCCGCAGCCGAGCGCGTGACGCTGGGCGCGGCGCTGGGCCGCGTGCTGCTGGAACCGCTGGTCGCCGGTTTCGCGGTGCCGCCGCACGACAACTCCGCGGTCGACGGCTATGCGCTGCGCTTCGACGATCTCGCCCTCGGCACCGACACGCTGCTGCCGGTCGGCGGGCGCGCCGCCGCCGGCCACCCGCTGGGCCGTGCCATCCAGCCAGGCGAAGCCATCCGCATCTTCACCGGGGCGCCGATGCCGGCGGGCGCCGACACGGTGATGATGGAGGAGGACTGCCGCGAGAGCGACGGGCGCGTGCTGCTGCGCCCCGGCCTGAAGCGGGGCGCCAATCGCCGCAAGGCCGGCGAGGACATCGCCGCCGGCGCCGAGGTGCTGGCCGCCGGACGCCTGCTGCGGCCGGTCGACCTCGGGCTCGCCGCCAGCCTCGGCTGCACCGAGTTGACCGTGGCGCGGCCGCTGCGCGTGGCGCTCTTCTCCACCGGCGACGAGGTGGTGGAACCCGGGCAGGACCTGCCGGCCGGTGCCATCTACGACGCCAACCGCTTCAGCGTCGCAGCCCTGCTGGCGGCGCAGGGCGCCCAGGTCACCGACCTCGGCATCCTGCCGGACGAGGCGGCGGCGATCCGCGACGCGCTCGCCGCCGCCGCGGCGACGCACGACCTGCTGATCACCAGCGGCGGGGTCTCGCAGGGCGAGGAAGACCACGTCAAGGCGGCGGTGCAGGCCGCCGGCGCGCTGCACTTCTGGCGCCTGGCGATCAAGCCCGGCCGCCCGGTGGCGCTGGGCCAGGTGGGTCGCGTGCCCTTCGTCGGGCTGCCCGGCAACCCGGCCGCTGCGGTGGTCACCTTTGTCGCGCTGGTCCGCCCGCTGCTGCAGCGCCTGCAGGGCGCGACGCCGCGCGAGCCGCTGTCCTTCACCGTCACCAGCGGCTTCGCCTATCGCAAGAAGGCCGACCGTCTGGAGTGGCTGCGGGTCAGCCTCGAGCCAGGCGCCGACGGCTGGCAGGCCGTGAAGTTCCCGCGCGAAGGCGCCGGCATCCTCTCCTCGCTCAGCGCCACCCAGGGCTTCGCGCTGCTGCCGGAGGATTGCCTGGCCGTGGCGCCGGGCGACAGTCTGCGATTCATTCCCTACAGCGAGGTTCTGGCATGAGGCTGCTCTACTTCGCCTGGCTGCGCAGCAAGCTGGGCACCGGCTCGGAAGAGGTGGCGCCGCCGGCCGAGGTCGCGACGGTCCGCCAGCTGATCGCCTGGCTGCGGGCGCGCGGCGCGCCCTACGACCAGGCGCTGGCAGACCTCTCGCGCCTGCGGGTCGCGGTGAACCAGGACTACGTGGACCTCGACCATCCCCTGGCAGGGCAGGACGAGGTCGCCCTGTTCCCGCCGGTCACCGGCGGCTAGCCTGCAGCCATGATCCGCGTGCAGCAGGAGGATTTCGACATCGGGCGCGAGCTGGCCGCCCTAACCGCCGGCAACCGCCGGATCGGCGGGCTCGGCGTCTTCGTCGGGCTGGTGCGCGACATGGTGGCCAGCAAGGGCGGCGCGGCGCCGATCGGCGCCATGACGCTGGAACACTATCCGGGGATGACGGAGAAGCAGCTCGCGAAGATCGAGGCCGAGGCGCAGGCGCGCTGGCCGCTCGAGGCCTCGCTCATCGTCCACCGCTACGGCCGGCTGGAACCGGGCGACAACATCGTCCTGGTGGCCTGCGCCAGCCAGCACCGCGAGGCGGCGCTGGCGGCCTGCCACTTCCTGATCGACTGGCTGAAGACCCAGGCGCCCTTCTGGAAGCTGGAGGAGAGCGACGGCGCGGGCCAGTGGGTCGAGGCCCGCGGCAGCGACGACGAGGCCGCCGCGCGCTGGCGCGAAGAGACGCCGGAGAGCTCCTGAAGGCCGGCGGCCTCAGTAGCGGATCTTCACCACCTCGAGCTCGAGATCGCCGGCCGGCCGCTTCCAGGTGACGCTGTCGCCGACCTGCGAGTCCATCAGCGCGCGGGCCAGCGGCGAGACGTAGGACACCAGCCCCTTCTCGGGGTCGGCCTCGTCCTCGCCGACGATATGATAGTCGTGCTCCTTGCCGTTGGCGTCCTCCACCGTGACGACGGCGCCGAAGGCGACGCGGTCGTGCGGCTGGCTGTCCGGCGCCACGATCTGCGCCGACTCCAGCCGCCCCTTCAGGTAGCGCAGCTCGCGCTCGACGCCCTCCAGATGGGGGCGGTCTTCCAGCCTGTCGGCCGCCTTCAGACGCTCGCGCTCGTGCTCGAACTCGCTCAGCATCGCCTCCAGGCGCGCGTGGCCCTTGGGCGTCATCAGATTCGGATAGGTCGACTGCGGCAGGTCGAGGGCCTCGCTGGGCAAGGGCTCGCCGTCCTGCTCCTTGACGAACGCGCGGCTCATGGTCTGTCTCCTTCCAACTGAACCCTCTGCCGAATTGCAAACAGGTCACCCAAAATGCTTCGGGCGGCGCCTCCTTCCGGTGGCGCCGCCCGAAGCGGTCTTCCGCTTCGACTGGCGCCTATGCGGCGCTGGCCACCCACTGCGCCGCCGGCTTGCGGACTTCGTCCGCATAGGCGTCCATCAGCGTCTTCGTGATGCGCCCCGGCGTAAAGCGATATTCGCCGACCTCGCCGACCGGCGTCACTTCGGCCGCCGTGCCGGTAAGGAACACCTCGGAGGTACCCGACAGTTCCTCCGGCTTGATGTGCCGCTCGATCACCTCGATCCCGCTGGCCTTCGCCAGCGCGATCACGGTACGCCGGGTGATGCCGTCGAGGAAGCAGTCCGGCGTCGGCGTGTGCAGCTTGCCGTCCTGCACCAGGAAGAGATTGGCGCCGGTCGCCTCGGCCAGCAGGCCGCGGTGATCCAGCATCAGGGCATCCTGGCACCCCTCGTTCTCGGCCGCATGCTTCGACAGCGTGCAGATCATGTAGAGGCCGGCCGCCTTCGACTTGGTCGGGGCGCATTCCGGAGCGGGCCGCCGCCAGGGCGCCCAGTTCAGGCGAATGCCCTTCTCGCGCAGCTCCGGCGAGAAGTAGCTGGGCCATTCCCAGGCCGCGATGGCGACGTTGATCTTGGTGTGCTGCGCCGAGACGCCCATCATCTCGCTGCCGCGCCAGGCAATCGGCCGCAGGTAGGCGTCGACCAGCTTGTTGTTGGCCAGGAGCTGTTCCGCGGCGGCGTCGAGCTCGGCGACGCTGTAGGGCACCTCGAAGCCGAGAATGCGGCCCGACTCGCGCAGCCGCGCGTGGTGCTCGCTACCCTTGAAGATGACGCCGCCATAGGCGCGCTCACCCTCGAAGACGGCAGAGGCATAGTGCAGCGCGTGCGACAGCACGTGCAGTTTGGCATCGGTCCAGGGGACCAGACGACCGTTCATCCAGATCATGCCGGGGCGGTCGTCGAAGGGAAGCATCGCCATTTTCAGTTCCGTTCGCGCATCACTTGAGCTATCCGACGGACGGTAGGACTTGTCGTGCCGACCCACAAGTATCGCGGCACCGAGACATAACGGCCATTCCCACCACCGACCTCCACGAAATTTTCTTTCGTGATCGGCGCAAGAGTGGTAACAAACGATGAGAATTAAGTCAACATCACTGTCGTAAAACACCCAAGCGATAGGAACATGGCAGATCTGAAATCAGGCTCGAATCCACTCTTTCTGCGGGAGGAGGAACTGCGCCAGGGCATCGAGCTGATGTTCTATGCCTACCGCGACTTCACCGCGGAGCCTGATGCGATCCTGGCCGAGATCGGGTTCGGCCGGGCGCACCACCGGGCGATCTACTTCATTGGCCGCTATCCCGACATCACCGTCAGCGACCTGCTGGAGATCCTGCGCATCACCAAGCAGAGCCTGTCGCGGGTGCTGAGCCAGCTGGTCAGCGAGGCCTACGTGACGCAGCGCCCGGGGCAGCGCGACCGACGCCAGCGCCTGCTGCGGCTGACCGAGCGCGGCCGCACGCTGGAGCGTCGCCTCACCGACACCCAGCGTCAGCGCTTCGCCCGCGCCTATCGCCGCGCCGGCGCCGACGCCGTCGCCGGCTTCCGCACCGTTCTCGGCGGCATCATGGAGGAGCGCGACCTCCAGCGCGTCATCGGCGCCGCCGGTAACCGAAGCGAAGGCGACGACGAATCGAGCTGAGCCCGCCAGCGCCGCCGATCGGGACGCCCGGCTTGCGCGCCACCGTGCGTGCGGCATGATGGCGTCCGTCCCGACGACGATGCCGCCCGGTGCGACCGGGCGCGCCGCCGCCAGCCCTGGAGGACAGCCCGCCGCCGTGTCCGACTCGCAGCCCCATCTGCTCGTGGTCGACGACGACCAGCGCCTGCGCGACCTGCTGCGCCGCTACCTGGCCGGCGAGGGCTTCCGCGTGACCCTGGCCGCCGATGCGGAAGAGGCGGAGCTGCGGCTGCACGCCATGGTCTTCGACCTGCTGGTGCTCGACATCATGCTGCCCGGCATCGACGGGCTGGAGCTGACCCGCCGGCTGCGCCACAGCGACGGCGTGCCGATTCTGCTGCTCTCCGCCAAGGGCGAGCCGGACGACCGCATCGCCGGCCTGACGGCCGGCGCCGACGACTACCTCGCCAAGCCCTTCGAGCCGCGGGAGCTGGTGCTGCGGATCAACGCCATCCTGCGGCAGGCCGCACCCCGGCAGGCGTGGCCCAGGGGGAGCATATCGCCTTCGGCAGCTTCGCCTTCGACCTGGGCCGCGAGGAGCTGACCCGCGACGGCGAATTCGTCTATCTCACCGAGGCCGAGACGCTGCTGCTGAGCGAACTCGCGCGGAACGCCGGCACCGCGGTGACCCGCGAAGCGCTGGCCGCCGGCAGCATGGCCGGCAACCTGCGCAGCGTCGACGTGCAGATGACCCGCCTGCGCCGCAAGATCGAGGAGGATCCGCGCTTCCCCCGCTATCTGCAGACCGTGCGCGGCACCGGCTATGTCCTCCTGGCAGACTGAGACGCGGCGATGACCGACGGCGAAGACGACGACGACCGCCCGCAGCCCGCCGCGGCCAGCGCCGCGTCGCGCCACGGCATCGGCAGCCGGCCGCCGTTGGCCAAGCGCCTGCTGCCACGCCGGCTGCTGGCGCGCTCGCTGCTGATCATCCTGGCGCCGCTGGTGCTGCTGCAGATCGCCGCCACCTGGTTCTTCTTCAGCGAGCATTACGACGTCATCACCAAGCGCCTGGCGCAGGGCATCGCCGGCGGGCTCGGCACCATCATCGAAATGCTGAAGCAGGACAGCACCGGCGAGAAGCGGGTCTACATCTTCACCCTGGCCGAGAAGACCCTGCAGTTCCGCCTCTCTTTCGAGGAGGGGGCGGAGATTCCGCCGGACTACGAGCCGCCGCGCGACAGCCTGCTGGAGAAGCACCTCGGCAACGCCTTGATCCATCGCCTGGAGCGGCGCTTCACCATCGACGCCGACAGCCTGCCGCGCGACGTCGAGATCCGCGTGCAGCTCCCCGGCGGCGTGCTGCGCGCCCTGGTCCGGCGCGAACAGCTCTTCAGCGACACCACCTACATCTTCGTCATCTGGATGGTCGGCGCCTCGCTCATCCTCTTCGCCGTCGCCTTCGTCTTCATGCGCAACCAGGTCCGACCGATCCGCCGCCTGGCGGAGGCCGCCGAGTCCTTCGGCAAGGGACGCGACGTCGCCGACTTCCGTCTGGAAGGCGCCACCGAGGTCCGGCAGGCCGCCACCGCCTTCCTGCTGATGCGCGCCCGCATCAAGCGGCAGATCGAGCAGCGCACCACCATGCTGGCCGGCGTCAGCCACGACCTGCGCACGCCGCTCACCCGCATGAAGCTGGAGCTGGCGCTGATGCCGCCCGGCCCGACGCGCGAGAGCCTGGCCGCCGACGTCGCCGAGATGGAGCACATGATCGAGGGCTATCTCGCCTTCGCCCGCGGCGAGGGGCGCGAGGCACCGGAGAAGGTCGACCTCGCCGCACTGATCGCCGAGGTGGTGGAGCAGGCCGCGCGCGGCGGCCGTGCCGTCCTCCTGGAGGTGAAGGGCCCGGTCAGCCTGGAACTGCGGCAGGCGGCGATCCGCCGGGCCCTGGCCAACCTGATCGAGAACGGCCTGCGGCACGGCACACGGGTGGCGGTGACGCTGGCGCCAAGCCGCAGCTGGGTGGAGATCCTGGTCGACGACGACGGCCCGGGCATTGCGAAGGAGAAGCGCGAGATCGTCTTCAAGGCCTTCTATCGCCTGGAGGCCGCGCGCAACCCGAACCGCAGCGGCGCCGGCCTCGGGCTGACCATCGCCCGCGACGTGGCACGCGGCCACGGCGGCGATGTCACCCTGGAGGCCTCGCCGCAGGGCGGGCTGCGCGCCCGCATCCGCCTGCCGCGATGAGCGTCGCTACTTGACGGTGATGCAGGTGCACTTCGCCAGCGTCGCGATCTTGTGCGAGACGCTGCCCAGCAACAGCCCTTCGATGTCGCCGAGCCCACGGCTGCCCATGACGATGGTATCGACGCCCTGCTGCTCGGCGAGGTGCACGATCGTGCGCGCCGGCTGACCGGTGCGCACCAGCGTCTCGACCCGCTTCACCCCGGCCGCGCTTGCCGCGTCCCGCGCCTGCCGCATGATCGTCTCGGCATACTCGTCGAGCACGTACTGCGGCTCGCCGGCAAGCTGCTCCATCTGGAGATAGCGGCGGACCTCGTCGTTGACGCGGATCTCCTTGGTCACCGTGAGGAAGATCAGCTTGGCATCGAAGGCCGCCGCCAGGGCGCAGGCATGCTCCGCCGCCCGCTGGGAGTGGTCGGAACCGTCCATGGCACAGAGCACCGTCTTGAACATGCCTCCCCCTTGCGCCTCCCGGCGTCCGTCAAAGTGGACCTCTATTTGGCGCGCTTGCGCCCTCCCCTCGCCTTCCGATCGCCACGTGCCGGCGGCGCCTCGCCCTGCGCCATCTCCTGCAGGATAGCATAGGCCGCCAGCAGGCCCATCGCCTCGCCGCCCACCGGCCGGCCGGGCTGCGCCGAGACGTTCCAGGCCATCAGGTCGAGGTGCGCCCAGGCGGTGCCCTCGGGCACGAAGCGCTCGAGGAACAGGGCGGCGGTGACCGCGCCGGCAAAGCCGCCCTCGCCGGCGTTGTTGATGTCGGCGACCTTGGAGTCGATGAGCCGGCGGTAGGGACGCCACAGCGGCAGGCGCCAGACCGCGTCGCCCAGCCGCTCGCCGGCAGCCAGCAAGCGGCTGGCGAGTCCCTCGTCGTTGCAGAACAGCGCCGGAAGCTCGGTGCCCAGCGCAACGCGGGCGGCCCCGGTCAGGGTGGCGAAGTCGACGATCAGATCGGGCTCGGCTTCGCCGGCCAGGGCCAGGGCATCGGCCAGGATCAGCCGCCCCTCGGCATCGGTGTTGCCGATCTCGACCGTCAGTCCCTTGCGGCTGCGGATGACGTCGAGCGGGCGGAAGGCGTTACCGGCGACGGCATTCTCCACCGCCGGCACCAGCAGGCGCAGACGCAGCGGCAGCTTCGCCTGCATCACCATCTGGGCCAGCGCGATGGCGTGGGCGGCGCCGCCCATATCCTTCTTCATCAGCAGCATCCCGGCGGCGCCCTTGAGATCGAGGCCCCCGGAATCGAAACAGACGCCCTTGCCGACCAGAACCACCAGCGGCCCGGCCTTGCCCCAGGTGAGATCGAGCAAGCGCGGCGCCCGCTCCGCCGCCCGGCCGACGGCGTGGATCAGCGGGAAGTTGCGCTTCAGCAGCTGACCGCCCTCGATCACCTTCAGCCTGCCGCCCTCCGCCTCGGCCAGCGCGGCGACGCAGGCGGCCAGGTCGCCCGGCCCCATGTCCTCCGCCGGCGTGTTCACCAGGTCGCGGACCAGATGGATGGCGCCGAGCGCGCGTTCGACCGCCGCGCGGTCGGCGGCCTTCGGCCACACCAGCCGCACCTTGCGGCGCGGCGCCTTGCGGTAGCGCTCGAAGCGGTAGGCGGCGAGGCCCCAGCCCAGCGCGATGGCATCGGCCGTCGCCTGATCCAGCCGGAGGTCGATGCGATAGTCGCCGTTCGGCAGCCCCTCGGGCAGCGCGGCGAAACCGAAGCGGCCCGCGGCCGGATCGAAACCGTAGAGCACGCGCTCCAGGGCGCCACCGGCGTCGGGCAGCAGCAGGCGGCTGCCCGGCTTGCCGTCGAAGCCGTTGGCCGCGACCCAGGCGCGCCGGGCCTTGTCCTGTCCTTCGAGCCAGCCCTTCAGGCTTTCCGTTGTCACCGGCACCACCGGCACCGCGGCCTTGGCCGTCTCGATCAGATCGAACCCCATCGCCATCTCACCTCTCGTCTGCTCGCCAGTGCCGGCGGCCGTTCACGCCGCTTGCCAAGGGCGCTCATCCTGCCGAAAAAGGAGGGGCCGCACAAACCGCGGCGCGGCCCGAAGGAAAAGGTCATGAGCCTGACATTGGTGATCGGCAACAAGCGCTATTCCTCCTGGTCGCTGCGCGGCTGGCTCGCCGCCAGGATGACCGGCGAGCCGTTGCGCGAGGAGATGATCTGGCTCGACCGCCCGGACACCAAGGCCGCGCTGCAGGCGGCCTCGCCAGCCGCGCGCGTGCCGGTGCTGAAACACCAGGGCCGCCTGATCTGGGACAGCCTGGCGATCGGGTTCTACCTGCATCGCCACTTCCCGGCCGCCGGGTTGCTGCCGCAGGACGAGGACGCCGCCGCCCACTGCCTCAGCGTGGTGGCCGAGATGCACGCCGGCTTCGCCAGCCTGCGCGCGGCCATGCCGATGGATCTGCTGCTGCGCCGGGAGGTGAGCGACCCGCCCGCCGCGGTGGCCGCGGACATCGCCCGCATCCAGGCGATCTGGGAGGACTGCCGCGCCCGCTTCGGCGGCCACGGACCCTTCCTCTTCGGGCAGGAAAGCCTCGCCGACTGCTTCTACGCGCCGGTGGCGACCCGTTTCATCAGCTATGGCGTCGCCCTCTCGCCGGTGGCCGCGGCCTACCGCGATGCCATCGCGGCCTGGCCGCTGTTCCAGGAGTGGTCGGCGCCGGCCGCCGACGAGGAAACCCTCAGCCAGCCGTGAATCCCGCCGGGGAGACGCTCAGTCGGTGACCACGCCGACGGAGCGGTAATAGGCCAGCGCGCCCTCGTGCAGCGCCGGGATGGTGACGCCCTTGAGGGCCGTCTCCAGGCGGATCTCGCGCGCGCGGGGATGCCCGGCCGCGAGCATGGCCGCCGTCGCGGGATGCCAGAGCGCAGCGGTGATCGCCTCCACCAGCGAGGCATCGACACTGGCCGAAATCAGCCAGAGTGCGGCGACGGAGAGCGAGGGGGTCGCCGGCATGTTGCGATAGGTGCCGGACACGATCGGGTCCGGATAGAGGAAGGGATAGCGCTCCGCCAGGCCCTCGACCTCCGGCCCGAGCAGCGGCAGCAGATCGATGCGCTGCGTCTCGGCCAGCTCCGCGATGGCGGCGACCGGGGCACCGGCGACCAGGAAGAAGGCGTCGAGCGCGTCATTGCGCAGCGCCTCCACCGCCTGGCCGGGCGAGAGCGGCTGCTCGTCCAGCTTCTCGGGCGACAGGCCGTAGGCCTCGAGCAGCAGGACCGCGTCGACCCGGGTGCCCGATCCCACGCGGTCGAGCGAGACCCGCTTGCCGGCCAGGTCGGACACCTTGCGGATGCCGGCGCCGCGCCGCACCACGAGGTGCAGCGTCTCGGCATAGAGGCTGGCGATCACCCGGAGGTCGTCGATCGGTCCCTGGTCGGCGAAGATCTGCTCGCCGGTCTCCGCCCAGTAGGCGATGTCGGCCTGGCAGAGCCCGGACTCCAGCGAGCCCTCTTCCATCCGCCTGACGTTGTCGACCGAGCCATCGGTCGATTGCGCGACGGCGATCAGGCCCGGCACGCCGCAGGACCCGCCCTCGTCGCAGGGGTGGCTGCCCGGGGGGTTGCTGATCGCCGCGGCCAGGATGCCGCCGACGGGGTAGTAGGTGCCCGCCGTCGAGCCGGTGCCGATGCGGAAGAAGCGCATGTTGCTGTCGCCGACGGCGGTCACCTCGTCGGCCAGAGCGCGCGACCGGGGCAACAGCGGGCCGGCCGCCAGGGCCGTCAGGCCCAGGCCGCCCAGCATTGCCTGCCGTCGCGTCAGTCGCATGTGCTTGTCCCTGCCGCCGAGGCGGGCCGGCGAGGCCGTGCGGTTCACCACGCGAACCGCGCCTTCGCTCGCCGACGCAGCCAATGGTCTGGTATATCAACGAGTCCGAGGCAAAACCAGGGCGGAGCCGGGGCTTTTCCGCGTCGTCGCGGCAAAGTGAGCGGCCGATCTGGTCCTGTCCGGTCTGGTGGCGAGAGGGCGGCCCGGGGAAGCGCATGAACGTCGCGGAGATTTTCTGGCAGTCGGCGCTCTATCGGCCGCACAGCCCGGCCCTGGCCCTGGGGGAGCGCCACCTCTGCTCCTATGCCGCCTTCGCGCGTCGCGCCGCCGCGCTCTCGGCCGCACTGCGCGGGCGCTTCGCCCTGCCGCCGGGCGAGCGCGTGGCGCTGGCGATGAAGAACGTGCCGGACTACCTGCTGGCGCTCGCCGCCGTCTGGCATGCCGGCCTCGTGGCGGTGCCGATGAACGCCAAGCTGCATCCACGCGAGTTCGCCTTCATGCTGGAGCATTCCGGCGCCCGCCTCTGCCTGGCGACCCGCCAGCTCGCGGAGGCCCTCTCGCCGGAGCTGGAGGGGCAGCCGCAGGTGACGCTGCTGGACGTCGAGGGCACGGACTGGCGGCGGCTCTGCGCCGGCGAGGACTCCGCGGCCCCGCTGCCCCGCGGTGCCGACGACCTCGCCTGGCTGTTCTACACCAGCGGCACCACCGGCCGGCCCAAGGGAGCCATGCTGACGCACGGCAACCTGCGCGCCATGACCGCCTGCTACTTCGCCGACATCGACGCCATCGGACCGCAGGACGCCATCCTGCATGCCGCGCCGCTGTCGCACGGCTCCGGGCTCTATGCCCTGCCGCATTGGCATGCCGGCGCGCTGCAGCTGCTGCCGGAATCGGGCGGCTTCGAGCCGGAGGAGGTAAGGGCCCTCGCGCAGGTCCACCGCGGCATCGGCGCCTTCTTCGCGCCGACGATGGTGAAGCGCCTGGTCGAGGCGGCCGACGCCGGCGACTGGCGGCTGCCGGGGATCAAGACCCTGGTCTACGGTGGCGGTCCGATGTACGTCGCCGACATT
The DNA here is from genome assembly GCA_942492185.1 of uncultured Alphaproteobacteria bacterium. Taxonomy (GTDB): domain Bacteria; phylum Pseudomonadota; class Alphaproteobacteria; order Kiloniellales; family JACOMY01; genus CALOEA01. The sequence goes on from CALOEA010000042.1 coordinate 110,667, forward strand.
CGCCGCGCCCTGACGGTCCTCGGCCCGGTCTTCGTACAGGTCTATGGCCAGGGCGAGAGCCCCATGTGCATCGCCAGCCTGCCGCGCGACGCGCACGCGCGCGACGGCGACGAGCGCCGCCTGGGCTCGGTCGGCCGGGCGCAGAGCCTCTGCGACGTCCGCGTGGTCGACGAGCGGGGCGAGCCGCTGCCGGCCGGCGGCATCGGCGAGATCCTGGTGCGCGGGCCCTCCGTGATGGCCGGCTACTGGCGCGACCCCGATGCCACGGCGCGCACCCTGGCCGGCGGCTTCCTCCATACCGGCGACGTCGGCCAGCTCGACGGCGAAGGCTTCCTGACCCTGATCGACCGCTCCAAGGACGTCATCATCTCCGGCGGCAGCAACATCTACCCGCGCGAGGTCGAGGAGGTCCTGCTGACCCATCCGGCGGTTCTGGAGTGCTCGGTGGTGGGCGAGCGGGACGCCGACTGGGGTGAAATCGTCGTCGCCTTCGTGGTGCCGCGGCCGGGCTGCGCGCCGCCGGGCGAGGCGGCGCTGGACGCCCACTGCCTGGCCAATCTCGCCCGCTTCAAGCGGCCGAAGCGCTACCGACTGCTGGAGAGCCTGCCGAAGAACAACTACGGCAAGGTTTTGAAGACCGAACTGCGGCGTTTGCTGGCAGAATAGGCCGGCTCGAACAGGGGAAACGGCGGGGGAGAGACGGAATGTACTGGCTCTTGGGAGCGATCGTTCTGATCCTGGTGATCGGCTATGGCTGGTACGTCGCGCTCATCGGGCGGCGCAACAAGGCGCGCGAGGCCCTGGCCTCGATCGACGTCCACCTGCAGAAGCGCCACGACATGCTGCCCAACGTGCTGAAGCTGGCGCAGAAGTTCATGACCCACGAGAAGGACCTGCTGGAGCGCCTGACCGCCCTGCGCACCGAGGTCGGCCGCGACTATCCGCGCACCGACCCGGCGGCGGTCGAGCGTCACCTCTCCGCCGCCAAGGAACTCGATGCAGGCATGACGCGGCTCTTCGCCGTGGCGGAGAACTACCCCGAGCTGCGTTCGAGCGACACCGTCGTGCAGGCCCAGCGCACCTACAGCGAGGTGGAAAGCCAGGTTGCCGCCGCCAGGCGCTTCTACAACGCCGCGGTGAACAGCCTGAACACCGCCGTGGAGATCTTTCCCGGCTCGCTCATCGCCGGCATGGCCGGCGTCCGACCCCTGCCCTTCTACGAGGTCGAGACGGTCGAGGCGCGCAAGGCGATCGACGTCGACGACTACCTGAAGTAGTCCGAAGATGGGTGCCAGCGGCAGCGCGCTTCGCTTCGAGCGCCATCACCCGCGCCTTGCCGGCTTCGATGACTTTTTCGACGCGGAACTGCGGCAGCGCCTGGAACTGATCGAGTCCGAGCGCCGGCGCCACGTGCGGCCGGTCCTGGCCAAGGGTGCGCTGGTGGTCGTCGCCGCGCTGGCCGTCGCCGGCTATCCCTTCTATGGCGGCGACGTCGACGAGGACGTGCGGCAGATCTGCGTGATGGTCGGCATGCTGGCGCTGATGTTCGGGCTGCGGCGGGTGAGCAAGCCGCTGCGCGAGGCGCGGCGCAACGCGAACAACACGCTGCTGGAGAAGGTCTGCGGCTTCCTGACGATCGGCTACAGTGCCGGGGTCGGCGACTTCGACTATCAGCGCTTCCGCGAAAGCGGCCTGGTGCCCACCTATGACCGCAAGTATCTGGAGGACCGTCTGCGCGGCGAGCACCAGGGCAGCAGCTTCGATCTCATCGAGGCCAAGCTGCAGCAGCGCCGCACCACGACCGACAGCAAGGGCCGCACGCGCACGACCTATGTCACGGTGTTCAACGGCCTGCTGATCGAGGCGAGTTCGCCGCGCAGCGTCGCCGGCCGCACGGTGGTGACCAGCGACGGCGGCATGATCGGCAACTTCTTCGGCGGCATCGGCCGCAAGGGCGAGCGCGTGACTCTGGAATCGCCCGGTTTCGAGAAGCATTTCGAGGTCTATGGCAGCGATCAGGTCGAGGCCCGCGTCCTGCTGACCCCCACCATGATGGAGCGGCTGGTGGAACTGCGCGACAAGCTCGGCAGCACGCCTCGGCTGGCCTTCGTCGGCGACCGCGTGCTGCTGGCGGTACCGCGCAGCGGCGATCAGTTCGAGGCCGGCGGCATCTTCTCCAGCCTGACCGACCGTGCCCACATCGACGAGGCGCTCTCCGAACTCTGCGCCATCTTCACCATTCTCGACACGCTGCGGCTGGAGCAGGCCTCCAGCGCCTAGGATCGGCGGAGACTAGGCCCCGCCGGCGGCCGCGGCGGCCAGGGCCTTGATGCGGCGGACCATCGAGAAGAGTCCGTTCGAGCGCGAGGGCGAGAGGTGCCCCTCGAGGTCGAGGCGGGCCAGGGCCTCGCGCGCGTCGCAGGCGAGGATCTCCGCCGCCGGACGCGCGTCGTAGAGCTTCAGCAGCAGGGCGATCAGGCCGCGCACGATGTGGGCATCGCTGTCGCCGCGCAGGTGCAGGGCGCCGGTGTCGTCCGTCTGCGACACCATCCAGACCTGGCTGACGCAGCCCTCGACCTTGGTCGCGGCCGTCTTCTCGCTGTCGGCCATCGGCGGCAGGCCGCGCCCCAGCTCGATGAGGTAGCGATAGCGCTCCTCCCAGTCGTCGAGCAGCTCGAAGGTCTCGACGACCTCCTCGAAGCCCTCGCCGGTCTCGGTGGGCGCGCTCACGCCTCCTCCTTGCCGACCGGCTCGCTGAGGATGACGAGGCCGCCGTCGCGCCAGGCGCGGTAGAAGCAGGACGGCCGGTTGGTGTGGCAGGCCGGGCCGGTCTGCTCGACGGCCAGGAGCAGCGTGTCGCCATCGCAGTCGAGCGTCAGCTCGACCAGCCGCTGGCGATGGCCGGAGCTCTCCCCCTTGCGCCAGAGCTTCTGCCGGGAGCGGGACCAGTAGGTCACCTGCCCCGTGCGCAACGTCTCCTCCACCGCCTCGCGGTTCATCCAGGCGACCATCAGCACCTCGCCGCTGGCGTGGCTCTGCGCCACCGCCGGGATGAGACCCTGGGGATCGAAGCGAAGCTCGGCGAGGAGCGCGGCGAGGCTGGTGTCGGACATGAAGCAATACCTGTCGCCTCGCCTCTCGGAAGTCAAATGCCGGAGGCCCTAGGCTGACCCGCGTCGAGGCCGGAGGACCCTCCTGTGCGGCCGGACCTTGCGAGGAGGAAAACCATGGCGATCGACGACTGGCAGGCCGGCCGCAGCGGCGCGAGCGGTGAGAAGGGCGTGGTGGCGGCCGGGCACGAGGCCTCGACCGCCGCCGGCGTGGCGATGCTGGAGGCAGGCGGCAACGCCTTCGATGCGCTGGTCGCCGCCGCCTTCGTGAGCTTCGTCGCCGAACCCGGCATGTGCGGCCTGGGCGGCTATGGCCGCCTCTCCGCCTTCCATGCCGGCAGCGGCGAGCTGCTGTCGGTAGACCACTATCTGCGCGCGCCGGGGGCCGCCCGCGCTGACATGTACGAAATCGACGAGGCGCGCGGCCTCAAGTACTACGAAACGCCCTGGACCAAGGGCATGAAGGCCGAGATCGGACCGCTGGCCAGCGGCGTCCCGGGCGCCGTCGCCGGCCTCTACTGGACACAGCGCCGCCTCGGCCGCCTGCCCTGGGCCGAGGTGCTGGCGCCGGCGATAGAGCTCGCCCGCCAAGGCCTGCCGGTGACCTGGCTGCTGTCGCTGCAGATCGCCCGCAACCTGGACGGCGTCCAGCGCTATCCCGGCGCGGCCGCGTTGCTGCTGCCGGAGGGCCGCCTGCCGCTGGGCGCGGACCAGGCGAGCCGCGGCGACCGCCTGCCGCTGCCCGGACTGGCGGAGGCGCTCTCGATCATCGCCGCCGAGGGCGCGGCCGGCTTCTATCAGGGGCCGGTGGCGGAGGCGACGGCACGCGCCTCGCAGGCGGCCGGCGGCATCCTGACGACGGCGGACCTCGCCGGCTACCGACCGCGCATCCTGCGCGAGGTGCCGCGCCGCTACCGCCGCCACGACTACATCGCCTGCTGGGACCAGGTCGCCTACGAGGCGCTGAACGTGCTGTCGAACTTCGACCTGGCGGCGATGGGGCCGGACTCGCTGGCCTATCGCCACCTGGTGGCCGAGGCCCTGGCGGTCGGCTTCGTCGACAACATCGCCCACTACGGCGACCCGGACTTCCTGCCCGGCAGCCCGGTCGATGCCCTGGCCGACCCGGCGCTGGGCAGGCGGCGCGCCGCCATGCTGAGCCTGGAGGCCGCGCTGCCGCGTCCGGTGCAGGCCCTGGCCGATCTCGCCGCCGGCTGGCAGGAGAGCGCCCGCCTGGAAAGCGCCGAGCCCTGGCCGCCGAAGCTCGCCGGCACCAGCCAGATGGCCGCCGCCGACGCCGAGGGCAACATGTGCGCGCTGATCACCAGCGTCTCCGGCTTCTTCGGCTCGCACCTGGTGGTGCCGGAGTACGGCTTCGTGCTGAACAACGGCATGGGCAACTTCGACCCGCGCCCCGGCCGGCCGAACTCCATCGCAGCAGGCAAGATGCCGATCTTCGCGGCGCCGCCGCTGCTGGCGCTGCAGGACGGCAAGGCGGTCTTCGCCGCCGGCGGCTGCGGCGGCTATCGCATCGAGACCGGCGTGCTGCACACCTTCCTGCACTGGGCCGACTTCGGCATGGACCTGAAGAGCGCACTGGAGCATCCGCGGGTCCACTGCCAGGGCAAGGACACCCACGTCGACAGCCGCATTCCCCAGGCGGTGCAGGAGGGTCTCGCCGCGCTCGGCCACAAGGTCTGGCCACAGCGCGACGACTTCGGCCTCAATGCCTTCGCCCGCGTCTCCGCCGTGGCGCGCGAGCCGGACGGACGGCTGGTCGCGATCTCCGGCCCGCCCTGGGCCGGCGCGGCGGGCGGCTGCTGAGGCGCGCGCTACGCCTTGCTGAGCTGGTCGAAGGCGGCCAGCGCCTTGCCGCCGTAGACGGCGGCCGGACCGCCGCCCATCTCGACCGCGACGGCGATGGTCTCCAGGGCCTCCTCGCGGGTGGCGCCGTGCTTGATCGCGCCGCGCAGGTGGTAGGCGATGCAGGGCTCGCAGCGGGTGGCGACCGCGATGGCGGCGGCCATCAGCTCCTTGGTCTTGGCGTCGAGCGCGTCCGGCTTCACCACCTCCTGCACCATCTGCACATAGGCGCGCATCGGGCCCGGCGCACCGCGCAAGAGCTGACCGACGCCGCTGTCGATCTCCTTGGCCATCGCGACATAGTCGGCGGTCATGATCTCTCCTCCCTGGTCGAAGCTGTTGGCGGCGCCTAGGCCAGCGCGCGTTCCGGCGTCTCGAGATAGCCGGCCACCTCGTTGCAGAAGGCGGTCGCCTCGGCGCCGTCGATGAAGCGGTGATCGAAGCTGAGGCTCATCGCCATCATCGGGCCGAGCTCCAGCCCCGCGGCGCCGGCGCGCGGCCGCTGGTTGATGCGCGAGGCCCAGAGGATCGCGGTCTGCGGCGGGTTCACGATCGGCCGCGCCGAGAGGAAGGTGGTGCGCTCCAGCCCGCCGGTCGAGGAGAGCGAGAAGGTTCCCTGCTGCATGTCCGCCGGGGTCAGGCGCTCGGCCCGCACCCGCTCGGCCAACGCGGCCAGGGCCGCCGCCAGCTCCAGCAGCGGCCGGCCGCCGACGTCGGGCAGCACCGGCACCAGCAGGCGGCCGGGCGCCGCGACGGCAATGCCGAGATTGACCCGCGCATGGAGCAGCAGCTCCTGCGTCGCCTCGTCGATCGTCGCGTTGAAGCGCTCGTGACGCAGCAGGGCGGCGGCGACGCACTTGGCGATGAGGACGGTCGGCGTCAGCTTTACGCCGCGCCGCTCGGCCTCCGGCCCCAGGCGCTGCAGCAGCGCCAGCAGGCCATCGCCCGGCACCTCGAAGGTCAGCGTCGAGGTGGCCAGGGTGTGGACCGACTGCGACAGCCGGGCGGCGGCAACGGCGCGCACGTTCGGCAGCTTCACCCGCCGGATGCCCGGGTCGGCGACGCCGGCCGCCGGCGCCGGGCGCGGTTCGCTCTGCGTCGGCGCGGGCTGCGCCGCGGCAAGCAGGTCGCGCTCGAGGATGCGCCCGGCCGGGCCGCTGCCGACGATGGTCGTGAGGTCGATGTCGCGCTCCCGCGCCATGCGCCGGATCGCCGGCGCCGCCACCACCGTGGGCGCCGCCTGCCCGGCCGCCATCGGCGGGCTCGCGGCGCTGCCGCTGGCGCTGGCGCTGGCGCTTGCCGTCGCAGCGGCCGCGGCGCCGGAGGCCTGCGCCGTGCCGGTCGCCGCCGCCGCAGCAGCAGGGGGTACGGCCGCAGCCTGGCCGCCGCCATCGATGCGCAGCAGAACCTGGCCGACCTGCACCGTGGCGCCCGGCTTCCAGCAGAGCTCGACCACGCGGCCCGAGCAGGGCGCCGGCAGCTCCACGTCGATCTTGTCGGTGGAGATGGTGGCGACATCGTCGCCGTCCGCCACCTCGTCGCCCACCTTGACCAGCCACTCGACCAGCCTGGCCTCGCTGATTCCCTCGCCGATGTCCGGCAGCTTGAAGTCCTGCATCAGAAGTCGAACCCGATTGTGCGGAGGATGCCTTGGCGGATGCGCGCCCGGTTGGGGCGATAGACCTCGTCGCCGATGGAGAAGTGATAGGGCACGTCCGGCGCGGCGACGCGGCCGATCGGCGCCTTCAGGTAGCCGAAGGCCTTCTCCTGCAACACGGCGACCAGCTCGGCGCCGAAGCCCAGCGACTGCGGCGCCTCGTGGATCACCAGCATGCGCCCGGTTTTCTGCACCGAGGCCAGCACCATCTCGATGTCGAAGGGGATCAGGCTGCAGAGGTCGATGATCTCGATGGTGACGCCGCGCTGCGCCTCGATCTCGGCGGCGACCTCGGCGACCGGGTAGCGGATCGGCCCCCAGGTGACGATGGTCATGTCCTCGCCGTCGGTCACCAGGTTGGCCGGTCCGATCTCCCGCGCCACGCCGTCGAGCTCGATGTCGTCGCTCATCGCGCGATAGAGCGGCACCGGCTCCAGGATCAGCACCGGGTCGGGATCGCGGATCGCCGCCAAGAGCAGCGCGTAGGCATCCTTCACCGAGGAGGGGGCGACGATCTTCATGCCGCCGGTGTGGACGTAGAAGGCCTCCGGGCTCTGCGAGTGCCAGAAGCCGCCCTTCACGCCGCCGTAGGAGGGCGAGCGCACCACCATGGGGCAGGAATACTGCCCGCCAGTCGCCCAGCGGTACTTGGCGCCGCAGAACATCAGCTGCTCGAAGGCATCGTGGATGAAGCCGGCGAACTGCATCTCGACGATCGGCTTCAGGCCATAGAGCGCCATGCCGATGGCATGCGCGGCGATGCCCTTCTCGTCCAGCGGCGTGTCGATGACGCGTTCGGCGCCGAAGCGCTGCTGCAGGCCGGTGGTGGTGCGGAAGATGCCGCCGGCCTTGCCGACGTCCTCGCCCAGGATCACGACGTCGGAATCCTGCTCCATCTCGTAGGCCATGGCGCGGTTCAGCGCCTCGAGGACCGTGACCTTGGTCATCGGCCGTCCTCCTCGCTCGCCAGGTCGTCCAGCAGCTGGGCGCGCTGCTCCTCCAGCATCCAGGTCTGCTCGGCGAAGATATCGTCGAACATCGAGGAGGGCGGCGGCAGCGCCATCGCCTCGGCGGCCCGGATCGCCGCCTCGATCTCCTCGCGGCAGCGCTGCCAGAGCGCCGCCTCGCGCGCCTCGTCCCAGAGGCCGCGGGCTTCCATGTAGAGGCGGGTGCGCTTCAGCGGGCACCAGCGCTCCCAGGCCAGCACCTCCTCGTCGCTGCGGTAGAGCGCCGGATTGTCGGAGGAGGTGTGGAAGCCCGTGCGATAGGTGATGGCCTCGACCAGGATCGGCCCCTCGGCGTCGAGGCTCGCGCGCGCCTGCTGCGTCACGGCATAGACGGCCAGGGGGTCGTTGCCGTCGACCCGGAGGTTGCGCACGTTGTAGGCATCGCCCTTCTGCGCGAAGGTCGCGCTGCCGGTCTGCAGGTCGTTCGGCGTGGTCACCGCCCAGCCGTTGTTCTCGCAGAGGAAGATCACCGGCGGGCGGTGGATGCCGGCGAAATTCATCGCGCTGTGGAACTCGCCGCGCGAGGTCGTGCCCTCGCCGAAATAGCAGAGGAACTTGGTCGGGTCGCGCTTGATCTTGGCCGCCCAGGCGGCGCCGCAGGCATGCGGGATCCACGAGCCGACCTGGGTCATCAGCGGCACGAGGTTGACCCGGCGGTCGCCCATCAGCGTCGGCAGCCGGCGGCCTTTCAGCGGCTCGTCGTAGCGGCCGAAGAACTGCGCCAGGAGCTGGGTCAGGGCGACGCCGCGATAGAGCATCGAGCCGGGGTGGCGATAGCCGAGGAAGATCCAGTCGGCCAGCTCCATCGCGGCTGTCGAGGCGACATGCACCGCCTCCAGGCCGCGCGAGGGAATCCAGAACTCGACACGGCCCGAGCGCTGCAGCTTCCAGCCGCGCTCGTCGATGGCGCGCACCATCACCATGGTCTCGTAGATCTTGAGCAGCTCGGCCGCCGGGATCTGCGGATCGGGCAGGCTGCCGGCGACCTGGCCCTCGCTGTCGAGCACCTGCAGGATGCCGCGCTCGGCCGCCTCGGCCAGGATCACCGGCGGCATCGGCGGCACCGGCCGCCGCCCCGTCGTGGTCTGCCCCTTCTTCGTGCCGCCCTGTCTCGCCACCGCGCCACCCCTGCGAAGCCACTGAAATCGTACGCTTTCCGACAGAGTGTAGGAAGCGTCTTGAACCGAATACCAAACTAACGCACGTTTGGTTTATCGCCAAGAGCCTTTCCGCCACACTATCTATGCATTGCAGTCCGGGCGCCATGCGGGCGGCGCGAAGGACGCGACCAAGGAGGCAGGAGCATGAGCGTTTTCACCGCCACCGACTACGACGGGCACGAGCGCGTGGTCTTCGCGCACGACCGCGCCACCGGCCTCAAGGCCATCGTGGCCCTGCACGACCGCACCCTGGGCCCGGCGCTCGGCGGCTGCCGCATGTGGCCCTATGGGAGCGACGCCGAGGCCATCGCCGACGTCCTGCGGCTCTCCCGCGGCATGACCTACAAGGCGGCCATCGCCGGCGTGGCGCTGGGCGGCGGCAAGGCCGTCATCATCGGCGATTCTCGCAGCCAGAAGACGCCCGCCCTGCTCGAGGCGATGGGCGCCGTGATCGATAGCCTGGAGGGGCGCTACATCACCGGCGAGGACATCGGTACCAACCCCGACGACATGGCGGTCATCAAGCGCCGGACCCGCTACGTCACCTGCCTGCGCAAGGCCGACGGCGGATATGGCGACCCGGCGCCGATGACCGCCTTGGGGGTGTTCCAGGCGATCCGCGCCGGCTGCGAGCAGGCCTTGGGCAGCAGCGACCTGCAGGGCCTGCGGGTCGCCGTGCAGGGCATCGGCAACGTCGGCTACAACCTCTGCCGCCTGCTGCATGACGCCGGGGCGACGCTGCTGGTCTCCGACGTCCACGCGCCGAGCCAGGAGCGCGCGGTGTCGGAGTTCGGCGCCACCGCCCTGCCGGGAGAGGCGATCCTCGCCGCCGAGGCCGAGGTGCTCGCGCCCTGCGCGCGCGGCGCGGTGCTGAACGACCAGACCGTGCCGCAGATCCGCGCCAGGGTGATCGCCGGCGCCGCCAACAACCAGCTCGCGGAGGACCGCCACGCCGACGCCCTGGCGGCGCGCGGCATCCTCTACCTGCCGGACTACGTGGCCAACGGCGGCGGCCTGGTCTGCGTCGCCGCCGAGTGGTATCGCGACCCGCCGGAGGCGGTAGAAAGCAAGGTGCGGGCGATTTTCGAGACCTGCCAGGCCATCGTCGCGCGGGCGCGGGCGGACGGCTCCTCGACCGGCGCCGCGGCCGACCGCATCGCCGAAGAGCGGGTCCGCGCGGCAGCGCGGACGGCGGGCTGAAGCCGCCCGGCTCTATCTCCGACCAGGCTGGACCCCCGCTTCGAGACGACCTGCCAGCGCCGGCTCGCGCCGTGCGGACTCACCTCGACGCGGAACCAGAGCGCCCCGGGACATCCTCGCAGCGCCAGCAACGGCACGCTTGCGCGCGCCGCCTCGATCGGTTAGAAAAGCAAACACTTGTTTGGTATTCGGGGGTGTTCTGCTGCCTCCAGTCCTGACAGCGTGATCGCGTGCGCCCCTCAGGGCCTGGCCGCAACCCCCCGGCGGCAGCGAATCGGTAGATAGACCGACCGGTCTGCCTGATTCCGACATCATGCACGGGGAGGACACCATGTCGTCACGCCTCATCGCCGGTAGCGCCTTGCTGCTGGCCGCCGCCCTGGCCACGCCGGCCCAGGCGGAGATCAAGATCGCCATCGCCGGGCCGATGACCGGCGATCTCGCACTCTTCGGCGAGCAGATGAAGAACGGGGCCGACCTCGCCATCGAGTTGATCAACGGTTCCGGCGGCCTGCTGGGCGAACCGCTGGCCCTCACGGTCGGCGACGACGCCTGCGATCCGAAACAGGCGGTCAGCGTCGCCAACCAGATGGCCAGCGAGGCGGTGGTCTTCGTCGCCGGGCACCTCTGTTCCGGCTCTTCGATGCCGGCCTCCGAGGTCTACGAGGACGAGGGGATCATCATGATCTCGCCGGCCTCGACCACGCCGGACCTGACCGAGCGCGGCCTGGAGACCGTTTTCCGCACCGCCGGGCGCGACGACGAGCAGGGCAAGGTCGCCGGCGAATACATCGCCGCCAACTTCGCCGGCCAGCGGATCGCGATCCTCAACGACAAGTCGACCTACACCAAGGGCCTGGCCGACGAGACCCAGAAGGCGATGAACGCCAAGGGCGTCGAGGCGGCGGTCTTCGAGAGCTTCACCGCCGGCGAGCAGGACTACACCGCCCTCGCCACCCGCCTGCGCAGCGAGAAGATCGATTTCCTCTACTGCGCCTGCCATCACCCGGAGGCCGGCCTGATCATCCGTCAGCTGGCCGACCAGGGGGCCAGCGTGACGATGATGGGCGGCGATGCGCTGGCCAACATCGAGTTCTGGACCATCGCCGGCGATGCCGGCGAGGGCACGCTGATGACCTTCAATCCCGATCCGGCGCGCGATCCCGCCGCCGCCGAGGCGGTCGCCCTCTTCGCCGAGCGCGGCGTCGATCCCTCCGGCTTCACGCTCTACACCTTCGCCGCGGTGCAGGCCTTTGCGCAGGCCGCCGAACAGGCCGGCTCGACCGACTGGGAGGCGGTGGCGGCGGCGCTGAAGAGCGGTCGCTTCGCCACCGTCATCGGCGAGATCGGCTTCAACGAGAAGGGCGACGTCAGCGCCCCGGGATTCGTCGTCTACGCCTGGCACGACGGCGGCTACGACTACGCGACGGAGTGACGGTGGTGCCCTCGCGCCGTCGTTGGCCCTCCGACCATCCGGGCCCTCCCCTCTTGCGGGGGCCGGTCGGGGGGCGGTGCGATCGTCAAGACGCGCGCGGTGGAAGGGTGGCCCGACGCGAAGTCCGTCCGGCGGAAGAGCCCGCTAGTCCAGGGCCTTCAGCGCCGCCCGGCCGGCCTCCGCCAGGCCCTGCTCGCCCTTGGCCAGCGCCTCGGCCAGCGCATCCAGCGTCGCCGAGGCCTCGCCCTCCGCGGCCCCGACCAGCCGCTGCGCCTGCCGCCCGGCCTCGGCCGCCAGCAGGCGGCGCGCGCGGGCCACCGCGTCGCCGCGGCCGGCAGCGGCCATCGCCTCGCAGTGCGCCAAGGTCGCGGCAACCAGTTCCTCCAGGCCCTCGCCGCGCTGCGCCGAGACCAGATGGACCGGGGCCGCCTTCGCCTCGCGCAGGCGGCGGGGGACCAGCGACTGCAATTGCGCCGCAGTGCGGTCGGCGTGCGGCAGGTCGGCCTTGTTCACCACGAAGAGGTCGGCGATCTCCAGCAGGCCGGCCTTCAGCGCCTGGATCTCGTCGCCCAGCCCCGGCGCCATCACCACCAGGCGGGTCGGCGCGACATCGACCACCGCCACCTCCGACTGGCCGGTGCCGACCGTCTCCAGCAGCACCACGTCGAAGCCATAGGCATCCATCACATCCACCAGCCGCACCGCCTGGCGCGAGAGCCCGCCGACCTCGCCGCGCGAGGAGAGGCTGCGGATGAAGACCCCCTGGTCCAGGTCGTGCTCGGCCATGCGGATGCGGTCGCCGAGCACCGCGCCGCCACTGAAGGGACTGGAGGGATCGACCGCCAGCACGCCGACCGTCTTGCCCTGACCGCGCAGCACGCGGATCAGCCCGGCGATCAGCGTCGACTTGCCGGTACCGGCGGCGCCGGTCACGCCGATCACCTTCGCCCGGCCGAGCCGCGGGTAGATGCCGCGCACCACCGCCAGCGCCTCGGGGCCCTCGTTCTCCACGGCGCTGAGCGCCCGCGACAGCGCGCGCCGGTCGCCGGCCAGAAGACCGGCGACGAGTGCCGCCGAGCGCCCGCTCGGGGCGCTTTCCTTGCCCTGACCCATGGATACCTGCGGATCAGACCAGCGGCAGCGGCTGGCCGAAGCCGAACTCGCGACGCAGCGTGGCGCAGATCTCGCCGTGCGTGGCGCCCTGCATCGCCGCCTCGACCACCGCGGCGTAGACGTTCTCGTCCTCGCTGTTGGCGGCTCGCGCCAACCCGTCGAGACCGCGGCGCAGCGCGCCCTGGTCGCGCTCCTGCTTGTAGCGCTTGAGACCGGCGACCCGCTCTTCGATCGCCGTCAACTCCGCGCGCTGCAGGATCTCGCTCTCCTCCGGACCGGGTGCGGCCTGGTAGGCATTGACGCCGACCTGCGGCTGCTCGCCGCTTTCGATCTGCTGCTGGAAGGCCATCGCCGAGCGGCCGATCATGCGCTGCACGACGCCCTGCTCGGCCGCCTTGTACATGCCGCCGGCCTCGTCGATCTCGGCGATGATCGCCAGGATCTTCTCCTCCATCGCATCGGTCAGGCTCTCGACGTAGTAGGAACCGCCCAGCGGATCGATGACGTCGGCCAGGTGCGCCTCCTCGCGCAGGATGTTCTGCGTGTTGACGGCGACGCGGGCCGCCCGCTCCGAAGGCGCGCTCAGTGCCTCGTCGTAGGCGTCTGTATGCAACGACTGCAGGCCGCCGAAGATGCCGGCCATCGCCTGCACCGCCACGCGGGTGATGTTGTTCAGCGGCTGCTGGCGCGTCAGGTCGGAGCCCGAGGTCTGGCCGTGGAAGCGGAAGCGCCAGGAGCGCGGATCGGTGGCGCCGAGGCGCTCGCGCGTCAAGCGCGCCCAGATGCGCCGGCCGGCGCGGAACTTCGCCACCTCCTCGAAGAAGGAGACCGAGATGTCGAAGAAGAAGGAGAAGCGCGGCAGCACGCCGTCGATCGAGAGGCCGCGGGCAATGCAGTCCTCGCCGTACTGCAGCGCCGAGGAGAGCGTGAAGGCCATGGCCTCGGCGGGCGTCGCGCCGGCCTGCTGCATGTGCTGGCCCACCACCGAGATGGGGTTCCAGCCCGGCACTTCGCGGCGCATGAAGGCGATGTGGTCGACCAGCACGCGTCGCGCGCCCGGAAGGGCCAGGCGGAAGAACATGTGGTTGGCGATGAAGTGCGAGATGTAGTCGCTCTGGTTCGAGGTGCCGGTGATTTTCTTCCAGTCGGCCCCCTGGTGGCGGGCGTGCGCCAGGAACAGCGCCGAGAGCGTGAAGGGCGAAGGGTCGTTGAGCCCGATCGAGACGCGCTCCAGGTCGATGCCGGCCAGGCAGCCAGCCATGTCGTCGACCGAGTTGACCAGCGTGCCGCAGGTGCCCAGCAGCTCCGGATCGACCTCGTCCATGTCGTAGCCGCGGAAGACCGAGTTGCAGGGGATCAGGCTGACGGCGTCGGTGCCGCTGTCGAGCATCGCGTGCTGGCGCTGGTTGAAGGCCTCCGGCGTGGAGAAGCCGATCAGCTGCCGCTGGCTCCAGGGCCGGCCGCGATGCATCGTCGAGTAGACGCCGCGGGTCTGCGGCAGCTGCCCGGGGAAGCCCAGCTTGTCCATGTAGTCGCCGCCGGCCCAGTCGCGCGGCGTGTAGAGCGGCTGCACCTCGATGCCGGAGCGGTTGACCACCTTGTCGTCACGCTGGCGCGAGCGCTCGTAGTCCTCGCGCCAGAGCGCCTCGCTCTCCTCGTAGGGGTCGCGGGACCGACGGCTGTCGCTCTTGGGAATTGCCTGGCTCATCGCTTGCGCCTCTCTCGTTCGTCGTCTGCTCTGGTGCGGATCGCTGCGGCTTTGTCAGGAGGCCGAGGCCCGCTGCTCGCCGGCGCCGTCGAAGTACGCGTCGGAGCGGCGGCGGGCCTCGAGCGCCAGCCGCCGCACCTCGGCGACCATCTCGCTCATCGGCGTCCCGGCGTGGAAGATCGCGGCGACGCCGGCCTCGCGCAGCATGGCCTCGTCCTGGTTGGGAATGATGCCGCCGACGATCACCGCTAGGTGGCCCAGTTCGGCCTCCTCCAGCGCGCGCATCAGTTTCGGGATGATCAGGTGATCGGTGGCCAGGCTGGAGATGCCGATGACGTCGACGTCCTCCTCCAACGCCAGCTTCACCACGGCGGCGATGGCCTGCCAGGGGCCGGTATAGACCACCTCCATGCCGGCATCGCGCAGCGTCGCCGCCACCAGGCGGCTGCCGCGGTCGTGGCCGTCGAGGCCGATCTTGGTGACCAGGACGCGCGGCGGTCGCTCGTCGGTCGCGGTGGCCTGGGTCATGGAGAGCCCTCCGGTCGATGTTGCTGAAAGACTTCGAGCAGCTTGCTGCCCAACACCTCGGGCGGATCGCCGTCGCGCCTGAACCATGTCTGCGTCCAGTTGATCGCGCCCATCAGGGCCAGGCGCAGGAACTTGCGGTCGCTGCCCGCCGCCAGCGGCAGTGTGTCGATCAGCTCGCGGAAGATCCCCTCGTAGCTGTCGCGCAGCACCACCAGGCGGTCGCGCAGTTCGGGATCGCCCTGCGGGAAGGCGGAGATGACCACGGCGGCGTAGTCGCTGCGATCGAGAATGGCGCGCAGGTGGGCGATGACCGCCGCCTCCATCCGCTGCCAGGGGCCCACGACGCCGTCGAGCGCCCGGCTCACGGTCTCGGTCGTCCGGCGGATGCCCTCCTCGTGCACCGCGACGAAGAGCTCCTCCTTCGACTCGAAATGGTAGTAGACCGAGCCTGGCAGCATGCCGGCGGCGGTCGCGATGTCGCGGATCGTGGCGCTGGCGAAGCCATGGCTGTTGAAGACCCGGGCAGCCGCGTCCAGCAGGATGTCGCGTCGGTTGTCGATGCGAGGCGCGCGCTGCGTGCCGGTTTTCATGGAGCTGATTTTCGTCTTTGCCATACCAAACAAGCGTTCGCTTTGTTTATCACGCCGCACCAGCCACCGCAAGCCGCCGCCTGCCGCCGCCGGGCAGCTTAGACAGGGCGGAGAGTCCTGCCTAGCCGCGCGCGGCCGGCGCGGCTTGAGCCGGCGGCGCGGCTGCCGCAAGCTCGCGCCCGCCAGGCAGCAGGGAGGCTTCGATGCTGACGATCTACGGGCGGTCCAGTTCGATCAACGTACAGAAGGTGATGTGGACCGTCGGCGAGCTGGGGGTGGCCCACCGTCGGGTCGATCTCGGCGGCCGCTTCGGCGGCCTCGATGCACCCGACTACCTGGCGAAGAACCCGCACCGCCGCGTGCCGACGCTGGAGGAGGACGGCACGGTGGTCTGGGAGAGCAACGCCATCATGCGCTACCTCGCCGCGCGCCACGGCGCCGGCACACTATGGGATGCCGACCCCGGCCGGCGGGCGCAGCACGACCAGTGGATGGATTGGCTGCAGACCACCCTGGCGCCGGGCTTCTACGGCCTCTTCTGGGCCAAGGTCCGCACCCCGCCGGAGCAGCAGGACGCCGCCGAGATCGCCAGGCTCGAGCAGCGCTGCGGCGATCTCTACGGCCTGCTGGAGCGTCAGCTCGGCGACAAGGCCTTCCTGGTCGAAGAGCGTCTCGGGCTCGCCGACCTGGCCCTGGGGACAACGCTCTTCCGCTATTTCACCATGGAGATCGTGCGGCCGGCGCTGCCCCGGCTGGAGTCCTGGTATGGCCGGCTGCAGGAGCGGCCGGCCTATCGCAGCTATGCCATGGTCTCCTACGAGGAGCTGCGCGGCCGCCTCAGCTAGCCGCGATCGGTGACACCCAGTTCGCGCTGCAGGACCGCGGCCAGGGCCCGGCCCTCGGACTCCTTCATGGCGGTGAGCGGCGGGCGCAGCGTCGCCCAGCGCGCATCGCCCGACCAGAGGGCGAGGAGGCGCTTCTGCGCCGGGATCGGCGCCGCCGCCTGCAGGATCTGACGGAAGCGCCGGACGGCGGCATAGGCCTCGCCGGCGGCCTCGGTTTCCCCCGCCTCCTGCAGCGCCATCACCCGCGCGATCGCCGCGCCGTTCAGGTTCGCGGTGGCCGAGATGCAGCCGGCGGAGCCCAAGGCCAGGCCCTCGAGCAGCACCGCTTCGGTCGCCGGATAGACCACCAGCCCCTCGATCTCCATCAGGGCCTTGCTGTTCTCCCAGTCCCCCGAAGAGTCCTTGATGCCGACGACCTGCTGCGGGAAGGCCTCGCGCAGGCGGCGGACCAGCGCCACCGGCAGGCCGACGCCGGCCACCTGGGGGATGTGATAGAGATAGAGCCTGAGGTCGTCGCGCCCCACCGCCTCGATCAGGCGGGCGTAATAGGCGTAGAGCCCCTCGTCCGATGGATTCTTGTAATAGAAGGGCGGCAGGACCATCGCCCCGGCGCAGCCCAGCTCGACGGCCTGGCGTGTCAGCGACGCGGTGTCCGGCAGCGCGTTCAGGCCGGTCCCGGGCAGCAGGCGGGCGGGATCGATGCCGTGATCCACCATGCGCGCCAGCAGGTGCAGCCGCTCCTCCAGGCCCAGCGAAAGCGCCTCGCCGGTGGTGCCGAAGGGCGCCAGGGCGACGCAGCCGCTCGCCAGCAGATGCGCGGCATTCGCCAGATAGAGGTCCTCGGCAATCGAGAGGTCGTCCTCGAAGGGCGTGAGGTTCGGCGCGATGACGCCGCGCAGGACGGAGAGTGCGGGATCGCGGAGAGCCATGGGGGACCATTCTGACGGGACCGGGGCGAGCCCGAGTCTTAGGGCAAGGGACGTCGGCTGGCCAGCGGCGGAACTCTCACCCGCGGACCGCTGTTTCCCCGACCGGACACAACGCGCAGTCCGCGCAGCCGGAAGGATAGCCGCCATGACGACAAAACCCCTTTCCCTGGACGAGAAGATCGCCGACCCCAGCGGCGCCTACCGCTCTCCCGAGGCGGTCCTCGCCGACAGCAACCTGAGCCGCGACGATAAGCGCCGCGTGCTGGAGAGCTGGGAGCGCGATGCCCGCGAACTGCAGGTCGCCGAGGAGGAGAACATGGGCGGCGGCGAGCCGGCGATGCTGGGGCGCGTGCTCGAGGCGCTGGCGAGCGTCGCCGATCCGAACGAAGAGGAGCGGCCGGCCACCACCAAGCACGGCGGCTAGCCACGATCGCGAGCGCGGCGGCAGCGGCAAGGCCTGCCTGCGGCATTAAAGGTATCTTCAAGCATACTGCTTGACCCGGTCGCGCATGCGACCGATTTTCCCCTCATCTGGGGCCGACCGGCCCCGCCCAACCTTTGGACCGATGAGGGGACTGAACTCATGAGACGTCTTGGATACGCGGCGGCCGCCGTCGCTCTGCTGGCCGCACCGCAGGCCTTGGCCGGCACGCTGGACGATGTGATCGCCCGCGACCAGTTGAACTGCGGCGTCGGCGAGGGCTTTCCCGGCTTCTTCGCGCCGGACGACAAGGGCCAGTGGCACGGCCTCGACGTCGACTTCTGCCGTGCGCTGGCCGCGGCCGTCCTCGGCGATCCGGACAAGGTCGCCTACCTGCCGGCCACGCCGGCCGCACGCTTCGCCCAGCTGCAGTCCGGCCAAGTGGACCTGCTCTCGCGCTCGGTGACGGAGAACCTGACCCGCGACGCCAGCCTCGGTCTGAACTTCGTCGGCATCAACTTCTACGACGGCCAGGGCTTCATGGTGCCGAAGAACCTCGGCATCAGCAGCGCCCGGGAACTCGACGGCGCCGCGGTCTGCACGCAGACCGGCACCACCACCGAGCTGAACCTGGCCGACTACTTCCGGCAGAACGACATGACCTACACGCCGGTGGTTTTCGAGAAGGTCGACGAGCTGCTGGCGGCCTTCGAGGGCGGCCGCTGCGACGTCTACACCACCGACAAGTCGACGCTCTCCGCCCGCATCGGCAAGATGCAGGACCCCTCGGCCTACGTGATCCTGCCCGAGACCATCTCGAAGGCGGCGAACGGCCCGGTGGTGCGCCAGGACGATGGCCAGTGGGAAGACATCGTGCGCTGGACGCGCAATGCCTGGATCGCGTCCGAGGAGCTCGGCATCACCGCGGCCAACGTCGAGGAGATGAAGGGCTCGAACAATCCGGAAGTGCGCCGCCTGCTGGGCGTCGACGGCGAACTGGGCGGGCTGCTCGGCTTGAAGCCGGAGTGGGCCTACAACGTCGTCCTGATGGTCGGCAACTACGGCGAATCCTACGAGCGCAACCTCGGTCCGGACGGCGCCGTCTTCATCGATCGCGCCAACAGCCTGAATCGCCTCTGGAGCGACGGCGGCCTGATGTTCTCGCCCGCCTTCCAGTAGGATGCCTGCAACCGCGTGGCGCCGGGGCCTCGGCCCCGGCGCCACGCGCCTTTTCCGGCCATGCCCATGAAGCGCAAGTCCCCGCGGGCGCGCGCCGCCGAGGCGCTGATCTATCTGGCGCTGCTGGCGGCCGTGGTCTTCCTCTGCCTGAACGCCCTCGCCAACCTCGAGGCGCGCGGCATCAACAGCGGGTTCGACTTCCTCGGCAACACCGCCGGCTTCGACGTCGGCTTCCAGCTCATTTCCTTCGATTCCACCAACAGCTTCGCCCGCGCCTTCCTGGTCGGGCTGCTGAACACCCTCGCCGTGTCCGTGGTCGCGCTGGTCCTGGCGACGCTGCTCGGCCTCGTTGTGGCGCTGGCCCGCATGGCCCGCAGCCCCGCGCTGGCAGGGCTGGCCCGCGTCTATGTCGAGCTGGTGCGCAACTGTCCCCTGCTGCTGCAGATCTTCGCCTGGTACTTTCTGCTGCTGGCGCCACTGCCGTCGCCGAAGGGCTCGCTCTCGCTGGGCGGCGGCATCCTCTTGAACAACCGCGGGCTCTATCTGCCGACGGCGCGCTTCGACGGGCCGGCGCTGGCGGCCCTCGGGCTGCTCGCCCTGGCGGTCGTGGCCCTGCCGATCCTGCGGGCGCGGCGCCGTCGCCGCGAAGGCCGCGTGCCGCATCCCGGCGGCGCCCGGCGCGGCCTGCTGATCGCGCTGGGGCTGGGCGGCCTCGCCCTCTTCGCCGTCCTGCGCCTGGAATGGGAGCTGCCGGCGCTGAAGGGCTTCAACCTGGTCGGCGGCGCCGCCCTCGTGCCCGAGTTCATCGCGCTGGCGCTGGCGCTGGCGGTCTATGGCAGCGCCTTCATCGCCGAAATCTTCCGCGCCTCGATCCAGGCGGTCGATGGCGGCCAGGGCGAGGCGGCGCTCGCCCTGGGGCTCACCCGCTGGCAGTCGCTGCGTCTGGTGGTGCTGCCGCTGGCCATGCGTTCGAGCCTGCCGCCGCTGACCAACCAGTACGTCAACATCTTCAAGTACTCGTCGCTCGCCGCCGCCATCGCCTACCCCGACCTGATGCTGATCTTCGCCAAGACGACGCTGAACCAGACCGGCCAGGCGATCGAGGTGATCGGCATCACCATGTCGGTCTACCTCGCGATCAGCCTGGCGACCGCGGCATTGATGCGCCGCTACGAGGCGCGGGTCGCGCTGGTGAAGCGATGAGGACGGCCCGCCTGCCTGGCCGACGGTTGGTCGCGCGGCTCTTCGCCGACTGGCCGACCGCGCTGGTCTCGCTGCTGGTCCTGGCGCTGCTGGCGCTGGCGCTGCCCGGGCTGCTCGACTGGGCAGTCTTCGAGGCCACCTTCAGCGGCACGGCGGCGGACTGCGGCCATCAGGGCGCCTGCTGGATCTTCATCGGCGCGCGGGCCGAGCAGTTCGTCTACGGCTTCTATCCGGCCGAGGAGCGGTGGCGCATCGACCTGGGCTTCGGCCTGCTGTTGCTCGCCCTGCTGCCGCTCGCCTGGCGCGCCCTGCCGCACAAAGGCCGCTGGCTGATCGCCATCTGCCTGGTCTTCCCGGTCATCGCCTACGGCCTCTTCGGCGGCGGCATCCTCGGGCTGACCCCGGTGCCGACCAACCTCTGGGGCGGGCTCTTCGTCACCCTGCTGCTGTCGCTCTCGGCCATGGCGGTCTCGCTGCCGGCCGGCGTCCTGCTGGCGGTGGCGCGCACCTCCGGCCATCCGGTGGCCCGGCCTCTGGCCGCGGCGGTGGTCGAGATCTTCCGCGGCGTGCCGCTGATCGCGATTCTCTTCATGGCGGTGGTGATGCTGCCGCTCTTCATGCCGGACGAGGGCGCGCTCAGCCTCTTCGGTCGCGTCATCGTCGGCATGGCGATCTATGCCTCGGCCTACATGGCGGAGGTGATGCGCGGCGCGCTCGCCTCGGTCGACGAGGGACAGGGGGAGGCCGCCAAGGCGCTGGGGCTCGGCTGGTGGCAGCGCTTGCGGCTCGTGGTTCTGCCGCAGGCCTTCCGCGTGGCCATCCCGAACATCGTCAACACCTTCGTGCAGCTGGTGAAGGACTCCACCCTGGTGCTGATCATCGGCGTCTTCGACCTGCTCGGCATGGTGCAGGTCGCGGTCACCGACCCGCAGTGGCTCGGCCGCTCGGTCGAGGGCTACGTCTTCGCCGGCGCCGTCTTCTTCCTGCTCTGCTTCAGCATGTCCGCCTACAGCCGGCGCCTGGAACGGCGCCTCAACGCCCGGGAGCGACGCCAGCCATGATCGCCATCGGCACCGCCAGCCGGAGCCGCACCGCCGGCGGCCTCGCCATCGAGCTTTCCCGCCAGCTATGTGCCGCCGGTCCGGCCTATGACGAGCTGCTGCGGGCCCTCGACCAGCGGCGCGGCCTGCTGATGCAGTGCAGCACCACCTACCCCGGCCGCTACCGGCCGCAGTGGCAGGGCTTCGTCGACCCGGCACTGCAGGTGGTCTGCCGCGGCGGCACGTTCCTGGTGCAGGCGCTGTCGCCGGGCGGCCTGGCGCCGCTGCAGGTGGCGGCCGACGCGCTCGATCTGAGCCCTGCGGCGGGCGAGGCCGGCGGAGCGCTGGAGCGCGTCGGCGGCGCCTTCGGCCTGCTGCGGCGGCTGTCGGCTGCCTTCGCCTGCAGCGACCTGCCGGAACTCGGTCTCTACTGCGCCCTGGGCTATGACCTGGCGCTCGATCACTACGGCCTCGCGCGCCGCCAGGCGCGAAACGCCGCCCAGAAGGATGCGCTCTTCTACCTGCCGGAGAGCCTGCTGCTCTGCCGCGATCCGGCGAGCGGCGAGGCGCTGCGCGTGACGGCCCGCTACGGCCCGCCGGCGGGACGCACGCCGCCCTCCGCGCCGGCCGCCTGGCCGCCGATTCGCCCCTGGCCACTGCCGCCGGAGCCCGGGGAGCCGCCCGCCGGGCACTATCGCGGCGTCGTTGCGCGGGCGCGCGAGGCCTGCCGCAGCGGCGCGCTCTTCGAGGTGGTGGCCGGGCAGTCGTTCCGCCGGCGCAGCCCGCATGCGCCCTCGACGCTCTATCGCCGGCTGCACGCCATCAATCCCAGCCCCTACGGCTTCCTGGCCAACCTGGAGGGCGAGCACCTGGTCGGCTGCTCGCCGGAGATCTTCCTGCGTGTGCAGAATGGCTTCGTCGAGAGCGCGCCGATCTCCGGCACCGTGCGCCGCGGCCCCGACGCCCTGGCCGATGCCGAGCGCACGCGCTCGCTGCTGGAATCGCCCAAGGCCGAGGCGGAGCTGACGATGTGCAGCGACGTCGACCGCAACGACAAGGCCAGCGTCTGCCTGCCTGGCAGCATCACGCTGCTCGGCCGGCGACAGATCGAGACCTACAGCCACCTGATCCACACGGTCGACCACATCCGCGGCCGCCTGCGGCCCGATTGCGATGCCATCGATGCGCTGCAGGCGCACCTCTGGTCGGTGACGCTGACCGGCGCGCCGCGACCGGCGGCCATGGCCTTCATCGAGGCCAACGAGAACGCGCCGCGGCGCTGGTACGGCGGCGCGATCGGCCGCCTCGGTCTCGACGGCAGCCTGGACAGCGGCATCGTTCTGCGCGCGCTGCAGCTGGTCGGCGACCTGGCGGAGGTCCGCGTCGGCGCCAGCCTCCTGCACTCCTCCGACCCGGAAGACGAGGAGCGCGAGACGCTGGTGAAGGCGGCCGCCATGTTCGACGCCCTGGCCGCGGAGGAGCCGTCGCCCCCGACGCTCGCCGCCCCATCGACCGGCGGCGCGCGGAGCGCCGTCGCGCTGTTCGACTTCGGCGGTCCCTTCCCGGCGCTCCTGCAGCAGATGCTCGAGCAGGCCGGCCACACGGTCGAGCGACCGGAGCGCGGCGCGGGCGCCGGCGCGGCGACCTGCAGCCTGCTCACCTGCGGCGGCGATGAGGCCAGCCAGGAAGCAGCGCGTCGTCAGGCCCGCGCGCTGCTCGCCGGGCGCAGCCGGGTCGTCGCCATCGGCCATGGCATGTTGGCCCTGGCGGAGGCCCTGGGCGCCCGCAGCCGGCCGCTGGACGAGCCGCAGCACGGGGCCTGCCTGCGCGTCGGCGAGGAGGATCCCGGACCCGATCGGGCGCTGGCAGGCCTGCTGCCGCCGGGCAGCGGCGTCGGCTGCTACCACCGCGCGGTGCTCGATCCGGAGAGCCTGCCCGCCGGCCTTCGCGCGACGCTCAGAGCCGTCAGCGGCGAGATTCTCGCCATATCCACAGATGACGGCCGCGCCAAGGGAATTCTGTTCCATCCTGAATCGTTGCTGACATGGCAAGGTCTTGAAATTGTGGCGGAACTCTCCAATGTATCTTAGGCTTCCTTAATACCCGGATAGAATTGACAGACTATTTCTACCCGGCTAAAAATCCTTATTCCGTCTGGAGCAAAACGACCCCTGCATGGAAAAGGTCATGTCGCCCAATTGCACCGCCTTCGCCGGCCGCCGCCGCATCGCCTCAGGCCCCCTCAGTCGCGTGGCGACCGAGGCCCAGGACGCCCTGCGGCAGGATCCCGGCACACCGATCCTGATCTTCAGCAACGACACCGCGCGAGTGATCGATCTCGACCTGCGGGGCAATGCCGGCGACCTCGCCGCCCGCCTGGCCCAGGACAACGCCCCCCGGGTCGCCGAACCGGCGCGAGGCCCTGGCCGGCCGAAGCTCGGGGTGGTGGCGCGCGAGGTGACGCTGCTGCCGCGCCACTGGCAATGGCTGCAGCGGCAGCGTGGTGGCGCCTCGGCAGCCTTGCGGCGGCTGGTCGAGGAGGCCTCCCGTAGCGGCGACAGCGAGCAGAAGATCCGCGCGGCCCGCGAGGCGACCTATCGTTTCATGTCGGCGATGGCTGGCGACGAGCCCGGCTTCGAAGAGGCTTCCCGCGCGCTTTTTGCCGGCGATCGCGCGCGCTTCGAGGCGGAGATTGCCGGCTGGCCGCTCGACCTGCGGGACTTCGCGCTCGACCTGTCGGCGCCAAGCTTCGTCGCCGAGGAGGGCTAACCGGACGTCGCTGCCGGCGGCGCGGCAGCGAACAGGGACCCGACTTCGGCCGGCGACAGGAGGCGCCAGTCGCCCTCCGCCAGGTCCCCCAGCGTCAGGCCGCCGACCTGCGGGCGATGCAGCCGCTCGACGTGATTGCCGACTGCGGCGAACATCCGCCGCACCTGGTGATAGCGGCCCTCATGCAGCGTCAGGCGCGCGCTGCGCTCGCCCGTCGGCTGCAGTTCGGCCGGCGCCAGCGGCGTGCTTTCCGAATCGAGCATCAAGGTTCCGCTGGCGAAGATCGCGGCCTCGCGGCCACCCAGCGGGCGCGCCAGCTCGGCCTCGTAGATCTTGGCGACCTTGGCGCGCGGCGAGATGATGCGGTGCAGCAGCGCGCCGTCGTCGGTGAACAGCAGCAGGCCGGAGGTGTCGCGGTCGAGCCGCCCAACCGGCGAGACCACCGGCTTGCGCAGGCGGAAGCGCGGCGGCAGCAGCTCGTAGACCAGCGCCCCGCGGTCCTTGGTCGAGCAGGTATAGCCGACCGGCTTGTGCAGCATCACCACGCCGCCCTGCGGCGGGTCGAGCGGGCGGCCGTCGATCCGGATCAGCGTCGGGTCGGGCTGCGCGTCGTCGGCCAGCGGCCGCCCCTCGGCATCTGTCACGCGGCCGGCGCGAATCAGCTGCGCCACCTCCTTGCGGCTGCCATAGGCCATGTTGGCCAGAAGCCGGACCAGCTTCATCGCCGCCCCTTCCGGCGCCGGGCGGAAGGGACCGCCGCCAGCGCTTCGATCACCTTGAAGCCGCCCTCCTCCACCACCACCCGGTGGCTGTCGAAGCCCTGGTGCAGCGCCGCCTCGTAGGGCAGGTGACGGTTGGCCACCAGCCAGAAGCGCCCGCCCGGCAGCAGAGCGGCCGCGGCGGCGGCCACGAAGGCCTGACCGAGGTCGCTGCGCTGGGCGCGGCGCTGGTGGAAGGGCGGATTGCTGACGATCGTGTCGTAGCGCCGCTCCAGCCCCTCGGTCACGTCCTGCCACAGGAAGTCGAGCGCCAGCCCGCCGGCGCGTCCCGCGAGGTTCGCCTCGGCCAGCCGCAGCGCCCGCAGCTCCGCCTCGTAGAGGTCGAGGGCCAGGATCCCCGGCGCACGCGCCAGGAGTTCGGCCGCGAGATAGCCGAAGCCACACCCGAGATCGGCGGCGCGACCGGCCAGGTCGCCCGGCAGGTGGCGCGCCAGGAGCGACGAGCCGGCATCGATGCGGTCCCAGGCGAACAGCCCCGGCCGGGTGAGGAAGCCGCCCTCCTCCAGGCGACGCGGCGTATCGAGCGCCAGCCATTCCTGCAGCCGCGCGGGATCGCGGACGGTCGCCGGGCGGCGCCCCCAGAAAACGCGGCACTTGTGCTTCGAGCGGCTCTGCAGCGGGCCGATCAGGGCCGCCAGGTCGCCCTCGCCGCTCCGCGCACCCTCAAGGTTGGGCTGGCTGACCACCAGCAGTCCGTCCGGAGCCAGCGCCTCGACGGCTGCCGCCATGAGTGCCCGCGCCTCCTGCCGCTGGCGGGGCGCCAGCAGCAGGATCAGGTCATAGGCGCCGGCCTCGCTGCCGTCGTCCGGCGGCTCCGCCTCGACGACGAAGCCGGCGCGCTGCAGCGCCAGGGCGTCGGGACGAAAGGACTGCCGGCACAGCAGCCGCGCGCGCGCTTCGTCGGGCACGCCCTCCTCCAGGGGGGCGCCGTAGCGCGCCCGCAGGAACAGCGATCGGCCCCGGTCGGGCCAGGACAGTTCGCCATCGGCGAAGGGCAGCAGAAGGGTCGCGAGCGCGGGATCATCCATGATGGCCCTGCTCTAGCGGAAAGCGCGCGCCTGTCTGCGCCTGGCAAACCGCCGATCACAGGGCCGTGGCGGCCCTGGTCTCGATAAAGACCTGATTGATGGTCGGAAAGCGCTCGATGATCCGGCGCTTCAGGGCGGCCACCGCGGCGTCGACCGTGGCGAGGTCGCTGCCGGCGCGAAACTCGAGGCGCAGCGTCAGCAGGATGTCGCGCGGGCCGAAGTGCAGCGTCTTCAGCACATCGATCCCGGCGACCTCCGGCCGGTCCATCGCCATGGTGCGGATCGCCGCGACCGTGGTCTCGCTGGCTGCCTCGCCGGTCAGCAGGCTCTTGGTTTCCATCGCCAGGCCGGTGGCGGTGGCGGCGAGAATCAGGCCGATGACGATGGAGGCGGCGGCGTCCGCCCACTCCCACCCGAGGAACTGGGTCGCCAGCAGGCCGGCGAGCGCTGCCAGCAGGCCGAGCACGGCCGCGGTGTCCTCGAACAGCACGGTGAAGACCGTCGGATCCTTGGAGCGGCGCACGGCAAGGAAGAGGCTGGTCTTGCCGCGCCGCCGGTTCATCTCGCGGAAGGCCATGGTCCAGGCCACGCCTTCGAACAGCAGCGCCATCCCGAGCACCAGGTAGCTGACCAGGAATGAGCTGACCGGATGCGGGTCGAACAGCTTGATGATGCCTTCGTAGAAGGAGATGCCGGCACCCAGGCCGAAGATCAGGATGGCGACCACGAAGCTCCAGAAATAGAGCTCGAGGCCGTAGCCGAAGGGGTGCGCGTCGTCCGCCGGACGGCGGGCCCGCTTGATTCCCAGCAGCAGGAGTCCCTGGTTGCCGGTATCGACGACGGAATGCACCGCCTCCGACAGCATGGCGGAGGAGCCGGTGTAGAAGGCGGCGCCGAACTTGGTCACCGCGATCAGCGTGTTGCAGGCGAGCGCCGCGAAGATGATCTTCTTCGAGCCGGACACTTCCATGGGTGATTCTGACTCCTTCGGCGGCGCCGCTCGCCGGTCGCCGGTGGGTGGATCCGCGACCGCCCGGCCGCCGCAAGGCTCCGGAAACAAACATCCCGCAGCCGGCGAAGTTCCCGCAGCGTCGCGCGGGGTCCCTCAGCATGGCGTGCCGGCAGCCCGCTGGAAAGCCCGGCCCGCGCCTTCGAGGCCCGAGGGAACGCGGCTTCTCCTCTCGTGTTGTGCTGGGAGAGCCGGCTGACAACGAGCGAGGATTCCATGAGCGAGAAGAAGGCGAAGGGCCGCGGCGGCAAAGCCGTGCTGGCCGATCAGAAGATTGCGCGCGGCGAGGGCGGCGAAACCCACCAGACTGCGGGCGGCCGCACAGCGGTCCTGACGACGCAGCAGGGCACGCCGGTCGCCGACGACCAGAACTCCCTGCGCGCCGGGCCGCGCGGGCCGACGCTGATGGAGGACCAGGTCTTCCGCGAGAAGATCTTCCATTTCGACCATGAGCGCATTCCGGAGCGGGTGGTGCATGCCCGCGGCTTCGGCGCGCACGGCTTCTTCGAGACCTACGAATCGCTGGCCGACATCACCCGCGCCGACATCTTCCAGCGCGCTGGCGAGAAGACCGAGGCCTTCGTGCGCTTCTCCACCGTCGCCGGCAACAAGGGTTCCGCCGATCTGGCGCGCGACGTGCGCGGTTTCGCGGTGAAGCTCTACACCAAGGAGGGCAACTGGGACATCGTCGGCAACAACATCCCGGTCTTCTTCATCCAGGACGCGATCAAGTTCCCCGACCTGATCCACGCGGCGAAGCAGGAGCCCGACCGTGGCTTCCCGCAGGCCCAGACCGCTCATGACAACTTCTGGGACTTCATCTCGCTGACGCCCGAATCGATCAACATGGCGCTGTGGATCATGTCCGACCGGACGATCCCCCGCTCCTTCCGCTTCATGGAGGGCTTTGGCGTCCATACCTTCCGGCTGCTCGATGCCGCGGGCAAGTCGACCTTCGTGAAGTTCCACTGGAAACCGAAGCAGGGCCTGCAGTCGGTGGTCTGGAACGAGGCGGTGAAGCTGAATGGCGCCGACCCCGACTTCCACCGGCGCGACCTCTGGGACGCCATCCAGCGAGGCGACTTCCCCGAGTGGGAACTCGGCCTGCAGCTGTTCGACGAGGCCTTCGCCGAGCGCTTCCCCTTCGACATCCTCGATGCCACCAAGATCATCCCCGAGGAGGAGGTGCCGATCCGCATCGTCGGGCGGCTGGTGCTCAACCGCTGCGTCGACAACTTCTTCGCCGAGACCGAGCAGGTGGCCTTCCAGACCGGCAACATCGTGCCCGGCGTCGACTTCACCAACGACCCGCTGCTGCAGGGGCGCAACTTCTCCTATCTCGACACGCAGCTGAAGCGGCTGGGCGGCCCCAACTTCAACCACCTGCCGGTGAACGCGCCGCGTTGCCCCTTCCACCACTTCCAGCAGGACGGCCACATGGCCTTCCACAACCCGACAGGGCGCGCCAACTACGAGCCGAACTCCTGGGGCAGTGCCGCAGGCGGTCCGCGCGAGGCGCCGGAGCAGGGCCTGCGCGCCTTCGCCGAGCCGATCGAGGGCACCAAGCAGCGCGTGCGCTCGGCCAGCTTCGCCGACCACTACAGCCAGGCGCGGCAGTTCTATCGCTCGCAGACCGAGGTGGAGCAGGGCCACATCGCCAGCGCCTTCACCTTCGAGCTGTCCAAGGTCCAGACGCCGGCGATCCGCGCGCGCATGGTCGCCCATCTGCGCAATGTCGACGAGGCCCTGGCGAAGAGCGTCGCGCAGGGCCTGCGGCTGAAGCAGCTGCCGGAGCCGGCCGAGGCCGCGATGGAGCCGCGTGACGACCTCGCGGTCTCGCCGAAGCTCTCGATCCTGCTCAATGGTCCCGACAGCTTCAAGGGCCGCAAGCTCGGCATCCTGCTGACCGACGGCGCCGACGCCAGGCTGGTGGCCGGCCTGGAGCAGGCGGCCGCCGATGAGGGCGCGCTGGTCGAGTTCATCGCGCCGCAGGTCGGCGGCGTCGAGCTCAGCGACGGCCGCTGGATCGAGGCGCAGCAGCAGGTCGATGGCGGCCCCTCGGTGCTCTATGACGCCGTCGCCGTGCTGACGACGGCGAAGGGCGTCAAGGCCCTCGCGGCGCTGCCGGCGGCCAAGGACTTCGTGGCCGACGCCTTCGCCCACCGCAAGTTCATCGCCTATGGCGAGGCCGCCCGGCCGCTGTTCGCGGCGGCCGGCCTGGGCGAGGCGCTCGACGAGGGCTGCGTCGCACTCAAGAGCGCCACCGGGACGAAGCGCTTCATCGCCGCCTGTCGCGCGCTCCGGCACTGGGAGCGCGACACCGGCTGACGACCAGCCTGGGTCATGCCGCGGCCGGCGGGGCGATCCCGGCCGCGGCGGCGACGCGGCGCACGGCGGCGGCGATCACCGCCGCCGCGCCCTGACGCGGGAAACTGCGGCGGGTGACGAGGCCGATGCGTCGGCCGGCCGCCGGCGAGGGCAGGCGGCGCAGCGAGAGGCCTTGCGCCGTCCCCGCCGCCAGCGCCGGGACCAGCGTCACCCCCTGCCCCAGCGCCGCGAGACCCATGAGCGTGACCAGGCTGGTCGCCTGAACCCGCGCGTCGAGCGAGTCCGCCTTGCAGAGCGCCAGTGCCTGGTCGCGCAGGCAGTGTCCCTCCTGCAGCAGCAGCAGCCGGCCTTGGGCGATGTCGGCCAGCGAGGGCCGGTCGATCAAGGCCAGCGGATCCCCCGGCGCATGGGCCAGCAGGAAGGGCTCCTCGAAGAGGGCCTCCAGGGCCAGGTCGCCGCCCTCCGGCGTTGTGGCGATCAAGGCCGCATCGAGTTCGCGCGCCCGCAGCGCTGCCAGCAGCGGATCGGTCAGGCCCTCGCTCAAGACCACCTCCAGGCGGGGTGCGTCGAGGCCGAGCTGAGACAGCAGTGCCGGCGCCAGGAAAGGCCCGAGGGACGCGATGACCCCGAGCCGGAACCGCCCGGCCAGGGGGTCGCGGAAGGCCCCGGCGATGTCGCCGATGGCGGCGGCATGGGCCAGCACCGCGCGCGCCTCCACCAGCACGGCCTCGCCCGCCGGAGTCAGCGCCACGTTGCGGCTGTCGCGCTCGAACAGCAGGACGCCCAGGGTCTGCTCCAGCTTGCGGATCTGGCCGCTCAGGGTCGGCTGGGAGACGTTCACCGCCTCCGCGGCCAGGCGAAAGTGTCGCGTTTCCGCCAGGGCAACGAGGTATCGCAGGTCGCGCAGGTTCATGATTGATCGTCGTAGCCTATCGATATGGGAAGATCAATCGATTGGACCCCGAGGGAACTCTGGCGCATCCTTAGAACAATTCTGAGGAAGGAGAGCCCCCATGAGCAAGCGACCGATCCTGACCACCACCGGCGGCGCCCCCGTCGCCGACAATCAGAACTCCCTGACCGCAGGCCCCCGTGGCCCGGTGCTGCTGCAGGACTACCAGCTGCTCGAGAAGCTGGCGCACCAGAACCGCGAGCGGATCCCCGAGCGGGTCGTGCATGCCAAGGGCTGGGGGGCCTTCGGCACCCTCACCGTCACCAACGACCTCTCGCGCTACAGCCGCGCCAAGCTCTTCGCCGAGGTCGGCAAGACGACCCCGATGCTGGCCCGCTTCTCCACCGTCGCCGGCGAACAGGGTGCGGCGGATGCCGAGCGCGACGTGCGCGGCTTCGCGCTGAAGTTCTATACCGAGGAGGGCAACTGGGACCTGGTCGGCAACAACACGCCGGTCTTCTTCGTCCGCGACCCCCTGAAGTTCCCCGACTTCATCCGCACGCAGAAGCGGCACCCGCGCAGCAATCTGCGTTCTGCCACGGCGATGTGGGACTTCTGGTCGCTTTCGCCGGAAAGCCTGCACCAGGTGACGATCCTGATGTCCGACCGCGGCCTGCCGGTCTCGCCGATGCACATGAACGGCTACGGCTCGCACACCTATTCCTTCTGGAACGACGCCGGCGAGCGCTTCTGGGTGAAGTTCCACTTCAAGACCCGGCAGGGTCACCGCCACTACACCAACGCCGAGGCGGCCAAGATCGTGGGCGACAGCCGCGAGACCTATCAGGAGGCCCTGTTCGGCGCGATCGAGCGTGGCGAATTCCCGGCCTGGAACGTCTTCGTGCAGATCATGCCGGAGGCCGAGGCCGAGACCACGCCCTACAATCCCTTCGACCTCACGAAGGTCTGGCCGCACGGCGACTATCCGCTGATCGAGCTCGGCGTGCTGGAGCTCAACCGGAACCCGGACAACTATTTCGCCGAGATCGAGCAGGCCGCCTTCTCGCCCTCGAACGCCGTGCCGGGCATCGGCTACTCGCCGGACAAGATGCTGCAGGCGCGGGTCTTCGCCTATGCCGACGCGCATCGCCACCGCCTGGGCACGCACTACGAGGCCCTGCCGGTGAACGCGCCGAAGTGCCCGGTGCACCACTATCACAAGGACGGCGCCATGCGGTTCTTCCGCAACGACACCGGCAATCCCGATGCCTACTACGAGCCGAACTCCTTCGACGGCCCGGTGCAGGATCCCTCGGTGGCCGAGCCGCCGCTCAGGATCTCCGGCGATGCGGCGCGCTACGATCACCGCGAGGGCAACGACGACTTCGGACAGCCGCGCGCGCTCTTCGCACTGTTCGACGCCGGCCAGCGAGACCGCCTCTTCGGCAACATCGCGGCGGCGATGAGCGGCGTGCCGGCCTTCATCGTGGAGCGTCAGCTGGCACTCTTCGACCAGGTCCATGCCGACTACGGCGCGGGGGTGCGCAAGGCCCTGGCCGAGGCCGCCGCCGCTCCCTGAGCGTCAGGACTCCTCGGCCGTCTCGCTTTCGCCAGCGGGCGGCCGGGGACCTTGGCGCGGCGGCACCGCCGCCGGGGCGTGCGGCAGGGCACCGGACCACTCCGAGCGATTGCGCATCAGCGTCTCGTAGGAGGCGCGCAGATGCACCTGGATGACGTTGCGCGCGAAGGCGCCGTCCCTTGCCTCCAGCGCCAGGATCAGATCGCGGTGGTGCTGGATCGAGCGGCGCATGTCGGCGTCCTCGTAGAGATAGAAGCCGCCGATCAGCAGCGGCACCTCGGCGAGCTCCTGCGCCATGCGCCGCAGCCGTGGCGCCGCGGCGGCCTCCAGCAGCAGCAGGTGGAAGCGAAAGTTGGCGTCCTGCAGCCCGGCCAGATAGTCCGGGGCCTTCTCGCCGAGCAGCCGCTCCATGCGGTCGGTGAGCGCACCCATCTCCGCGATCTGCGCCGGCTCGGCGCGGGTCGCGGCCAGTTGCGCGGCATGCCCCTCGAGCAGGATCCGCAGGTCGAAGACCTCGAGGATGTCCCACTTGTTCCACTCCGGCACGAAGACGCCGCGTCCGGCGAAGGGGATCAGCAGGCCGTCGCCGACCAGCCGCTGCAGCGCGGCGCGCACCGGCGTGCGGCTGACCGAGAGCTCCTCGGCCAGATGCGCCTCCTTCAGCTGCGTGCCCGGCGCGTAGGAGCCGGCCATGATCCGGCGGCGCACCGTTGTGTAGACGTGCTCTGTGGCTTTGCTCATCGACGGAAGGCCAGCGGGCGAGGTTCCCCGCGGCCGCCCGTGGTTCATCCTCGGCGACCGCGCCGCCACTATGCCACCGGCACCGGGAGGCCGCCAGGGCACGACCGGCCGGCCTAGACCGTCGCCACCGGCGTCACCGGAGAGCCGACGGCGCCCGGCAGCCGCAGGGGCGGAGCGGTCAGCAGGAACGAGTGGCGGCCGGCCGCGCGCAGCCACTTCGCCAGGTCGGTGAGATACCAGAGTTCGCCCAGCGGGATGCCGCGCTTGAAGAGGCAGTGGTGGTGCAGCGGCACATAGCAGCTGTGGTCGCAGCCGCCGCCGTGGGCGATCCGCTCGACCGCATAGTTGTCGGCGACCAGCGCCGCGATCTCCACCTCGGAGAGCCAGTCGAGCAGCGCCTGGTCGCTGCCGTCCAACGCACTGCAGCTGTTGTGCAGCTGCTCGGCGGTCGGGGAGCGCTCCAGCTTCAGCAGCTCGTCGGCGAAGCCGGTATGCAGGCAGAGGATGTCGCCGCGGCGCAGCGTGACGCGGTCGGCCTCGAGCGCCGTGCGGATCTCGGCCAGCCCCAGGGTGCGCTTCTCGCGGCCAAAGTGATGTTCGAGATCGAGCAGCACACCGCGGCCCTGGATCGCCCGCTCGGCGAACTTGTCGATGGTCAGCGGCATCGCCACCTGCTCGCCGCGTTCGGCCGGCGAGCGGATGTCGCTGCCGGCGCGATAGCCGTTGTAGTAGCAGTATTCCGCCTCGCCATCGCCGTCGGCATCGAAGGCATGGCCGACATGGGCGAAGGCGTCCCACTGCGTCGAGTACTGCGTGCAGAGCGTGACGTAGTCGTCGCAGCCCATGTCCCGGTAGTTCTCCGACTCCCGCTTGAAGGCATAGTTGAAGAAGGGCTCGCCGCGCCGCTCGGTGGCGTGCAGCACCGGGGGAAAGCGGTGCGGCGCCAGCACCCGCCCGCCGGGATAGTCGAGCGGCAGGCTGAGACAGAAGGTCCGCCCCTCCCGCACCTCGGCGACCGCGCTGCGGATCTCGGCGGCGGTGATGTAGTTCAGACAGCCGAGCTGGTCGTCGGCGCCGAAGTCGCCCCAGTTCGAGCCCTCCGGCCGCCGCACCCAGCGCGGCGCGGTCACTTCATTGTCGCTGGCAGCCATGTGGCGATCTCCGGAACGAAAAGGACGAGGTACATGAGCACCACCATCAGGCCGAGATAGACCAGGGCCTGGCGCGAGATGCCGACGATGCTGATCTTGCCGATCGAGCAGAGCATGAAGAGGTTGATGCCCACCGGCGGCGTGATGAGCGCGGCCTCCACCGCCAGCACCATGAAGATGCCGAAGGCCAGCGGGTCGAAACCCAGCGCCTGCATGACGGGAAAGAGGATCGGCACGGTCACCAGGATCATCGAGAGCGACTCGAGGAACATGCCGAGCACCAGCATCACCAGGATGATCAGCGTGACGATGAGGAAATCCGGCAAGCCCGGGCCGGAGATCAGGCTGACCGCCATCTGCGGCACCTGGCTCAGGGTGAAGAACTCGGTGAGGATCCGGCCGCAGCCGACCAGCAGGAAGATCATCACGCTGGTCCGCGCCGCCAGCAGGCTGGCCTCGCCCAGGCCGCGCAGCGACAGCTGCCGGGTGCCAAGGCCGAGAACCACGACATAGGCGACCGCCAGCGCCGCCACCTCGGTCGGGGTCGCCAGGCCGGAATAGATCGCGCCGAGGATGAAGAGCGGCAGGATCAGCGCACCGGCGGCGGCGCGCGTCGCGGCGAGACGCTCGCGCAGGCTCGGCCGCTCCACCGCCATCTCCTTCTTCGAGCGGATCGAGACATAGACCGCGAAGGCCGTCGCCAACAGCACGCCGGGCAGCACGCCGGCGATGAAGAGCGCGCCGATCGACTGCTCGGTGATGACCCCGAAGACGATCATCGCGATGCTCGGCGGGATCAGGATGCCGAGCGTTCCGCCGGCCGCGATCATCGCCCCGGAGAAGGCCGGCTGGTAGCCCCGCTCGGTCAGCAGCGGCAGGGCGACGATGCCGATCGTCGCCGCGGTGGCGACGCTGGAGCCGCTGATCGCGGCGAAGAGGCCGCAGGCGACGATGGTCGCGACGCCCAGGCCGCCCCGCAGGTGGCTGAACCAGACGCGGGCGAAGTCGAACAGCTTGGCGCTGAGCTGCGAGCGCTCCATCAAGGTGCCGACCAGGATGTAGAGCGGCACCGCCACCAGCTCGAAGGTGGAGAAGGACTGGTAGAGGCCGAGCGCGGCGTTCTGCAGCAGCCCGTTGGCCTCACCCAGCAGCAGTCCGCCGGCAAGCCCGGCGACGGCCATGGCGATGAAGATGGGAAAGCCCATCACCACCATAACCAGGAACAGCAGGATCACGGCGGCGACCGTCATCGTCGGCGCTCCCCCGCCGCCCGCCGCCGCATCGCCGGCGCCATCGCTAGCCCGCCCGCGCCTGCGGCAGCCGCCGCAGCCGGCCGGCGATACGGGCCAGGTAGGACAGCAGCAGCAGAGCGAGACCGAGCGACAGCACGGCCTGCGGATAGATCAGCGGTACGTGCAGCATGGTCGGCGAGGTGAAGCCGAAGGCATAGGACTGGCCCAGCAGCTGGACCGAGCCGTAGAGCAGCGCGCCCACCAGCAGCATCGAGACGACGTCGACGAAGAGGTCGACGACCGCGCGGCCGCGTGGCGGCAGCATCTCGACGAAGATGCGGACCTGGAAGTGACCGTCGCGCTTCAAGGTCTCGCCGGCCGCCAGGATCGCCGCGGCGACCATCAGGTAGCCGCTGATCTCCAGCGCCCAGAGCGTGGGATGACCGAGCGCGCGCGCCGTCACGTCGTAGACGACGACCGCGGCGATCGACCAGGTGGCCAATGCGCCGAGCCATTCGCCCGAGCGGACGAGCAGGCGCAGGAGCGCGGTCATCCCGGTTGCTCTTCGCCTGCCGGCCTCAGCCCTGCATCTGCTTCAGCACCGGAGCCAGGATGGCCTCGCTGAAGTCGGCCTTGGCGGCATCCATGATCGGCGCCGTCGCCTCCGCCCAGGCCTTGTGCTCGGGGGTGCCGCTTTCCAGCGAGGCAACGGTCATGCCCTCGCCGCGATAGCGCTCCTCGAGCTGCGTGCGGTCGTCGATGATCGCCTGCCGGCAGTGCGCCTCGGCGACCTCCATACCGGCGGCCACGATCGTGCGGTCCTCCTCCGAGAGCGAGTTCCACCACTCGAGATTGCCCGCATAGCCCTGCAGGCCGGTGCCGACGAAGGACGCCGGGATCAGCAGGTACTGGCAGATCTCGTAGAGCCGCTGCGACTGCACGCCCTGGAAGCCGACCAGGGCGGCGTCGATCGTGCCGCGCTGCAGCGAGGTGTAGACGTCGGCGAAGGGGATCTGCAGCGGCGCGGCGCCGAGTTGCTCGAAGAGCCTGGCCGAGCCTTCCGAGAAGACGCGGATGCGCACACCGGCCAGATCGGCCGGCGTCTTGATCTCCTTGTTGGAGACGATGGCGACCGGGCCCAGGTCGGTGACGGCGAAGAGCTTGGCGTTCTTCTGCTGGAACTCGGCGTCGAGCACCTCCTTGATGCCGCCCGGCCCGTCGATCGCCTCGGCGAACTGCGCCATGGTGAGGCCGGTCGGCGCCGAGCCGATGCCGGCATCGGGCACCAGGCCGGACCAGAGGGCCAGCGTCACCCAGCCGACGTCCACCCGCCCGGTCGGAATCGCCACCGGCATGTCGGCATCCTGGGCAAGCTGCCCGGAGGGGAAGTGGCGCACCTCGATGCGGCCGTCGCTGTGCTCGGCCAGGTACTGCTCGAGGATCGGCACGAACTCGGCGATGTTGATGTGCGTCGGGCTGCCCCAGGAGGCGACCTGCACGATGACCTCGCCCTCGGCGAGGGCCAGTCGGCTGCCAGCCGCCATCACGGGCAGCGCGGCAAGAAGGCTGTTGAACGTACGTCTCGTCAGCATGGGAACTCCTCCTCCGGATGGATCGCGGCTTCAGGTTGGCTCCTCGCCGCGCCTTTGTTCGGCCGCCAGGCGGCGACCGCTTTGCATGGAATCAGCTCGTGGGCTCGCCCTCGACGCTGGTGCGGTGCATGTAGCGGAAGCCCAGGCCCTTGTAGTCGGAGATCGCGTAGTGCATGACCGCGCGGTTGTCCCAGATCACCAGGTCCCGCTCCTGCCAGCGATGGCGGTAGAGCCGCTCCGGCCGGATCGAGTGCTGGAACAGGAAGGCGAGCAGCGCCTGGCTCTCCGCCGGCGCCAGGCCGACGATGTGCGAGGTGAAGCCCTCGTTCACGAAGAGCGCCTTGCGGCCGGTCTTGGGATGGACGCGGACCACCGGATGGACCGCCTGCTGCGCATCGACCATGCCGACCTTGCCGCCGAACTCCTTGGCGTAGGAGGTCTTGGCCGCGGTTGCCAGGCTGTGTACCGCCTGCAGGCCGCCGAGGAACTCCTGCAGCGGCGCCGAGAGGCTGTCGTAGGCGCGGTACATGTTGGCGAACATCGTGTCGCCGCCGATCGGCGGGATCTCCAGCGCGTGCAGGATCGAGGCCGACAGCGGCTTGGTGTCCCAGGAGGCATCGGAGTGCCAGTAGGTCCCGGCGTCCTCGCGGCCCGCCGGCTTGCCGTCCACCACCTTGTTGGAGACGCGATAGATCTCGGGGTGGCCGGGCAGCATGTACTGCCCCACCACCCCCTGGTCGTAGCGCGCCAGGTTGCCGAAGCGGCGGCTGAAGGCGATATGCTGCTCGGCGTCGATCTGCTGGTCGCGGATCACCAGCACGCCATCGGCCTCGTACCAGGCCTCCAGCAGCTGCTGGAACAGGTTCTCGCCCATCGGCTCCCTGAGGTCGATGCCGGTGACCTCGGCGCCGCAGGCGGGCGAAATCGGACGAATCTCCATCTCTGAATGACTCCTCGTTACAGACGCGCCGCGCTGGGCGCCCTACTTGAACCCGAAACGCTCGAAGACCGGCCCCAGACCGATCAAGTCGGCGATGGTGGTGCCCTTCTCAACCGCTTCGCGGAAGCCCTTTTCCTTTTCCTCGCGCTTGCGGCTGAGTTCGATGACCTCTGCGACGCGGGCGGCCTCGACCACCACCACACCATCGCGGTCGCCGATCACCACGTCGCCGGGATTGACCGCCACCCCGGCACAGACGATCGGGACGGCCGCCTTGCCCGGCTGATACTTCGCGGTGCCCTTGATCGAGACACCGCGCGAGAAGATCGGAAAGCCCATCTCGACGACCGCCGCCGAATCGCGCACCGCGCCGTCGATCACCAGGCCGGCGATACCCGCCGTCTGCGCCGCCAGGGTCATGATATCGCCCCAGGGGCCGGCCTCGAGGAAGCCCTTGGCATCGACCACCAGGACATCGCCCGGGCGCGCCTGGGTCAGCGCCCAGTGCAGCATGAGATTGTCGTCCGGCCGGCAGTCGACGGTATAGGCCGTGCCGGCCAGGCGCATGCCGTGGTCGAGCGGCTTGATCGCGCTCGCCATGGCGCCGGTCTGGCCCTGCGCCTCGTGGATGGTGGCAGCTCCCAGGTCCTTCAGCTGCTGCAGCTGTTCGGCAGTGATCGGCGCGGTCATTCCGGTGGTTCCTCCTTGGCGTTTCTTGTCAATGCGCGGCTTGCGTTCGGGCTGGTGCCGCCGGCGGGGCGCCGCCGTCGCTGCGCGCCTCCAGCAGCCAGCGCAACGCCTCAACGTGATTCGGCTGGGCCAGGGGGAAACCCCGGCCGTCCAGGGCGGCGACCGTTTCGGCGAAGAGCGCCCGAACGCCGGGCTGCACGGTCAGCGCGACGCCGCTCTCGGCCACCTGCCGGCCGGCGGCATCGACTTCGCTCAGCCGGCGCTTGGCATGGAGGACGTGGGTTCGCAGCATCGACTCGAGAAGGTCGCGGATCGGCGCCTGATCGATGTCGGACAGGATGTCCAGCAGGTCGTCGCGCACGCCATAGCGCTCGGCGGCGACCAGGCATTCGACCGCCAGCGCCTCGAGGCCCTTGGTGAAGATCGAGCGCAGCAGCTTCAGGGAGACCGCATCGCCGGGCTTGCCCTCGGGCAGCACCCGCACGGGGGCGCCGAGTTCGGTAAAGAGCGCCACCACCTTGCGGCCCTGCTGGCCGGCACAGAGCAGCGGGGTGCGCGCACCGGTGATCGGAATGCCCCCGATGATGGCGAGGTCGACGAAGATGGCCGGGCTGCCGGCGGCGTCCGCGGCGGCGCTGCGCATGTCCGCCGGATCGGCCGTCGTAAGGTCGGCATACTCGGTCCCGGCGGCGAGATAGGGCAGGCAGGATCGCAGCGCGCCGAGCGCCGCCCCGCCGGGCACGCAGCAGAGCACCAGCTCCGCCGCCGCCAGCCAGGGGCCCGGCGCCTCGTGCAGCGGCAGGGCAAGCGATCTGGCCAGCTCGCGCGACAGCGCGCTCGGCGCCGGGTCGCACAGCAGCAAGTCCTGCGTGCCCAAGGCCGCGAGGCCGGCAACGAAGCAGCGGCCGACCTCACCCATTCCGATCACGGCAACACGCATGGCAACGCCTCTGTTCTGTAAGCGGCGCCATGGGATACAATTTTCGCCGACAGCGTCAACTGCCTCCGAAGGCTTTCCCAAGAAAAACAATTTTTATGTATATTTCTCAGTCTGTTGAGATATTTCACCGGATTTCGGGCAGGGCTCGCCGTACAGATTTGGTATCCCAACAGCCGATTTCACGGCTCGACCGCCGCGCCGCGGGCTGGCGCCGCGCCGGATCGCAGCAGATCAGCGTTGCGCCCCAGGATGCCACTGTATACATTGGTACGCATGTCGCGCCCACCCGCTGAGGACAGCGACGCCCAAGACACCGATGGAGTCCAATGATGACAAAAGACGGCAGGGACGAAAGCTTCGACGTGATCGTTATTGGCGCCGGCAATGCCGCTTTCGCGGCCGCTGTGTCCGCGCGCGAGACCGGCGCCGAGAGGGTGGTCGTGCTGGAGAAGGCCGACCGCGAGACCCGCGGCGGGAACACACGCTTCAGCGGCGGCCTGCTGCGCTTCGCCTTCGACGATGTCGATCAGCTGCTGGAGGTCTCCCCCGAAGCCAAGGACCTCGAGGGCTTCCTCGGCGGCGTCGAGACCTATCCGGAAAAGTCCTTCTGGGACGACCTGCTGCGCATGACCGACAACCGCACCGACCGCGAGCTGGCCGAGGTGCTGATCGGCAAGTCCTACGAGACCGTCCGCTGGATGGCTAAGCTCGGCATTGCCATGGAGCCGGCGGTTTCGCTCGGCGGCGTGGTGGTCGACGGCAAGATCAAGTGGCCGAAGGGCGCGGTGATCCGCGCCGTGCACGAGGGCGTCGGCCTCTCGGAGTCCTGGTTCCGCATCGCCGAGGAGCAGGGTGTCGAGATCCGCTATGACTGCGCCGCGCGCGCGCTGCTGCAGGACGCCAGCGGCCGCATTTCCGGCGTGCGCGTCGCCACGCCGGACGGCATCAAGGAGCTGACCGCCCGCTCGGTGGTCCTGGCCGCCGGCGGCTTCGAGGCCAACAGCGCCTGGCGCGGCCAGTACCTCGGCCAGCCCTGGGACCACGCCAAGGTGCGCGGAACGCGGCACAACCAGGGCGACGGACTGCGCATGGCCCTGGAGATCGGCGCACTGCCGATCGGCCAGTGGACCGGCTGCCACGCAACGCCGATCAATGCCGAGGCGGCCGAGTACGGCGTGCTGAAAATGACCGACCGGACCAACCGCCTCTCCTATCCCTACGGCGTGATGATCAACAAGCTGGGCCTGCGCTTCCTCGACGAGGCGGAGGACTTCCAGTTCTTCACCTACGCCAAGTATGGCGGCGTCATCCTCAAGCAGCCGGGCGGCGTGGCCTACCAGATCTTCGATCAGAAGACGGTGCACCTGCTGGAGAAGCGCTACGAGACCAGCGAGCCGATCGTCGCCGACAGCCTGGAGACGCTGATCGACAAGCTGCCGATCGACCGCGCCCAGGCGAAGCAGACCCTGGCCGACTACAACGCCGCCGCCGGCCACGGCAGCTTCAATCCCGGCGTGCTCGACGGCATGCACACCGAGGGGCTGGATCTGCCCAAGCGGAACTGGGCGCAGAAGCTCGATAAGCCGCCCTACGTCTGCTACCCGGTCACCGGCGGCATCACCTTCTCCTTCGGCGGCCTGAAGGTCGATCCCGAGGCGCGGGTGCTCGATTCCGGCTGGCGGCCGATCCCCGGCCTCTACTGCTGCGGCGAGATGGTCGGCAACATCTTCCACTACAACTACCCGGGCGGTACCGGCCTGACCTCCGGCGCGGTCTTCGGACGTACCGCCGGCCGCTCCGCCGTCCGCCACGCCAACGGCTAGGCGGGCCGATGAGCCTGACCCTGGAGTTCGCGACGCTGCTGCAGGGGCTGTGGCGTCGCGGCCTCGAGTCGGAGAGCCGGCAGCGGGCCTTGATGCTGGCGGTCGACGGCCTCGCCGTTGCCGCCTTGGGCAGCAGCGAGGCGGCGCCACGCCATCTGGCGACCGTCGCCGCCCGCTCCGAGGCCCGACCGCTGGCCACCTTCATCGGCCGCGGCCAGCGCGGCAGCGCCGCCGAGGCGGCCCGGGCCAACGGCTCGGCGATGCACGTGCTGGACTTCGAGCCGATGTGGAATCCGGCCAATCACTCGCTCTCCACCGCGCTGTCGGCGATTCTCGCGCTGGCGGAAGCGGCGGAGCGGCGCGGTGAACCGCTGCCCGGGCCCGCACCGCTGGGCGAGCGGCTGCTGCTGGCGCTGGCGGTCGGCATCGAGACCCAGGCTCGCCTGCGCCTTTCCTCCGGCCAGTTCGAGCCGGGGGAGCTGACCTTCCATCCGCCCGGCGTGGTCGGCTCGATCGGCGCGGCGGCGGCCTGCGGCCTGCTGCTCGGCCTCGAGCCGGCGGCCCTGACGCACGCGCTCGGCATCGCCGCCTCGCGCGCCGGCGGCCTGCAGGGCAATATCGGCAGCCACACCAAGTCGCTGCACTGCGGCCAGTCGGCGGCCAGCGGCCTGGAGAGCGCGCTGCTGGCGGCCGAGGGCTTCACCGCCGACGCCGACGCCCTGGGGGGGCCGCGCGGCTACGGCAAGGCCTTCTACCGCGACGGTTTCCGTCCGGAAGCGCTCTGCGCGCCGGCAGAGGTGCTGCACATCGTCTCGCCGGGGCCGGCCACCAAGCTCTTCCCCAGCCAGTACGGCACGCATTTCGCCATCACCTGCGCCCTGCAGGCCCATCGCGAGATCGCCGCCAGGGGCGGCGGCGCCATCGAGGGCGTCACCATCACCATGCCGGCGATGCCCTATGTCGACCGGCCGGCGCCGGCCAGCGGCCTGGCCGGCAAGTTCTCCTTCCAGTACACCGCGGCCGTCGCCCTGCTCGACGGCAAGGTCGGCGTCGCCAGCTTCAGCGACCGCCGGCGCTTCGCCGCCGAGGTGGAGGATCTGCTGCCGCGCATCGCCCTGGTCGCCGATCCGGCGCGGCAAGGCCGCTTCGACCGCCTGGTGGTCGACATGGAGGTGGTGCTGGACAACGGCGCGCGGATCGCCACGCGCTGCGACGGCCCGCCGGGAATCTGGGGCCGGCCGCTGGCGCCGGAGGCGCTGGAAGCCAAGGCCCGTGACTGCCTGACCGCCACCTGGGGAGCGGCGCCGGCCGCCGCCGCCTTGTCGCAGCTCCTTGGCTTCCCGACCCTGGACGGACCCGGCTTCTGCGCTCTGATGGACAGCTTCGCCGAGCCGCACGCGGGCGCCGCCTGACCCGCGGAGCCAAGCCGGACGACCGAGATCAGGTCTCCGCCGCGGCCGCCGCCCCGCCGCTGCTGGCGAACTGCGCGGCGCGCACGCGATAGGCATTGCGGATATGGTCGCGGACCGCCTCGGCGGCCGCCTCCGGATCGTGGCGCGCGATGGCGCCAACGATGGCGACGTGCTCCGCATGCGCCTGCTGGCGGCGCGCCCTGGTCGCCAGCGTGACCGGTCCGAGCAGCGCCATGGCATCGTGCAGCGACTGCATGCTCTTCGCCAGGAAGCGGTTGTGGGCGGCGCGATAGATGGCGCGGTGCAGATCCTTGTTGTGAGCCGCGAAGTCGGCCGTCTCCATGCGCTGCGCACTCGCCTCCTCGATCATCTTCTGCAGGCCGGCGATCTCCTTCACCGAGGCATTGCGCGCCGCCAGCGCTACCGCCGTCGCCTCCAACGCCTCGCGCATGTCGTAGAGTTCGCTCAATGCCGGTCCGTCGAGGCGGGCGACCGACAGGCCTCCGCGCGGCAACAGGGTCAGGAGGCCCTCGACCTCCAGCCGCGACAGTGCCTGGCGCACCGGGGTCCGGCTGATGCCGAGCCAGCTCGCGACCTCCGCCTCGCGCAGGCGGCTGCCGGGCAGCAGTTCGCCCTCGATGATCTCGCCGCGCAGCATCG
Source organism: uncultured Alphaproteobacteria bacterium (assembly GCA_942492185.1). Lineage (GTDB taxonomy): Bacteria > Pseudomonadota > Alphaproteobacteria > Kiloniellales > JACOMY01 > CALOEA01. The sequence continues at coordinate 153,220 of CALOEA010000042.1, forward strand.
CGTAGGCATAGTCGGCCGCCAGCGGGTAGTCCTCGGGCGCGGCGACCGGCCGCCGCTTCACGGCCGCGGCCCCGCGGACAGGGGCAGCGGCAGGGGCAGAGCGACGAAGCGACGGCGATGGATGCGCACCCCCGCGCCCCTTCGTCCTGCCGTGCGACGTCCGAGGCTGACAGCCGTCATCGCGTCCTCGACCTGCTTGCGATTGCCGCCGGCCAGTCGGCCGACGCTCCGCCATGTCTAGCACGCCCGCCCTTTCCCGGGAACGGTGGCGGGACTTGCTCCTTGTTTTCAGTGTTCAACGGTATACACTCGCACACTGTCGATTGGGGAATGCCCTGGAAAAGGGTTCGGGTGGTGGCAACGACCGCACCTTGGAACACGCCTGGCGCGTCCGCGAAGCCGGCCAATCGCCGCGCTGGGCGGATCCGTCGCCCCCGTCTGACCAATCGCATCATCAACGACAAAAGAACTGGAGGAAGGAAATGTCTAGGAGGTCCCCCGACCGGCGGCTCTCAGGAGATCGCCGTACAGTCTTGAAGGTGGGCTCGGCGCTGGTCGCCGGCCTGCTGATCGCGTCGGCGGCAGGCGCTCCGGCGCGCGCCGACGACGACACCATCACCATCGGCATCATCAATCCCTTCAGCGGGCCGCTTGCCCTCTATGGCGACGAGTGCGCCCGCGGCTACGAGCTCGCGGCGGAGAAGCTGAACGCCGAGGGCGGCGTGCTCGGCAAGCAGATCGTCTTCCTGCGGGGCGATGCCAGCAATCCGCAAGGCGGCATTTCCGCGGTCGATGAGCTGATGTCGAAGGCCGACATCGATCTCTTCATCGGCACCTACATGAGCTCGGTCTCCAACACCGCCAGCGACGCGGCGCTGCAGCACGGCAAGCTCTATTGGGACACCCACGCGCTGGCCACCGAGCTGACGCTTCGCGGCCTGCCGAACTTCATGCGCGCCGGGCCGAACGCCCTGCACTTCGCCCAGGTCTCGGTCGATACCGTCGAGCTGCTGCTCGCACCCGCCCTCGGCAAGCCGATCTCCGAGATGACGATCTGGCTGGAGCACGAGGAGTCGATCTACGGCACCTCGATCGCGGCACGGCAGAAGGAGCTGCTGGAGGCTCTCGGCGCCACGGTGCTCGGCGTCAGCCCGCACGCGGTGAAGGCGATCGACCTGACCGACTCGATCCTGCGCGCCAAGGAGGCCGATCCGGACGTCTGGCTGCAGACCGGCTATCCGCCGGATACCTCGCTGCTGCTGAAGACTGCGCGCGACCAGGGCTTCAATCCCAAGGCCATCGTCCTCTCCGGCACCGGCGACACGCCCGACACGCGCGATGCCGTCGGCGTCGAGGGCATCGAAGGGGTCTTCGTCGTCGGCTATCCGCGCTACGACCAGAGCGAGTCCTACGGCCCCGGCTCGGCCGACTACCTCGCGGCCTATCGCGCGAAGTACGGCAGCGATCCGATCGGCACGCAGTCAATGGAGGCCTACGCCGGCCTGATGATCCTGGCCGACGCCCTGGAGGATGCCGGCTCGACCGACCTCGACGCGGTGCGCGCCGCGGCGATGGAGATGGACGTGCCGGAGCGCAGCTATGCCACCGGCTTCGGCGTCAAGTTCGACGAGGACCAGCAGAACACCCGTGCGCTTCCCACCACGGGTCAGTGGCAGAACGGCGTTGTGGTGACGGTCTATCCGGCGGCAGCCGCCCAGCCCGGCACCAAGCTCACCAACCTGCCGCGCAAGTAGTTACTTCCTGTCCTTGCCACTGACGGCCCCGCCGCCGACCGCTTGCCGGTCGCTGGCGGGGCCGCCTTTTCTCGCCCCAGCCGCACACACCGCGGGAGGCCCATGACCGCCAAGCACTTCGCCGTGATCGGTGCCGGCGCCGGCGGCCTCTGCGCCGCCAAGACGCTGCTGTCCGCCGGCATCGAGGTGACGCTATTCGAGGCTGGCAGCCGCATCGGCGGCCTGTGGGTCTACGAGAACGACAGCGGCCGCAGCCCGGCCTACCGCTCGCTGCACATCAACTCCGAGGCGCGCGTCAGCGCCTACCGCGACTTTCCCTTCCCGGAGGGCTCGCCGCTCTACCCCGGCACAAGGGAGATGGAGCGCTACTTCCTCGCCTATGCCGAGCGCTTCGACCTGGTCCGCCGCATCCGCTTCAACAGCGAGGTGACGGCCATCGAGCCGGAGGAGGGTCGCCACCGCCTGACGCTGGCCGGCGGCGAGAGCCTTCGCTTCGACGGCATCGTGGTGGCCAGCGGCCACCAGTCCATTCCCCGCCACCCGCCGCAGGCCGCCGGCTTCACCGGACAGTACCTCCATGCCCACGCCTATCGCATGCCCGAGGGCTTCGCCGGCCAGCGCGTGCTGGTGATCGGACCTGGCAACAGCGGCGTCGACATCGCCGCCGACATCTGCGGCGCGACCGAGATGACCTATCTCTCCGCCCGCTCGCCGGTGCTGATCATGCCGCGCATGGTGTTCGGCGTGCCGTTGCCGCGGGTGCTGATGCGCATCGAGAAGCCCTGGATGCCGCTGCGGCTTAGGCTGTGGCTCCGCACCATGCTGACGCGCGTGCTGCACGGCCGGATGGAGCAGTGGGGCTTCCGCACGCCGAAGACCCGCACCCACCCGATCAGCCATCCGACCCTGATCTCGCAGATCGCCTGGGACCGCATCCGCGTGAAGCCGGGCCTGGACCGGGTCGAGGGCCGGGTCGCGCACTTCGCCGACGGCAGCAGCGAGACGCTGGACGCGATCATCGCCGCCACCGGCTATCTGACCGACCTGCCGTTCCTGCCGGCAGGCAGTTCGCCGCTCTCAGGCACGCGCCTCGATCTCTATCGGCGCATCGTCCATCCGGCGCTGCCGGGGGTCTTCTTCATCGGCTTCTTCGATGTCACCGGTGGCAGCAACATCCGCATGATGGACGACCAGGCGGCCTTCATCGCCGCCGTGGCGAGCGGCCAGCTGGCCTTGCCGGAGCGTGCTGCGATGGAGCGCTCGATCGCCCAGGAGCACGCCTGGCAGGCCGGGCAGTTTCCCGCCGCGCCGCGCTATGGCCTGGAGCTCGACCCGCGCCGCTATCGCAAGCAGCTGGCCCGCGACCTGGGGCGCCGGCGCTAGCGGCCCGCGGCCTCCTGCAGCGCCTGCCAGACGCGCAGGGGACTGGCCGGCATGTCGAGATGACGGACGCCGAGCGGCGCCAGGGCGTCGCAGACCGCGTTCATCGTCGCGGCCAGCGCCCCCACCGTGCCGGCCTCGCCGACGCCCTTGGCACCCAGCGGGTTCAGCGCCGTCGGCACCGGCTGCGACAGGATCCGGATCGGCGGAATCTCGGCGGCGACCGGCATGGCGTAGTCGTTGAAGCTGCCGGTGGTGAGCTGCCCGCTGCCCTCCTGATAGACGATCGCCTCGCCCACCGCCTGACCGATGCCCTGCACGACGCCGCCGTGGATCTGGCCGTGCACCAGCGTCGGATAGAGCACCGTGCCGATGTCTTCGGCGGCGACATAGTTGACCACCCGCACCCGGCCGGTCTCCTGCTCGATCTCCACTTCGCAGAGATGGCAGCCGTTCGGGTAGGTGACGTCGCTCGGCTGGAACTCCGCAAGCTCGTCGAGCCCGGGCGCCATGCCCTCCGGCAGCGCCGCCGGATCGGCTGCCAGGGTGGCGACGGCGGCCAGGTCGAGCGTGCGGTCGGTGCCGACCACGGTGAAGCGCCCCGCAGCGAACTCGACGTCGGCCGGTGCCGCCTCGAAGTGATGCGCGGCGATGGCCCGCCCCTTCTCGATCACCTTCTCGACCGCGAAGGTGACGGCGGTGCCGCCGGTGGTCAGCGCGCTCGAGCCGCCGCTGCCGCGGCCATCGGCGAGGCGGTCGGTGTCGCCCTGGACGAAGCGGATGCGGTCGCGGCCGATGCCCAGGCCCTCGGCGACCAGTCCGGGCAGGGCGGTCTCCAGGCCCTGGCCGGTCGACATCACGCCGCTGTCCAGCGTGATCGTGCCGTCCGGCGCGATCGAGAGCCGGGCGCCGTCCTTGCGCACATTGCCGTAGGGGCCGCCGGCGGCCTCGATGCAGTTGGCGATGCCCAGGCCGCGCAGCTTGCCCTCGGCCAGCGCGGCGGCGCGGCGCGCCGGGAATCCCGCGAGATCGGCGGCGGCGGCGGCCTGCTTCATGTTCTCGGCGAAATCGCCGCAGTCGTAGGCGAACGTCAGGGCCGTCTGGAAGGGCATGGCCTCCTTCGGGATCAGGTTGCGGCGGCGCAGCTCGAAGGGATCGACCGCGAGCTGCCGCGCCGCGATGTCGATCAGCCGCTCGATGGCATAGGTCGCTTCCGGCCGCCCGGCGCCGCGATAGGGGCCGGTGGGGACCGAATGGCTGAGGACGCCGCGGATCTCGGCGCCGATCAGCGGGGTGCGGTAGACGCCGGCGATGCCGCCGACATTGCCGACCGAGGCCAGCGAGCGGGAGGAGACGTAGCAGCCGAGATTGAGTTCGAGCGTCACGTCGAGGGCGACGAAGTTCAGCGCCTCGTCCAGCGCCAGCGCCGCCTGCATGCGCACGTCGCGCCCGTGGTCGTCGGCCAGGAAGGCCTCGGAGCGGTCGGCCACCCAGCGCACCGGCCGGCCCAGCCGGCGCGCCGCCCAGAGCACCAGCACCTCTTCCGGGTGGATGCCCAGCTTCATGCCGAAGGAGCCGCCGACGTCCGGCGCGACGACGCGCAGCTGCCCGGGCGGCAGCTTGAAGAGATCGCGGGCCAGCGCGTCGCGCAGCGGAAAGGGCGTCTGGTGGCTGATGTGCAGCTCCAGCCGGCCATCCGGCGCAACGGCGCCGACGGCGGCCCGCGGCTCCATCGGATTGGCATGGACCCGCGAGATCCGGATCTCCTGGCGCACCACGTGGCGGGCGTCGGCGAAGGCCTCCTCGAGCGCCGCCCGCTCGCCCTTGCGCCAGACGAAGGCGCAGTTGTCGGGCGCCTCGTCCCAGACCGCCGGCGCGTCCTCGCGCGTTGCCTCTTCCAGCGTCGCCGCGACCGGCAGTTCGTCGAAGTCGCCGACCACCAGTTCGGCCGCGTCGATGGCGGCGGCGAGGCTTTCGGCCACCACCAGGGCATAGCCCTCGCCGAGGAAGCGCACGCGATCGCGCGCCAGCACCGGCCGCGCCGTGCTGGGAGAGGGCGTGCCGTCGGCGCGCTTCATCGCCGTGGAGGCGGGGATGTCGGGCAGGCCGTCGGCCGCCAGGTCGGCCGCGGTGAAGACCCCGAGGACGCCCGGCGCGGCCTGGGCCTCCTCCAGCGCGATACCGAGGAGGCGGGCATGGGCGTGCGGCGCGCGGACGACGACGGCATAGGCCAGGTTCTCGAAAGGGATGTCGGCGGTGTAGCGGCCCTGGCCGCGCAGCAGCCTCTCGTCCTCGACCCGGCCCCGGGCCGTCTCACGTCGCACTTCCGCCATCACGTTCCCTTTCATGGCCGGCACATCCGGCTCAATGTATACAAGCGTATCCGCATGTCGCAAACTGCGCGGGCGGCCGCCGGCGCGGCCCCATCTTCTCAGCCCACAGGGAGACGAGCCATGCGAATCTGGTATCAGTCCTTGGCGCCGCTCTATGGCCTCAAGTCCTATGTCGAGGCACTGGAGTCGCATGTCGCCAGGATTTCCCCCGACACCGAGGTCCGCTTCAACGGCGCCTCCGAGCGCTTCTACGGGACCTTGGTCCCGCAGGACATCGTAAAGTACCCCTACGCCAAGCACGTGGTGCAGCGCGAGGCCCTGGAGTTCTGCTGGCAGGCAGAGCAGGAGGGCTACGACGCCATCATCCTCGGCAGCTTCAGCGAGCCCTATCTGCAGGAGGCGCGCTCGCTGGTCGACATCCCGGTGGTCTCGATGCCGGAGTCCACGCTGCTCACGAGCTGCTCGCTGGCGCCGTCCTTCGCGCTCATCACCCTCTCGCCGAAAAGCGTGCTGCGGGTGCGCGCCCTGATCGCCCGGCACAAGCTGGAGAGCCGCGTCAGCGGCGTCTATGCCATGCCGCATGTCTGGGGCGAGCGCGAGCTCGACGACGCGCTGGTCGAGCCGGCGGCGCTGATCGCCGATTTCGAGGCCAGCGCCGGGCAGGCGGTGGCCGAGGGCGCCGACCTGGTGATTCCGGCCGAGGGCGTCTTCAACGAGGTGCTCTTCAAGAACGGCCTCAGCCGCTTCCAGGACGTGCCGGTCATGGACTGCGTCGGCACCAGCCTGCTGCACGCCGAGATGATGGTGAAGCTGCGCCAGCGCGCCGGCATCACCGTCGGGCGCCAGTGGTCCTACGCCAAGCCGGAGCCGGAGATGCTGGCGGAGATCCGGCGCCACGCCACCGGCGGCTAGGACGCCTCGCCGAGCAGCAGCGCGTTGCTCGGCAGCGGCGCCTCGTAGGGCACCCAGTGGCCGGCCCCTGGCACGAGATGGAAGCGGGCCGGCCCCGGCAGGGCGGCGAGCAGCTCGCGGCGGACCGCCATATGCTCGCCGACATAGCGGTCGGCCTCGCCCCAGACGCCCTCCAGCGGGCAGCGGATCCCGAAGAGGGCGTCGCGCAGGCCGTTGTCGCGGCCGCGGAAATGCGGCCGGAAGCGGGTGTCGGCGACGTTGCGGTCCTGCAGGTAGACCGCCAGGTCGTCCACCGCATCGGGCCCGGAGACCATGACGCGCCCGAGATTGCGCCGGTGCAGCGCCAGGAGGTCGGCCCTCGGGAGGCCGGGGCGCAGTCGTTCCAGCGACGGCAGCGGCGCCATCGGCAGGGCGAGGCCGCCAGGCGCGAAGAGCACGGCACGGCGCACGCGGTCCGGCAGGTCGCGCGCCAGCGGCCCGGCGAAGCGGCACCCCATGGAGAAGCCGGCGACCTCGAAGGGCTCGTCCGCCCGCAGCACCGCCGGCAGCCCCTCGATCAGCATCCGCGTGACATCTTCCGGGCTGCTGTCCTTCGGCGGGCCATCGGATTCGCCGAAGCCCGGCAGGTCTGGTGCGATCACCCGGCGGCGCGGCGCCAACGCCGGCAGATTGCGGATCCAATGGCTCCAGCTGCCGAAGTTGCCGTGCAGCAGCAGCAGCGGCGGTCCCTCACCCCAGCAGCGCCAGGACATCCGGCCATGCGCGTGTTCGCTCCAGACCTGCTGCGAGTCCTGCAGCATGGCGGCATAGACGGCCTCGGCCGCGCGCAGTCCATCGGCGCTCGGCGGCAGGTCGGCCATCAGCGCCCCTTGAAGACCGGCTTGCGTTTCTCGCGGAAGGCCTTGGCCGCCTCGGCGCGATCCTCGCTGACCATCAGGAGCGCCAGCAGGTCGGTCTCGGCCCGCACCGCATCGGCCATGCTCTGGTCGAGACCGCTCCTGAGCCTTTCGCGGGCATAGCGCACCGCCAGCGGGGCGTTCGCGGCGATCGCGCCGGCGAGCTCGCTGGCAGCGGCTTCCAGCTCGCCCGGCGGCACCACGCGGTTGACCAGCCCCATCGCCAGGGCCTCCGCGGCGCCGACGCGCCGGCCGGTCAGCACCATCTCCAGGGCCCGCCCCAGACCGACCACGGCGGCGAGGCGCTTCGAGACGCCCGAGCTGGGGATCAGGCCGACCGCGACTTCGGGCAGGGAGAAGCGTGCGTCCTCGCTGGCCACCCGGAGATCGCAGGCGAGCGCCAGCTCCAGTCCCAGACCGATGCAGAAGCCCTGCACCGCGGCGATGGTCGGCTTGGCGAAGCCGTCGAGCCGCGTGGCGAAGGGCCGGCCGCGGCGGGTGGCGCGATAGTCGTCGGGCGAGGTGAAGCCATGCGCCGCCTTCTGGTCGGCGCCGGCGCTGAAGGCGCGCTCGCCCGCCGCCCGCAGCACGATCACCGCCACCTCGGGCGCCGCCTCGGCCTGTTCGAAGGCGGCGATCACCCGCAGGCGCTGCGCCTCGTCGATGGCATTGAGCGCCTCCGGCCGGTTCAGCGTGATCCAGGCGACGCCGTCGCGCACCTCGTAGAGCAGTTCCTCGCCGGTCATGCGCTTTCTCTCCTCAGGGCTCACTGGCGGCCCAGCAGCAGCGTGCAGTGCAGGTCGTAGACGCCGCCGTTGCCGTGCACCAGGGCAACCTCGGCTCCCGGCGTCTGCCGCGCCCCGGCGCTGCCGCGCAGCTGCCGCACCGCCTCGACCACATGCAGGAAGCCGCCGGGCAGGCCGGGATGGCCGGCCGAGAGCAACCCCCCGTGGGTGTTGACCGGGACCGGCGACTCCAGGCCGAGGCCGACCGTCTCGACATAGGGCCCGCTCTCGCCGCGGCCGCAGAGGCCGAGTCCCTCGAGCTCCAGCAGCACGGCAATGGTGAAGCAGTCGTAGAGCTCGGCGACGTCGACGTCGGCCGGCGTCAGGCCGGCCCGGCCGTAGGCATCGCGCCCGGAGGCCAGCAACGGCGCCTCCAGCATCTCCATGGCGTCTGGCACGACGCAGAGCCCATGGCCCAGCAGCACCGCGCCGCCCCCCTGCTTCAGATCGCGGGCACGCTCGGTCGTGGTGACGACGAAGGCGGCGGCGCCATCGGAGATCAGCGAGCAGTCATAGCGGCGGAAGGGCGTGCAGATATAGGGCGCGGCCTCCACCTCCTCGAGGCTCAGCGGCGCGCGCTTGTGCGCCTTCTCGTTCAAGGCGGCAAAGCGCCGTGCCGCCACCGCTATGCTGGCGAACTGCCGTTCCGTCGTGCCGTAGAGGTGCATGTGTCGCTGCGCCATCAAGGCATAGGCCGCCGGCAGGCTCGGCCCGTAGAGCGCCTCCATCGTCGGATGGAAGGTGTCGGCTTCCTCGCTGCGGCCAGCCTTGATCTGCGACAGCAGCGCCTGGCCGGCGACACAGAGCGCCACCTCGCAGCGCCCGCCGGCGATGGCGGCGGCGGCGTGCATCACCAGGGCCGTGCCGGAGGCGCCCGCCACGTCGATGGTGGCGACCTCGCGCGGGTCGATGGAGAGCGCCTTGGACACGGTGATCGAGGGGCTGAACCAGCCCTCGGCGCGCGAGGGCGCGATGAAGAGGCCGTCGACCTCGCCCAGCCCGAGCCCGGCGTCCTCCAGCGCGGCGCGCGCGGCGTCGGCCAGCAGGGCCAGGCTGCCGCGCCCCGGCAGCGAGCCGATCTCGCTCTCGCCGACTCCGGCGATGGCCGCGGCCCGGGCGTAGGCGCCTCGCGCGGTCACCGCGCCTCAGGCCTTCAGCAGCGAGCGGGCGATGATCATCCGCTGCATTTCCGAGGAGCCCTCGCCGATGCGGAAGTGACGCACGTCGCGATAGAAGCGCTCGACCGGAAAGCCGCGGATCAGGCCCATGCCGCCGAAGACCTGCACCGCGCGGTCGGCGACGCGGCCGACCATCTCGGAGGCGTAGAGTTTGGCCATCGAGGGCCCGGTGCCAGCCGGCTGGCCGGCGACGATCTGCTGCGCCGACTCGTAGGCCAGGCCGCGGGCAGCCGTCAGCTCCATCGCCGAGTCGGCGACCATCCACTGGATGGCCTGGCGCTCGGCGAGCGGCTTGCCGAAGGTATGGCGCTGGCGGGCGTGCTCGCACATCATCGAGAGCAGCCGGTCGGCGATGCCGATGCAGACGCAGCCGGTGATCAGCCGGCCCTCGGCGATCGTCTGCATGGCGATCTTGAAGCCGCCGCCGACCTCGCCCAGCACCGCGCTCTCCGGCACCTCGCAGTCATCGAAGGTCAGCTCGGAGAGCTTCAGCGCCTCCGAGCCGATGGTGGTGTCGATCCGGCTGACGCTGAAGCCCGGGGTGCCGCGCGGTACCAGGAAGGCGGTGACGCCGCCGCGCGCGCGCTTTTCCGGATCGGTCACCGCGATGACGCAGACCAGGTCGGCGACGTGCGCTCCGGAGATATAGTGCTTGCGCCCGTTCAGCCGCCAGCCGCCGTCGCTCTTCACCGCGCGCGTCTGGATGCCGGCGGCGTCGGAGCCGGCGGCCGGCTCGGTCAGCGCGAAGGCGGTCCGCAAACTGCCCTCGCCGATCGCCCGCACGTAGGTCTCGCGCTGCTCGTCGGTACCGTTCTTCAGGATGGCGTTCGGGCCCAGGCCGTTGGTCGCTTCGACCATCAGCGTCAGGACGCGATGGATGCGGCCCAGTTCCTCCACGACGATGCAGTAGGAGAGCAGGTCGAGGCCGGTGCCGCCGTAGGCTTCCGGCAGGCGCACGCCGAGATAGCCGCCTTCCCGCAGCTTGTCCCAGAGCGCGTCGGGAATGGTGCCGCTGGCGTCGATCTCGGCGGCGAAGGGCTCCAGTTCCTTCTCGGCAAAGGCACGCACGCTGCGGCGCAGTTCCTCGGCCTCGGACGGCAGGCGGATATCCATGGGGGTCTCCTCTCTCAGCCAGCGGCAGGCTTGGCCGCGTGCAGCTGCGTGACGTAGGACTTGGTGTGGGGGCCGCCGTCCACCACCAGGGCGGCGCCGTTGACATAGCGGGCGCGATCCGAGGCGAGGAAGAGGATCACCTCCGCGACTTCCTGTGGCGTTCCCCAGCCGCCGGCCAGGCTCTCCAGGCTCGCCCGCTCGGCGGCGCTGCTGGCCTGGCTCTCCCACAGGCGCAGGCGGTCTTCCGACTTCACCACCCCGGGTATGACGCAGTTGACCCGGATGCCCTCGCCGGCCAGCTCGGTCGAGAGGTCGGTGGAGAAGCGCACCTCCGCCGCCTTCGCCGGGCCGCTGGCGCTGGACCCCGGCGGGAAGTTGCCGCGCAGCGCCGTGCGGCCGGAGACGTTGACGACGCTCGCCCCCCGCCCCTGCCGCAGCAGCGGCACCGCCCGCTGGGTGATGCGGAACTGGGCGAAGAAATTGATCGCCATGGCATAGAGCAGCTCCTCGTCGGTGATCTCGAGGAAGGGCTTGTAGATGCCGGTGCCGGCGTTGTTCACCAGCACGTCGAGGCGGCCGTGACGGCTGCGGATCTCCTCGATCATCCGCTCGATGTCGCCCAGGCTGGTGACGTCGACCGCGAGCGTATCGACCGTCCGGCCGGTGGTCTCGCGGATCGCCGCGGCGGCCTCGGCCAGGGCCTCGGGGCGGCGCGCGCAGATCAGCACCTCGGCACCCTCGGCGGCGAAGGCACGCGCCGTCTCGAGGCCAATGCCGCGGCTGCCGCCGGTGATGCAGACAAGCCGGTCCTTCAGTCCCAGTTCCATGGCGTGGCTCCTCAGCTCTGGTTCAGGACGACGAGGGCATCGACGGCGCGGAACTGGTCCGTCTCGCGGTCGAGGAAGATCATCGGATTGACGTCGATCTCGCGTACCAGGTCGCGATTGCCGAGGGCGAAGTCGCCGAGCGCCACCAGGAAGTCCGCCAAACGCTCGAGATCGGCCGGCTGGCGGCCGCGCGCACCCTCCAGCAGCTTGATCGCGCGGGTGCGCCGCATCGCCGCCAGCGCCTCCTCGCGATCGAAGGGCGGCAGAATCAGCGACACGTCCTCGAGGATCTCGACGAAGATGCCGCCGAGGCCGAACATGACCACCGGGCCGTAGATCGGATCGAGGCTAGTGCCGAGAATGAGCTCGGTGCCCGAGACCATCTCCTGCACCAGGACCCCGTCGGCCGGCGCCTTGCCGCCGTGGCGCTCCATCCGCGCGACGATGTCGTCATAGGCGGCCGCCACCGCCGCCTCGTCCCTGAGACCGAGCTTGACGATACCGGCCTCGGACTTGTGCAGGATCGCCGGGTGCTGGCCTTTCAGGACCAGCGGCCAGCCCATGGTGCCGGCCGCCTCCAAGGCCTGCTCCCGGCTGGTCGCCAGGACCTCGCGCGCCACCGGCAGGCCGAGCAGGGCGAGCAGCTCCTTGGCCGGCGCCTCGCCCAGACTAGCCGCCCCGGCCGCGGCGGCACGCTCCAGGATCGCGCGGGCGGCCGGCGGCGTCGGCCGCGGCGTGGCAGCCGGCTTCGGCGACACACCGCAATAGCGGTCGAGCGCCCGCACGGCGGCGGCGGCCCGCGCCTCGGTCGCGAAGATCGGCACCGCGCTCTTCTGCAACAGCGGCTTGCCCTCGCCGGAGAAGGGGCCGCCGATCCAGGGCACCATCACGACCTTGTCGCTCTTGCCGGCGATCGCGATCATGTCGTGCGAGGCAGGGTCGTAGTCGTTCGCCACCGTGATGATCGGCAGCGCCACCTCGATCGAGGGGTCGTCCAGGACGATCTCCAGCACCCGCCCCCAGATCGAGTGGTCGGTGACCATGCCGCCGGTCAGGTCGATCGGGTTGAGGACGGCGCCGGCGGTGCCCAGCGCCTCGGCGAGGCGCTTGCTCGTCGCCTCGGCCAGCGGCGGGAAGGCGAGGCCGGCGAGCGAGCCCAGGTCCGCGATCAGGCCGACATGGCCGCCGGAAACCGAGAAGGCGGTGACGCCGAGACCCGGGCGCTTGCCGCGCAGGCGCGCCAGCTTGCCGGACCGGCGCAGCTTCACGAACATCTGCGAGAACTCGACCAGCTCGTCGAGATCGTTCGCCAGGACGACGCCCTTCTGCCGGCAGATCGCCTCGAAGATCGCCACCGAGCCGGCCAGCGCCCCGGTGTGCGAGGCCGCCATGGTCTGCCCGAGATCCGAGCGGCCGGACTTCAGGATCACCACCGGCTTGCCGGCGGCGGCGGCCTCGTCGAGAAAGGCGAGGAAGGCGGGGCCGTCGCGCACCGCCTCCAGCGTCATGGCGACCACCTCGGTCTCCGGGTCCTGCACCAGGGCGCGGGCGAACTCCACCGCGCCGAGATCGGGCTCGTTGCCGGTGCTGGCGATGTGGCTGAAGGAGATACCCTGCTCCAGGGCGATGTAGACCGCGGAGGCGAGGCCGAGGCCGCCGCTCTGGGTCGCCAGGCCGATGTGGCCGCGCGGGATGTCGGGCCACTGCAGGACCGCGCCGGCCGAGACGCAGACGCGGTCGACGAAGTTGGCGAAGCCGATGCCGTTGGGGCCGATCACCCGGCAGCCGCTGCGCCGCGCGAAATCGATCAGCGCCTGCTGCAGGCGCAGGCCCTCCGGCTCGCCGCTCTCGCCGAAGCCGGAGCTGGTGATGACCAGCAGGCTGACGCCCTTGGCCTCGCAGTCGGCCAGTACCGGCTCGATCAGCCGGCTGGCGACGCAGAAGATCACGCAGTCGACTGGCCCCGGCACCGCGCCGACCGAGCGATAGGCCTTCAGGCCGTCGATCTCGTCGCGCTTGGCGTTGATCGGGTAGATCGTGCCGTCGAAGCCCTGGCGCAGCAGCGTCGGGATGATCCGGGCGCCGAACTTGCCGCGGTCGGCCGAGGCGCCGACCACGGCGACCGAGCTCGGCCGCAGGCGCGCCAGGATGTCGGCGCCATCGACCGGCGGTACCGAGAGGGCCTCAGGCGGCATCGGCGGGCACGAACTTCGGCAGGGTGATCTCGTCGGAGACCTTCTCGAAGGTGACGGTCACCGGCAGGCCGATGGCGGCGGCCTCCGGCGGATCGATCAGCAGCTCGCTCATCATCCTGACGCCCTCCTCCAGCTCGACGATGGCGACGACGTAGGGGACCTTGTCGCGGAAGGCTGGCGCCGCGCGCTGCACCACGGTGTAGGAGTAGATCGTGCCGCGGCCGCTGGCCTCGACCCAGGAGACCTCGTCGCTCATGCAGTGCGGGCAGACCAGGCGGGGATAGAAGCGGTGGCGGCCGCAGGCGCCGCAGCTCTGGATCAGCAGCTTGCCGTCCGCGGTTCCGGCCCAATAGGGCGCCGTCTCGCTGTCCGGTACGGGCAGCGGTCGCTTGCCGGTCATCGTGGCTCCTTTCCGAGAATCAAGGTGGCGCCGGAGGAGAGCGCGCCGCCGGTGCCATGGCAGAGCGCCAGGTTCACCTCCGGCAGTTGCCGCTCTCCGCTCGTGCCGCGTAGCTGGCGCACCGCCTCGATGATGAGGAAGATGCCGTACATGCCGGGGTGGGTGTAGGAGAGGCCGCCCCCCATGGTGTTGATGGGAAAGGCGCCGCCGGGGGCCAGGCGCCCGCCTTCCACGAAGGGCCCGCCCTCGCCCTTCCTGCAGAAGCCCAGGTCTTCCAGCGTCAGCAGCGTGGTGATGGTGAAGGAGTCGTAGATCTCCGCCACGTCGATGTCGCCGGGACCGACGCCGGCACTCTCGAAGGCCAGCCGGCCGGTCTGCGCCGCCGGCGTGACCGTCAGCTCCGGCATCTGGCTCATGGTCAGGTGACCGTGCGTCTCGGCCGAGCCCCAGAGCCAGACCGGCGCGCCCTTCAGGTCCTTGGCGCGATCGGCGCGAGTCATCACCACGGCGCCGCCGCCGTCGGTGACCAGGCAGCAGTCGCGCCGGCGCAACGGCGTCGAGATCATCGGCGAGGCCAGCGCCTCCTCGATCGTCAGCGGCTTGCGGTCGTAGGCGAGCGGGTTCATCTGCGCCCAGGAGCGCGCCGCCACGGCGATCTCCGCCAGGTGCTCCGGCCGGGTGCCATAGAGATGCATGTGGCGCGTCGCCGCCAGGGCGTAGGCGCCGGCCATCATCGGCAGGCCATAGGGCGCCTCGAACTGGGTCGGCGGCATCCAGGCCTCTGCCGCGGCGCCGGCCAGCGTACGCGAGGCGTCCGAGCGCTGCGTGCTGCCGTAGGTGATGAGGCAGGTGTTGCAGAGGCCGGTGGCGATGGCCATCGCCGCATGGGTCACCATCGCCTCGAAGGAGGAGCCGCCGATCGAGGTGGAATCGGTGAAGCGCGGGAAGATCTGCAGGTACTCGGCCACCAGCATCGCCGGCTGGCGCACGGCGCGCGCCGAGGTGAGGCTGAGAATGCCGTCCACCTCCGACTTGTCGATGCCGGCGTCGTCGAGCGCCCGCTTGGCCGCCTGCGCGTGCAGCTGCAGCTCGGTGAGGTGCGGCACCTCGCCGAGATCCGATTCCGCCACCCCGGCGATCACGGCGCCGCGGCGGAACTCCTTCGCCTCCAGGCTCATGATGCCGCGGCTTCCTGCGGGCGACAGTTCACCAGCGTCAGGGTCAGTCCCTCCTGCACCACCTCGCCCTTCTGGTTCATCACCTCGCGGCGCCAATGGACGATGCCGCGGCCCGGCTTGCTGGTCTCGCGCTTGTCCTCGACGGTGATGCGCACCTTGATGGTGTCGCCGAAGAAGATCGGCTTCTTGAAGTTCCACTCCTTCAGGCCGAGGAAGGCGGCGGTGCTCACCGCCGGCGTGATCGCCCGGCTGCCGAGCCCCGACTGCATCGCCAGGCCGAGCAGGCCGTGCGCGATGCGGGTGCCGAAGGGCGTGCCCTTCATGTACTCCTCGTCGGTGTGCAGCACGTTGTAGTCGCCGGACAGGCCGGCGAAGGTCATGACGTCGGCCTCTGTCACGGTCCGTCCGGGCGACTCGAAGGTCTCGCCGACCGTCAGGTCCTCGAAGAATCGCCTATTCACTGCCATCGCTCGCCTCTCCTTTCTTGCGTCGTTCCAAACCGACGATCACCGCCACCAGCACGGCGGCGATGATCACCATGAGACCGGCGAACCAGCCGAACTGGCGGACATGAACCGCCTGATTGCCGAGCAGCCAGAGCAGGCCGCCCACCGACAGATAGAACAGCCACTGCAGGATCGCGGGGATCATCGTCCGCCCTCCAGCGATACCGCCGCGCGCTGTCGCTGGCGACGCTGCAGCTGCACGAAGATGACGCCGCCGCCGAGCACCAGGCCGACGAGGGCGCCGATGTCGGAGGTGATGAGGAAGCCGATGCCGGCCACCAGCAGGAGTGCCTGCTCGATCAGCGTGGTGCGCACGAACATGAAGCCCCAGAGCGCGGTGCTGAAGAACCAGACGCCGATGAAGGCGGTCGCGACGTGCAGCACGATCTCCTGCCAGTCGCCGATCAGCAGCAGCACCGGATCGTAGGCGAAGATGAAGGGCACGAAGTAGATCGGCAGGGCGATCCTCAGGGTGGTGATGGCCACCTTCATGGGCGGCGCGTTGGCGATGGCCGCGGCGGCGAAGGCGGCCATGGCGACCGGCGGCGTGATCAGGCCGATCACCGCGTAGTAGAGGGCGAACATGTGCGCCGCCATCGGCTCCAGACCCATCTGCACCAGGGCCGGGACCAGGATGGCGGCCAGCGTGACGTAGACGCCGGTGGTGCTGACGCCCATGCCGAGCACCAGGGCGACCAGGGCGGCCAGTGGCAGGGCCAGCCAGAGGCGGTTCTCGGAGAAGTCCACCAGCATCGAGAGCATGCGCCAGGACAGCCCCGAACTGGTGACGACCGAGATGATGATGCCGGCCGCCGCCGCCACCACGATGATGACGATGGAATAGCGCCCGACGCTCTCCAGAACGCGCAGCAGGCGGATCGGGGTGATCGCCGTGTCGCGCCGGAAGAAGCTGATGACGAAGGCGATGACGGTGCTGAGGAAGGCGGCCTGGATGATGCTGCCGCCACCCGCCAGCATGCCGATCAGGAAGCCGACCGGCAGCAGGAAGTACCAGCCGCGGCGCAGCACGCCCCACAGCCGCGGCACCAGCGCCGCGTCCATGCCGTGCAGCCCGAGGCGCCGCGCCTCCCAGTGCACCGCCCAGAAGGCGGCCCAGTAGTAGAGCGCGGCCGGGACGACAGCGGCGGCGGCGACCTCGAGATAGGGGACGCCCATGAGCTGCGCCATCACGAAAGCGACGGCGCCCATGACCGGCGGCATGATCTGGCCGCCGGTCGAGGCCACGGCCTCGACGGCGCCGGAGAAGTGCGGCCGATAGCCGAAGCGGGTCATCAGCGGGATGGTCACCGATCCGGTGGTGACGACGTTGCCGATGGCGCTGCCGGAAATCGTCCCCATCAGCGAGCTGGAGATCACCGCTGCCTTGGCCGGACCGCCGATCTGCTTGCCGGTCAGGGCCATGGCGACGTCGGTGAAGAACTCACCGGCGCCGGCCGCCGCCAGCATCTGGCCGAAGAGGATGAAGATGACGACGTAGTCGACCATGGCGCCAACCGGTACGCCGAAGATTCCGTCGATGTT
The DNA here is from genome assembly GCA_942492185.1 of uncultured Alphaproteobacteria bacterium. Lineage (GTDB taxonomy): Bacteria > Pseudomonadota > Alphaproteobacteria > Kiloniellales > JACOMY01 > CALOEA01. The sequence goes on from CALOEA010000042.1 coordinate 170,219, forward strand.
GAAGAAGAGATTGCGCGTCAGGACCGCCGGCGAGGTGTTGGGCCCGGCGATCGCCTCCGGCGCCCACTCGGCGAAGAGCACGTAGAGCAGGAAGACCAGCGCGATCAGCACCATCGGCAGGCCGGCGCAGCGCCGTGTCAGCTCCATGACCACCAGGACGTAGGTGGCGCCCATGACGATCTGCCAGGGGGCGATCTCGCCCAGGCCGGCGATCAAGGTGCCACGGGTGCGCGCCATCTCGTAGAGCAGGAAGCCCTGGGTGGCGATCACGAAGACGATGATGAGGAGGTCGAGCAGCGTCCAGAGATTCAGCGGCTCGTGCCAGGTCTTGCGACCGGTCGGATAGATCAGGTAGCCGACCACCAGCGTCAGCGACACGATGAAGGTGCGCGTCTGGTAGGACTCGGTGGCGCCGATCGAGGCGTTGAAGAGCGCGAAGAGCGCGATCAGGCTGCTCAGCAGCGCGATCAGGAAGGGCAGCGCCAGGGCCCGCGGCACGCGCCGCCGATCGCAGAGCGCGTCGATGACCCCCGCCTGCTCGGCGCGGACTTCCGCTATCTCGTTGGGATCGGGCATGCGTTCCGTCTGGTCATTTGCCGGTCTTTGGAAAGGCCGACGGCCGGGCGCAGCGGCCCGGCCGTCGTCTTATCCAAGTGCCTACTTAACGACTCCGACTTCCTGGTAGTAGCGCAGCGCGCCGGGGTGGATCTCCAGTTCCGACGAGCCGACCGTGGCGGTCGAGATGTCGGTCGCGGCGGCATAGCTGGCGACGCCCTGGAACTCGGCGACGTGCTCCCAGAAGTACTTGGTGATCTCGTAGACCACCTCGTCGGGAACATCGGCGCTGATCACCACGGTGGTGTAGACCGCGAAGGTCTTGTAGGGCTCCGTCAGGAAGCTGTAGGCATCCGGCGACATCACCGCCGGCGCCGTGCCGGGCATGATCTCGGCGATCTTCGCCAGCAGCTCGTCGTCGAAGGTCAGCAGGCGGCCCTGGTCTTCGTACTCCAGCACCGAGGGGTGGGAGTTCGGGCCGTTGATCATCACGACGTTGACCTGACCGCTGCGCAGGCCGTCGAGGCCCTGCGAGTAGTTCAGCGGCAGCACCAGGCCGCCGGCCGCCTCGATGTCTTCCATGCTGGAACCGGCCGCCTGCAGCATGGCGTCGGCCAGCGAGTAGGTGGCGCTGCCCGGGGTGAGCGCGGCGATCGCCGCCTGGCTCGGGTCGGCGGCCAGGTCGCGCACCGTCTGCCAGGGCACGTCGTTCGGCACCAGCGGCTGCTCATAGGCGGGATAGAGCGCCGCCAACAGGCGCAGCTTGGGGTTCTGGTGCTCGCCGAACTTTCCGGTGCCGGTGGCGACATCGCGGAAGACGATGCCATAGGTCAGCCCGAGATCAGCCTCGCCACGCTTCAGGCGCGCCAGGTTCTCGCCCATGTTGCCCGGCTGGGCGATGGCCTGCACGTCGTCGCTCGCCTTGGAGAACATGTCGGCAAGCTTGCCGGCCGTGATCTCCCAGCTGGAACCGCCGATACCGCCGCCGATCCGCAGAAAGGTCTTGGCATCCGCGCTCATGGAGCTCAACGCGACGACCAGCCCCAGGGCCGTTCCCTGGGCCGCCCGCATGAGCTGCCGCCTCGTCGGAATATGTCTCATCACCGTGTTCTCCTCCTCCGATGTGGGGTCAACGTTCGACGCGCACTCTGCGGTGCGCTTGCTGGTCGGGGACTCAGTCCTTGTTCCCGACATTCTCGAGTTCGAAGGCGACCGAGGTGCGCAGCAGGTCGCGCAGGTTCTGCAGGCTCCAGCCGCCAAAGACGAACGCCTCGGTCTTCTCCTTGGGATGGGTCCAGAGCGAGAGCTTGTCGCCGCCCAGGCCGATCACCTGGCCATTGATCCAGTCGGCCTCGTCGCTGGCCAGGTAGACCGCGAGCGGTGCCACCTGCTCGGGCTCGCCGCGCTTGCGCACCGCGCTGCCGGCCCAGGAGGCATCCTTCTTCTTGCGCACCTCGTCGGGCACGCTGTCGGTCATGTCGGTGACGGCGCGCGGCGAGATCGCGTTGACGGTGATGCCGTACTTCGCGACCTCCTGACAGACCGTGCGGGTGAAGCCGGCGACGCCGGCCTTGGCGGCGGCGTAGTTCGGACTGGCCACCCCCCCCCCCCCCCCCCCCCCCCCCCCCCCCCCCCCCCCCCCCCCCCCCCCCCCCCCCCCCCCCCCCCCCCCCCCCCCCCCCCCCCCCCCCCCCCCCCCCCCCCCCCCCCCCCCCCCCCCCCCCCCCCCCCCCCCCCCCCCCCCCCCCCCCCCCCCCCCCCCCCCCCCCCCCCCCCCCCCCCCCCCCCCCCCCCCCCCCCCCCCCCCCGAGCCGCGCAGGCCGCTGCGCGAGGTGACGTTGATGATCCGCCCGCCCTGGCCGCGCTCGCGCATCTGGCGCAGCGCGAAGTGGGTGCAGGCGAAGGTGCCCTTCAGGCAGACGTTGACCACCGCGTCCCACTCGGCCTCGCTCATGTTGAAGGACATGCGGTCGCGCAGGACGCCGGCGTTGTTCACCATGACGTCGATCTTGCCGAAGGCGGCAACGCAGGCCTGAACGGCGGCCTCCGCCCCGGCCATGGTCGAGATGTCGTCATGCGAAACGGCGGCCTTGCCGCCGGCCTTGCGGATCTCTTCGGCGACCGCGTCGGCCTTGGCCGCCGCGACGTCGTTCACCACCACCTCGGCACCCTCGGCAGCCAAGGCCTTGGCGACCGCGCGGCCGATCCCCTGGCCGGCACCGGTCACGACGGCGCTCTTGCCCTCTAGCAACATCGTTCCTCCCTTCGCCGGACTCTTCTCGGTCGGCTGATGGTCACTGCGTATTCGCAAGGATACATTTGTATCCAACGCTTGCCAAGCAGTGATCCCGGCAATCCTCCGCAGAGCAAAAGGTCCGCGCCGACGCGGCGCAGAGCCTCAGGGTCGGCAGGGAATAAGGTCGGATGATGACCGGGGTAGCGCGAGCGCGGGACAGCACCGCCGGCGGGCTGCAGCAGCGCGCGGGCAACAGGCCGGCGGCCGAGCGCTCTAGCGGGCGATCGCCTCGCGGCGGTCGCGCTCCACCTGCTCGACCCGCACCCTGAGCGCGCCGCGAATGTGGTGGGCCACGATCGCGGCCGCGGCATCGCCGTCGCGCCGGGCGATGGCCTCGACCAGGGCGGCGTGCTCCTCCTGGGCCTCCTTGCGGCGTGCCTTGGTGGAGAGCGTGGTCGGCCCGAGCAGCAGCATGGCGTCGTGCAGCGCCTGCATCGACTTCACCAGGAAGCGGTTGTGCGCCGCATCGTAGATCGCCTGGTGAAGCTTGCGATTGTGCCGCGCGAAGGCGACGGGGTCGTCGTTCAGCGACGGCGTGTCGACGAGGATCTCCTTGATCCCGGCGATCTCCCGCGGCGAGGCGTTGCGCGCCGCCAGGTTGGCGGCCGTGCTCTCCAGCGCCTCGCGCATGTCATAGAGCTCGGCCAGGGCATCGGCATCGAGACTGGCGACTGCCAGGCCGCTGCGCGGCGCCACCGTCAGGATGCCTTCGACCTCGAGGCGCGACAGCGCCTGGCGGACCGGTGTGCGACTGACGCCCAGCCACTTCGCCAACTCGATCTCGCGCATCCGCGCGCCGGGCAGGAAGGTGCCTTCCTCGATCCCCCGCCTCAGCATGGCATAGGCATAGTCGGCCGCCAGCGCGAAATTCTCCGGCACGATCACCGACAGCTTCGAGTCGCTCATGGTTCCAGTCTACACACTCTGAGGCCTATGCGCTCTGCTCGGCGGCGGCGCTGCCGGCGATACGCCCGAAGACCGCGCCGGACATCAGACCGGTGCCCCCCGGATAGTTGAAGTAGAAAAGCCCGCCGACAAGCTCTCCAGCAGCATAGAGGCCCTGAATTGCGGCCCCGTCGACGTCCAGCACCTGCGCCTTCTCGTTGATACGCAGACCGCCGAAAGTAAAGGTTATTCCACAGGTTACGGCGTAGGCTTCGTAGGGTGGCGTGTCAAGCGGGTTTGCCCAGTTCGACTTGCGCGGCGAGATGCCGTCGGTGCCGCGCCCGTCCTTGACGTTGGGATTGAAGTCGACCTCGCGCCGCACGGCCGCGTTGAAGGCCTCGACGGTGCGCAGGAAGCCCTCGGGATCGACGTCCTCCAGCTTGCCCGCCAGCTCTTCCAGGCTCTGCGCCGTCACCTTGGTCACCTGCTTGATGCGGTACTCGTCGCGCAGCAGGTGGAAAACCTTGGAGTCGAAGACCTGCCAGGCGAACTGCCCCGGCTGCTCCAGGATGCGCCGTCCGTACTTCGCATAGGTGTAGTTGCGGAAGTCGGCGCCCTCGTCGACGAAGCGCTCGCCCTGGGCGTTGACCAGGATGCCGAAGGGGTAGGAGTGCTTCTGGAACTGATCGCCGACCGCCAGGTCGCCGAACTCCGGCGCGTTGCGCTCCCAGCCGACGGCGTGGCAGCCGGACCAGTTGCCCATCGGGCTGGCGCCGATCTCCAACGCCATGCGGATACCGTCGCCGGTGTTGAAGCGCGAGCCGCGCACCTTCGCCAGGTCCCAGTTCGGGCCGAGGTAGCGGGCCCGCCACTCGGCATTGGCCTCGAAGCCGCCGGCCGCCAGCACCACCGACTGCGCCGGGAGTTCATAGACCGCATCGCCGCGCTTCACCCGCACGCCCGAGACCCGGCCGGCCTCGTGCACCAGCGACAGGGCGCGCGTGCCATAGAGCACCTCGGTCTTCAGCGCGGTGACCGCCTTGGTCAGGTTCTCGACCAGGCCGGGACCGCCGCCGGTCGCCTCCACCGTCAGGCCGCCCCAGAACTTGAAGCGCCCGTCCACCTTGAAAGCCTGGCGGCCGTAGATCGGCACGAAGCGCACGCCGTGGCTGCGCATCCACACCAGAGTTTCCAGGCTGCGCTCCACCAGCAACTCGGTCATCAGCGGATCGCAGCGATACTCGGTGACGCGCCCCATGTCGTCATAGAAGGCATCGCGGCCGTAGCTGCCGAAGTCGGTGCGGGCGATCTCCTCCTCGGTTAGGTCGGTGACCACGCGGCGCAGGTCGTCCAGCCCCTCGTAGGCGAAGCGGATCGCCCCGGCGGTGAAGCGGCTGTTGCCGCCCGACTCCTCTTCCGGCGCGCGCTCCAGCACCAGCACTCGCCGCCCGGCCTCGGCCGCCGCCAGGGCGGCGCAGAGGGCGGCGTTGCCCGCCCCCACGACGATCACCTCGAACTCGCCGCGGCACGCGCGCTCCAGCGTCGCCTCCGGACCCGATACAGTCCCTGCACCCATGATCTTCTACCCTCGCTCTACGACGGCCCGCGGCCCCGATCCGGCCTGCGTTGGCCGGTTGCACCTAAGGATGCCACTGTATACATTCGTACGCAACAACCGCCGCCCGCGACCGCGCCCAGGAACCCATGCGCGATCGCCCGGGAAAGCCGGCGGCACCGAGAGCGCAAGGGGAGCTGAGAGATGCCGCACGATCTGCCGATGCCGGCTGGCTTGACGGAACGCCTTGCCGGCTGGGCCGCCGGGCTCACGGCGGAAGACGTGCCGGAGCCGGTGCGCCGGCAACTCCGGCTGCTCCTGCTCGACTGCCTGGGTGCCGGCCTCTATGGCCGCGCCCTGCCCTGGTCGCAGGCGGTCACGACCTGGGCCGAGCGCCAGCCCGCCGCGGCCGGGCCCGGTCTCGCCAGCCGCTGGGGCAGGCCGCAGGCGACCTTGCGGGCGACCGACGCGGCGCTGGCGAACGGCACCGCCGCGCACGCCTTCGAACTGGACGACTTCCACAATGCGAAGCTGCACCCCGGCGCGGTGGTGATGCCGGCGGTCCTGGCGCTGGCGGAGGCGCGCGGCATCGCCGGCGACCGCGTGCTGACCGCCATCGCCGCCGGCTACGAGATCATGATCCGCCTGGCGCTGGCGCTGGGCCCCTCGCCGGCCCGCCTGCGCGGCTGGCACCTGACCGGCGTCTGCGGCTCGATCGGCGCCGCCGTCGGCTGCGCCCACCTGCTCGGCCTGGATGCCACCCGCACCGCCTGGGCCATGGGGCTCGGCGGCACGCAGTCGGCCGGCGTCTTCGCCTTCAATGCCGACGGCAGCATGAGCAAGCGGCTGCATGCCGGCCGCTCGGCGCAGTCTGGCGTTCTGGCGGCGGAGCTGGCCGAACTCGGGTTCAGCGGGCCCACCCAGTTGCTGGAGACCGCCGACGGCGGCTGGCTGAAGACCTTCTGCGCGGAGGCCACGGCGACGCCGCTGCTCGACGACCTCGGCAGCCGCTGGCAGGCGGCGGAGACCAGCTTCAAGCCCTATGCCTGCTGCGGCAGCCTGCACGCCTACATCGACGCGGCCCTCGACCTCAGGGACGCCTGGAAAGCGGGCGCCAGGGTCCGCGCCGGCCTGCCCAAGGTGGTCGAGGTGCAATGCGGCTTCCCCTACGAGGAAGGCTCGGTGCTGAACGCCCAGATGAGCGCGCAGTACTGCGTCGCCGTGGCACTGGCCGACGGCGCGGTGCTGCCGGCGCAGTTCGAGGTGGAGCGGATCGCCGACCCGGCCCTGACCGCTCTGGCGAAGCAGGTGGAACTGCTGCCCGACCCGGCGCTCGACAAGCTCTATCCGGCCCGCTTCGCCGGCTGGGTCGAGATCGAGGAGGCACCCGGCAGCGGCCGTTTCCGCCGGGTGAGCCACGACGACCCCTCCGGAAACCCGGCCAATCCGCGCTGGGAGGAGACGCTGCGCAGCAAGTTCCACCGCCTGGTGGAGCCGCTGGGCGCAGCCGGCGCGGCCGAGGCGCTGGAGGCCGGGGTGCTGTCGCTGGAGACCCTGCCGGCCGGCGCCTTGGCGGGGCTGCTGACGGCCTTTCCCGACTAGGGCCGGCGCCCGACCCAGTTGCCGATCGAACGCGCCGCGGCAGCCAGCGTCTCTCGTGCCGCCGGCGACTCCGCGACCGCGTGCAGGAAGCTGTGGCCCACGTCCGGCACCAGCGTCAGGCGGGCCTCGCTGCCGGAGGGCATCATCGCCTGCAGGGCGCGGCTGTCGTCCAGCAGCGGGTCGCGATCGCCGACGAAGAGATGCAGCGGCGGCAGGCGCCGGGCCGCGAGCAGCGCTGCCTGGAAGGGGTGCGGCCCGCCGATCCGTCCGAGGCGGCGGTAGGCGGCGGCCAGCGCGGCCGCGTCGAGGCCCTCCTCGCGCCGGCCGTGCGCGCGGATCGCGGCCGAATCCTGCAATCCGTAGGCGCCATAGAAGGCCACCACGCCACGCAGGTAGCGCCGGCAGCGCAGCGGGGCGAAGCGCGCGACGCCGAGAGCGACGGCGGCGCCGGCCGAGTCGCCGGCGAGCACGATCCGCCGATGACCGCCCTCGATCAGGCCGCGGAGCGCGGCCAGGCCATCGCGCACCGGCGCCGAGGCGCTGTGCCCCGGCATCAACCGGTAGCCCAGCGAGTAGACCGGCAGGCCGCTCGCCGCCGCCAGCGCGCGGCCGATTGCGGCGTGCGTCAAGGGCGAGCCGAGATACCAGCCGCCACCATGGCAATAGAGGATCGCCGCCCCGGCGCCGGTGCGGCGGCCGCGGCCGGCCGGCCGGCGGCCGGGCGGATGAAGCAGCAGCGGGATCACCGGCGCGGCACCGCGGCGCAGGCAGCGCTCCTCCAGGCGGCGGCGTTCCGGCCGCAGCGACAGATAAGCCCGCCGCAGGGCGGTGATCTCGCCATCCACCCAGTCGAGCGCTACCATCGTCTCCCCTGCCCTCCTATCCGCCCCGCGTCCGGCGCCGCAGCCTAGCAGGCGGCACCGGCCGTGCTAGAGCGCCGGCCCTTGAGCACCATGCCCGACGATCCCCGAGAGAGCACGACGGTCTACGGCTTCTACCTGGTGCCGGGCTTCGCGCTGATGGCCTTCACCTCGGTGCTGGAGCCGCTGCGCGCCGCCAACCTGATCAGCGGCAGGCCGCTCTATCGCTGGTGCATGCTCACCAGAGACGGCAGCCCGGCCGCTCCCTCCAGCGGCGTGCAGATGGTCGCCGACGGCTCGATCGAGCGGCACGAGCGCCTGCAGCGCATCGTCGTCTGCACCGGCGGCACCGCCCACCGCTTCGCCGACGCGAAGACCTTCGCCTGGCTGCGCCGACAGGCACGCAGCGGCGTCGCGCTCGGCGCGGTGGCGGACGGCAGCTTCCTGTTGGCGCGCGGGCGCCTGCTCGACGGCTATGAGTGCGCGATTCACTGGCTCAGCCATCCCTCGTTCCGCGAAAGCTTTCCGCAGATCCGGCTGAACGCCAACCTCTACGTCGTCGATCGGGACCGCTTCACCTCGGCCGGCGGCACCGCCGCATTCGACATGATGCTGGAGGTGATCGCGCGCGACCACGGCCAGGCGCTGGCGCTGCAGGTTTCCGAGTGGTTCGTCCACGACCCGGTGCGGGCCAGCGTCGACCGGCAGCGTCTGGCGCTGCGGGTGCGCACCGGCGTCGCCGATCCGCTGGTGCTGCGCGCGATCTCGATGATGGAGGAGCACATAGAAGAGCCGCTGGCCATCGCCCGGCTGGCAAGGCTGAACGAACTGTCGCTGGGGCGGTTGGAGCGGCTGTTTCGCCGCCACACCGGCCTGAAGCCGCAGGACTACTACATGCTGGTGCGGCTACAGCGGGCCCACGCGCTGCTGACCAGCAGTTCGCTGCCGATCAAGGAGATCGGCCTGGCCTGCGGCTTCGCCTCGCCGTCGCATTTCGCCCGGCGCTATCACCGACTGTTCCATCAGGCCCCCAGCACGGCACGGCGCCAGGCCGCCGCAGCGGTGAGCGCGGCCGGCCGCTAGCTTTGCCGAATTCAGGCTCGTTCCCAGAGAATCCAGGCCATTCCAGGCCAAGACGGCAGACCAGAATGGCCGCTGGCACAGCTGGCAAAGGCGGGACATCGAGCGATGGCAGAGGATTTGCGAAACGCGGCCGGACGGCCTGCACACCCCTACGTTCCGGAGCTCTGCAAGCAGCTCGCGCAGGGCCAGGTCTCGCGCCGCGAGTTCCTCCGCACTGCGTGCCTGCTCGGCCTTGCCGCACCGGCAGCCTATGCCCTGGCCGGCAGCATCACCGGCGAGGCGCCGGTCGCCCCGGCCCTGGCGGCGACGCCGAAGCAGGGTGGCATACTGCGCATGGGGATGGCGGTCCGCGAGATCGGCGACCCGGCGACGATCAACAGCGTGACCCAGTCCAACCAGGTGCGCTGCTTCCTCGAATACCTGACGCGCACCGGCCCGGACAACGTCACCCGCCCTTACCTGGCCGAAAGCTGGGAAGCCTCCGACGACCTGAAGACCTGGACCTTCTACCTGCGCCAGGACGTGACCTGGTCGAACGGCGATGCCTTCACCGCCGACGACGTGGTCTTCAACATCACCCGCTGGCTCGACCCGGCGGTCGGCTCCTCCAACCTCGGGCTCTTTGGCGCGTTGACCGAGGAGGTCGACAGCGGCCAGAAGGACGATGCCGGCAAGGCGGTCATGGTGCAGCGCATGATCGCCGGCGCCGTGGCGAAGCTCGACGAACACACCGTGCGCCTGCAGCTGTCGAAGCCCGATCTGGCGATCCCGGAGAGCTTCTTCCACTATTCGGCGCCGATCGCGCACCCGCGCTTCGCCGACGATGGCGGCGACCTCATGAGCAACCCGGTCGGCACCGGCCCCTTCACACTGGAGAAGCTGACGGTCGGCGAGCGGATGGAGGTGCGCCGTCGCGCGGACTACTGGGGCGAGCCGCCGCATCTCGAGGGCATCGACTTCATCGACCTTGGGGAGGACCCGGCGGCCATGCTCCTGGCCCTGCAGTCGGAGCAGATCGATCTCGGCTACGAGTTCTCCATCGATCAGGCGCAGGTGCTGGAATCGATGAGCGGCGTCACGATCTTCGAGCAGGTGACGGCGCAGACGGCGGTCGCGCGCATGCAGGTCGACCAGGAGCCCTTCACCGACAAGCGCGTGCGCCAGGCCCTGATCGCCTGCCTCGACAACGACAAGCTGCTGGAAATCGCCTATCGCGGCCGCGGCGCGCCGGGCGAGAACCACCATGTCGCGCCGATCCATCCGGAGTATTTCGCGCTGCCGAAGCAGCGGCAGGACTATGGCCGGGCCAAGGCGCTGCTGGCCGAGGCCGGGTATCCGGACGGCCTTACGGTCAAGATCGACGTGGCCAATGCCACCGGCAAGTGGGAGGGCACGACGGTCGAGACCATGCGCGCCCAGTGTGCGCCGGCTGGAATCGACATCGAAATCAATGTCCTGCCGACGGCGATGTTCTGGGATATCTGGCTGGTCTCGCCCTTCTGCTTCACGCCCTGGACCCATCGGCCGCTGGGCGTGATGGTGCTGAACCTGGCCTACCGGTCCGGCGTGCCGTGGAACGAGTCGCACTACGCCAACCCGGCCTTCGACGCGGCGCTGAGCGAGGCCAGCGGCATCCTCGACGTCGAGCAGCGGCGGCAGAAGATGCAGCAGGTCGAGAGCATCCTGCAGGAAGACGCGGTGATCGCGCAGCCGATCTGGCGGCCAGTCATCACCGCCGGCCTGCAGCGGGTGCAGGGCTTCCAGATGCACCCGACGCAGTACTACGACCTGTCGCAGGTCTGGCTGGCCTAGCGGCGCAGAGGCCTCGCCCGCGCCTTCAGTCGACCGCCCTCCAGCTCTCCGGACCGGGCAGCAGGTACTCCAGTCCGGAGCTGTCGCGCACCGTGGCGACGATGTCGCAGGCGATGGAGATCCGCAGCCCGTCGCTCGGGTTTGGCGGAATCTCGTGCAGCACCTTCGAGGGGAAGATCAGGAGGTCGTCCTCCTTCGGCTCGAGGTAGACCTTCTGCGTGTTGTACTGCTGCACCTCGCGCAGGACGCCGGAGCGCACCATGGCCGGGTTGAAGAGGTTCGGCGCGAACTGATTGGGCGCATTCTTCTCTATGAAGGAGATGCCGCTCGAATCCGCCGGCTTGCTCAGGTAGTAGACCAGACTGATGTGCGACTGCATGTGGGTGTGGGCCTGCGTGGAGTCGCCGCGGCGGGACAGCGTGGCCCAGGAGCGCGTGAAGTAGAGCCGCATCTTCTGCTGGTCGATGCGGAACAGCTCGAGATACTCGTTCAGCGGGCGCGCGAAGCTGGCGAAGAGCGAGGCAAAGCGCGGGTCGTTGTGCAGCAGTTCGTAGCCGTTGAGGTCGCCGGTCCAGGAAATGCCCGGCGCCCTCTGCTGCACCCGCTCGCGCCCCATGTCGACCACCGCCTCGACCATGCGCGCGCGCGCGTCGGCGTCCGGCGACACCGTGGATTGGAACACGGTCAGCGGAAAGAGGTGGACCAGCTTCGCCATGATGATGCATCCGCGCGGTGAAGGGCCGCGATGGTGCCTCAGCCGGCCGTGCCGGGCAATGCCGCCGCCCAGGGGACGCCGCCCAGGCGACGCCCCGCGGCGTGCGGCGCGCTAGTAGAGAATCGCGCGGCGGGTCCAGCGGCGAGCCACGCCGGCATAGGACATCGGCGTCAGCGGCATGCCGATGACATCGATGAACAGCGAGGCCGGGCCGTCGGTCGGCGGCAGCTCGCCCTGCAGGATGCGCACGTCGTAGACGAGGTCGGCGCCGTTCTGCCGCACGTCCCGCAGCTCGACGACGACCTCGCGCGGATCGGCCATGGTGGGGTCGAAGACCGACAGGGTGGCATTCGGCGGATCGGCCAGGAAGCTGTCCGAGCCCTCGCCCCAGAGCTGCAGGAATTCGGCGGTCGTGTAGTGGCCCGCCAGCCGGTAGGGCCGGTCGGAGAAGTAGATCGTCGTCGGGCTGAGGGCCTTCAGCGTCAGGGTGCCCTGCTCGTGATCCAGCACGGCGCCACCGGCGCTCTGCACGAAGAGCAGCTCGACCGCCTCCGGGTTGGCGGCCGGCGTCTCCGCGGCCTCCATCGAGGGCGGCGACATCGCCAGGGCGGAGAAGACGAAGGCGGCAATGAAGCAATAGTTGCGCAGCGATCCCAGGGTCATGATCTCACATCCTCCAATCGCACGGAGAGGCCCGGCACGCCGCTCCGCGCGCCTGCCACGATCCTTGTGCCCGCAGGATAGGCAGCACTGCCGCGCAAAGTTTCGCTTCAGACGCCACTCCTTTCTCCCTTGGTTCCTGCCGAGAGCGATCGTTCTGACAGCGCAACGACCCCGCCCGCGCCGGAGGCTTGCGTCACACCCAGAGCGCGATCAGGGCCATCGTCGCCAGACCGCAGCAGAGCGCGGCGAACTTCGCCGCGATATCGGCCTGGTCGGCGAACTCCTTGGCGATGATCTCGACGACGGCGACATAGAGAAAGGTCCCCGCCGCCAAGGCGTCGAAAAGCCCCTCGAAGAGCCGGCCATAGCGCTTGTGCATCACGGCTTCGAGGCCGCTGCCGAAGACGAAGCCGAGCGGCGTCATGATCGCGAAGAGCGTGAGCAGCCGGAGCGCGCGCGCGTCGAAGCCGGCGTGCAGGAAATCCCAGCGTCAGGGCAAAGCCGGCGGCGCCCTTGTGGGCGATGATGGCGAGGAAGATGACCAGCGAGCCGCCGAGCGTATCCTCCGTGCCCAGGGCCGCTCCGGCGAGCACGGAGTGGATCGAGAGGATCACCACCAAGGCGTAGGCCGATAACCCGGCCGCCGCGCTGCCCAGCGCCCGCGCGCCTGGAGCGGCGTCCGCTGCCTGCGCTCCCTTCGCCGCCGGACCTGACGGCGGCAGGCGCGATGGCGTGGGCCCTGCCGAACACGACCTCTTCGACGAAGAGCACGCCAAGGAACCCGACCGCGCAGCCAGCAGGTAGCCGAAGGGGAACTCCGCTTCGATGAAGTAGCTGGAGAGGGCGGCGATGCTGTCGGGCAGCATGTGCACCAAGCCGGCACCGAGAAAGATCCCGCCCGCGAAGACCATGCCGATCGAGAAGAGCCTCGCGGAGCCATCGGCTCTTTCGGCGCGCAAGGCGACCAGCCCGCCGGCCATGCCCACCGAGAAAATCGCCACCAGCATCAGGACTCGCAGGCCGTCCTGCCCCATTCCCGCGCCGTCACCCCCAGCACAAATGAATATTTAGTTAATAGATCATGGAGATAGCGAGAGTGCAAACGACCGGCCAGGGGCACCGGCTCCGGCAGGCTCCCGCGCGCGAGGCCGCGGCGCTCAGTGGATCAAAGCGCAACGGGGCGCGCCGCGCCTGCCAACGGATCCCTCTATGAATTGTCCGGGACTTGAGTGATATCATCCGCGCCGGGGGTATGGCTCCGCGCGACCTCGGCGCTCGGTGCCGCGGGGTCGGGAAATCCTTAGATGAGAATCCTTTGGTCCGTTCAGGGCAGGCGCGAGCATCGCTGCGCTGCTCTTGGTATGTCTCGCCTGGAGCGCCGGTTTTCCCACTGGGCGAACCCCAAGTACTTTGGTGGAGTCGTGAGCTTCTCGTCGACCGATTACAACCGCATTAATGGATACCCGAACTCGTTCTGGGGATGGGGTGGCGAGGATGATGAAATGCAGCGTCGATTGGAAAGGCTGGGTATACAATTCGACAGTCCCGATAATGGTACGCTTATAGATTTAGAAGAAATGTCTCTAAAGGAGAAACTTGATTTCCTTAGAGAGCACAAGGAATGGAAATGCATGGTGAAATGGGAAGCTGCCGATGAGCACGCAACGACGTGGAAAACGAATGGCTTGGCGGATTTGAAGTACGCATTGATTAAGCAGGAATATTTGGATGATGCCAAAAAATCAACCAAGGCAACAGTCGATGTTAAGCTCAATGGTAATCACTGGTCAAATAAACATTACATCGATTTTTGTGGTTGAGAAATGAGGGCCAGTGAAATGAATATTATTATTATCATATTTATTATGTAAATATATATATATATATATATGAATACGAGATACATTATTTTATGTGTGAAATGAATACAAGACTATATGCTTTTGGAAAGCTATAATGAAAAAAGAGTTTGTCTTTTAGTTAAGTATGAAGGCTATTAATATACAAAAATAAAATAAAATATGCTCTAAACAAAGTAAAGTATACTGATGGTTATTAAAACATGTAAATATGGTCTCAAAATTAGCTCCTCCACCTTTTCTATTTTCTTTCAGTACATTCAATGCCTTTCTGAAAGTCTTGTGCATTGAGGAGCCCCCTGCTATGTTATCTATAATGGAAGGATATGAAATGTCGGTTTGTGTCCACCAAAAGTCCCTTTCATTTGGCAAGTGTGCAACCATAAAAACAGTGTAGCTATATCCCAATGGAGGGACTTTTGCGTCTCTAGTATCCTCTTATCTGATTGGTGACAGTAGAAGTGGAACCCCAAGCCTGTGATACTGAACACTTTTTGCACAGAGGAAGACAGGCCGGCCAACAACGGGATCCTACATGAGAATCTCCAAGACTCAACAGAGGAAGCGTTTCGCATTAGATGTTTAGGAAAAGGCGAATTGAAGCTGCAGCCGGACTCCAGCATAGAAGCAGATGAAAACAGGATAAAAGTAAAAATGGGGGGAAGTCTGGGAACCATATGCTCATTCAGACTGATTCAACTAGGTCAGGCTTTGTCCTGTTCACAAAAGCTGACTTGCCAAGGAGACCCCAAAGAGAAAGCATGGCTTGGCCTACTGTATTCATTGTGAGACTGAAGATTCCATAACTTTGACTAGCCACCAAGAATGGTGCAACAAATATCCCATCTCCCGGTGGATCTGCCAAACATGAAGCACATGGAGTTGATACTCATTACTTGTTGTTTGGGAGGGGTTGCTGTTGGTGGCATTTGAACACTTAACTGATCTAATGGAATGATATACAAGTCAATCAGGCTATCTAATATCAGTTATATCTAAAAAGTGAGTGGATGGTGATGGAAAGATCGAACCGTACGGTCTGTCTGTCTGTCCAACACACTCCTGTCGCCTACCTTAGCTAGGCGAAACATGCAATTCATGCAAATTAACATATCCCATAATCACATCGCGAAATTTCTTAAGTTTGGATCCTTGTAATGGCTTGGTGAAATAATCCCCAACCATTTCGTCTGTGGGGCAATATTTAATCATCAGATCACCTGCTCAATTTTGTCCGTGGGGAAGAAGTATCGGATATTCAGCGCTCTCGTGCGCTTACTAGAGCTTCGTTTGCCATTCTCTTCAAGTAATATGGCGCTCTTATTATCCTGATAAAGGATATTCTTTTCAATAGGATACCCTTGTTCCTCCATAAACAATTTAGTCCACAAAATCATAACGGACGCATCGTCAGCACCTACTAGTTCAGCTTCAGTGCTGCTCTTCGTGTTCAACTTCTGTTTTTCGCAATATAGATTGTATGGCTCCCTGGCCGAATGTCATAGAGCCTCCAGAATGGCTCTTAAAATCAGGATGCACGGCGAAGGATGAATCGACGTGCCACTTGATGAGTCTTAAATTATCTGTGCCTAGAATTAGCACATCAGCACGTGTGCCATTTAGAAACTTCAATATGTGTATCAACTTGCTCCAATCAGACTCATTTGGCGCTTTAACTCATGTACACAGCACGGTGATCGTCTGATGGATGTCAGGACGAGCCCTCTTACAAATATATAATCATTGGGCTACAACAGAGTGGAACTCTTCGGCTCTGTCTCGCCGAGCGGTTTTATCCTTCAGAGAACAGATCTTCGGGGGCAGGTGTTATTTCAGAGTCCATGATCTCTACAGAGAAGTTGTCAAACATGGCATTGACGTAATCCTTCTGGTCTATAATGGCCGCAGGAAATCGAAAGTTCATGCTGAGGAAGTCGTGGTGTTTACCATGTGTAGCCTTCACCTTGCTGTGTTTACCATATTTCATATTAAGGCATTCTATGAACTTCTCATTCACTTTAGGATTCTTATAGGATCTTGATACCGTCGAGGTGCTTGTAATTAAACGATCGAATACGTTTGATATTGCGCTGATGTATACGGTATAGCAGCTAGGCCTTCTTTCTTCAATACAATCTTTTTCTTTGATGTCGCGGACTTGATAGATATCTTCAGTAATAGACGATCTTCTTGATTAATGGCCTTTCTTGGTTTCTCTATGAGCGTATCTTTCTCATTATTCGTCAAGAGCGTGTGGCTAATGTTAAATATCGTTTTCGTTGCGGTTGGTTTCTTAGCATGCAACGGCTTATTAGATTTTGCAATGCGTCACCAGCATGGGGGTGCTTTGAAATACATAAAGTCAAGTCTGGCATCAAGTTAGATGCCCCCCCCCCCCCAGAAGAACAATTACTGTTATTTATCAAAAAAGTAGATGCAGTGGCCGCCATGGTCATTTCCTTTTGTGTGCTGGGGTGCCCGCGCGCAGTGCGCACACAGCGAACGAAACAAATAAAAGAAAGTAGATGAATGAGGCCCGGCCCGCGCGGACTTGAAAAATCTTGTGGTGTGGTGAAGCTAGAAGCAATCAAATCTTTGCTTCCGACCACTTAGGCATACAACCATGAGAGACGCATACTGCTGTATGAGAAGGGAAAGAGAAGAAAGTTAACGATAGAGTATTGTCTGCCTGGATCTGCTAGCAAGCGAGGCCAAACAAATGGAATGAGACGACCTCTGTATTCTCCTTTTGGTATCGCGTCTTTGGTTCTGATATCATGGTCGCTACTACTCCTCCTGCTACTGCAATCTCCTTCTTCTTGTTACTCCTGGTGTTTCCAGTCCACGTCGTCACAATCGCTGCAACTGTCGAAAAGTACGGCCCCGTTTGTGTCGAATGCGACTACAGAGCTCACATACTACCACACCGCTCAACACAAGGTATCATAGCAAAAAGAATCTTCATCGTCGTCTTCCGGGTAGCACTACGACGAAGCTTATTCTCACCTCGAAAGATGTGGGTGAACCCAACCACCCAAAAGAAACCATTGTTCAGCGCGTGATGACCAAATTCAAGTCCCGACCTGGGACGTACCTGTTAATTCCATGCGTTGCTGCCTTCGTTGGTTGGATAACGAATTGGATGGCAGTGCAAATGATATTCTATCGGTGAAGTTTCGGGGTATGCCAATATACACGCGGCGGAGTACCTCTCGGCCTAATTGGGTGGCAGGGCATAGTGCCCTGCAAGACGCGTAAAATGAGCGAGGCGATGGTGAACATGGTAACGTCCGAGCTAATAACGGTCAAGGAAGTATTTTCGAGGCTCGAACCGAAGAAGGTGGCTCAGATCCTTGCACCAGAGGTCCCCAAGCTAACGAACGAAATATAGCAAGATATTATGCCGTTGAAATGGATGGTACGGTTACCGGGCCTTTGTACAATGGTTTAGACAGCGTATCGCAGGCAATGGTTAAATTCTTTACGAAAGATTTCTTAGAACAACTAACTAGAGCGATGCAGGACGATATCGACAGTATCTTTAATTTGAAAAGCTGCGTCGTGGGTCAAATGCAAGACAGGAGCAAACTTGGACAGTTGTTTTGGATATGCGGCAAGAAGGAATTGGATTTTTTAACCAACAGTGGTTTGTGGTTTGGTTTTATCTTAGGTCTAATCCAAATGATGGTAGCACTTGTTTGGGACAATCCATGGAGTTTAAGTATCGGTGGTGGTATTGTGGGGTATTTAACGAATTGGTTGGCACTGAAGTGGATTTTCGAACCCGTCGACCCGCTAAAAATAGGCCCAATTACGCTGCAGGGACAGTTCTTGCGGAGACAAAAAGAAGTCTCTCGAGAATTTTCCAAGTTCTTCGCGAACAACATTCTGACAGTGAGAAATTACAATGGATATTCGGTATTGACGGACCCTCAAACCCAACCCTCCTTTGACCGCGCTCTTTACAGAACACTTCATGAAATTTGTAAATAAAATTACTCGCGGGTTTCGTTTTGCGCTAGAACCCGAGACGTTACGTTTGGCAAACAAGCAAAGCGCTTGCCAAACATTTTCCCGAATCTTCATGTGCCGGTCCTTTACCCGTACATGGACTCTTTTTACACTTGGACTGGAAGAAACATTTTACGAGTGCGAATGGAGCAAATGAGCTCACGTAAATTTGAGCGTGTCCTTCACCCCATCTTTGAAGAAGATGAGTTAACACTAATTTTAGCAGGTGCTGTACTAGGCTTTGCTGCAGGATTGATACAACAGGGCTTGGAGACTGGAGCTATCAAAGTACCTGATATACGGAAGGGTGTAACTGATTTCATCAAGACACCACGAAAGCAAACACATCGCATGGTATCTCAAATACACCACTGGTCTCGGAGGATGATTCAACGAATACGAAGACTGTTCACTCGTTTCTTCCCAGCATCAGCTGGTGTAAACAACAATATGTCTACAGGCAGTGGACCTGTTGACAAAACTAATACTGACTTTGACGAAGATGACGACAACGACAGCTCGTAAAGTAAACCACCAGACGATTAAGGCAAGAAGTAAATAACGACTACTACAGAATAACACGTAAATTGAATAGTTTCAATATGCCCAAGAGTAGAAAATCCCAGTATTGAAAACAGGTAGAAATCCCATAGGAAAAATGATTATATCTAAAGAGTGAGTGGATGGATGAATCAATCAATCAATCAATCAACGAACGAACGGTTGAACCGTATTCGGTCTGTCTGTCTGTCCAACACACTCCTGTCGCCTATCTTAACTAGGCGAAACATGCAATTCATCAAATGTAATATATCCCATAATAACATCACGAAATAATTCAAATTTACGTCCTTGGAGCGGCTTGGTCCAATAGTCTCCTAACATTTCATTGGTAGGACAATACTTAACAGTCACATTACCCTTCTCAATCTGGTCAGTAAGAAAGAAATAACGGATATTCAATGCTCTGGTGCGCTTACTAGAGCTCCGTTTGCCATTCTCTTGAAGTAAAATGGTACTCTTGTTGTCTTGATAGAGAATGTTCTGGTCAATAGGGTAACCTTGTTGCTCCAAAAATAAACGGGTCCATAAAATCATGGTGGACGCATCATCTGCACCGACTAATTCAGCTTCGGTGCTGCTCTTGGTGTTCAGCTTCTGCTTGCGTGATAGGGATTGAATGGCTCCACGGCCAAATGTCATACAGCCTCCTGTATGACTCCTAAAATCTGGATGTACGGCGAAAGATGAGTCGACGTACCATTTAATCGTTCTCAAATTGTCAGCGCTTAAAATCAGCACATCACCTCGTGTGCCATTTAGGAATTTCAATAATCGAATTAACTTCTTCCAATCAGACTCATTGGGCGCTTTAACACGTGTACACAACACGGTGACAGTCTGATGGACATCTGGACGAGCTCTCTTACAAACATATAGGCCTTGTGCCACAACAGAATGAAATTCTTCAGCTCGGTCCTTATCAATAGGTGTAGTGTCTCCTTCAGAGAACAAATCTTCAGCGGCAGGCGTTTTCTCGGTCTCTTTAATCTTAATAGAGAAGTTGTCGATCATCGCGTCGACATAGTCCTTCTGATCGATAATAACTTTCTTCTTCTGGGAGAAATCAAATTTCATACCCAGGAAGTCGTGGTGCTTACCACGCTTGGCTTTAACTTCGCCATGCTTGCCATATTTATAATTCAGCCATTTGTAGAACTCATCGTTCACTTTAGGGTTCTTGTGGCTACTCATGAGGTCATCAACATGAAATCTCACGGTGTGCTGTCGACCTTTGACAGTCTTGTTCGCTACGCAGGGGTCATAATCGTTGAATTTGAAGTGGATCTTCTCTAAATCCTTGCGAAATTGCTTATACCATAGTAGGGAGCTTTGGAGCATCCCATAGATAGCGCGTAGCACTTGTACATATAGGACCTTTCGTCCTTTCTCAAATACAACGTGTGGGCCGTATAGTTCGGAGTTGAGCTGGACCAACATGTCCACTAGCACTCCTGTAATCTTCATAATAACGCGGTCCTCGCCTTCTTGAGGTTCCGGTATCTCTGTTTGAATGAATGCATTCGGTACATCGGCAGTCATAATGTCTCTGCCTTCTTTAGCGTCAATCACGGCCGTTAATAAAATGCTTTCTAAAGCAGCGGTAGGACTTGCTGAGTCCTCACGGTTCAGCCATGCTCGGGTTGGCTTTCCGTTGTAAACCATCCTTCCCTTGATAAGTTTATCTCGTTTCTCGGTTAGGAACATTAAGGCTTCCATTGCCTTAGCTCTCTCGGAAGGGGTTAGATCATCAATGGAGATGGGAGTAAAACAGTTGCGTCTGTGGAGTTGATCCATCTCTTTCTCGGTGGCTTCATGCCCTCTTTTGCCAAAAATCTTCAATCCTTTTCCTAGTAGGTACTGTTGAGCAAATGATGCTCCTTCGACAGTAATCTTCTCATTGAACTCGATCATACAGCGAGCCATAATAATAGCATCAGTAGTGCTGTACTCTAAATCATTATCGGGATTGGGATGAGTTTGAGCAATCAAATTGTGACAGTATTCTAACTGTACTGCTTTGTCGTCGGCAAAAGTGACTTTCTTCTTAGTCTGTAAGTAGGATTGGCCAGTCATTTTAGGTTCCAGTCTGTCAGGCTTACTGGTAGTCCTTGTTGATCTCCTCGTAGTAGGAGGTTCAGGCGCAGAATCATCTTCTGTCTCAGGTTCAGTAGTTCCTGTTGCCTGATTATCATCGTTGTCGTCTTGATTATCATCGTCGTTGTCTTCATTGGTAGTTTCGACGGTTGGATTGGCCTTGTCAGATAAGATATCATCGATTTCTTCTTGATCGATGCGGTCATAGTTTTCTTCATCGTCTAATTCATCGTCAGGGATGTCATCTTCCTGATCTTCTTCATCATAGTCAGCATTATCATCTTCATCATCTTGGTCGTCTTCGTCGTCGTCGTTGTAGTCGTCTTCATAGTCCACTCCTGCAATCCAATCGGCGGGATGGAAGATAATACCGTGTCGGTTCTTAAATTTAAGGCTCTTAATGCCTTGCTTCTCTGCTAGAGCTTCAACTGCCCTAGTAACATTTCGAGTAATAGGGATCTCAGTAACAGTTTGACGAGTACAATATCGACCAGAGTTCAAGTCCATAAGTTCATGTCCCCCTTGGATGTTCTTCATCGGGCGCAGGTAAATAGCATCAATAGTGCGCGGGGCGTTGGTGTTAGACGGTTTAGGTTCATTGCAGGCCTGTACATAGGCTCCGAATGGGACTTGAAAATGCTTCTTGTAGTCGAGCGGTTCGCCTCCAAGTAGTACGTGCGGACTGTAGTATTCAGATATTCCCCCTTTAACTGGAAATAAGTTTAATTGGTGGGTAACCACCATTGCCAAATATCGAATCATTATCTTAGGAATGGCACGGTAGGGGAGTTTGTGGTAGGCGGCACGGAAGCGCTCTGCTATAACACGATTGTTACGTTCTGCTTCAGGAACGTGGTCATCAGTAGCAGTATAATTCATCTTGATGTCGAGTTCATCCTCAACTCTAGCCATCAACGGCTTAAATTCTTGGTCGCAGTGGATGTTTCCAAATAGGAATCCAGCGCGGTTGTAATGACGGAAGAATTTATCGATAGCTTCATAGAAGTCATCAGCGGTCTTTCCTCCGAGTGGAACTAAATTGCGATGCTTGATAGTTCTGTCGATACCGGTGAATAAAGCGACACCGTTAATATACATCGCATCAATACATAGGTCAAGCTTGTGGTGCTGAGCTATTAGCTCCTTTGGTACTTCAATGTAGTCGGCCTTTACAATGGGTGGTCGTCGTCGCGTGGACTTCCCTTTCAAAGCTGGAATGTCCGGTCCAAATATCTCTTCCGCGATATTCACATCATCAGCGGTAACAGGACAGTTCTTGATAATATTCTGTCTCAATATGCGACGGTAGTTCTCAGTAGTAGGAGAGCCTAACATATGCTGTAGTCTCCTAGCGGCCTTGGCATCTTTAAATTGGCGTTTGGTGTAACCCTTGCGGTTTGCTTCAACTGAGGATATCATATAAACACTAGCATCGAGCATCTTGTCTTGTTCGTCGTCAGCGGCGTTAATGGAGTCGATCCAATACTGTTCGCCGGCAGCCTTCTGTTGCAGGTTGTCTTCAATAAAACCTTTATGAGGCTTGAAAGCATATAGACCTTCAGCGGTCCTCTTAAACTTTAACATGCCATCTGGTAGGTGCACAATAAAAGCATCTTCCTTGGCGGAATCGTAGGTGATTCGGTGCTTATCGACAAGATGTGAGAATCCGAAGATATTAGTTATTTGGTTCTCGTCGTACCAAACAGTACCGTAGTCTGATAGTTCGGCTTGTAGGGTTACGTCCTTGGTTCCGGCATTCGTTGTCATCCTTAGAATGTTCTTGCCGGCCTTGATGTTCCTGATGAAGTCAGGATTCGAAATAGTAGCTTTCATAGTTGATCCTGTATCTAATAGGATCACCTTCTTTAGTTCTTCAAGTTCTTTCCGGTCCTTGCTGTTTTGGTCAAATTGAAAGCGTTTATTAAGTTGTAGACCTTGATAGCCATATCGATTAGATCGTCGGCTTTGTCGGCTTTGATAGCCTTGATAGGACCAGGGTCTTCCACTCCTGCGATTGGGGCGTGCCCCAAGCGAACTTGATCTGCGTCTTGGAGTGTCGTTTCTGTTTGTAGAGCGGGACGTTCGGGTGGAACGGTCGTCCTCATTATCATCATCGTCAGAGAGGTCGGATGCTTCATCCTCTTCTTCCTCTTCTTGGTAAGTCTGGAGAGCTTTATTAATAAACCATTCATCAGTAGGAATAGTGCGCCTCTTGCTGCATTCGGGAGCAACATGTCCCTTCTTTCCACAGCAAAAGCATATGGGTTCAGATCCGTGGCGTTGCGCAAAGCTTGTCTCCATAATTCCATCGTCATCATCTTGGGCATCGTCATTAGCTTGGTCGTCTCGATTAGAGCGGCGTTTATCGTTGGGGCGCTCAGGTCGTTTATCAAAGCGATGGTTCGATAGTACATCGGTTGCAGCTGTTAAGGTGTCCGGCCATTGGTTGTGGCCCATAGAGTACTGAGCAGTTATCTCACGGAAGCGTGAGCCATACTTGTTTTGGTCGCTGTTACGCATTGACAAATAAGCTTCCCATTTCTCGAAGGCTTCATCCTTCATTGCTTGTTTCTCATCGTCGGAAGTTAAGTCTTTGTACTCTTCTAGATGTTCAACAAAGACATCAAAGATCTTCTTGCCCAGATTGTCTGTAAAGTTATCTCGGTTCTGCTTGAATCGTTTCATGTAGTCACTTAGACTTTCACCTTCGCGTTGTCT
>CALOEA010000043.1:0-15538 GCA_942492185.1 uncultured Alphaproteobacteria bacterium
GGACAGCCTGTTGTGGTTACTGTTACAGAATTAGGCGAAACTGAAATTACTCTGGACGCCAATCATCAACTGGCAGGACAGGCGCTTAATTTTGAAATTGAACTTGTGGAATTAGCATAAAAAAGGAGGGATGACTCCCTCCTTTAACAAGGTGCATTAGAAAGGGATAGTGGTCAGCTATCCCTGTATTTCTAATTCTTTGAAGAAAACTTTTTAATCATTTTATTCGGAAATTGAATTGGGATCTTTCAACAATTTCGAGCCGCGCGTTATTTTACAAAGACTTATTTTCCTGGCTTTGGCAATGTTTCTTTGCGACGCGCCGGCTTTTAGGTCTTTCATCAAGCCCCATCTCGAAGCAAAATCATTTCTTTCAGCCTCGGTAAATAACTCGTTAAATAACTTTTCCATTTCTTCGGGTTTCTTCACACTGCAAAAAACTTTGATAAGTTCGTTAAGATCGCTCATTACTATATACCAATACGTTACTGTTAGCAGTAACAAAGATTAAAAAAAATGATTAAATATCCAATACGAAAATTATTTTCTTTTAAAATGAGTTTGATGAATTTTTTTTATTTTTATAATCAGTAAAATCATGGATACAATGAAAAAAAAATACGAGTTATTACTTTTTGATGCAGATGATACTTTGTTTGACTATAATAAAGCGGAACTTGAATCTTTAAGGGAAACATTTGAGTTTTACGGTGTGGAGTTTACCGAAAATGAAACTCTTCCTCTCTACAAAAGCATAAACGGGAATATCTGGAAAGAACTGGAACAGGGGAAAATAGAGGCTGAAAAATTAAAAGCCGAACGGTTTAACAGATTGTTTTCGGAATTGAAAATTGAAGCTGACGGGGAAATGTTCAGCAAAAAATATCTTCAATGCCTTGCTAAATCTACTTATCTCTTTGCCGACGCTCTTGCAGTAGTAAAACACTTGCAGAATAAATATAAAATGGCAATTATCACAAACGGATTAAAAAAGAGGTACAGCGGCCAAGGATAGCTGCATCGGCCTTAAAACCATATTTTGAATATTTAATTATTTCCGAAGAAGTCGGTTCGCCAAAACCGGAGCCGGAAATTTTTGATTACGCGTTTCAATTAACAGGCCACACCGATAAATCAACCGCTATTATTATTGGCGACAACCAGGGCTCGGATATTCTTGGCGGCCTCAATTACGGAATAGACACCTGCTGGTTTAATTCAAACGGAAATGAAAAACGGGAAGATATAAATTCTACTTTCACAATTAATAAATTAACGGAACTTCTGGAAATTCTTGATTAAATCATTATCAGGAGGAAGCGGTTATGAAACTAAAAATTGTTTTAATTCTACTTATCAACCTAACGGTTTCGGTTCTCGCGCAGCAAAAAGAGACCGAAAAATTTGTAATGAAACCGGCCCTTATTGTTATCGATGTGCAAAACGCCTATATGAAATATACGGATGACTTCGATAAAAAATTTGGGCCCGAAATGATTAATGCGGCCATTTATGAATTCCGGAAAAACGGGTTCCCCGTTTACCGTGTTTATCACAGCGATCCGCAATGGGGTCCGCCCGAAGAGAGCGAGGACTTTGCCTTTGATAAATCAATTACCGTTAAAGATACCGATAAAAAAATCATCAAACATTACGCCAGCGCGTTTAAAAAAACAGAACTGGACAAAATACTCAAAGAAGACGGCAGGAATACCCTTTCCTTTGCGGATTGAGTTCGGTGGGCTGCGTGCTGGCCACTTACCGTACGGCTGATGATCTCGATTACAAAGTTTTTATGGTTAAAGATGCAATAATGAGTCACAAGGATGAGTACACGGATATGATTGAAGACATTACCGATTCAGTGATATACCTGACTCTCAAAACCATGCTTGAAATGGCAAAATGGCAGAAGTCCGGCTATGCCTGGACGGAGCCGCGTCAGGGAACCGCCGCGAAGGGCGGCGATGCAGCGGTGGCCGTACCGACACCGGTCACCAACATGCAGCCCTCGACCGCAGTCAATTTCATCGTCTGCGTCGAGGGCACCTGGCCAAGCCGGCCGTAAAGCGGGGGACCCCTGCGTCGCCGCGGCCTGTCAGGCCGCGGCGGCGGCGGTGGCGCGCAGGCCGGCCGGGAGCGGACCGCCGGTCGCCCAATCCAGCAGCTCCACCGTATGCACCACCGGCAGTGACGTGCCGCTGGCGATCTGTGTCATGCAGCCGATGTTGCCGGCGGCCACCAGGTCGGGCGCGGTGCGCTCGATGTTGGCGACCTTGCGATCGCGCAGCTGCGTGGCGATCTCCGGCTGCAACAGGTTGTAGGTGCCCGCCGAGCCGCAGCAGAGATGGCCTTCCGCTATCTCGCGCAGCTCGAAGCCGGCGCGCCGCAGCAGTGCCTTCGGCGCCTCGACGATCTTCTGGCCGTGCTGCAGCGAGCAGGCGGCGTGGTAGGCGACGCTCAGGCGCGGCAGCGGCGCCACCGGCAGGAGCTCCAGCTCGCCCATCACCTCGGTCACGTCGCGGGTCAGCGCCGCGACCTGCGCGGCGGCTGCGGCCATCGCCGGCTCCTCGCGGAACATGTGGCCGTAGTCCTTGACCGTGGTGCCGCAGCCCGAGGCGTTGATCACGATGGCGTCGAGCCCTTCGCCCTCGATCTCGCGCATCCAGGCGACGATGTTGGCCCTGGCGGAGGCGTGCGAGCGCTCGCTCTTGCCCATGTGATGCGTCAGGGCACCGCAGCAGCCGGCCCCCTTGGCGATCACGACCTCGCAGCCATGGCGGGTCAGCAGGCGCACCGTCGCCTCGTTGATTTCCGGTGCCAGCACCTGCTGCGCGCAGCCGGTCATCAACGCCACACGCCGCCGCCGCGGCCCGGCCGCCGGAAAGACCTGCGGCCGATCGACCGCCGACGGGCTGCGCAGCCGCGCCGGCGCGAGGCGCAGCATCGCGCCGAGCCGGCCGCCGAACAGCGACGCCAGCGGCCGGGCGAGCCAGGCCCCGACCAGGGCCCAGCGGAACAGCCCCGGACGCGGCAGCAGCCAGGCCAGCAGGCGCCGCAGGGCACGGTCGGCGAAGGGCCGGCGATAGCGCTCCTCGATGCGGTCGCGGGCGTGATCGACCAGATGCATGTAGTGCACGCCGGAGGGGCAGGTGGTCATGCAGGAGAGGCAGGAGAGGCAGCGGTCGATGTGCTTCACCACCTGCGCGCTCGGCTGGCGGTCGTTCTCCAGCATGTCCTTGATCAGGTAGATGCGGCCGCGCGGGCTGTCGAGCTCGTCGCCCAGCAGCACGTAGGTCGGGCAGGTCGCCGTGCAGAAGCCGCAGTGCACGCAGCTCCGCAGGATCGACTCGGAGACCTGCGTGTCGGGATCGGCCAGTTGGGCCAGGGTAAAGTTCGTCTGCATCCCCAGGTCTTACCCGGCGCCGGGCGCGCGGTCGAGATGCCGCGACAGCCCGGCGGCGAGCTCAACCGCGCGCCTGGCGGGTATGGCGCTGCACCTCCGCGAAGAGCTGGCCCATGGCGGTGCGGCGCAACGCCTCCTCCTGGCCGCCGCTGGCGTCGCGCCGCTGTGCCTCGTCCAGCAGTCCGGCGAACTTCACGGCATAGGTATGGAGCAGGCTCTGGGCGCCGGCCTGCGCCAGCCGGGCCATGACCTCGCTGGGCTCGTGCCGCAGCAGATGCTCGCGCAGCAGCAGGTGAAAGGCCTCCTTCTGGCCACGCTGGTAGGCCCTGAGCGCCTCGTCGCGCGCCGCCGGATGGCTCAGCACGGCGGAAAGATCCATGCAGATGGCATTGAGGTCGCGCGCGGTCTTCTGCACCAGATCGCGAAAGGCCGGGTCGAGGGCGTTGCCGGTGCGCGGTGCCTCCGGCTCGGGCGGCAGGCGGTCGGCTGCGCGCGTCGCCTCTTTCGACAGCAGCGCCACGGTCCCGCCCTGCCTCTCGCCGGCCGCCTCGGCGCGCGCCCTGTCCAGAGGCGAATCCTGAGACCCGACCGCAGGCGGCGCGGCAGACGGGATGAGACTGGGCTCCGCTCCGTTCGCCGCCAGCGGAGCGGGCGGCGGCCCCGCGGCGGCCAGCCTCGCCGAAGCCCGCTCCAGCGACAGGCGCAGGTCCTGCAGTTCCCCGGCCAGCCAGCGCAGGCGGGCGCCGGTGCGCAGGAACCCGGCAAGCACCCAGATCAGGGCCAGCGGCGCCACCACGCCAGCGAGGAACTGGCCGATTTCGCCGGGCAGCAGGTAGGCCAAGTTCTCCAGTCCGAAGTCACGCTCGAACCAGAGATAGACCGCGCCAAGCCACAGCGCCGACAGCAAAGCCCCCATAAAAGTCCACATCCCGTCCCCCCAGCAGCCCGCCGTCCCGGATGCCTGGCGACGAGGCCGTACGATTGGTGTCACGCATCGCGGCGGCCCCCGCCCCCGCGACCTGCGGCCCTCACAGCCCGGCGGCCAGTCGCCCCGGATTGAGGATCCCGCGCGGGTCGAAGCTCGCCTTCACCCGGGCGGAGAGCGCCGCCAGCCCGGCCGAGGGTGGCGCGACCTGCGCCACGGCGCGCGCACACCGCCGCCGGCCCGGCCATCAGCGTGGCGTGCCGCCGCCGTGCTTTTACAAGCTTAACGAGAGCTTCTCGGCCATTGCCGCTCCAGGTCGGTGGCAAGCAACCAGGCCAGGCCGCCGCCCCAGTCCAACAGCCAGTGTGCGTCAGCCAGGGTGGCAAGGAAGTCGGGTGCTTTGCCTGGCGCAAACACCATCCGCCACAGCGGCCCGGTACCGGGCAGTAAGGTGACATCGCGAATGTCTGCCCACAGCGCATCGCTGGCATCATCATCGAGCAACTCGCAGGCGCCTTGTTTACCGATTTGCGCCGTCGCGCCGTCGATGCGTGCAGCCACTGAAGCCGGGAAACCGTCCGGGCGCCTCAATAAGGTCGCTGGCGCTCCCTGCCAGCTTTGCGCGTGCGCAGCGGCACTGAGGTCTGCAGGTGAGCCCAAGGCGCCGCCGACATGATGCCGACCGCCGTTTCCGGGTCAAGACCGCGCAGCATTATGGTTTTGCGCGTTCTTGGTGCCGGTACCACTTTCAAGGTCAGCTCGGTAATCGCTACCAGCCGCCCCCAGCTTCCCGCGATCAATTTCGATAGATCAAAACCCGTAACATTCTTCACGACCTTGGCGCCGGCTTTGAAGGATTCCCCACGCCCGGACGTCGCCTTGAAGCCCAGCAAATGGTCGCGCGCAGCACCTGCAGTCAGGCGCAGAGGGCCGGATACACCTGCCGATACCACCCCGCCAATGGTGGCGGCACCGGCTGCTTCACCCAGCATGGGTCCGTGGTCGAATGGGTCGAAAGCAAGCATCTGCTGCTGTGCCGCGACCAGGTCTTTGACGTCCGAGAGTGCGGTGCCAGGCCGTACTGTCAGGATCAGCTCCGGCGGGTCGTAATGCAGGATGCCGCAGAAGGCGCTCGAGGTCCAGCGTGCGCCTCGAGCTGTCACAGGCCTGCCGTAATTCCGCTTGCTGCCGCGGCCGACCAGCTCGCAGCGGCCGTTCGGCGGCGGCTGCCTCGGCCAGCGCCGGCTCAATTCGGCGCATCGCTCTTCGGACGTAGTTGGTGTCCATGTAGCGTCAGAACCTCGGCCATGGTCAGGGCAGGGTCCGGTCAGACCTGGGCAGGTCCGGAAACGGAACCGCACCACGGCGAATGTGCACTCGTCCCAGCTCGGCGCAGCGGTGAAGGCTCCGGGAAGACCTTGCCGGGATTGAGCAGGCCTTCGGGATCGAAGGCGCACTTCAGGCGCTGCTGCACGGCCAGATCGGTCTCGCTGAACATCTCGCCCATCAGGTCGCGCTTCTCGACGCCGACCCCGTGCTCGCCGGTCAGCACACCGCCGACCTCGACGCAGAGCCGCAGGATATCCGCGCCGAAGGCTTCGGCCGTCTCCAGTTCGCCCGGCTTGTTGGCGTCGTAGAGAATGAGCGGATGCAGGTTGCCGTCGCCGGCATGAAAGACATTGGCGCAGCGCAGTTGGTATTTTGCGGACAGGCGGCTGATTTCCTCCAGGACATGGCTGACCTGGCTGCGTGGAATGGTGCCGTCCATGCAGTAGTAGTCGGGCGAGATGCGGCCGACGGCGGGAAAGGCGGCCTTGCGGCCGGCCCAGAAGGCTGGCGCTCGGCCTCGTCCTGCGCTGACGCGCCGTGGTGGCGCCGTTGGCGCTCGGCGATGTTCGACCCCTCCAGCAGGTGCCTCGCACTCGCCGCCGGACCATCGAGTTCGACGATCAGCAGGGCCTCGACATCCAGCGGATAGCCGGCGTTAACAAAGGCCTCGGCGGCGTGGATCGCCGGGCGGTCCATCATCTCCATGCCGCCGGGAATGATGCCGGCGGCGATGATCGCGCCGACGCAGGCGCCGGCCTGCTCGCTGGTGGGAAAGCCCAGCAGCAGGGCGCGCGCCGTCTCCGGCTTGCGCAGCAGGCGCACGGTGACCTCGGTCACCACCCCAGCAACCCCTCCGAGCCGGTCAGGATGCCCAGGCAGTCGTAGCCCGGCGGCGTCGATGTGCTTGCCGCCAACGCGGATCACTCGCCGTCGATCAGCACGAACTCCACACCCAGCAG
The DNA here is from genome assembly GCA_942492185.1 of uncultured Alphaproteobacteria bacterium. Classification (GTDB taxonomy): domain Bacteria; phylum Pseudomonadota; class Alphaproteobacteria; order Kiloniellales; family JACOMY01; genus CALOEA01. The sequence goes on from CALOEA010000043.1 coordinate 6,620, forward strand.
ATTGTTGGTCGTCAGGCCGTATTTCAGGCAGTGCACGCCGCCGGAATTCTCGGCGACGTTGCCGCCGATGGTGCAGGCGATCTGGCGAGGAGGGGTCGGGGGCGTAATAGAACCCGTCATGCTTCCACCGCCTTGGTGATGCCGAGATTGGTGACGCCGGGCTGCACCGTGGCGCAGCGGTTCTCGAAGTCGACCTCCAGCACGCGGTTGAACTTGCCCAGCCCCAGCACGATGCCGTCGGCCAGCGGCAGCGCGCCGCCGGACAGCGAGGTGCCGGCACCGCGCGGCACCACCTTGACTTGCGTTTCGTTGCAGTAGCGCAGGATGCGGCGAGACCTGCGCGGTCGTCTCCGGCAGCACCACTAGCATCGGCGGCTGGCGATAGGCCGTCAGTCCGTCGCTCTCGTAGGGGCGGAGCATCCTCCTCGGCGTCGATCACGCCTTCGCCGGGCACGATCCGCCGCAGGTCCTGCGCGATCTCCGCCCGCTTGGCGAGCACCGCCTGGTCGACGGCCGGCATCTTCAGGCTCAAAAGGCCTCTCCCCTGGCTGGTTCGGCGCCAGAATGTAGGGATGCGCGGCGGCGGGTCAATCGCAGGCGACGGCCGGCGGCGCTCGCCGCAGCGGCCGTCCAGGCACGACAAAGGGGGCGGCCCGGCAGGACGCCCCCTCGAAAAGAACCCCGGCGGCGGCGCTGGGCGTCGCCGGCTGGCCTCAGCCCTGGCGGGCCTTGAAGCGGGGGTTCTTCTTGTTGATGACGTAGACGCGGCCCTTGCGGCGCACGACGCGGCAATCCTTGTCGCGCGTCTTCGCGGTGCGGAGCGAATTGGTGACCTTCATGTCTCTCTTCCCGGCACAGTAGGAGCCCAACGCTGGTGGCCCTCCGCCAGCGAGGCGCGGAACCTATGAAAGCGGCCCGCGACTGTCAAGCGCCAGATGGGCGCGCCGGGCGGCGCGGCGCGGTCTTGCGGCAGGACGGCCCGGCGGGGCGGCCGAATGGGAGCCTTGCAGAGCCGTCCTGCCCGCAACGGGCGGACACCTGCTATAAGCGCCGGCCATGCGCGTTCCCGCCCGGCCACCGGCCGACTCCATCACCGAGCACGTCCGCCGCACGCTGAAACTCGCCGTCCCGGTGATGATCGCGCGCGCCGGGCTCGTCATCATGGTGACGGTCGATACCATCATGGTCGGCCAGGTCAACTCCGACATGCTGGCGCACTACGGCATCTCGCTGGCGCCGCACGTCACGCTGCTGGTGCTGGGCATCGGCCTGATGGCCGCCACCACCATCCTCTCGGCGCAGGCCGAGGGCGGTGGGCGGCGCGCCGCGGTCGGCGGCATCTGGCGCACCGCCCTGCTCGTCGGCGGCGGGCTGGGGCTGGTCGAGGCCGGAATCCTGGCGCTGGGGCCGCAGATCCTGCTGGCGCTGGGACAGGAGCCCGACCTCGCCTATCCCGGCGGCCACGCGCTGCAGATGTTCGCCTATGGCATGCCGGCGATCTTCCTCTTCCTGGCCACCACCAACTTCCTCGAGGGCATCGGCCGGCCGAAGATCGGCATGACCATCACGCTCAGCGGCAACCTGGTGAATGCCGGGATGAACTTCCTGCTGATCGAGGGCCACTGGGGCTTCCCCGCCATGGGCGCCGCCGGCGCCACGCTGGCCACCACCATCACCCGCTGGTGCATGCTGCTGGCCGCGCTGGCCTACGTCTTCCTGCTGATGCGCGACCGCCGCGCCTACGACATCCGGCTGGGCGGCGGCTTCGAGCTACCGACGGCGCGCAAGCAGCTGCGACTCGGCATGCCGCTGGCGGTCTCCATCGCCATCCAGACCAGCGCCATGGCGCTGGTCACCACCTTCGCCGGCTGGCAGGGCAAGGCGACGGTCGCCGCCTACCAGATCTGCAACAACGTGGTCGGCTTCGTCTTCATGCTGTCCATCGGGCTCTCCACCGCCACCGCGATCCGCGTCGCCAATGCCATCGGCCGCGGCGACAACGAGGGCCGGGCCAAGGCCGCCTGGGTCGGCCTGGGCATGGTGCTGAGCCTGCAGCTCTGCATCGGCCTGGGGATCTTCCTGCTGCGCCCCTGGCTGGCGCGCGGCTATACCCCGGACCTGGAGGTGCTGGCGCTGACCGTGCCGGGCCTGGCCATCGTCGCCATCGCGGTGATCATGGACGGCGCGCACAACGTGCTGCAGGGCTCGCTGCGCGCCCACGGCGACGTCTACTACCCGCTCTGCACCTACCTCACGGTCTACTGGGTGGTCTCGGTGCCGCTCTCCTATCTCCTGGGCTATCACCTGGAGTGGGGGGTCCGCGGCTTCCTCCTGGGCAACCTGGTCGGCTATTGCCTCGCCTTCGTGTCGCTCGCCCTGCGCTTCCGCGTGATGTCCAGGCGCGTCGTGCGACCGCTCTAGGCGGACCCCGCCCTCCCCACCGCAAAGGAGACGAACGATGAGCGCTTTCACCGTCGGCGACCGCTTCCCGGACCTGACGCTGCCCGACCATCGCGGCCGCCCGCTGACCTTCTCGCAGTTCATGGCCCCGACGCCCTATGACGAGGTGATGGGCTGGACCGACGGCTATCCGCTGATCGTCGTCTTCTATCGCGGCTTCTTCTGCCCGCGCGACGGCGCGCAGATGCGCAAGCTGGTGGCGTTCCAGGAGGAGCTGGCGGTCAACTACTGCAAGCTGGTCACGATCTCGGCCGACGCGCCGACGGTCTGCGGCGCCTATCGCTACGGCCTGGGGGCGAGCTGGCCCTTCCTCTCCGACGAGGGGCGCGGGGCGATGGACGAACTCGGCATCCGCGACGAGACCGAGGAGGAGTACCCCGGCTGCGCCCGGCCCACGACCTACGTGCTGCGCCCCGACCGGACGATCCACAAGGTCTATGACGGCTGGTTCTTCGTCGGCCGCCCGACGCTGGAGGAGCTGCGCCAGGACCTGCGCGCCTGCATGGCGACCAAGCGCAACTATCGCTACGAGGCCTATGCCAGGCCGGAGGTGCTGGCGATCGCCGTGCCGGCGGAGTACTGGCAGGAGGATCGCCCGCTGGGACAGGCGGGCCGGCCGACCCGCGAGGGCCACGTCGAGTGGTTCTCGGTCGACGACGGCTACGGCGTTCTGAAGGGCGACGACGGCGAGCGCTATTTCCTGCGCTTCTCCGGCATTCCCGGTCCGGGCTACCGCACCCTGCCGGCCGGCACCCGCGTCGCCTTCGAGGTGGTGCCGACGCCCAGCGGCAAGCTGGCCGCCACCAACGCCCAGGTGCTCGAGGCGGGGCCGCGCTGGAACCCCGGCTCGCTCAGCCAGAGCAAGGTCTCCGGCATGAACTCCTGAGGCCGGCGGGGCCGCCCGGCGCCCGCTTGTCGCAAACCGGCGAGCTTCGACCGGCTAGGCGCTAGTGAATCGGCCGCCATCCCCTACTCTTCGGGGTAGGGTCGCCGCCACGGCGCCCCGCCTGGGCAGGAGCGGACCGCCGCCGTGCAGCGAACGATCGACGTCGTCATCGCCGACAAGAACCCGCTGGTCCTCACCGGGCTGAAGCAGCTCTTCGCCGAGGACAAGCGCTTCCGCGTCATCGCCACCGCGACCGACGGCGAGCGCTTCCTGGCGGCGGTCGAGCGGCTCTCCTTCGACGTCGGCGTGATCGGCTGGGTGATGCCCTACGTCGACGGCGCCGGCATCCTGAAACAGCTGCGCGAACGACCGCAGGCCCCGCGCCTTGTGGTCTACACCGGCTCCCCGGAGGACGACATCCCACGCGAGGTCATGGCGCTGGGCGGCGCCGCCTTCGTTACCAAGAAGGCACCGCCGGAGACCCTGCTGGAGGTCGTGGCGGCGGTCGCCGGTGGCCAGATGATCTTCCCCATGGTGGATGTCCGGCGGCTCTACGACGACCCGCTGGCCCGGCTGACGCCGCGCGAGCGCGAGCTGCTGGAGCAGCTCGCCGAGGGCTCCAGCAACGGCCAGATCGCCGGGCGCGTCGGCGTCTCGGTCAACACCGTCAAGTTCCACCTGAAGAACCTCTACGAGAAGTGCGAGGTGCGGAACCGCGCCCAGGCGGTGGCCTTCTACCTGACGCAGCGGCGCAAGGGCACATGACGCCGCCGCCCTTCACCCCCGCCGCCGCCGCCCGGCTGCTGGCGATCACCGAGGCCGCCGCCATCGCGCAGAGCGACGCGCCGGGCCTGCCGGCCACCGAGGAGGGAACCGAGGCGGCAGCCATTCTCGCCATGCACCGCGAACTCAGCGCCGCCGGGCTCGCCGGCCGCCTGGTCGCCGGCAAGGGCCTGGGGCGCAGCCTGACCCGCCTCTTCACCGGCGAGGAGCTGCCGGGCGATGGCCGCCTGCCGCCCCTCGACCTCGCCGCCGATCCGCTGGAGGGCACCAGCTACGCGCATGCAGCCGGCGAGCGCAGCGGCGGCGCCGTGGCGGTGCTGGCGGCGGCGCCGGCCGGCAGCTTCCTCGACCCCGGGCCGGCCTTCTACATGGAGAAGCTGGTGGCGCCGCCGGCCGCGGCCGGGCGCGTCGATCCGGCGGCACCGCTGGCCAGGCGCCTGGCGCAGCTCGCCGCGGCGCTGGACCGGCCGGTGGCGGCGCTGCGCATCGGCGTGCTGGAGAAGCCGCGCCACCGCGCCCTGCTCTCCGACCTGCGGCGCGCCGGGGTCGCGCCACAGCTCTCGCCGGCCGGCGACGTCGCCCTGGCGCTGCAGGCGGCCCTGCCGGAAGGGCCGCTGGACGCCCTGATCGGCACCGGCGGCATCGCCGAGGGCATCCTCGCCGCCGCCGCGGTGCGGGCGCTGGGCGGCCTCTTTCACTGGCGCTACGACCCGCAGCTGCAGAGCGAGAAGCTCGCCCTGTCCCGCGCCGCCGTCGACTGCCGCCGCTGGCGCGACCTGGCCGAGCTGGCAGCGGCGCCGCAGGCGCTGTTCCTGGCGACCGGCATCCGCGACGGCTGCTGGCTCTCCGGCGTCAGCCACGCCCCGGGCTGGCTGGCCACCGAATCCTTCCTGCTGACCGGCCCGGGCGGCGAACGCCAGACCATCCGCCGCGTTCGCCCCTGGCCGCCGGCGCCCAGCGAGGAAGCCACGTCATGATGGGACCGCTGCACGAGCCGCCGCGCGCCACGATCCTCGGCATCGTCGGCAACTCGGCCGCCGGGAAGACGACGCTGTCGCGCGGCATCGCCAACATCATCGGCCAGGAGCGCTGCGCGCTGATCTGCGCCGACGACTACCATCGCTTCGGCCGTGCCGAGCGGATCGCCCGCAACCTCTCGCCGGCCGATCCGGAGAACAACCACCTCGACATCCTGGAGCAGCACCTCTGGACGCTCCGGACCGGCAAGCCGATCCTGAAGCCGGTCTACGACCACGGCACCGGCGAGCTGACCCGCCCGGAGTACGTGGCACCGAAGCCCTACGTCATCGTCGAGGGGCTGATGTGCTTCGCCACCCGGGGCCTGCGCGACTGCTTCGACGTGAAGCTGCTGCTGCAGCCGGAGGAGCGGCTGCGCGAACGCTGGAAGCTGGAGCGCGACACGCTGGCGCGGGGCTATGGCGAGGCCGAGGCCCGGCTGATCCTGAAGCGCTCGAAGAAGGACCAGCGGCACTTCATCCAGCCGCAGCGCTCCTTCGCCGACATCGTCATCGCCTTCCGCTCGGCCGACGCCGACAGCCCGGAAGCCGACGCCGAGCTCTCGGTGCAGCACATACTGCGCCCGACCCTGCCGCACCCCGACCTGACGGCGATCCTCGACCCCAACCTGCGCAACGGCCTGTCGCTGGAGCTCTCGCGCGACACTGACGGCAAGCCAGTCGACCTGCTGGAGATCGCCGGCGACATCTCGCCGCGCGACGCCCGCCGGCTGGAGGACCTGATTTGGCTGCTGCTGCCCGAGACCTCCGACGTGCGGACCAACTTCGGCGAGATCTCCGCCGGCCGCCGCGCCGCCCTGGTCAGCCACCCGCTGGCGCTCTCCGAGCTGCTGGTCGCCTATCACCTGGAGATGGCCGCCGAGGAGCTGCGCGCGGTCGACGCCCCGGCGCGGCTGTGACGCGCCCCGGGCGCCCGCCCCTAGCCGGTCCAGCCCAGGCCCGACGCGACACAGGTGAAGGAGAGCAGCAGCGGCGTCAGCGCCTCGGCCCGGCCGGCCTCCTCACCGGCGGCGCGGAAGGCGCGCAGCAACCCGACCTGCTCCAGCCCGGCGCGGCGCAGCAGGTCGCGGCGGCGGCGGCGCTCGGCCAGCAGGTCGGGAAAGCGCTCGCCCAGCCGGCTCGCGCCGGTGATCGCCAGGACCGCCTGCTCGCTGGCGGCGCGCTCGCGCTCGATGGCGTCGAGCAGACGCGCCGCCACCGCCGGCTCGGCCAGGCTGCCGTAGGCGGCCGCCACCTCGCGGTCGACCAGCATCAATGACTTCTCGGTCTCGTCGACCACCAGGCGCACCAGCGAATCGCTGCCCAGCAGCGCGGCCAGCGCTGCGGTCACGGCCGCGCCGCGGACCTGGGTGAGCTGCGCCACGGCGCTGCCGAAGCCGTACCAGCCCGGCACCATGAGGCGGTTCTGGCTCCAGGCGAAGACCCAGGGGATGGCGCGCAGATCGTCGAGCGTGGCGGCGCCGCGCCGGCGGGCCGGGCGCGAGCCCATGCGCAGGTGGCCGAGCTCCTCCAGCGGGCTGGCGGCCCGGAAGAAGGCGACGAAGTCGGGATGCTCGACCAGCTCTCGGTAGGCGACGAAGGCGCTCGAGGCCAGCGCCTCCATCAGCTCGGCGGTTTCCGGCGCCTCCGCCGGCGCCGCGCCGCCGCTGCGCAGGCAGTGGTCCAGCGCGCCGGCCGCCAGCGCCTCCAGCGCGCGCTGCGCAGTGCCACGGTTGGCGTACTTGGAGGAGACCACCTCGCCCTGCTCGGTCACCCGCATCCGCCCGTTGAGCGAATTAACCGGCTGCGCCGCGATGGCGCGCGCCGTCGGCGCGCCGCCGCGGCCGATCGAGCCGCCGCGGCCATGGAAGAAGGTGATGGTGATGCGCGCCCGCTCGCCCAGGGCGGAGAGCGCGCGCTGCGCCTTCGCCAGCTCCCAGGTGGCGGCGAGGAAGCCGCCGTCCTTGTTGGAGTCGGAATAGCCGATCATCACCTCCTGCACGCCGCCCTGGCGGCGCAGCGAACGGCGCACGATCGGCTCGCGCAGCAACTCGCGCAGGATGCGCGGCGCGCGGCGCAGGTCGTCGATCGACTCCAGCAGCGGCACGATCGGCAGCTCGACGCACTCCCGCCCCTCGGCATCGCTGGTCAGCCCCGCCCATTTGGCGAGCAGGTAGACCGCCAGCACGTCCTCGACGTTGTGCGTCATCGAGAGCACGAAGGGGCCGATGGCGCGGCGGTCGAGCTGCGGGTTCATCTCGGCCAGCAGCAGGAAGAGGCCGAAGCACTCGGCCGCCTCGGCGCCGAGGCCCTCGCAGGTCAGGCGCCGGCCCAGCGGTCGCACCAGCTCGGCCCTGAGCCAGCGGCCCCAGAGCTCGCTGCCGGCCGGCGGCACCTCGCTGGCGGCGATGCCGAGCCGCCGGCTCCAGAGCTCGGCCAGGGTCTCGTTGACGACCGCGCTGTTCTGCCGGAGATCGAGGCCGGCCATGGCGAAGCGGAAGGCCTCGGCCTCCCACAGCAGCGGCCGGACATAGAGGCGGGCGAGATCGGCCAGGCCGCTCTCCGCCATGCCCTGGTCGAGCGCGCGGAGGTCGCGGATGAAGGTGTCGGCGCTGGGATAGCCGCGCCGCCGGGAGCCTTCGCCGCCCTTGGCGGCGACCGCCCCGGGCTCCTCGGCCAGCGTGCGCCGGATGCGCTCGCGCATCGCCGAGAGATAGTGCCGCAGGATCTCGCCGGGATTGCGCTCGACGATCTCGTCGGCGCGCGGCGAGGAGGCCAGCACGCGCTCCAGCGCCAGGGCCAGCCCCTCGGAGACCTTCAGCGCGTGGCGCGCCGGCGAGAGCAGGCGGGCCAGCTCGCCCAGCCGCGCCTCGTAGCGCCGCAGCACGGTGCGGCGGTTCTCCAGCAGGACCCGCCGGGTGACCGCGCAGGTAGCATTGGGATTGCCGTCGCGGTCGCCGCCGATCCAGCTGCCGAAGGAGAGCAGCCCCGGCCAGTCTTCCTCCGCCAGGTCGGGGTAGTGGCGGCGCAATGCCTGCGCCAGCTGCAGGCGCACGCGCGGCGCGCGCTCGAACAGCGTCTCGACGAAGAAGAAGCGGCCCCACTCGGCCTCGTCCTCGACCGTCGGGTTGGCCAGGCGAATCTCGCCGGTCAGCCACAGGAGGTCGATCTGCAGGCGCAGCTGCTCGACCAGCTCGCTCCGCTCCTCCGGCGTCCAGCGGTCGTTCTCCAGCTCCATCAGCAGGCGATAGAGGCGGCGATGGATCTCCAGCACGGTGACCCGCTTGGCCTCGGTCGGATGCGCGGTGATGACCGGTTCGACCGAGAGGCTGCGCAGCACCTGGCCGACCGCCGCGCTCTCCAGGCCGCGCGCCTTGGCGGCCGCCAGCACGCGCCCGAAGCTCTCCGGCAGGGCATCGGGCCCGGCCGCGCGTTCCAGCCCGCGGCGCTGCCGCATCGCGGCGTTCTCCTCGGCGGTCGCCAGCAGCTGGAACCAGATGCCGATGGCCTGCAGCGCGCGGATCAGCCCCTGGCGGTCGGCCGGCGGCGGCGCCGCGCCGGTCAGGACCGGCACGACGGCCGGCTCGCGCGCCGCGGCGACCTGCAGCAGCAGGTCGAACAGCAGGCGTTCGCGCTCGGCGACACCGGCCTCGGCGTCGCTGTCGGCCAGCGGCAGGTCGAGCGGTCTGACGATCTCGTTCATGGCAGCGAGCCTAGCAGAGACGGTCAGCGCCCGCCGCCTGCTTCATGCGGCGTGGCGCGCAGCAGCGGAGC
>CALOEA010000044.1:0-5810 GCA_942492185.1 uncultured Alphaproteobacteria bacterium
ACGGCGAGGACACCGATTTCGCCGCCGGTGGCTTGGCGCCGCAGGGCGAGCCACAGGGCAACTGCTGCCCCTGATCGCACAACTGCAACAGTCCTGGGAAAAGATTGCCGTCATGACCGACGACAAGATCTACAACGTGCTGTTCCTCTGCACCGGCAACTCGGCCCGCTCGCAGATGGGCGAGGCCATCATGAACCGCCTGGGCAACGGCCGCTTCCATGCCGTCTCGGCCGGCAGCCAGCCGAAGGCGGAGGTGCATCCCTATACCCTCGACCTGCTGAGCAAGTTCAACCATCCGACGGCGGAGCTGCGGTCGAAATCCTGGGACGAGTTCGCCGGGCCGGCGGCGCCGCCGCTGCACTTTGTCTTCACCGTCTGCGACAATGCCCGCAACGAGACCTGCCCGATCTGGCCGGGGCAGCCGATGAGCGCGCACTGGGGCGTTCCCGACCCGGCCGCCGTCGAGGGCAGCGAGGCCGAGAAGCGGGCGGCCTTCGCCGACGCCTACGGACGACTGCACAACCGCATCTCGATCTTCGTCAGCCTGCCCCTGGCCTCGCTCGACCGCCTCAGCCTGCAGGAGCGCCTGGACCGCATCGGCGATGGCTGAGATCGCCGAGCGCAAGCCGGCGGGCGGGATCGGCGGGTTCGAGGCCTGGTTGTCGCTCTGGGTCGCCCTGGCCATCGCCGGCGGCATCGCACTGGGCTCGCTCTTTCCCGGCCTGCTGCAGTGGCTGGCCGGATTGGAGGTCGCCTCGGTCAACCTGCCGGTGGCGGTGCTGATCTGGGCGATGGTCTATCCGATGATGGTCGGCGTCGACTTCGGCAGCCTCAGTCACATCGGCGAGCGGCCGAAGGGGCTGGTGATCACCCTCGTGGTGAACTGGCTGGTGAAGCCCTTCACCATGGCCGGCCTCGGCCTGCTGTTCTTCGATTGGCTCTTCGCCGGCCTGATCGCGCCCGGCGAGGCCGAGCAGTACATCGCCGGCCTGATCCTGCTGGGTGCCGCCCCCTGCACCGCCATGGTCTTCGTCTGGTCGCAGCTCACCCGCGGCGATCCGACCTATACCCTGGTCCAGGTGGCGGTGAACGACCTCGTCATGGTGATCGCCTTCGCCCCCCTGGTCGCGCTGCTGCTCGGGGTGACCGAGATCGCCGTGCCCTGGGACACGCTGCTGCTCTCGGTCGGCCTCTATGTGGTGATCCCCCTGCTGGCCGGGTGGCTCACCCGCCAGTGGCTGGTCGCCCGCCGGCGCGACCTGGCGCCGGAGGCGGCCGTGGCCCGCTTCACCCGGCGGGTGAAGCCCTTCTCCATCGTCGGCCTGCTGGCCACCGTGGTGCTGCTGTTCGGCTTCCAGGGCGAGACGATCCTGGCGCAGCCGTTGCTGATCGGCCTGATCGCCGTGCCGCTGCTGATCCAGTCCTACGGCATCTTCGCGGTCGCCTACCTGGCCGCCCGCGCCTGGCGGGTGCCCTTCCCGGTCGCCGCGCCCTGCGCGCTGATCGGCACCTCGAACTTCTTCGAGCTGGCGGTGGCGGTCGCCATCGGCCTCTTCGGGCTGCAGTCCGGCGCGGCCCTGGCGACGGTGGTGGGCGTGCTGGTCGAGGTGCCGGTGATGCTCTCGCTGGTCGCCTTCGCCAACCGCACGCGCCATTGGTTCCCGCCGGCCTAGAGGCTGACCGTCAGGGCAGGCGCAACCGGTCGGGCGCGATGCGAAGGACCTCCACCTCGCTGTCGACGGTCGCCCCAAGCTCCCGGTAGAAGGCGCGGGCGGGCTCGTTGAGCACCCAGAGGTCCCAGGCCACCTCGCCGCAGCCCAGGGCCTCGGCGCGGGCACCGACCGCCGCCATCAGCCGGCGCCCCACCCCGCGGCGCCGGGCGGCGGCGGCGACGTGGAGATCGGCCAGCCACAGCGAGAGGCGGCCGCGATGCGCTTCGAAACGCCTGGAGAAGACGGCAAAGCCCAGGAGGGCCTCCCCCTCGGCGGCCACCAGGATGTCCGCCCAGGGGGTGCCTGGGTCGGTGACTCGCTGCAGCAGGTCGGCATCCAGGAGCGGCGGCGGCTCGGCGAGAGCCACGGCCATCTCCGCGGCGAGGCCGCCGAGCTGGGCCGCGTCGCGCGGCTCGTAGGGACGGATGATCGGCGCGGCCAAGGGCGCGGCGCCCCTAGTCGTCGCGCTGGGTCCGCTCCATGCGCTCATGGCGCTCCTGCGCCTCGATCGAGAGGGTGGCGATGGGGCGGGCCTCCAGGCGCTTGATGGAGATCGGCTCGCCGGTCTCCTCGCAAAAGCCGTAGGTGCCGTCCTCGATCCGCAGCAGCGCCTCGTTGATCTTCTGGATCAGCTTGCGCTCGCGGTCGCGGGTCCTGAGCTCGAGCGCCCGATCGGTTTCCAGCGAGGCGCGGTCGGCCAGATCCGGCTCCGAGACGCTGGATTCCTGAAGATGCACGATCGTTTCGTTGGATTCGTTGAGCAACTCGCGCTTCCAGGCGAGGAGCTTGTTACGAAAATACTCCCGCATACGCGGGTTCATGAAGCGCTCTTTTTCCGACGGACGGTAATCCGGCGACAGCGTCGTCGTCATCCGCGAATCCCCTGAACCAGATCAAGCCAGCGAGTGCGGCGCCGATATAAGCAATTTCCTTAGGCTGGGCAAGCGCGTAAGCAGGCAGTCCCGGCGTTCCGCCCGATAAATTCATGGTCTTGAAAAATCTTGCCTTTCTCGGAAGCCCCCGCTGCGACCATCTTGGCAGGTGCGAACGTGTCGCATCTCCGCTAGCGTGGCGATCGAACAAAGCCCATGAACCAAACACCCTCGACCTCCTCCTTCGCCCCGCAGGTGCTGGCGGCGCCGCGCAGCGGCCGCCGCTCCGGCGGCTGGCTGACGCCCCTGGCCTGGCTGCTGGTGGCGCTCCTCCTGCTGCCGATCGTCACGGTGCTGGTCCATCTCCTGCTGCCCGACCAAGGCACCTGGGCGCACCTGGCCAGCCACCGCTGCTGCCGGACTACCTCGTGCAACTCGCTGCTGGCTGGCGCTGGGCGTCGGCCTGATCGTGCCGGTGATCGGCACCGGAACGGCCTGGCTGACCACGCTCTGCCGCTTTCCCGGCCGCGGCCTCTTCGTGTGGGCGCTGATCCTGCCCCTGGCGGTGCCGGGCTACGTCATGGCCTACGCCTATACCGATTGGCTGGAGGTCGCCGGGCCGCTGCAGACCTGGCTGCGCGCGCTGTCCGGCTGGCAGGTCGGCGACTACTGGTTCCCCGAGGTGCGCTCGCTGGGCGGCGCCATCGCCCTGCTCGCCTTCGTGCTCTATCCCTACGTCTACCTGCTGGCACGCTCGGCCTTCCTCGAGCAGTCGGTCTGCGCCCTCGAGGTCAGCCGCACGCTGGGCTACAGCCCCTGGGGCTCCTTCTGGCACGTCGCCCTGCCGCTGGCGCGTCCGGCGGTGGTGGCCGGCACCGCGCTCGCCCTGATGGAGACCCTGGCCGACTACGGCACGGTCGCCTACTTCGGCCTGCCGACCTTCACCACCGGGATCGTGCGGGCGCTGATCTCGATGGGCGACCGCACGGCGGCGGCGCAGCTCTCCTCGCTGTTGCTCGCGGCGGTCTTCGCGGTGCTGCTGCTGGAACGCTGGAGCCGGCAGCGGCTGCGCTTCCATCACACCTCCTCGAAGTACCGCGCCCTGCCGCGCTACCAGCTGAGGGGCGGCAAGGCGCTGCTGGCCATCCTGGCCTGCCTGCTGCCGGTGCTGCTGGGATTCCTGCTGCCGGCCGGGCTGCTCCTCCGGCTGTGGATGGAAAGCGCCGGCGGCGCCATCGACCGCCGCTTCCTGAGCTGGAGCGGCAACTCCATGATCCTGGCCGGCATCACCGCGCTGCTGGCCGTGGCCCTGGCGCTGCTGCTGGCCTATGGCCTGCGCTTTCGCCGCTCGCCGGGCCTGACCGTGGCGACGCGGGTCGCCGGGATGGGCTATGCCCTGCCCGGCACCGTCATCGCCATCGGCACGCTGATTCCGCTGGCGCACTTCGACAATGCCGTCGACGGCTGGATGCAGGCGACCTTCGGCATCGGCACCGGGCTGCTGCTGACCGGCGGCATCGCGGCGCTGGTCTTCGCCTATCTCGTCCGCTTCCTCTCGGTCTCGCTGGCCACGGTCGAGGCAAGCCTGGGCAAGGTCCGCCCCTCGCTGGACGAGGCCGCGCGCTCGCTCGGCCAGGGGCCGCGCGGCGACGCTGCTGAAGGTCCATGCGCCGCTGGTCTGGGGCGGCCTGCTGACCGCGTTCCTGGTGGTCTTCGTCGATGTGCTGAAGGAGCTGCCGGCGACCCTGCTGCTGCGGCCCTTCAACTTCGACACCCTGGCGGTGAAGGCCTACAACTTCGCCGCCGACGAGCGCCTGGCCGAGGCTGCCTTCCCGGCGCTGGCCATCGTGCTGGCCGGCATCGTCCCGGTGGTCCTGCTCTCCGCCGCCATCGCCCGGGCGCGGCCCGGCGCGAGCACCGAGAGCTAGCCCCTCCCGCCCGGCAGCGGGCCGGGCGGGAGGGTGTCAGGTCGCTACTTCCAGCCGGCGCGATCCATGATCTTCTGCGCCTCCGGCTGGTTGCGGCCGAGGGCGGAGACGTTCACCGGATCCTCCAGGAAGCTGCCCAGGCCGATGACCGCGGCATTGGCGGCAACGCCCTCCACCACCGGATACTCGTTGTTGCCATTGGCGAAGTAGGACTGCGCCTGGTCGCTGGCGAGGAACTCCAGCAGGGCCACGGCGTTCTCGCGGTTCGGCGCATGCGCGGCAACGCCGGCGCCCGAGACGTTGACGTGCGTGCCGCGATCCCCCTGGTTGGGGAACACCAGCTGCAGCCGTTCCGCCATCGCCTTGTCGTCGGCGTCGTCGGAGGTCAGCAGGCGGACGAAGTAGTAGGTATTGGCCACCGCCACGGCACACTGGCCGGCACCGACCGCCTTGATCTGGTCGGTGTCGCCGCCCTCAGGCTCGCGCGCGAAGTTGGCCACCACGCCCTTCGCCCAGTCTTCCGCCGCCTCGGCGCCGTCGGCCTCGATGATCGAGCCCATGAGCGAGAGGTTGTAGATGTTGGAGGACGAGCGGATGCAGACCTTCCCCTTCAGGGCCTCGTTCGCCAGGTCCTCGTAGCGCTGCACCAGCGCCGGATCGATCGCCTGCGGATCGACGATGAAGACGCGGGCCCGCTTGGAGAAGCCGAACCAGAGGCCGTCCGGGTGGTGGAGATTGCCCGGCACGCGCTCGTCGAGCACGGCCGAATGGGTCGGCTGGAAGAGGCCCGCCTCCTCGGCGCGCCACAGCATGCCGGCGTCGACGGTGACGAAGACGTCGGCCGGGCTGTTGGCCCCCTCCGCCTTCATCCGCTCCATCAGCTCGTCGCCCTTGCCCTCGATCAGGTTAACCTCGATGCCGGTGGCCGCGGTGAAGGCGCCATAGAGCTGGTCGTCGTACTGGTAGTGGCGCGAGGAGTAGACGTTCACCTCGCCATCCGCCAGGGCCGCGCCGCCACCGACCGCCAGTGCCAGCACCGCCGCCACGCCGCCCATCCAAAGAGACTTCATCCCGCTTTCCTCCCCATGTTGATCCCGGCCGCGGCTAGCCCGCGTGCCCGCAGCATCAGATATTGCTAGTAAGTCGCAATTGCAAGACGCCAGCAGGCGCGCGACCGCCTGCCGCAGGCGGCACGCGGCGCGGCGCGGCGCATCGGGGGGATGCGTCGCTGGCGGTGCCGCGGGCGTCGCTCTGGGTCCTTTCCCCTTTCCCGGCCGGCCGATAGACTGCCGCGCGCA
>CALOEA010000045.1:0-8095 GCA_942492185.1 uncultured Alphaproteobacteria bacterium
TCGACCTCTTCCATGGCGAGGTCCGGCAGGATGCGCACGTCGCTGGCCGAAACGCAGGGCTCGCGGTCGGGTCCGACGAGGTACCATTCGTAGAGCTTCTTGCCGGTGATGCGGTTGGCGGCACGCAGCGGCTCGAGGGCCGAGGCGAAGGGAGCGGTCGAGAAGTGCGGCAGCAACAGGAAACCGACGCGCTCGGGCAGATCGCGACGGGGAGGGGCGGCGGCAGCCGGCATGGGTGTCACCTCTGGACAACTGATGTCGCTTTCGTGACATGAGTGCGGCGCCGGCGCAAGGCAGCGCTGCGAGCGTGGCGAAGGGCAGCGCCGCTCTCGACAGCGGGCGGCGCCTCTGGCACCCAAGGGGCATGCCGGAGCGATCGACACCCGCCTGGAACGAACTCGCCGCAGCCGTGGCCGAAGCCGGCCTGCGGCCGCGCGGCGGCTTCGCCGTCGGTCCCGACGATGCCGTGCCGGACGTGACGCCGGGCCGGCCGGCGCGCACGCTGCTGCTGCTGGGCGGGGTCGGCGGCTCGCTCTGGCCGGCCTTCTCGATCTCGCCCGAACTGGCGGACGGCGGACCGGAGCCGCTCGACCGCTGGTCGCTGCGCGTGGTGACGGCGCTGGCCGGGCGCTTCGGCGCGCGGCCGCTGTTCCCCTTTGGCGGGCCGCCCTACCAGCCCTTCCTGCGCTGGGCGCGCCGCGCCGAGCCGGTGGCGCCCTCGCCGCTCGGCCTCCTGGTCCATCCGGAGCACGGGCTGTGGCACTCCTATCGCGGGGCGCTCGCCTTCGCCGCGCCGCTCGCGCTGCCGCCGCAGGCGACGCACGCCAGCCCCTGCGAGAGCTGTGCGGGAAAGCCCTGTCTCACGGCCTGCCCGGTCGGCGCCTTCGCCCCGCCGCTGGCCGACGGCCTGCCGCGCTATGACCTGCAAGGCTGCGCTGCACACTTGAGGCTTCCGGCCGGCGCCGACTGCCGGCAGGCTGGGTGCCTGGCGCGCCGGGCCTGTCCGGTGGCGCCGGACCTGGCCTACGAGACGGCGCAGGCCAGCTTTCACATGGCCGCATTCCTGGCGGCGCGGAATCGCGAGCGTGGATGAAGGAGAGCGCATGAAGCGGGTGCTGCTGATCGACCATCCGGTGAGCAAGCGCGACGATCGCGGCTCCAGCTATCTGGCCGAGCGCGGCCATCGAATTCAGTGGTGCTCGCCGGCCCTGGGCGATGCGCTGCCCGAGACGGCGGACTTCGATGCCCTGGTGGTCTACGGCGGGGCCGAGATGCTCTCCACCGATATCGACCGCTCGGAGACCGCCTACCTGCGCCGCGAGGTCGACTACATCGAGCGCTGGCTGTCCGGCAGCAAGCCCTTTCTCGGCATCTGCCTGGGTTCGCAGATGATGGCCAAGGCCCTTGGCGCCGAGGTGAAGCCCCTGGAGGACCGGCGCTATGAACTGGGTTTCGTCTGCGTCGAGCCGACAGCGGACGGCGGTGCCTTCCTGCCGCAGCCGATGAATGTCTACCACTGGCACCAGGAGGGCTTCGCGCTGCCGCAGGGCGCGCAGCACCTGGCGACCGGGCCGGTCTTTCCCAACCAGGCCATGCGCTATGGCACGGCCGCCTACGGCATCCAGTTCCACCCGGAGGTCTGGCCCGTGACCTTCCAGCGCTGGCTCGACGAGGTGCCGGACGCCACAACGCGGCCCGGCGCGCAGCCGCGCGAGAAGCAGATCGCCGACGCGGCGCGCTACGACCAGCCGATGTACGAGTGGTTCAAGTCCTTCCTCGACGGCTGGATCGCCGCCTGACCGCCCGCAAAGCAGGAGTTTCGCCATGCCCCGCCGCATCGTCCTGGTCCG
This sequence comes from uncultured Alphaproteobacteria bacterium, assembly GCA_942492185.1. GTDB lineage: Bacteria > Pseudomonadota > Alphaproteobacteria > Kiloniellales > JACOMY01 > CALOEA01. The sequence continues at coordinate 1,851 of CALOEA010000045.1, forward strand.
CCACGCCAACGACCCGGCCGACGATCGTGTCTCGATGCATCTGGCGGCCCGCGGCTTTGCCGTCGAGTGGCGCTACCCCTTCGCCGGCGAGCGGCTGGGCGCGCCCGATGGCGAGATTGCCGGCACGGTGGTCTACGGTGGCTGGCAGCCGGTGACCGAACAGCGGCGCTTCCCCTTCATCGCCGAGGAGGCGCGCTGGCTCGAGCGCTGCATGGAGCGGGATATCCCGGTCCTGGGGATCTGCATGGGCGCGCAGATCCTGGCCCATACGCTGGGCGCCGCGGTCGGTCCGCATCCCGATGGCCTGCGGGAGTTCGGCTATTACGAACTGCTGCCAACGGCCGAGGGTGCCGCGGAGATTCCCGCGGGGCTGCACGTCGTGCAGGCGCACTACCATGGCTTCGATCTGCCGCCGGGCGCGACCCGGCTCGCCGCCAGCGCCACCTATGAGAACCAGGCGTTCCGGGTGAACGCGCGCAGCTACGGCATGCAGTTCCATCCCGAGGTGACGCCGACCGGCTTCCGTCGCTGGCAGGAGGCGGCCTGGGCGCCCTGGGGCGAACCCGGGGCGCAGGAGCGCGCCGAGCAGGAGCGCCTGCAGGTCGCGCACGCCGACACCACGGCCCGCTGGTTCGACGGCTTTCTCGATCGCTTCTTCGGATTGCCGAACGACGAGGCCGCCTAGCCGGGCGGGACGCGGCGGCCGGCACGTCCCGGCGTCTCGCCGAAGGCGCGGCGGAAGGCCTGGATGAAGCTGCTGGGGCCGGCATAGCCGAGGCCGAGCGCGACGCTCGTCACGCTCTCGCCCGCGGCCAGCAGGGTCAGGGCGCGAAACAGCCGCGCGCGGCGGCGCCACTCGGCGAAGGCGAGGCCGGTCTCGCTGCGGAAGAGGCGGGCGAGTGTCCGCTCGCTGGCGCCCGACTGGCGCGCCCAGGCGGCCAGGCTGCGACCGTCGTCCGGCGCCGCGCCCAGCGTGTCGGTAACCCGCCGCAGCCGCCGGTCGCGGCCCGGCAGCAGGCCCAGCGGCCTCCGGCGCTGCGTCCAGTTCGTCCAGCAGTACCAGCAGGCGGCGTTCGGCGGCGGCGCGGCCGGTGCGGCTGCGCGGCGGCGGCGCGCAGAAGCGCAGCACCAGGGCCCGCAGCAAGGGATCCAGCCGCACCACGCGGCAGCGCTCGCCGCCGGCCCAGACCGCCGGGCGCAGATAGAGCGCGCGGACCGAAACGGCCGCCGGGGCGCTCAGGCGGTGGCGCCGGCCGGGCGGGATCCACACGGCGCGATCCGGCGGCACCATCCAGGTGCCGTCGATCGTCTCGCAGGCCAGCGTGCCCTCGAGGCTGAGCACCAGCTGGGCACGCGCATGGCGGTGCCAGCCGGTGTCGTAGCCGGCGGCATAGTCGTCGGCGTGGCCCTTCACCGGCCCGCCCGCGCTTTGGCCGGGAGCGAACATCGAATGGCAGTCTATCGTAAGACGGCCAGAGGCGGCAGGTGCAGGCTGCGGCCATGCGTACCTTCCTGCTCAACATCGGTCACTTCCAGACCCACTTCTTCCTGCTGCTCTATCCCACCGTCGTGCTGACGCTGGAACGCCAGGGCGGCGGCAGCTATGGCGACCTGCTGCTGCCGGCGACCGCGGCCTGGGTTGCCTTCGCCGGCTTTACCCTGCCGGCCGCCTGGGCCGGCGACCGCTTCCCCAAGCCGCGGCTGATGCTGCTGCTGTTCCTCGGCCTGGCGCTGGGCAGCGGCCTGGCGGCGCTGTCGCAGAACACCTGGCAGCTCACAGCCGGCCTGGCGGTGATCGGCGCGGCGGCGGCGATCTATCATCCCGTCGGTATCGCGCTGCTGGTCGAGCAGTCGGCGCAGACTGGCCGCGCGATCGGGGTCAACGGCGTCTGGGGCAATCTCGGCGTTGCCGCCGCGCCGCTGGCCGCGGCGGCGATGGCCGAGGGCCTGGGGTGGCGCTGGGCTTTCGCGCTGCCGGCGCTGCTGGCCCTGGCGACGGCCGTGGCCTACCGCGGCAGCGGGGCGCGGCGCGCGGCGCCGCTCGAGGAGGCCGCGCCGAACGGCCAGATCGACCGTGGCGGCCTGCTGAGGATCCTGCTCTTCTTCCTCGCCTCCGGGCTTTGCGGCGGCCTGCTGTTCAACGCCTTGACCATCGCCCTGCCGAAGGTGATCGAAGGCGACCTGGGGCGCCTGGTGGCTCTGGGCGATGGCGGTTTGGAGGTCGGCCTGCTGGCCACCGCGATCTTCACCGCCGCGGCCTTCAGCCAGATCGTCAGCGGCCGGCTGCTCGACCGCCTGCCGCTGCGTGCCCTGGCCGGCGGCATCACCCTGGCACAGGTCTTCGCCCTGCTGCTTCTGGCGGTGAGCAGCGGACTGCTGGCGCTGCTCGCGGCCTTGGCGGCGGTCGCCCTGGTCTTCGCCGAGATCCCGGTCGGCGACACGCTGATCAAGCGCGTCGCCTCGCCGGCGCTCAGGGCCCGCGCCTATGGGCTGGTCTACATGCTGACCTTCGCCGCCGCCGCCGGCACCGTGCCGCTGGTCTCGCTGATCTACGAGAGCGACGGCGACCTCGACCTGCTGCTGTGGCTGTTGGCCGGTGCCGCGGCGCTGCTGTCGGCTGCGGCCTGGTCGCTGCCGCGCGGGCGGACCGACCCGCAGGCGCTGCGCTTCGCCGCCGGCTGACGGCGCTCCCTTTGCCGCTCCGGGCGGCCGGCCTACTATCGCGGTAGGACGGCCGGAAACGAAGGAGCCATCGATGCGCGGCAGGGCGCTCTCGATCTCGCTGCTGCTGGCCGCCGCGCTGCTGCCGCAGTCCGCGGCGGCGCAGGGCGCCTGCCCGGCCGAACCGGACCGCGCCGCCGTCAGCTTCGTCGCCGAGGTGGCCGGCAGCCACGGCTTCGAACGCCGTCTCGCATCCGGCTGGACCTTTGCGCTGGTCTCGGCCGACAAGGGGTGGGACCTCCGCCTCTTCGATGGCGAGGGCCGCGACCTGACCGCCGGCACGCCGCCGCTGCGTGGTCCCAATGCGCGCGAACTCTATGGCTGGCACTTCCGCAACGCCGACAACAGCGGGCCGAACGACGGCAGCGTGAACGCGCCGCAGGGCCTGCGGGTCTTTGCCATCGAGCCGGCGGACGGTGCGGCGCCGGGCCGCGGATCGCTGGAGATGCTCGACTATGGCCTGGCGGACCTGGAGCCCGGCCAGCAGGCTCGCCTGGTCTACCTGCTGTTCGAGCTTTGCCTGGACTGGCCGGATGCGCGGCCGCAGGAAGCCGGCGAGACCGGCGGCTTCTCGCCGGCCTTGCACCGCCGCCTGACCGCCTGCGGTCTGCCCTCCGACCTGGCCCTGGCGCCCTACCTGGAGCCGACCAGTCTGGCCGGCGACTTCGACGCCGATGGCCTGCCCGACGTCGCGGTGCCGGTGGTGCGGTTGGCCGACGGCAAGCGCGCGATCGCGCTCTGCCTGGGCGACAGCCTCCTGGAGTTGGTCGGGCTGCAGGGGACGCTGGGGGAACTGGTCCCCGCCTACTTCGACCACATCGACTGGTGGGGGCTGGTGCCGCCCGGACCGGTCGGACAGGGCGCGGGCGTCGGCCCGCCGCCGGCGCCGGAGGGCGACTCCCTCACCATCGGCAAGGAAGGCGCCTCCAGCGTGCTGCTCTATTGGGACGGCGGCGGCTTCGACGCCTACTGGCAGGGTGACTGAGCCGGCCGCACGCGCGGCGAAGAGCGGAGCAGGCGCCCCGCTCGTTCGCCTGCCCGCTTAGCCGCAGCCCTGCAGCGTCGGGGTCTTGCTGCCGGGGCGGAGGCGCGCTGCGGCGGCGGTGAGCAGGCTGCCGCTGCGCTCGAAGCTCCAGGCCAGGGCGCGGCGGAGGTAGCGTTTCTTCGGCCGGGCCGGGCGGTTGTCGAACAGCGGCATGCCATAGGGCGGCATGTTGCGGAACAGCAGGTCGTAAGCATAGCCGCGGGCCAGCATGGCGTCGCTGATATCGCGGAACATGGCTCATCTCCTTCATCGCGTTGCGGGGCCGGGCTGGGCCCTTCGTTGCCAATGAAAATGGCGCTTTCCGGCGAGCCGTACAAACGAGGCTTTCTCAGGTTATTCATGAGTGATACTTATGAATGATGTCACTGAGACTGCCCTCGCTTCCGGCCTTGCGCGCCTTCGAGGCGGCCGGCCGCCATCTTTCCTTCACCAAGGCGGCGGCGGAGCTCTTCGTCACCCAGGCGGCGATCAGCCATCAGGTGCGGACGCTGGAGGAGCAGTTGAAGGTCAAGCTCTTCCACCGCACCACGCGGCGGCTGTCGCTGACCGAGGCCGGGCGTCGGTTGCTGCCGGCGGCGACCGCGGCCTTCGAGGGGCTGGCGCGTGCCGTCGCCGATCTGGGCGAGGGGGAGCGGCTGCTGACCGTCACCACCACACCGTCGTTCGGCGCGCGCTGGCTGGCGCCGCGCCTGGGCCGCTTCGCCGCCGCGCAGCCGGATATCGACCTCTCGGTGCGCCACACCACCGCGACGCTCGACCTGCGACGCGATGGCGTCGATCTGGGGCTGCGCTGGGGGCAGGGGCACTGGCCGGGCACCAAGGCGGAGCTGCTGGCGACGGCCGACCTGACGCCGGTCTGCGCGCCGGCGCTGCTGAGCGGCAAGGGCGCGCTGCGCCAGCCGGCCGATCTCGCCCGCGCGACGCTGCTGCATGACGACAATCGGGCGGAGTGGCGGGAATGGCTGCTGGTGGCCGGGCTCGACCCGGCGCCGGCCGCGCGCGGCCCGGTGTTCGACGACCCGAACTCGCTGCTGCAGGCGGCGCTCGACGGGCAGGGGGTGGCGCTGGCCACCCGCTCCCTGGTGCAGCGCGACGTTGCCGCCGGCCGCCTGGCGACACCCTTCCCGCTGACCATCGGCGAGGGCTACGGCTACTACCTCGTCTACCTGCCGGAGGCGCTGCAGCGCCCCAAGGTCGCCGCCTTCCGCGATTTCGCGCTGGCCGAGGCCAGGGCGGAGCGCGGCGAGGGCTGAGTCTCAGACCGGCAGGGCGGTCGAGCGCTTGAGCTGCTTCAGCACGAAGCGGGAGTTGACCGACCGCACGAGGCGCAGGTGCAGCAGCCGCTCGGAGAGGAAGCGGTCGTAGTCCTCGATGTCGGTCACGACCACGCGCAGCAGGTAGTCGCGGTCGCCGGTGACGCGGGCGCAGTCCAGCACCTCCGGAGCGGCCAGCACGGCGCGTTCGAAACTCTCCGTCGCCTCCTCGCTGTGGTGCTCCAGCGTCACGGTCGCCATCACCGTGACGCCGAGGCCGAGCCGGCGCGGATCGGCCAGTGCGACGATCGCCTCGATCACGCCCTCGTCCTTCAGGCGCTTCACCCGCCGCCAGCAGGGCGCCTGCGACAGCCCCACGCGCTCCGCCAGCTCGGCGCTGGAGAGCGAGGCATCCTGCTGCAACAGGCGCAGCAGCTTGCGGTCGATCTCGTCCAGAGATGGAATCATGCTTAGAATACTAGCAAATAGCATAAACTATGTGAAGACGCGGGTTCGGAGCCGAAATGAGAAAGGAAATTCGGGAGGCTCGGGACTATCTCTATCTCCAAAGGAGACCTCGGCAATGGCCAAGCAGAGCGGCTACCAGTCCAAGAGCCCTGGCGGGGACGGCCGCATCGCCTACACCGGCGAGGAGGACGCCGTCTGGCGCGATCTCTTCGCCCGGCAGATGGCATTGCTGCCGGGCCGGGTGGTGCCGGCCTTCCTGGAGGGCGTGGCACAGCTCGGACTGCCTGCCGATCGCGTGCCGCAACTGGCCGAGGTCGACCGGCGGCTGGGCGCGATCAGCGGCTTCGGCGTGGCCGCGGTACCGGCCTTGATCTCGCCGAAGCGCTTCTTCCGCCTGCTGGCGGACCGCCGCTTTCCCGCCGCGACCTTCATTCGACGGCGCGAGGATTTCGACTACCTGGAAGAGCCGGATGTTTTCCACGAGCTCTTCGGCCACTGCCCGCTGCTGACCATCCCCGACTACGCCGACTTCCTGCAGCGCTATGGCGAGGTGGCGCTGGCCCTGCCGGAGGAACACCTCTGGCGGCTGCAGCGCCTCTTCTGGTTTACCGTCGAGTTCGGCCTGATCCGCAAGGCCGACGGCCCGAAGATCTACGGGGCCGGCATCGTCTCCTCGGCGCGGGAGACCCCCTGGGCGCTGGAGGCGCCGGCGGTGCGGCGCGAGCCCTTCGACCTGGTGACGGTCCTGCGCACACCCT
>CALOEA010000046.1:0-5456 GCA_942492185.1 uncultured Alphaproteobacteria bacterium
CCTCCGACGACGACGCGGTACTCGACCAGGCGATCCGCGCGGCGATCACGCGCAAGCCCAAGGGCCACGACTTCATCATCGACCGCCGCCACCAGACGCCGGCCGTCGGTCGCCACATGAGCGTCACCGGCGGCTGAGCCGCCGCGCCGCCGGTCCCGGCCGGCCCGCCGCGGCCAGTCATTGAACCGCTGCAAAAGCGCGCTAGACTGCCGCGACAAGGCAGGCGGCAGATCTGCCGACGGACATCTGCGATGTCGGGAGAGCGCCAGTGCGCAAGGATTGGGGGCGGCGGCCGGGCACGTCCCGGCCGATGAGCCGCCGTCGACTGTTGGCCGCGGCAGCCGGTTGCATCGCCCTTCCGGCCCTGGCCCGGGGCGCGGCGCCCCTGCGTTTCGGCCTGACCCCGGTGTTCCTCACCTCCGACCTCGAGCTGCTGTCCCAGCTCGAAGGCTATCTCTCCCGCCGCCTGGAACGCCCGGTGCAGTTGATCCAGCGCCGGACCTATCAGGAGATCACCGCGCTGCTGCTCTCCGGCCAGCTCGAGGCGGCCTGGATCTGCGGCTATCCCTTCGTGCAGTACCGCGACCGCCTGAGCCTGGTCGCCGTGCCGCTGTGGCACGGGCAGCCGCTCTACGAGTCCTACCTCATCGTGGCGGCTGGCCGTGGCGCCCGGGACATCGATGATCTGCAGGGCGACATTCACGCCTTCTCCGACCCCGACAGCAACTCCGGCTACCTGGTGACGCGCGCCCTGCTGGCGGAGCGCGGCACGACCCCTGCCCGCTTCTTCGACAAGCATTTCTTCACTTACGGACACCGCAACGTGGTGCGCGCGGTCGGCGCCGGGCTGGCGGACAGCGGCAGCGTCGATGGCTATGTCTGGGAAGTGATGGCGGATCTCGAGCCGGCGCTGACCGACGCCACGGCCGTCCTGCGCCGCTCCGAACCGCTGGGCTTCCCTCCGGTCGCCACCTCGCAGGCCTTGGCGGCCAGCGAGGACGTCGCCGCGCTGCGCGCCGCCCTGCTGGAGATGCATGAGGACGCACAGGGCAAGCTGGTCCTCGATCTCCTGCGGCTCGACGGCTTCACCTCCAGCGAGCCCTCGCTGTTCGACACGATCGCCGCCAAGGTCGCTTTGGTCCAGAAGCTGGGATGACGCCGGTGCCACGCCACGCCGACCCACGCAACTGGCCGGTGACCGTAACGGTCCCGCTGATCGTCGCGCTCCTGATGGTGACGATCGGCACGCTGATCTCGCACCAGGTGCTGCGCCGCCTGGAGCAGAGCCAGACGCAGAATCTCACCGGGCTCTCCAATACCTATCTGGACGGCCTCTCCGCCGCGTTGCTGCCGTCGGTCCTGCGCGCCGATGTCTGGGAGGTCTTCGACGTCCTCGATCGGGCGAGCCAGCGCTATGCGCAGGTCAACTCTCTGGAGACGGTCGTGGTCGATCTCGACGGCCGGGTCCTGGCGGCCAGCGATCCGCGCCGCTTTCCGACCGACGACGCCCTGCCGCAGGAGTGGCGAGGGCACTTCGGGCCAGGGGATGCGCTGCAGCTCGATCTCGCCCGCGCGCGCGCCTTCGCCAGCCGGCGCCTGCTGGACCAGGGGCGCCTCATCGGCACGATCTTCGCCGAGATCGACATCGCCGCCCTGATGGCCGAACGCGACGAGGTGCTCTGGGCCCTGGTCGGCACCAACGTCGCCATCACGCTGCTGCTGGCGACCGGGGGCTACTTCCTCGTCCGCCGCACCATGCGGCCGATCGGCCTGCTGTCGGAACGGCTGAGCCGAGGGCGGCAGGGTGTCCTGGTGGAGATCCCGGAAAGCGCCATCGGCACCGAACGGAGCAGCTTCGCGCGGGTGTTTCGACGCTACAACGACTATGGCGCGCGCGGTCGGCGAGCGCGAGCAGCTGGCCCAGCGCCTGGCCGACGAGGAGCGGCTGGCGTCGCTCGGCCGCCTGGCATCGGGCCTGGCGCATGAAATCAACAATCCGCTGGGCGGCATGCGCACACTGGTCGACACGCTGGCCAAGCACGGCCACAAGCCGGAGGTTCGCCAGACATCGCTGGCACTGCTCGAGCGTGGGCTGGCGGGCATCCGGGAAGTCGTTCGCTCGACGCTGGCCACCTACAAGAGCGACCGCACCGCCGCGCAACTGACCCACGGCGACCTCGAGGACCTGCGCTACCTGGTGCAGCACGAAGTGGCCCGTCGCCGCCTCCGCCTGGATTTCGACAACCGCCTGCCGGCCCTGGCCGCGGTGGACGGCGGCGCGGTCCGGCAGGCGACGCTCAACCTGCTGCTGAACGCCTGCGCGGCGAGCCCGGTCGGCGCCACGGTCGGACTGTCGGCGGCGCAGCGCGGCGAGCGGCTGGAAATCGCCGTCAGCGACCAGGGGCCGGGCCTGCCGGCACCGCAGGCCGAGCTGCTCGTCGACAGCAGCCGCTTGCCCGGGGCGCCGCCGCGCGGCAGCGGGCTGGGCCTGTGGATGGTCGGCCGGTTGCTGCGCGAACTGGACGGCAGCATTGCCGTCGACAGTGCCATCCAGGGGGGAAGCGTGATCACCATGACCATACCGCTGCGCGCCGCAGTCGCGGATCTCGACCATGTCGCCTGAGCTCCAGCCCTCCGCCGCCGCGCCGCCGGCACGGCTCGGCCTGATCGAGGACGACCCGGTGATGGGGCAGTCGCTGCAGCAGCGCCTGGAGCTGGAGGGCTATCGCGTCGCCTGGTGGCGCAGCGGCGCGGAGGCGCTGCAGGCCTTGGAGCGCGTCCGGCCCGACGTCCTGGTGTGCGACATCCGCCTGCCCGACATGACCGGCGAAGAGGTCTTCCAGGCGCTCGCCCGGGCCCACCGCGCGCCGCCGACCCTCTTCATCACCGCCTTCGGCGAGATCGAGCAGGCGGTGCGGCTGATGCGCCAGGGGGCGGACGACTACCTCACCAAGCCCTTTGCCATCGACGACTTCCTCTCGCGCCTGCTTCGCCTGCTCGAAGGCCAGCGCCGCGAGGGCGGCGCCAGCCTCGGCAGCGCGCCCGCCATGCGGCGGATCGAGCGGCTGCTGCGCCGCGCGGCCGACATCGACTCCACAGTGCTGATCACCGGCGAGACCGGGGTCGGCAAGGAGGTCGCCGCCCGCTTCCTGCACGGCCTGCACCGTGCCGCGCGCGGCCCCTTCATGGCGGTCAACTGCGCCGCCATCCCGCGGGACCTGCTGGAGAGCGAGCTCTTCGGCCACGAGCGCGGCGCCTTCACCGGTGCCCACCAGCGCCATGAGGGCTACCTGGAGCGCGCCGGCGACGGCACGCTCTTTCTCGACGAGATCGGCGAGCTGCCGCTCGACCTGCAGGCGAAGCTGCTGCGACTGCTGCAGGATCGCAGCTTCCTGCGGGTCGGCGGCGAGAAGGCCCTGCTGTTTCGCGCGCGCCTGGTCGCCGCCACCAATGCCGATCTCTCGACCCTCATGGCGAACGGCACCTTCCGGCAGGATTTATTCTATCGTATCAATGTAATAGCCGTTGATGTTCCGCCTCTGCGCGAACGCCATGAGGACCTGCCCGCCCTCGCCGCGACCCTGCTCGCGCTTTTCCGCGACAGTCTCGGACGGCCACCGCTGCATCTCTCGCCGGGTGCCGAGGACGCTCTCCTGGCCCACGACTGGCCGGGCAACGTGCGCGAGCTCTCCAACCGCATCGAGCGGGCCGTCGCCCTGGCCAGGGGACCGGTCATCGCCGCTGCCGATCTCTTTCCCGAACTTGCCGGCGACGAGGGCCCGCAACGTCTCGGCACCCTGGCCGAGGTCAGGGCGGCGGCCGAACGCCGCCAGATCCGCCGCGCCCTGTCGCTGACGGAGGGGCACCCGGGCCGCGCGGCGGAGCTGCTCGAGGTCTCGCGCACCACGCTCTGGGAGAAGATGCGCCGCCTCGGCCTCCAGGAGGACTGACGTTCGCTTTTCCGGAGAGGCGGCCACGCCCCTGTCCGGATTCCCGAACAGGCGGCGCACTGCCGTCGCGGCGTCGGCCGAAGCACGGGCCGGCCGCACGGCCTCCCGCGCACACCCCTGAGCGCTGGCATGCTTCTTGCTTCTCTGCAGGGCAACGAGAAGTGCCAAGCCCTGGGAGGGAACGATGTCCAGAAAATGCGACCTGCTCGTCGGCGTCGGCCGGCGTCAATTCCTGCGTGGTGGCGCGGCGGCTGCGGCCGGCGCGGCGGCCGTCGGTGTCTCGCCCCATGGCGCGCGGGCCGCCACGCCGGCCACCGCCCGGCTGGAATACCCCTCGATCAAGCTGGCGAACATCGCCGAGCTGACGCTCGACGAGCCGCTCTACGTCGCCTATCCGGACGAGGAGGCTCCCGGCGTGCTGCTGAAGCTGGGGAGCGGCGTCGAGGGCGGCGTCGGCCCCGATGGCGATCTCGTCGGCTTCTCCGTCGTCTGCCCGCACAAGGGCTTTCCGCTGGCCTATGTCGCCGAGGATCGCAGCCTGAACTGCCCGGGCCACTACTCGCGGTTCGACTGCGAGAAAGGCGGCCAGCAGATCTGGGGGCAAGCCACGCAGAACCTGCCGCAGTACCGGCTGCGCGTCGATGCGCAGGGGGACATCTACGCCGAGGGGCTCGACGAGCTGCTCTACGGCCGCCTCAGCAACATTCTCTGACCGGAGGGCGTGACATGACCTTCAAGCGTTTCGTCGATCGCCTGCCGATCATCCCGGCCGACGCCCAGGAACACAACGTCGTCTGCCACTTCTGCATCGTCGGCTGCGGCTACAAGGCCTACAGCTGGGACGCCAACAAGCAGGGCGGCACCGCGGCCACCGCCAACAAGTTCGGCGTCGACCTGGCGCAGCAGCAGCCTGCCGACACCGCCGCCTGGTACGCACCCTCGATGTACAACATCGTCAAGCAGAACGGCCGCGACGTGCAGCTCGTCATCAAGCCCGACACCGCCTGCGTGGTGAACGGCGGCCTCGGGTCGGTGCGCGGCGCGCGCCTGGCAGAGCTCTCCTTCTCCGAGGCCACCTCCACCCAGCTGCAGCGCCTCACGACGCCGCTGGTCTGGCGCTACGGCTCGCTGGTGCCGACCTCGTGGGACGACGCGCTCTCACTGGTCGCCGCGGTCACCAAGCGGGTGATCGACGAGCAGGGCGAGGACGGGGTCTTCGTCTCCGCCTTCGATCACGGCGGCGCCGGCGGCGGCTACGAGAACACCTGGGGCACCGGGAAGCTCTACTTCACCGCCATGAAGATCAAGAACATCCGCATCCACAACCGCCCGGCCTACAACAGCGAGATCCACTCGACCCGCGACAGGGGCGTCGGCGAGTTGAACAACTGCTATGAGGACGCCGAGCTCTGCGACACCATCGTCGCCTGCGGCACCCACGCCCTGGAGACCCTGACCAACTACTTCCTCAATCACTGGGTGCCCAACCTGCGCGGCAGCTCGCTG